>JANPJM010000070.1:0-39749 GCA_031425525.1 Hymenobacteraceae bacterium | reverse complement strand
GCGAACGTCCCGTCGGGGCTGCCATCGGCGTTGAGGCGAATGATGTGGTTGGCCGCCGCGCCGTTGTAGAAGGTAAAGTCGCCGCCGAACAGCACGTTGCCGTCGGGCTGTAGCGCCACCGACCAAACGGTATTATTCAGGCCGGTGCCGATGGTGGCAAACGTCGCATCGGGGCTGCCATCGGCATTGAGGCGAATCACGCGTTGGGCCGCCGCCCCGTTGTAGCTGGTGAACTGGCCGCCGAGCAGCATCTTGCCATCGGGCTGCACCGCCACCGCATTCACATCGTTGTTGAAGCCGGTGCCGACGCTGAACGAGGCATCGCGGCTGCCGTCGGCATTGAGGCGAATGAGGTGGCTGTTGGCCACCCCGTTGTAGGTGAGCAAGTCGCCGCCGAGCAGCACCTTGCCGTCGGGCTGTAGGGCCATTGTTCGCACCGTGTTGCTGAGACCGGTACCGGTGGGGCTGAACGAGGCATCGCGGCTGCCGTCGGCATTTAGGCGTATGTCGCGATTGGCCAGCTCCCCGTCGTAGCTGGTGAACGGGCCTCCGAGCAGCACCTTGCCATCGGGCTGCAAGGCCACCGCGTACACGTCGCCTCTGAGGCCGGTGCCCGTGGGGCTGAACGACGTATCGCGGCTGCCGTCAGCGTTGAGGCGAATCACGCGGCTGGCCGCCGTGCCGTTGTAGCTGATAAACCGGCCGCCGAGCAGCACCTTGCCATCGGGTTGCAAGGCCATCGCATACACCTCGTTGTTGAGGCCGGTGCCGGTGGTCGCAAACGTCGCGTCGGGGCTGCCATCGGCGTTGAGGCGAATGACGCAGTTGGCGCTTACCCCATTATAGCTGGTAAAGTCGCCACCGACGAGCAGCTTGCCGTCGGGCTGCTGCGCCACGGCATACACCGTGGAGTTCAGGCCGGTGCCAGGGGGCACAAACGGCCGGATGGTCGCCGCCGCCGTCAGGGTTGGTCCGCCGCAGGCGCTCAATGGCCCGGCCGGGGTCACGGCCACGGCCACGTCCGGGGCAATGGCCGTCACGGTGAAGGCGGTGGCGCTCGTGGCCGTGCCGCTCGGCGTCGTTACGCGGAGCGTACCAGTGGTGGCGCCTACGGGCACGTAGGCCGTCAGGCTGGTGGGGCTGGTCACGGTCAGGCCGTTGGTCAGCACCCCGTTGAAGCGCACGCCCGTGGCCCCGCTGAAATTGGTGCCCGTGATGGTTACCACCGAGCCCGGCAGGCCGCTGGCGGGGGTGAAGCTGGTAATGGTGGGCGGCGGAATCACGGTGAACGTGCTGCCCGTGGCCGTGCCGCCGGCCGTCGTCACGCTCACCGCGCCCGTGGCGCTGCCCGCCGCCACCGTGAAGGTGAGGCTGGTAGCCGTGTTGGCCGTGATGGTGCCCGCCGTGCCATTGACCCGCGCGAAAGTGGCGCCGCTCAGGTTCGTGCCGCTGACGACGATGCTCGTGCCCACCGGCCCACTCGTCGGCGTGAAGCTAGTGATGGTGGGCAGGCAAGCCGTGAGCACCACCGCATTCGAGGCGGCCGAGGTTTCGCCGTTGAGGCTGGCCACGACGCTGTACGTACCGGCGGTACTCGTCACGAGCGGGTTGGTGGTGGTGCCGCCCGGCGCGAACGTGAACGTCGCCCCGGTCACGGCCGTGGGGGCCGCGTTCAGGCTGCCGTCGGCGTTGAGGCGCACGAGGCGGTTCTGGCCCGTGGTGCCGTTGTAGCTCGTGAAGTTGCCGCCTGCCAGCAGCTGGCCGTCGGCCTGCACCGCCACGCTCTGTACGATTTCGCCGATACTAGGGAAGCCCGTGCCCGTGGCAAAGCTCGCGTCGCGGCTGCCGTCGGCATTCAGGCGCACCAGGCGATTGACACCCGTCGTGCCGTTGTAACTCGCGAAGTCGCCGCCCGCCAGCAACCGGCCGTCGGCCTGCACGGCCACGCTCCGTATCACGCCGTCGAAGCCCGTGCCAGTGGCAAAGCTCGCATCGCGGCTGCCGTCGGCATTCAGGCGCACCAGGCGATTGACACCCGTCGTACCATTATAGCTCGTGAAGCCCCCCCCCACCAGCACCTGGCCGTCGGCCTGCACCGATAGGCTGCGCACCTGGTTGTAGAAGCCCGTGCCGGTGGCAAAGCTCACGTCGCGGGTGCCGTCGGCATTCAGGCGCACCAGGCGGTTGAGGCCCGTCGTGCCGTTGTAGCTCGTGAAGCTGCCCCCCACCAGCACCTGGCCGTTGGCCTGTACCGCCACCCTAAATACAAAATTATTGAAGCCCGTGCCGGTGGCAAACGTGGCATCGCGGGTGCCGTCGGCATTCAGGCGCACCAGGCGGTTGAGGCCCGTCGTGCCGTTGTAGCTCGTGAAATCGCCCCCCACCAGCACCTTGCCGTCGGCCTGCACCGCTACGCCGAGCACCTGGTTGTCGAAGCCCGTGCCGGTGGCAAAGCTCGCGTCGCGGGTGCCGTCGGTGTTGAGGCGCACCAGGCGGTTGAGGCCCGTCGTGCCGTTGTAGCTCGTGAAATCGCCGCCCATCAGGACCTTGCCATCGGCCTGCACCGCCACGCTGAACACGTTGCCGTTGAAGCCCGTGCCGGTCACGAAGGTCGCGTCGCGGGTGCCGTCGGCATTCAGGCGCACCAAGCCATTGAGGGCCGTCGTGCCGTTGTAGCCCAGGAAGTTGCCCCCAACCAGCACTTTGCCGTCGGCCTGCGCCGTCACGCTCTGTACGGCGCCGTTGAAGCCCGTGCCCGTGCCAAAGGCCGGGCTGCTGGCCGAGGCCGTCAGCGTCCGGGCCGCGCACACGTCCAGCGGGCCGGCCGGGCTCAGGGTGGCCGTCAGCCCCGCCGGGCGCGGCGTGTAGGTGAAGTTCGTGGCCGTGCTGGCCGTCGCGCCCGTGTTCGAAGTCAGGGTAATCACGCCCGTGCTGCTCACCACCGGCACCAGCACCGTCAGGCTCGTGGCCGACTGGCTCACGAAGTTGGTGGTGAGCCCGCCCGTGCCGAAGCGCACCCCCGTCACGCCCCCCAGGTTGGTGCCCGTGAGGGTCACGCTCGTGCCCGCCGGCCCGCTGGTGGGGGTGAACGACGTAATGGTGGGCGGCACCGTCACCGTGAAGGTGCTGCCTGTAGCCGTGCCGCCCGGTGTCACCACGCTTACCGCCCCCGTAGCGCTGCCCGCCCCCACCGTGAAGGTGAGGCTCGTGGCCATGTTGGCCGTGATGGTGCCCGCCGTGCCGTTCACCCGCGCGGCCGTGGCGCTGCTCAGGTTCGTGCCGGTGATGACGATGCTGGTGCCGACCGGGCCGCTGGTGGGGGTGAAGTTGGTAATCGTGGGGGGCTGAATCACCGTGAAGGTGCTGCCCGTGGCCGTGCCGCCCGCCGTGGTCACGCTTACGGCGCCGGTCGTGCTGCCCGCCGCCACCGTGAAGGTGAGGCTGGTAGCCGTGTTGGCCGTGATGGTGCCGGCCGTGCCATTGACCCGCGCGAAGGTGGCGCTGCTCAGGTTCGTGCCGGTAATGACGATGCTCGTGCCCACTGGCCCGCTGGTGGGCGTAAAGCTGGTGATGGTCGGCGCCGGAATCACCGTGAAGGTGCTGCTCGTGGCGGTGCCACCGGTGGTGGTCACGCTCACGGCGCCCGTGGTGCTGCCCGCGCCCACCGTGAAGGTGAGCGAGGTGGCGGTATTAGCGGTAATCGTCCCCACCGCGAAGTTGACGCGGGCGAGAATGGCGCCCGTCAGGTTGGTGCCGGTGATGGTGATCGACGTTCCCACCGGCCCGCTAGTGGGGTTGAAGCTGGTAATGGTCGGGGGCGTCGTCACGGTGAATGTGCTGCCCGTAGCCGTACCGCCGGGCGTAATCACGGTCACCGCACCGGTGGTGCTGCCCGCGCCCACCGTGAAGGTCAGGCTCGTCGAAGTCGGTGTGCCCACAATCGTCCCCGCCGTGCCGTTCACCCGCGCCGCCGTGGCGCCGTTCAGGTTCGTGCCGGTGACGGTCACGCTCGTGCCGATTACGCCGCTGGTGGGGTTAAAGCTGGTGATGGTCGGGGCCGGAGCCGTAACGGTAAACGTGCTGCCCGTAGCCGTGCCGCCGGGCGTAATCACGGTCACGACGCCCGTGGTGCTGCCCGCGCCCACGGTGAAGGTGAGGCTCGTGGAAGTCGGCGTGCCCACGATGGTGCCGTTGGTGCCGTTGACCCGCGCCGCCGTGGCGCCGTCGAGGTTGGTGCCGGTGATGGTGACACTGGTGCCGATTACGCCGCTGGTGGGCGTGAAGCTGGTGATGGTCGGCGTGCCCACCTGCTCGTAGTGGCGCAGGACACCATCGCTCCCGCCCACCAGCAAATCGAGCAGCCCGTCGCCGTCGAAGTCGGTAATGGCCGGGGCGGTGTAGCCCGACAGATTCAGGCCGTTGAAGGCCGTAGCTACCGACGGAAACGAGGTGCTGTTGGCGCTGGCCTGCTCGTGGTGAAACAGTTGCCCATTGGTGCGCCCCACCAGCATATCGAGCAGCCCGTCGCCGTCGAGGTCGGTCACGCAGGCCGCCGCGCCGCCGTTGCTGGCATCGGCCGTCGGGCCGAAGTTTTGGTTATTCAGTTGGGTGAAGGTGCCGCCGTTGGCGGCGGTCTGCTCGTAGCGGCTCAGAAACTCGTCGCCCACCAGTAGGTCGAGCAGGCCGTCGCCGTCGATATCGGTGAAGTGCGGAATCTGGAACGTCAAGCCGCCCGCGCTGAAGACGTTGTTGAAGTCGTTGGACAATTGCGTGAACGACGTGCCGTTCATCGCCGTCTGCTCGTAGTGCTTGAAGTTGCCGGCGCCGGTGCCCACCACCAGTTCCAGCAGGCCGTCGCCGTCGATGTCCGTCACCGACACGAGCGAGTTGTAGTGGCCGGTCAGCCCGCTCAGGTTCGTGGAGCGCAGCGTAAAGCTGGTGCTGTTGGCGGCGCTCTGCTCGTAGTGAGCCACCAGCCCATCAATCTCCCGGCCCACCAGCATATCGATCAGCCCATCGTGGTCGAGGTCGGTGAACGCGGGCGTCGAGAAGTCGCCGACGTCGATACTGTTAAAGTTGCTGCTGCGCAGCACGTAGGTGAGCGAGCTGCTGGCCCGCGTCACCGTAAAAACACTGCTGCTAAACGCATTGCCACCCGTGGTGGTCAGGCGAAACCGCCCGGTGCTGGCCTGCGCGGGCACCTTGAACGACGCGCTGGTGGCCGAAATCGGCGTGATGTTGCACGGTATCCCCCGCAGCACCACCGACTTGATGTTGGTCAGGTTGGTGCCCGTCACGGTCACGGTGGTGTTCGCCGGCCCACTCGTGGGGGAGAAACTACTGATGGTGGGTGCCTGGGCCAGCGCCCGCCCGTAGCCCAGCGCCAGTAGCAGCCCTAGGGCTACCCGCAACGCAACGGGCCGAAAAGTAGAAATGTGTAGCATCGTGCAGGGCAATCGGAGAAAGAGATGGAATACTCCGATTTACCTGCAAAGCACGACCCTTGCCCTACCCGATTACCAGCCGCGCGCCTACTGAATTTACAGTAGAGGCGGCGTTTTTTTTGCCCTTGCCCCCACCACGCAAAACGCCCCGCCGACCGGGTGGGTCAGCGGGGCGTTTGCCGTTTACAGCCGGATGAGCTACCCGGCGGCGGCCGGCACTACGCGGGCAGCGCGGCGCGGCGGGCCGTCACCTGAGCCAGGCAATCCTGCAACCCGGCCAGTTGGCGCTGGGCCGAATCGAGCGCCCGCAGGCGGCGGAAGGCGGCGCGGGCACCCTGCTTGAGTTGGGCATCCTGCAAGGCTTCGCGGTCGCGGCGCAATGCCCGCAGTTGCAGTTCCGCCTTAGTGCGCGCTTCGCTACCGGTGGTCATCCCGGCGATCCGGGTTTCGAGGGGCGTAATCTGGTCGGTGAGCGCCGTGATGGCTTCGGCGTCTTCGGTGGCATCGCCCGTGCGTAGGGTCGCCGACCGTTGTAGGGCCGTAATGTTGAACTGTTCACGTTCGATCTCCTCGTTCGTGTCGGCGATCACGATATCGCAATCGGCCTGGGTGAGCAGAATTTCAGTCGAGTACGTCATCGGCAAAAGAGATTAGGGGGTGAAAAAAAATAACCGTCCGCCCTACAACGCTCGGCCCGGCCCGCCTAGTATGTACAGCGTCAAAAAAAAACGCCTTTCTTTTACCCCCTCGCTTCGGCCGCCCCCGCCAGGTGCGCGGCCAGCGCGGCGGCCTCGTGCAGGTAAGCGCCCCGGCGGGCCGCCAGCAGGGCGGCAGCCGTGGGGCCGGTGGTGGGGTGGGCGGGGTGCAGCCCGTCGGTAGCGGCTTCGAGCAGGCGCACCAGCCAGCGCCGGCGCGTCGCCAACGCGGCGGGGTCGGCGGGGTCGGCGGGGCCGGCGGGGCCGGCGGGGCCGGCGGGGCCGGCGGGGGCCGAAGCGAGCGCTTCGGCTGCCAGCGCGGCCCACAGCGGTGGGCCGGCCGCCAGCCGGCGGCGCCACGTGCGGATGCGCGCCTGCTCGGCAGTCAGCAGGTTCCGCAATACCTCGGCCTGGAAGTGGCACTCGCGCCAGCGGGCCAGCAGAAGCGCCGGGCCGGCAGCGGGTGGTTCGGGGCCGGGCAGAGCGGGAGCGGGTACGGCGTCAGGCACGGCGTCGGGCGCGGCGAGTTGGTCGTTGAGCGCCGTTAGCCAGGGCCAGAGCCAGGTACGGGCGTGGCCGGGCAACGGGTCGGTACCGGCCTCGATGCGGGTAAGTTGCATTCGGCTCAGACCGAGCCAGATACCCAGCTCGCGCTGCGGCAGCTCGAAGTGGGCGCGCACGGCGCGTAGGCTGGGGGCGTAACTCATGAGGGGTGGGGGCAAGCACGGGTTCTTACCACTTGTTGCTAACACTCAAAAGAGGTAAGACGTGCGCACGTCTTACCTCTTTTGGGAAATTCAGAAAGCGTGTAAGACGTGCGAGTCTCTTACATGTTTTCGGGATTAGCCGCAACCATGTAAGAGGCCCGCGCGACCGTTCCGATTGCGGGGGAGGGGGGAGTCTTCCACCCTGCGCGCGGCTTTTTCAGCCGGATGGCACTGCCCGTCTGCGCTCGCTTGAGGAGGCGGCGGCCGGCGACGGCAGGCGGGCACGGGCACTCGCTACTCCTGTGGCAGGTACAGGCGCGCGCCCACCAGGCCGGAAGATCTACCATGATGTAGTAAATTTCCTCGACATCATCTATCATCGTTTTCGCGATGCGCAGCCCGCCCACGACGGCTGAAATATCTTTCAACAGCGCGGCGATGCTGTAGCCCGCTATTCCTAAGTTACCGAAAAAAGAAAGCTCCAGGACGACCGCACTCCCGGATCAGGTAGCCCTTTCAGGGCCACAAAGCCACGGTTTTACCCCCATTTCTACTACAATGTATTAGTGGAGTGGATACCAAATCTAGTCTTGTATTATGCGGGCCTATCCGATACTATTCAACGCATTTACGCGCCGCCCTACGCCGCGCCTGACGCCGCGCCCTACAGCGCGTTGTGCGCCCGCAGCACTTCCATAAAACCATCCCGGAAGGTCTCGCCGATCGGTAGCAGCCGCCCCGCCACCTGTACCTTGCCCCGCTCCACGTGCTCGATGCGGTTGATGGCCACCACAAACGACTTGTGGATGCGCACAAACCGGCTCGGCGGCAGCACCTCCTCCACCCGCCGCAGCGATTGCAGCGTCAGGATCCTCCCGGTAGGCGTGTGGATGTAGAGGTAATCCTTCATCCCCTCCACGTAGAGGATATCGGCAAACGCCACCCGCTGGAGCCGGTGTTCGTGCCGCACGAACATCGCGTCGGTGGTGCCGTCCGCGTCCGCGCGGCCCGCTGCGGCTGGCGCTGCCACCGGGTGTACCTGCTGGTACGCCTTGTGGACGGCCTGCAGAAACCGCTCGAAGGCAATCGGCTTGAGCAGGTAGTCGGTGGCGCTCAACTCGTAGCTCTCCACCGCGTAGTGCGGGTGGGCCGTGGTGAAGACAATCCGCGGCCGGCCGGGGCCCGTCGCCAGCATCCGCGCCAGCGCCACCCCCGTCAGGCGGGCCATCTGCACGTCGAGCAGCAGCAGGTCCACCGGGTGCGCCTGCACGTAAGCCAGCGCCGCCAGCCCATCGGTAAACGTGGCTACCAGCCGCACAAACGGCACCTGGGCGCAGTAGTCGGCCAGCACTTCCAGCGCCAGCGGCTCGTCGTCCACCGCCACGCACGTCAGCAGGTTTGGGGGAGTGGTAGGTGTTTCCATCGCAAGGACGGGTTCATTGAAGGTGGATGGTTGCTGTTGCGGCAGACCCGGAGGGGCCATCTTTTGGTAGCAAACCCAAGTTGCGGATTGCTACAGGGGCTCTCCCCGTCAGGGGACAACGATCGGTAGAAAAAGAGTTTCACCGGCACGGGGTGTCCCCGTCAGGGGATACCGAACTAACGCCTTTCGGTATCTCCTGACGGGGACACGTTTTTTCACCCATCCGTTCGGGGCTACCGATCGGAGTCCCCTGACGGGGACCGGCAACTCCGCAACCAGGGTTAGCAAGCTCGCCCCAAACGGTTCCTGCTAGCTCCTCACCCCGTCAGCAGCACCAGCGTCACCGCGTAGTCCTGCGCGTCCGGGCGCACCGTCAACTGATGCCGGTTGGGGTAGAGCAATTGCAGGCGCCGCCGCAGGTTGCCCAGCCCTACGCCGCCTGGCTGGGCCGGCAGGCGAGCGTCCGCCGGCGGCAGGCGGTTGCGCACCGTAAAACTCACCCGGTCGGTCGCCGCGGCCAGCGCCACCCGCACCACCGGCGACGGGCCGCTGAGATCGCCGTGCTTAAAGGCGTTTTCCACCAGCGGCAGCAGCAGCATCGGCGCCAACAGCACCCCGCCGGGGTCGCCCGCTACCTCAAACGCCACCGCCCCCGGCGTCGGCAGCCGCAGCTCGTGCAGCCCGATGAAGCGGTGCAGGTTGGTGATCTCCTGGCTGAGCGGCACCCGCGCGTCTTCCGACTCGTAGAGCGCGTAGCGCAGCAGCTCGGCCAGCCGCAGCACCGCCTCCGGGGCTTTGTCGGACTGCCGCCGCGCCAGCGCGTAGATGTTGTTGAGGGTATTGAACAGAAAGTGCGGGTTGAGCTGCGCCTTCAGCAGCGACAGCTCCATCACCAGCTTCTGGTTTTCCAGCTCCCGGCGGTTGCGCTCGCCGCGCAGGTAGTCGCCCGTCACCTTCAGCCCCGAGCTGACGCCCACTACCAGCAACCCCGTCGCCACCGACTGCGACGGAATCCACGTCCGGTCCCGCCGAAACATTTCGTCCATCGGCCCAATGGCGGGCCACCACGCCGCCGCACCGCGCAGCCCGGCCGTCAGCAGGATTGCCACCACCACTGCCCCCGCGTAGGCCGCCACCCGGTGGCGGGCCAGCAGGCGCGGGACCAGCCCGTACCAGTTGCCATAGAACAGCAGCGCGTACGTGGCCAGGGTGAGGCTGATGTCGGCCACCATCTGGCTGGCCGTCCAGCCCCCCGCGAGGCGCGGCCCCAGCATATACCACTGATTGATCTGAAACCAGATGCCCGTGCCCCACACCGTGCCGTGGAGCAGCAGCGGCACTACCAGCGGCGGCAGGCTCCGGGCAAGCGCGGGACCCGGGGCGGGCGGGGTGGATGATTCGGGTAGCACGTTCACGTCGGCGAATGTACTGGCCCCCGTTTGGCCACACCGCCGTTTTTCTACCAACACCCGCCTCCCGACCGGCAACGGGCCTTTTTCCTCGACCTCCCGTCCCGCTGACGGAGCAGCCCGCCCACGCTACATCCCACGTAGGGCGGATTTCCCCGGTTCGTCCCACCCATTCCGGCGTTGCGGCTACCGCTAGGGGTGTTGGTCGATTTCAGCGCCCTCCTCCTGCAAGCTCTCAGGACTTTTGCGCCGTTGGCTCCTGCTCGTGGCGCCCTGCTGCATTCCCTTTTCCCCACTTCATTCCTCCTCCCGATGCCCGAAACGCTCGTCGCCGCCACCCGCGGCTTATCGTTCTCGCTCGGCGGCCGCCGCGTCCTCCACGACGTCGGTCTGGCAGTCCCCGAAGCCGCCATCTACGGCTTCCTGGGTCCCAACGGCGCCGGCAAAACCACTACGCTCCGCCTGCTCCTGGGCCTGCTCCCGCCGCCCGCCGGCACCGTTCACCTCTTCGGCCACGAGTTGCGCCACCACCGCGCCGCGCTGCTGGGCCGCGTGGGCGCGCTCATCGAAAACCCCTCCATCTACGCCCACCTTACGGGGCTCGAAAACGTGGAAGCCACCCGCCTACTCCACGGCCTGCCCCGCGCCCGCACCGCTGCGGTGCTGGCCACGGTGGGCCTCACCACCGACGCCAACCGCCTGGCGGGCCACTATTCGCTGGGGATGCGCCAGCGCCTGGGCCTCGCCCTGGCCCTGCTGCCCGATCCCGCCCTGCTCATCCTCGACGAGCCTACCAATGGCCTCGACACCGGCGGCATCACCGAGATGCGCGCCCTGCTCCAGCACCTGCGGCGCGACTACGGCAAGACCATCATCATCTCCAGCCACCTCATCAGCGAAATCGAGCGCGTGGCCACCCACGTGGGCATCATCGAGCGCGGCCGCCTCTGCTTTCAGGGCAGCATTGAGGCGCTCCAGCGGATGCAGGAAACCAGCGCCCGCCTGGTGCTCCACACCGCCGACGCCGCCGCCTGCCGCCGCCTGCTGCCCGAGTTCACCGAAACGGCCCTGCCCATCCCCGACGCCGAAACGCTCGTGCTGCCCCGCCTCTCGCGCCAGCAGGTAGCCAGCGTCGTCGAGCGCCTCGTGGCGGCGGGTCAGCCCATCTACCAGCTCCACTACCAGCAGCCCTCCCTCGAAGACATTTTCCTCCAGCTCACCACCCCGTTTGCCGCATGAGCCTCCCCCTCGCCTCGCCCTCATTCGCCCGCCAGCTCAGCCGCTGTCTGGCCGCCGACTACCTCAAGCTCCGTCGTACCCCCGCCCTTTGGCTTGCCGTTGCCGGCGGCGCCCTGCCGGTGCTGCTGGAATTCTGCATCTTCTTCTTCCGGGGCAACGTCATCCTCCGTCACCACGCGCCGCCCTGGTTCCGCTACCTCAGTGCCAGTTGGGAAGTGGCCGCCGTCCTGCTTCTGCCCCTCTTCATCGTCCTGCTCGCGGGGCTACTCGTCAGCGTCGAGCACCGCGCCACGGCCTGGAAACACCTCTACGCCCTGCCCGTGGGGCGCGCTACCATCTACACCAGCAAGTTTCTGGTGCTGGTACAGCTGCTCGTGCTGGCCCACGTCGCCTACGTCGGGCTGCTGATTGTTTCCGGCTACCTCCTCGGCCTGCTGCACCCCGAGTTCGGCTTCCAGCACCAGGCCGTCCCGCTCGGCGCCATTGCCCACCTCACGGCCCGCACGTTCGTGGCTTCCCTCGGCATGCTCGGCTGCCAGTACGTGCTGAGCATGCAGAGCCGCTCCTTCGTCCTGCCCATCGGGGTGGGCCTCGCCTGCCTCACCACCACCCTGCCCCTGCTCCGCTGGGAACACGTCGGCTGGCTCCCCTTCGCCGGCCCCCTCCTCACGCTCCAGAGCATGCGCGAGGCCGGCGCCGAGCTGATCGTCCCGGCGCAGCTGGCCGCCCACGAAATCGGCTCGCTGCTCTGGTGCGCCGCCGCTTTCCTCGCCGGCCTGCTGCTCCGCCACCGCAACGTCGGGTAGCCCCCGCCTCTCCCCTTGCATGCAGGGCTTTTGCAAATGGGCGCGCACGGCGCGCAGGCTGGGGGCGTAACTCACGGCGGGGCGGGGCAAGCACAGGTTCTTACCTCTTGTCGCCAACGGCCAAAAGAGGTAAGACGTGCGCACGTCTTACCTCTTTTGGGAAATTCAGAAAATGTGTAAGACGTGCGCCTCTCTTACATGTTTTCGGGATTAGCCGCAACCATGTAAGAGGCCCGCGCGACCGTTCCGATCCGTATCCGAACCCCACCCCTGTGGCAGGTACAGGCGCGCGCCCACCAGGCCGGAAAATCTACATGATGTAGTAAATTTCCTCGACATCATCTATCATCGTTTTCGCGATGCGCGCCCCGCCCACGACGGCTGAAATATCTTTCAACAGCACGGCGATGCTGTAGCCCGCTATCCCTAAGACGGTGATTTCGATTTGCCCAGTTACTTCGGATTCGGTCGTCATAAAAGCCGACGCGCCCGCCATTGCTCCACCGAGGCCGGAACACAGATTCTGGCCGGTTTTGATGTATTCGGCGGCGTCCTTTTCTTCTGCTACGCCCAGGCTGATGATGTAGAAGGCGCAATCCCACAATCCCTCCACGAGGGTGAACAGGTCTTCAATCGTCGCCTCGCCTTCTTTCGCCTCCACGTCCAGGCGCTTGGTGCGCGCTATGATCGCTTTTAATCCCAGGCCGACGCCTTCGCCCAGCCAAACCGGCAGATCCAAGATCTGCTCGGTGACGTCATCGTCTTCGCGTAGCGGGAAGCTGAAGGCAAAGTACACGGCCCCACAAACGGTATCCAGCTTATCGAGCATCTTGATCTCCCCGAGCGTCGCCGCTTTGGCGCCATACACAAAACAACCCACCAAATCGCTCATGCTATACACCATTCCGCCGATGAGCGAGTAGGCCGCCTTGATGCCCGTCCAGACCTCATCCGTCGTCACGAGCGCGAGGCGCTTGTTGTGGGGCCCCGCCATCGGCGGCAGCAACGAGGCAGGGAAGAGCGTGGCGTAGGTTTGGCTCTCGAGCCAGGTGACCTGCTCATCGGTGAACGGGGCTTTGCCGCCGATGATCTTGTAGCCAATCGTCGCCGGGATGGCGAAGAAGAGGGAGAAACAGTCGAGGAGCGAGAACGTGCTGCCCTTCGTGACGAGCGAGTACAAGCCCGACAGAAACGGAATCGGGAGCTTCGCGTTGAGGATGGCGTTGACCCAGTCAATCGTATCGGCGAGCGCGTCTATCAACCCCGCAATAAGGTCGCGCACGACTTCAATCAACCCGATGATGAAGTCCGACGAAAACACTTTTAAGATGTTGTTAATCGTCAGCTCGTTGTTTTTAATCAGACCGAGCAGGTCGTCAATCGTGTTTTTGAAGGTATTGAAAAAGTCCCGCAGCGTCGGGGCGAGTACATCGTGAAAAAACGCTTCTATCGGGGTCGAGGTGGCGTCATCGGCGGGCGCCGTGCCCGTCAGAATGCCGCCGTGCATCAGTTGGTAGTTGGCAAAGCTGCTACCCGCACTGTTGCTGGTTTGGGCGGCGAGCGCCAGTTGCTGCGGCGTGGCTTGCGCGGCGGCGCTGGTATTCAAAGCAAACAGATTGATGTTCTGTTCGCCGGGCACTTGCAGCATCGGTAACGCCGCGACCCGCAGGATCAGCTGATCGAAATACAACCGAACGCGGTCGGCGGCGCCGTCGAGTTCGGCCCCGAAGTAGCCAATGGTCTCGTTCACCATCTTCGAGATGACGCGGTGCGTGTTCAGGATATCGCCCCACGAGAAGATGAAACCGAGCCACTTGATGAGCGTTTCGAGGGTGACGGCGATTGCCTGCAGAATCCAACTGATGAGGCTGAGGACATCGGCGATGCACTGAATCACGAAGCTCACCACCTGATCGCCGATGTAGACGATGACCTGCGCGATGCCATTGACGACTTTGGCCGTCGTGTCGATGATGACCTGCGTGACTTTTTCGACCCCGTGCCACATGGCTTCGAGTACATCGCCGGCCACGGAAGCAACCGCGTTGACCGTCTCGCCGACTACATTGAGCTGTACCAGCGGTGGCCCCACCGCGCGCAACGCCATCGCGCGGCTCGCCGCCCCCAACTGGGGGAGCAGATGCGTCGCCACGTCGGCGCCGTGGTGGAACCTGACGCGCCCATCCGCCAAGTTCAACCCCCAGGTTTGGGACTGCTTCGGGGGGCGTACACCCGGCGTCACGGCCAGCGAGGCGGTTGTGGCAGGTGGGGTGGTGTAGGGGCTGCCATCGGCGGGCAACTCATCCAGCATCGGCAGGAGCTGCTGGATGCTGCTCGCAACGGCGTCGAGCTGGTCGGAGTCGTTGCGCAAATCGCCCGTAATCACCGGCTGCCCGTCAAGGGTTTGGGCGTCGAGTAAGTCTTGGCCGGTCTGCAACTTTGCTAACCCCGCCAACACATTGGCCGCCGGGTTGGCCGTGACCGGAGCCGCCAAACATTCGGCCGTCACGCTAAAAATGGGCGTTGCCATCCGGCCGACCTTGTTGATGATCGTCACCTTACCGAGCGAATCGGTGACGGCATCGATGGCGTCGGTGGGGTCAAGGGCTTTGAAGTACCCATTGACCGTTGCGTACATCCATTCCGAGGCGGTGATGGAGACCGTTTGATTGGTTGCCGGGTTGAGATTGGCGTCCAAAAACGTCAGCACCGTGGTGAAACACGGAAACTCCTGCACCGTCTCGAGCGCGGGCAACGGCAGGTCGTTCTCCTTCCATTGGGTGGTAGCAGCATCTTGCCAGATGTAGGCGACGGTGTTGTCGCTGCCCACCGCGAAGACCTCATTCGCCGCGCGCGGCTGGTTGCGGAGGGCAGCTATCCGGGCGACGTTTTGGCGCAGCGAGAGCGGGACCGTCCAGTTGCGAGCGGTGCTGTGCTGATCGCCCCGCAGGTAGTACAGCACCTGGTTGTGCGTCTTCACCCACAACGACACGTGCGTGCTGTCGGCGCGGGCCAGCAATTGGGTCACATCGGCAAAAGCCGCATCGGCGGAAATGACTTGCCCGGTCGCGTTATCAGTCGATTGCGCCGATGCTTCGAAAATACTCAGTCCGGTGCCACCGACGTAGAGCGTCGAGCAGCCGTTCCACGCCGGGTCGGGGTCGGGCAATGTCTGGAGCAGTTTGGCCCCTGCCGGGGGCGTTAGCTGGCGGAAATGCGGCAAATAGTACGCATCCGGCACCGACGTAAACATCAGGTGTTCAGCGGAACCTACCTGATATAGCGTATACGTACCGAGGCGATACGCTTGGTCGAGGTACATCGTCCCGATGACGAGGTCTTGCAGGCTAGTCGCGCCTTCGGGGAGCTGGTACGGCCACCAGCACGAGGTGGACGCGGCGTCGAAGTTGTGACAATCGTTTTTCGTGGGGTCGCCCTGAAGGAAGAAATTCAGCGCCGCGCCCGCGCTCTCCACCGACGCGATGACGAGCGGCACCTTGCTAATCGCGGTATTGCTCCCGAGCACGAGCTTCGTAACGACCGCCCCTGCCGGTATGCCCGGCCGGAGGTGCCACGCCGTGGCGGCGAGAGTGTTCCAATCGGTTTTTGTGGTGTCTGCCGACAAGGCGCCCGTCAGGTACACCTCGCTGCCACCGGCACCGTCGTCGAGGGCGACGGCCAGCACGATCGTATTGGCTTTGGCGTCCTGGACTACGCCGAAGGCCTGGACGGCGCGGTCGGTCCGGGGGCTGATGTTGACCTGCTGCCAGCCCGTGGGGATGGCCGGGTCGCGCATCGTGGCGAAGAATTGATTGACCGCCAAGCTCGCATCGGTGGCGGCGGCGGCAGCGGTAGTGGCGGTGTCGGTGGTGGTCGGCGAGCTGATCGAGAAAAGGATCGGATCGCCGTTCGCGTCCTGCGCGACATCGATCTGAAAACGCGCATCGATGGCAGAGCCGGCGATGTAATTCGGCATCAGATCAGCACTTACCGTGCACGTGATCTGGCCTGATAGGTACGGTTGGGTCGTGGAAGCCATGGGGATTCTCTACGCAAAAGGATGAAGTGATCGAAAAACGCCCGCTTATTGGTAGCCAGCGATGTCTGACCGCATGTCCTGTGAACTATTGAATTCCAGCGAGTTATAGTAAATAACATCGCCAGCCGGCAACACGAACTGGTTCGCGAGGACATCCATATCGCTCACGACAGCACTGTCGAACGACGTCGAGAGCGAGGCGACCATATGCTGGGCTTTGTCTGCCACGGCTTCCTGGATACTCGTGTAATCGCCGCCGGTGAAGAGATTGGCGAACCAGTCGCCGATGCTTTCGAGGAAACCGGCATTCGGCTCAATCGGCGTCTGAAGCGCGTCTTCGACCACGTCTGTGTCGAGGAGGAACTGGCCGTCGACGCCAATCCCGAGTTTGAGGGTCATATGCCACGGCTGTTTGTATTCGGCTTCGCCGAGCTTCTCATAGCCCAAAACCGCGTACTGTTCTTCTTTGATGTAAACCTGGAAGTAACCGCTGGCTGTAATCTGAATGTCGCCCGTGGTCGAAAGCTGAACATCACAATTGGTCGTCTGCTTTTGCAGCCGGTAAACGTTCAGGCCGTCGCTGTCGATGATCTCGCCTTTTCCATCGTTCTGATCCTCATTGCTTTTGTAGTCGTATATGTTCCAGGCGTTTGGGTTGCCAGACTGGGTCCAGTTGTCGGATATCTTGAGCGCGGCTTTGATTTGCGGCAGCACATAGGCCACGACGTAGCCGGACACGAACACCTGCCGGTCGATGACAATCGTGCCGGCCAACGACGGATCCGTCATCCAGGGAGTGTCGAAAATGAGGCGCTTATCCGACGTCGGGAACGCGCGGTGTTGCGTCATCAGCCCGTAGTTGAGCGTGCTCAGGCCCGGCGTGGTGTAGAGCGTGGTCGAAAATTCGCAGGAGGTGGGCGCAAATTCCGGGAGCGTCGGATTCGTTTGGGCTGGGTTCTTCGATTGAATCGGGTACCCGAGAATGTACGGGTTATCCGATTGCTGCAGGTTGGACAAATAGATGGCGAAGCAGTTCATCAAAACCAGATACTGCGCCGAGTTCTTGGTAAAGTTCTCCGAAGTCACCTCACAGGAGTTCATCAAGGTTGCCGTCTCGAACTGCAGCATCAGAAACTGAATCGTGAAGTCGTCCGAAGAAAAGCCATTTAGCTGATTCTTGGTTACCTCCGGGGCGTTCAGGCTGTCAGGGTCGTTGATGGTATCGAGGGTCATATCGACCGTGAAGGAAACATCCACGTTATTGATCGGAAATGTTTCTTCACTTCCGACCACGAAACACTGCACGTACCCTTCGAGCAGGTGCAACGTCAGCGTAAGCTGACCGTTGGCGAGGATCGTGATCGTCGGGGCGGCCATCGTATCGACGTGTACCAGCGGCCACGCCCCGTTCGTGCCTGGTGCGGCAGCGGGGTTGAGCTGCATCGTAAAGCTCGATTCGATTGGGTATTCGACGGGCGGCGTACCCGGCGGCGGAGCGGGTGCATCCGGAGCCGCGATGAGTTCAGCAAGCTGCTGATTGAGGAGATTTTGCGTTAGGGCGACGACCATATCGTACCCATTCATTTCAACACTGGCCATGCGAAGAAAAATAAATGCGCAAACGGTACGCAACCGGCCCCACCGCCGGCGCCGTCTCCGGCTGGCTGCACCACTGTAAGGCGGGGCAGCCTGGTCGGACGCTGATTGGTAAGGCGGGGCAAAGCTCTGCCTTGATCGGACCGGTTTGCCAGCCCCCTCCCTACTGGATTTACAGTAGGACTGGAAATTTATTTGCTTTGTGGCCGGCGGCCGCCGGCCCGCGACGAGCGGAACGAGCGGAGCGAGTTTCGCATATTGCTCGGCGCGCTTAATGCGAAAGCGCTGCCGCGCTCGCGGGCCGGCGCCCCGCGCTACATCCGTACACTGACCACGAAACTGCTCTAGGCCGGTCAGGGGCGGCGCTACTATAAATGCAGTAGGCCGGCGGCTGGCCGCCGCTCCCGTGCTATCGTTCCTTTGTGGCTATGACGCCGATCCGCCTGGCCATTATCGAAGACGACCCCGAAGTGCGGCAGATGCTGCATCAGTACTTTGGCCGGCAACTCGAGTTTGCGTGCGTCATCGTGGCCGATTCGGCCGAAGCTTTTCTCGCCGAGCTCGACGATGCCCTCGCGCCGCAGGTGCTACTGCTCGATTTGGGGTTGCCGGGGATGAGCGGCCTGGAGATGCTGCCGCTCGTGCGCCGCCGCCTGCCCGATGTGGAGATCGTGATCCAGACGGCCTTCGACGACGCCGACCGCATCTATCAGGCGCTCTGCGGGGGTGCCAGTGGCTACGTGCTCAAAAACACGAACCTCGAGCAGATCAAAGCCGCGCTGCTGGAAGTGATGCGGGGGGGGGCCTTTTTCAGCCGTTCGGTGGCGCGGCGGGTGCTGCACCACTTCAAGCCCACGCCCGCCGCCCGCCCCACACTGTTGAGCGAACGCGAGCAGCAGGTACTCGAAGCCATCGTGGACGGGCTGCCCGACAAGCAGATCGCGGCGCGCCTCGACGTTTCGCCCACTACCGTCAGTACGCACCTGCGCAGCATCTACAAAAAACTGCACGTCAATAGCCGTAGCGAGCTAATCAGCCGCGCGGCGAAAGGCCAGTTGTGAGAGGTCAGTTGTGAGAGGTCAGAGGTGAGAGGTGAGAGGTCAGAGGTGGGTCGGGAAGTTGGCGGCGATTTTTTGCTGGCTTTGAGTTGTTCGCGCTGTTTCCGGAGGCTAGTACTCAGCAAACGGAGCAACTCGGTGCAATCGGCGTGGATACTGTCGAATTCGGCTTTCGTCAGATGGTCTGTTTCGTGGAGCAAGCGTAGCCAGTATTCCGTTTCCCGGGCCTCTTTGAGAGCGATGCTCCGCTTGCTGATGAAGTCGCGCAACGATTCGGCATCGACCGATTCCGCCACATTGGCGCCCACCGACGTGCCGCTTCTCAACGCTTGGTACAAGAGCGCCCTAATGTGCCCGTGGCGCTCCAGCAAGTGGGCAAACAGCCGCACCATCCGTACGGCAAAAGCGAAGGACTTGGCTTCGATTATGGATTGTTTCATAACCGCAATAAACACCTGACCTCTAACCTAAAACCTCACCCGTACCCATACCCGGTAGCCGGGCAGCCCATCGGGGCGGGCACCGGTTTGCAGCTCGCCGCCGATGGCTTGGGCACGCTGGCGCAGGTTGCGCAGCCCCAGGCCGCTGGGCGGGCGAACGGGCGGGTGCGGGGGCGCGGTGTAGGCGCCATCGTCCTTGATTTCCAGCTCCACCACCCCGGCCGCGCGCGCAAACCGCACGTCGATGGCGGTAGCGCCCGTCGCGTGGCGCACGGCGTTGGTGAGCGCTTCCTTGAAAATGAGGTAGAGGTGCTGCCGCAACGAAGGCGGCAGCGGCAGCGCATCGGGCAGACCCGCCGTGTGCAGCTCCATCGCGAGGCCGGTGGAGGCGCCGAGCTGGTCGAGCTGGTCGCGCATGCGGTCGAGTAGGGCGCCCACCGAGTCGGCGCCGGCGTCGATGCTCCACACCACGTCGCGCATCGTCTGCACGGCCATCTGGCTGTTCCGAAGCAGTTGATCGAAGCCGGCGGCATCGGCGGCGGCGTCGAGGTTACCGGCGCTGGGCACGGGCTGCCGGTGCTGCTCACGCAGCAATTGCGCCTGGAAGTTGATGCGCGTGAGCAGGGCCCCCACTTCGTCGTGCAGGTTGGCCGCCAACTCTTCGCGCAGGTGGGCCTCGCGGCGGGCGCGGCGGCCTTGCAGCCAAAACAGCGCGTAGGCAACGGCCACCAGCACCCCGGCAGCGGCCAGCCAGGCCAGCGGGTGCTGCCACCACACCCGCGCCACGTAGAGGGGCACCCGCACGGTGTTGGCCGCCGGCTGGCCGGTGGCGGTTTCGGCGCGGGCTTCCACCAGGTAGTCACCGGCCGCCAGCCCGCGCAGTACCAGCCGGCGCGTGGTCGGCAGCCACGGCCCGATGGGCCGGCCATCAGGCCGGAGCAACCGGTAGGCGTAGTGCGTCTGGTCGGGCGAGAACAGGTTCGAGAGCGCCAGACGCAGCTCCGCGAAGGCCTCGTCGGCGGCGGCCAGCCGCAGGCGCGGCGCCTGATCGCCGGCCACGAGATGCACTGCGGGCTCCGGATCGCCGGGGGCGCCGGAGGGGGCAGGTTCGGCCGTTGCGCTCACCAGCAGGTGGGCGGGGGCGCGGCGGGCGCCCTCGTCGGGGGTGCGGGGCCACACGCGGTGCAGCCCGCCCACCCCGCCAAACCACAAGGCCCCGGTCAGGGGGTCGGCGTAGGCCGAGCTGCGGTTCAGCTCGGCGTCGGTCAGTCCATCGGCTTCGGTCAGGACGGCGAGCCGCTCACGGGCCGGCTCGTAGCGCACCAGCCCGGCGTAGGTGCCCGCCCACACGGTGCCGTTGGGTTGGCGCAGCACGGTAGCCACCACGCGGCTGGGCATTCCGTCTACCAGATCGAGGTGCCGCAGTAGCCCCACGCGGGCGTCGGCCAGCAGTAGGCCGGCATCGTTGGTGCCCACCCAGGCCCGGCCCGGCCCGGCACTGGTCACGCACAGCAGTGCCGCCGAGGGGAGCGGGCGGCCCGGCTGCCCTGGGCCGCCCACGCGCCGCAGCGCACCCGTAGCGGGTGCGAGCAGGTACAACCCGCGGGCAGTCGCCAGCCACAGGTCGCCGGTGGCGGGGTCTTCGGCCATATCCAGAATTTCCGTCTGTTCGAGCGCCCGCGCCGCCGCGCCCAGCGCGTAGCGGCGCACGCGCCCCTCCCGCAGCAACAGCTCAAACAGGCCCGTAGACGTGCCGCCCCACAGGCGGCCCGCCCGGTCTTCGAGCAACGCCGCACAGTGCAGGGGGACGGCGCGCTCGTCGGCGGTAAACGACAGCGGACGCAACTCCTGGGTTTGGGGGTTGAGTTGCGTAAAGCCGCGGCTGTCTTCGCTGAGCATGACCTGCCCCGCGCGGGTCACGAGGAGATCGTACGCGAGCGGTAGCCGCCCGACCCCGTTCTGGGTGATGCGCATCGGCCGCAGGGGGGCGTCCGGCGAATCGGCCGCCTGCACCAGCGGGCCGCCGTACGCCCCGAGCAGCAGCCGCCCATCGAGCAGCCGCCCGATGGCCCGGCAGCTCGGCGTCGGGCGGCCGTTGGCCAGTTGCATCGGCTGCACCACCCGGCGGCGCGCCGGGAGCTGCTTGTAGCACCCGCGCCAAAACTGCGAGTAACACCACTGGATGCCCGTCGGGTCTTGTTCGAGGACGTACGAGTGGCGGTGGTCGGCGGGGCCGGTGCCCAGGATCAGCGAATCGCGGCCGACGGTGCCCGCCCGCGGGCCGCGCACCACGAGCCGCAAGCGAAAATTCTGCGAGGCCCACTCGCGCACACTGTCCGGGCCGGCATTCAGCGGCGTAAAGTTGTCTTCATTACCGGCCGGGAGCCAGCGACGGTCTTCCCGCAGCCGACCGCTGGGAGTCAGCGTAAACAGGGCGCTGGCACTGAACAGCCGCAGCGGCTCGGTACCGGGGATGGGCACCACGAAGCAGTTGGTGGTGATGCGCCGGAGCGGCGCTCCCGTGGGGCTCAACTGCACGACTCCCGGCGGGAGGGCATCGGTGTATTCGCGCTGAACGGGCCAGTTGGGCTGCCGCAACGACAGCCACACGCCCGCCGCGCTGCCATCGGCTTGGAAGTACAAGGAGCCCCCGCCCACCGGCCGGGGCGGCCCCAGCGACCGGAGCGGCTGGTCGGGGTTCACTACCACTACCATCGAATCCCAGCCCACCCACAGCTGCCCCGAACGCGGGTGCAGGAACAGAGCCGTGATGCCGAGGCTATTCACCGTAACCGATTGGGGTAAGGGAATGGCCCGTAAGCGACCACTACGCGGCGAGAAACAGAACAGGCCCTGCTCGGTCCCCAGCCAGAGACGGCCGGCGCGGTCGAGGACCAACAGCCAGACCGTGCCGGTCGGCGCGGCCGTATTGCCGGTGCGCACCAATCGGGTCAGGGGCACCAGCTCGTAGCCATCGTACCGAAACGCGCCCTCGCTCGTGGCCACCCACCGGAAGCCGGCCGCATCCGTCACCATCTGCTTGACGAGGTACTGGCTGAGCAGCGGGTCGCGCTGCCAGGCGTCGGCCCGGCTGTTCAGCGGGGCCAGCAGCAGACCCAGCAAACTTGGTAAATACCGGAGCAACCAACGGATTCGCACAGGACAGAGACGCGTAACTACGTAACTATAAGGGAGAAAGAGCGTTTCGAGGGCCATACTCCAGCCCGGTAGTCGCCGATTTGGGCGCCACGAAGTAAGCACCCGTTTGCCGGCTACTGGCGTTGCGCCACCGAGTCGGCTTACTGCGGAGCCGGGCGAGCGGCCGTGTTTTCTGGTCAGCAGGAGATCACCCGGCGTTTTGCCCTTACGAACCCTGGGTTGCCGCTCTGCGCGCAGGCTTTACGACGAAGCAAGGACTCCATGTCCCATCGCCTCCGGCTGACCACTTGACACATTCCAGAACACAAAAAAATCGAAGGCAAACGCCCCCGGCTTTTTTCAGAATTCAATACACTTTCTTTCAATCGGGGCTTCAACCGAACCCTATTCTACCACCAAGCGGGCGGTGCGCCCATCGGCGGCGCGCACCAAGTACACACCGGGCGCCAGGTGGTGCGTGGACAGCGTGGCCGTGCCGGTGGCGTCGGCTGGCGCCGTCCCGAACATGGTGCGACCGGCCAGATCGGCCAGCACCAGCCGCGTGCCAACCGGCGCGCCGGTTACCCGCACCACTCCGCCGCCCGTGGCGAAGGCAGGGTTGGGGGAGAGTGTGAGTTTTGAGTTTTGAGTGATTTCCCAGCACGCGGCTGCCGTTGAGAATCACGGCGAAACGGCTGCTCACTTTCTCGTTGGCGCGCGTGGCAGTCAGGGTGATGATCGGCTGCTGCGTCAGGTCGTAGCGCGTGTTCGTTAGGCGGTCGAGCAGCTCGACCGAAGCAGTGCCGAAGCCGTTCAGCGTGCCGACGCGCAAGGTGTAGGCGCCGGGCGTGGGCAGCACGGCCGTCAGCTCGATGACCGTTTCAGCGGCATTCGTGAGGGCCGTTGCGGGCAGGGCGTTGATGGCCGCTTCCTGGCCACCGATCACTGTCGCCAGCGTGGGCACGCCGATGTTGCGGCCGGGGCGCAGCGCGTCGAGGCCGGCGTCGAGGCCGGACGTGGCGCCGGGCGCCGTCGTCAGGAAGGTGGCGTCGACGTAGTCGGCGGGCGCGCCGAGTTGCGTCAGGTTCAGGCGCAGCAGCGGCACGGTGACACTGGCGGAGAGCGCCGCCGCGCGGCCCACCTGCACGGTGCCGTTCTCGACGCGCAGGGCGTTGGTGAAGGCGAACGTGGTGGGCGCCGTAGCGCGGGCGAAGAACCCCTGGCCAATCGCCAGCACGCCGTCCGTCAGACTGCCCACCTGCGTGGTGGCGTTGCGGAAACGGTAGGCACCGGTGCTGCCGCCGGTCGAGTACCAGACCGAAATGGGGGGGTCGAGGCCAGCGGGCACGGTCGCCCAGTCCCAGTCGATGGGCTGCGGGTAGGGGTTGCCCAGCAGGTGCCAGCCCGCTTTCTGGGTGTTGAGGCTCGTGTTGGTGCTGGTGGCCGTGAGAGCGAGGGGCACGTTGCCGCTCGGCAGCTCGCCGACGAAATCGGGCGTTTGCTGGCCCCGCAGCTTGCCTTTCTGCTAGCCACGCTGACCGGCATCGGCGCAGACTTCAGTCTGCCGTTTACCGGCTATTTGAACCGCTCATTTTGCCAAACTGCGAACTGAAGTCCGCACGACAATTCATCCGAGAACCATCGTCGATTGCCTCATTCCTTCGACAACCGGCCGATAGATGAAGGGCAGACTAGCCCTTCGTTTAGCCGGGCAAGCGAGGAAACGGCGCTCACCCCACCACCTTATAATGCACCTCCGGCAACTCGCGCAGGCGCGCCGCCGCCCATTCGGGCGTAACGTCGCGCTGCGGGTTCGCCAGCATCTCGTAACCCACCATAAACTTGCGCACCGTGGCCGAGCGCAGCAGCGGCGGGTAGAAATGCATATGCAGGTGCCAGCTGTCGTGCGGGGCGCCGTCGGTGGGGCGCTGGTGGAGGCCGGCCGAGTACGGAAACGAAAGCTGAAAAAGGTTGTCGTAGCGGATGGTCAGGCGCCGCAGGGCATCGGCGAAAGCATCGCGCTCGGTATCGGTAAGTTGCTCGATGGACGTGACGTGGCGGCGCGGTACCAGCAGGGTTTCAAACGGCCACACCGCCCAATACGGCACCAGCACCACGAAATGGTCGTTTTCGAGAACGATTCGCTGGCCTTCTTTCGCTTCGATGGCGAGGTAATCGGTGAGGAGGGAGCGGCCGTGTTCGGCGAAATAGGCGGCCTGGTGGGTAGTTTCCTGGGCGGGTTCCTGCGGCACGGTGCGCTGCGCCCAAATCTGGCCGTGCGGGTGGGGGTTGCTGCACCCCATCACCTGCCCCTTGTTCTCGAAAATCTGGACGTAGTTGATGTCGGGCCGCGCACCGAGCGTCTGGTATTCGCTCACCCACACCTCGATTACCTGCCGGATGGCTTCGGGCGTCATTTCGGGGAGTGTGAGGTCGTGGCGCGGCGAAAAGCAGATGACCCGCGCCACGCCCGTTTCGGCTTCGGCGCGCAGTAAACCGCCCACATTCACGGTGCCGGCGGGCACGTCGGGCAGCAGCGCGGCGAAGTCGTTGTCGAAGACGAACGTGCTGGTGTAGGCAGGGTTCACGGCGCCGTTGGCGCGTACGTTGCCGGGGCAGAGGTAGCACGCGGGGTCGTAGGCGGGCCGGTGGTCGGGCTCGGTTTTTTCCTGCTGCCCCTGCCAGGGCCGCAGCGCCCGGTGCGGCGAGACGAGCAGCCATTCGCCGGTCAGCGGGTTGTAACGGCGGTGGGGGTGCTGGGTAGGGTCGAAGGGCATAGAGAGTTTTGAGTTACAAGTTTTGAGTTGGCACGTCTCGCGCGGCGTTATGGACTCCCCGCCCCGGAGGGGGCGGGGTGGCTGGCCGAAGGCCAGACGGGGTGGGGCGACCGCGCGCAGAGGGCGCAAGATGGGCCGACAATTCAGGGCTTATTCTTGGCTTTCAGCTTCTACCCAAGCTATCCCCGCCTACTGTGGTCGCCCCGCCCCAACCCTTCGGGTCACCCCTCCCCCTCCGGGGTGGGGAGTCTTCTATTTTGACAGTAGCACATTTATCCATCAACCAAAAACCATCAACCTTAACATTTGACAGCAGCATATCTACCTATCAACAATCAACCAAAAACTATCAACCAATCCCCCCCACCCCATCTACAATCACCGTTTGATACGTCACCAGCGGCAGCCCCAAGGCATGTTCGTACCCGGTGGTGGCGTGCGCCACGAACACCTCGATGTGTTCGGTGGCGATGAGGTTGATGGTGCAGCCGCCGAAACCGCCGCCCATCATGCGGGCGCCCAAGACCGGCACCGGCGCGGCCTGCGCCAGGCGCACGAGTACGTCCAGCTCGCGGCAGCTTACTTCGTAGTCGTCGCGCAGCCCCTTGTGCGAGGCGTACATCAACTGCCCAACGGCCGCCATGTCGTGGCGCGTCAGGTGGTCGCAAGCGGCCAGCACGCGCTGGTTTTCCTGCACCACGTAGCGGGACCGGCGGTATACCACGTCGCCCAGGGCCGGGCGGCAGGCGTCGAGCTGTTCGAGCGTGGCATCGCGGAGCGATTTCACCTCCCGAAACCGCGTTTGCAACACCGCCACACCGGTTTCACATTCCGCCCGGCGGGTGTTGTATTCCGAGGAAGCCAGCGCGTGCTTTACGCCCGTGTTGCACAGCACCAGCCCGTAGGCGGCCGTATCGAAGGGAAAATACGCGTAGTCGAGCGAGCGGCAATCGAGGCGCACCACGTGGCCGGCTTTGCCGAACAGGCTCGCAAACTGGTCCATTAGGCCGCTACGCACGCCCGCGTAGGTGTGTTCGGCCTGCTGCCCCATCAGCGCGAGGGTCAGGCGGTCGAGGTTGGTATTGAGCAGATGATTCAGGGCGTACGCCAACCCGCACTCTACGGCCGCCGACGACGACAGCCCCGCCCCCATCGGCACGGTACCGCCGAAGACGCAATCGAAGCCCGGCACCGCCACGCCGCGCGCCTGAAACTGCGCCACCACGCCCAGCAAGTAGTTGGCCCAGAGCGTAGGGCCGGGCGCCACAGCCGTCAGCGGCACCTCCACCGATTCGTGCTTGTCGTGCGCGTGCAGCCGGGCTACGTTGAGGTTGTTCAGTCCAACGGCAAAATAGATTTCACGGTCGATGGCGGCCGGCAGCACGAACCCGTCGTTGTAATCGGTATGCTCGCCGATGAGGTTGATGCGGCCGGGCGCGCGCACCAGAAACGGCGCGTAGCCAAAGCGCTCGGTAAAGGCGGCAGCAAGGGTGTGAGGTAGCATATGAAGGGGTACTAAACTGCGCGGTGTGCTACCCCACTACGGCACTTTACGCCGAACCGATGCCTCAGCCGGGCACGTATGTGCAGATAAGCGCCTTTCCCACCCTCTCACCCTCTCACCCTCTCACCCTCTCACCCTCTCACCCTCTCACCCTCTCACCCTCTCACCCTCTCACCCTCTCACCCTTCCCCCATGCACACCCTCACCAACGCCTCCGGCGCCCAGGCCGTCATCAGCAACTACGGCGGCACGCTGATGCGCCTCCTCGTGCCCGACCGCGCCGGGCGCCTCGGCGATGTGGTCTTGGGGTTTGAAGATGTGAGCGCCTACCAAACCCCCGACTATCGGCGCGCCGGGCCGTATTTCGGCGCGCTCATCGGGCGCTACGCCAACCGCATCAAAGGCGGGCGCTTCACGCTCGATGGCGTGGATTATCAACTCGCGACCAACAACGGCGCCCACCACCTGCACGGCGGCGCGCGCGGCTTCGATAAAGTGTTGTGGGCCGCCGAAACGGGCACCTCGCCCGATGGGCCAATGCTCACGCTCACTTACGTGAGCCCCGACGGCGAGGAGGGCTACCCCGGCACCCTGCGCCTGACCGTGGTATACACCCTCACGCACGCCAACGCGCTGCGCATCGCCTACTCCGCCACCACCGACCGCGCCACGCCCCTCAACCTCACCCACCACGCGTACTTCAACCTCCACCACGGCGCGGCGCCCGATGCCCTCGGCCACGAGCTGGTGCTGGCCGCCGAGCGATTTGCAGTCGTCGCGGCCGACCTGATTCCGACCGGCGAGTTGCGCACGGTGGCCGGCACGCCGATGGATTTCCGCACGCCCCGCGCCATCGGCGCGCGCATCGGGCAAGTGTCCGGCGGCTACGACCATAATTGGGTGCTTGACCCCGCGCCCGGCCTCCGCCTGGCGGCCACCGTGTACGAACCCGTCAGCGGGCGCACGCTGGCGGTATTCACCGACCAGCCGGGCATCCAGTTCTACGCGGGCAATTTCCTTGATGGTACGCTGGTCGGTACGGGCGGCACGCGATACCGGCGGCACTACGGGTTTTGCCTCGAAACCCAGCACTTCCCCGATTCACCGAACCAGCCCACTTTTCCGACGACCATCCTGCGGCCCGGCCAGGTCTGGCGCTCCACTACGGAGTACCGGTTTGGGGTGCGGACGTAGCCGGGCCACCGGTTCCCTGACCGAGCGGTAACGGCGGGTTCGGCGGCGCTACTGCTATCTTCCGGTTCGGCTCCGTCGCGGCCCCGCTTCGGCCCCGTCCCGCGTATGCTCTACTACGTCCTCAAAAGCATTCTGCGTCCCACGCTGCGGCTATTTTACACGCAAACCGCGCCGGAAACAGCCGCGCCACTGCCCGAAACCGGCCCGCTCATCGTGATCAGCAATCACCCCAACACCCTCATGGATCCGCTGTTGGTGGGGATGCTCTGGCGGCGGCAGTTGCATTTCCTGACGAGCAGCCGGTTTTTTGCGGGGTTCGGCGGGTGGGTGCTGCGGAAGTCGGGCGCCATCCCGCTGTACCGGCAGGAAGACCACGTAGCGCCATCTGGTGCTGGTGCCAGTGTTGCCGCTGCTGTTTCCGTTGAAGAAATGCCGCGCGCCGCGCCCGCCGGGCGCCTGACCGGCCCGCAACGCGCGGCCCGCAACGACGATTCTTTTCGCGCCGCGCACGCCCTGCTGCACGCCGGTGGGGCACTGCTGATTTTCCCCGAAGGCTCGTCGGTACGCACCCGCCGGTTGCGGCCGTTCAAGCTCGGCGCCGCCCGCATTGCGCTCGGTGCCGAGGCCCGCCACGGCTGGGCGCTGGGCGTGCAACTCGTGCCGGTGGGCCTCACCTACGCGGCGCCCGCCCGCTTCCGCTCGCGGGTGGAACGCCGGATCGGGCCGCCGATTGCCGTTGCCGCCTACCGGGCGCGCTACGAAGCCAACCCGCCCGCCGCCATCCGCGCCCTCACCCACGACCTGCGCCTCGCCCTCGCCGCCCAACTGCTCGTCGCCACTTCCGAAGATGACGACTGCCTGCTGACGGCGCTCGAACCCTTTGCGCCGCTCACCCCTACCCTACTGCCCGCCATCGAGCGGCTCGCCCTCGCCGACCCGGCCCGCGCCCACACCGTGCGCCGCCGCGTGCTGACGTACGCCGCCGCCCGCCACCGCCTACGCCTGCCCCCCGATACCGCCTTGCGCGCCCCCGGCAATTGGGCGCTGGGCTGCGGCGCCCTCGGCCTACTTCTCGCCACGCCCATAGCCGCCTGGGGCGAGTTGCACAACGCCCCGGCAACTCGCCCGCCCGCGCTGCTGGCCCGCCGCCTGACCCGCGAAATCGAGTTTTTCGCGGCCCTGACCTTCGGCGCAGCCCTACTCTGGCTACCGCTCTGTTACGGGCTGCAAACGTGGTTGGTGGCCCGTCTGACGCATTCGGGCGCGCTGGCGGGCGCTTACGTACTCGCGTTGCCGCTCACCGGCTGGGCGGCGGTGGCGTACCGGCGCCACCTGGCGAAATGGCGCGGGCAATGGCAAGTGCACCAGTTGGCGCGCCACCGCCCGCGCCTCCTTGCCACCCTGCAAGCCGAACACGCCGCGCTGCTGGCGGAGTTGGCCTGGATTCACGCGCCCAACCGCCGCTGAATCAACTGATCCACGACTTGACCCAACTGCGGCGGGCTCATCGTACGCCACGGCAACGTGTCGAGCAAACCGCCGAAATTGAGGTATGCATCGACGTGGTACTGCGCCATCTCGCGCCGCACGTGTTCCTGAAATCCGATGGCAGCAATCCAGCCGCCTTCGTCGTCTACGTCGTCGAACCATTCGGCGTAATACTCATCATCGGAACCGTGGAAGTTGAACACGTTCTCGCCGATCAGCACGAACCGGCGGATACCCTGCGCCACCAGCGGGTCTACAATCATCCGCTTCAAACTCATCACGTCGTTTTCGAGGGTGTCGTTCCACTCCCCCAGCAACTCGATGATCGCCAGCCGGTCGGTTTCGTAATCGGCAAACAGTATTTTGAGGTACAGCGTGTGCGAGTCCAGTGAATCCCACTGCGGATGGATGTAGTACCCGTAAATGGTATTGGTGTATTGGTTCAGGTCGTTTTCGGCCGCAAACAGCGGCGAGCGCGGGTCTTCACTGGCTTGGTAGTAATTGAGCCAGGCGTAGTGTGGTTCAATGAGGTGCATCGGACGTTTCTCGTTTCTTGTTTCTTATTAATCGGTGGTTTGTCGCAAATGTTCTGTCATTGCGAGGAGGCTTGGAGCCTGCCCCGAGCGAAGCGTGGGGGACGAAGCAATCTCGCGGCTTGCTCGGCGCGTTTGCCCAGCCACCGCTCGTTTCTCGTTGCGCGTTGGGTCGGTTTTCGTCGAGTTCGCGCGGGGCTCTGCCCCGTGTGGAGTATTCGCGGGCCTCTGGCCCGCCGGTAGCCCGAACGCGGCGCCGCAACTTGACCTTATTACGCAAACTACCCGCGCGCCGAACCGGGGCTGGAGCCCCGGAAATAGCCCGCACGGGGCAGAGCCCCGCGCGATAGTCTGCGCGCACCGCGAAACGAATCACTTCTTCTCAAAACTATCCAACGCCGCGCGCACCGAGCCGTGCCGCGCCAACAAAGCCCGCGCGGCCGGTTCGGCGATACCCAGCGCATCCATCAGCATAAAGGCGCCGCGCTCGACGAGCTTATGGTTCGAGAGCTGCATATCGACCATCCGATTGCCGCGCACGTGGCCCAACTGAATCATCGTGGCCGTGGTGAGCATATTGAGGGTGAGCTTTTGGGCCGTGCCCGCCTTCAGGCGCGTCGAACCGGTCACGAACTCCGGCCCCGTGATGACCTCCACCGGAAAATCGGCTTCGCGTGCCACCGCCGAACCCGCGTTGCACACGATGCAGCCCGTGGCAATGCCGCGCGCCCGCGCCGCCCGCAGCCCACCCACCACGTACGGCGTGCGCCCCGACGCCGCAATGCCGACCACGATATCGGCCGCGTTGCACTTAAACTCGTCGAGGTCGCGCCAGGCCTGGGCTTCGTCGTCTTCGGCAAACTCCACGGCTTGCCGGATGGCGCGGTCGCCGCCGGCAATCAGGCCCACCACCACGCCCTGCGCCACCCCAAACGTGGGCGGGCACTCCGATGCATCCACGATGCCCAACCGCCCGCTGGTGCCCGCGCCGATGTAAAACAGCCGTCCGCCGCCCCGCAGCCGCGCCACCGTAGCCGCCACCAGCGCTTCGAGCGCCGGTTGGGCGGCGGCTACGGCCAGCGGCACGGTCTGGTCTTCGCGGTTCATCGTGGCCAGCAACTCGGCCACCGACTGATTTTCAAGGTTATCGTAACGGGAAGCGGATTCGGTGGTCATAATTAAGGAAGGTGGGAGAGTGGAAAGGTGGGAAGGTGGAAGAGGAAGAAATAAACTTCCACCTTCCCTCCCTCCCACCTTTCCACCTTAAACGAGCCGCCCGATGGCGGTGAATTTATCGAATACGTACGCGTCGTGCGGGGCGGCGGCCAGTTCGGCGGTCAGGTCTTGGCCGGCCCAGTGTTCGTAGTGGTTGCCGCCGCGCCAGAGCCGCGATTTACGCACATCGTAAATCAGCCCTTCGTAGGCGCACCAGATTTCGTCGCGGTCTTGCCCGTTGCGGAGTGCCAGTTGGGCCTTGGTGTAGATCGGGAGAGTGTCCATTTGTACTAGAATGAGTAGCGTAACGCCAAGCTCCTGCTTGGCGCCCGTAACGCATCGCCAAGCAGGAGCTTAGCGTTACGTTACGGGCTACTGTTAATCAACTCCGCGCCAGTGCCTGCACCCAGCACGCGGGTACTTCGCCACGCGCGGCGGTTTCGTAATCGGCTTCGGTGCAGGGCAGCAGGTGCGGGGCGGCTACGGGCGGCTCCACCAGCAGCCACCACTGCGCCGTGAGCGGGTGCTGGTAGAACGTGAGGGTTTCGGTGGAACCCGCGAGCGGCACATCGTAGCGCGTGTAGTGTTGGGGTGCCTCGGTGGGGGCGTGCGTGGGGCGGTGGTAATAGCCTTCGATGAGGTACCAGGCGGCCGTGGCGAGGGTCATCGCGCCGAGGCCGAGCGGGTCGGCGGCGGGGTGGTAGCCGTAGAAGCCCGCCGACGAAAGCTGCCGCCCGTGCCCGGCGTACCACGTCAGTTGGCAGGTTTGTTCGGCACTCAGGCCGAAGGGCGCGGCCGTGCCCGCCGCGCCCGGCACGGCCGCGTGGGCGCACGCTGCTACATCGAGACTCAGCCAATCGACGGCGCGGAGCAGCGGTTCGGCGGCGGGCAAATCGGCGTGGAGTGCGCCGAGGCGGCGCACATCGAAGTGCATTTTGTCGAGCGCCAGCGCCTCCGGCCCGCTGATGTGGTAACGCTGCGAACCGAGGTGCGCCAGCGTGCCCAGGTGGCTCGGTTCGCGTAGCAGCAGCGTGCGTAGCCAGGTGGCGGCGCCGGAGCCACGGTCGGCCACATCGAAGCCCCTATCGATGACAGCGCCGCGCACGGGCGGCGCAGTGGGGGGCGCGGCGGGGTCGTCGGGGCCGTATTCGTAGCCCGCGTGCTGGCCGAGCGTCAGGCAGTGGGCACCACCCAGAATGAGCGCCAGCACGTGGTGCCGCCGCAGCAGCGCCACTACTTCGGCGAGGCGTTCGGCGGTGTCGGCGGGCGTAGGGCCGGGCCGCAGGTTGCCCAAATCGACGAGCCGCCACGCGCCGGTGCCGGGCGTGAGTCCGTAGAAACGCGCTCTAATGGCATCGGGGCCGGTGGGGTCGAAGGGGGCGGGCGGCGCGGGGGTATCGGTCGCCAGTTCGGTGGTTTCGCGCCACTCCGGCACGCCGAGCAGGGCCACGTCGGCGGTGGCCCACTCGGCCGGAAACGGTGCCCCCGCGCGGTAGCCGGGCGTGCGGGCGCCGAGCGTGCCCGCCAGGGTGGCGGCGGGGTGGCCGGCGCCGTCGGCAGAGTCGGCGGCGGGCAGCGCGCGGGAGGGCTCGAAAAGCAGGGCCAGGTTCATCTGGGTCAAAAATACCACGCGGGGCGGGGCCGAACGGGTGGCGCAATACCGGCACCCCGCGCGCCGCGCCGGGTGCCGACGGCAGGAAGCACAGGATGTAAGAAAATGACGTGTAAGATTTTATTTTCTTACAAGGCATTATCTTACACGCTCTGTAAGGAAAGAAGCGGTAAGGATTTGTTTTCTTACACGGCAATTCCTTACACCCTCGCGCCCGGCCACGATACTGCGCCGCCCACGGCATAGGTGGTTTGCCGTGCCTTGTCGCGGCGCACGCGGTAGCCTTGCCGGGACAGGGCGAAAGGCGGCTGGTTGGCGCACCCGGCAGCGCGGCGATGAGCCCAATTGGGGGGAATGGCAACCGCTGGGCGCGCAGACTTATTGTAAAGTACAAGCCGCTATTAAACAGTATCTTGCAAAGCGAGCAGAAAAAACTTTCGCTGAAACGATTAATAATTTGACCCCTTTGGGTATTAAGGGGCAGCAACCATCTACCGAGCGTACCGGTCTGGTTGGCATATCCTGCTTTTCTTTCCCCATCTCCTCCCCTTCTTGCGCTCGCTTCCTAATTTTTTACTGGCCGGTTTACTGCTCGCGGGCCTGACGACCTGCAAGCGCCTCGACGGCGACACGCTCTGCGAAGGGACGGTGGTGGATCGCCACACCGACGCGCGCGTGGCCAATGCCACGGTGAGCGTGTATGAGCGTGGTTCCTCCGGCGGGGGGCTGGGCGGCGGCTACTCGCTCAAAGAAGAGCATCAGGCTGATGCCAACGGCAACTTCGCTTTTCAGATCGGCAGCGATGCGGAGGATATGATTCTGCGCGCTTCTTCGCCTCAGGGTCACTACACCAGCTTCAACGAGGCGATTAACCTGCGGGGCGGCAAAAACAACAAAAAGCTGGTACTCAAGACCCAGGCGCCCGCGTGGGTCAGGGTGCGCTTCCGCGATCAAGCGCCGCTTGATTCGGGGTTTGTTATAGCTGGGGGCTCTCTGCGCGGTCCTGGCTTTTACAGTTGGCTCCATCGCGACACGAGCATCGTCTATCCAACTCAAGGCAATTTGGATACCTACGTGTACTGGGAAATCAACGAGCGTAGTGGTTTGCGCACGGGAAATCAAACGGTGTTCACACCCGGCCTGGATACCACGGCCGTTGAAGTAGTTTACTAACCCCCCCTCTTTTTCGATGAAAAAGCTATACCTGCTGGCAGCCTTGTTGCTGATAACCGCGACTGCCTGCAAGCGCCTCGACGGCGACACGCTCTGCGAGGGCACGGTGGTGGATCGCCACACCAATGCGCGTGTGGCCAATGCCACGGTGGGGGTGTATGAGCGTGGTTCCTCCGGCGGCGGGCTGGGCGGGGGCTACTCGCTCAAAGAAGAGCATCAGGCTGATGCCAACGGCAACTTCGCCTTTCAGATCAGTAGCGATGCGGAGGATATGATCCTGCAAGCCTCCTCGCCGCAGGGCCACTACACGCGCTTTCAGGACGCGCCGAACCTGCGGGGCGGCAAAAACAACAAAAAGCTGGTGCTTAAAACCCAGGCGCCCGCGTGGCTGCGTATCCGCATCCGCAGTCTGGCGCCCCACGATACGGCCAACTTGAACTTCTGGGGATTCAGCCCGACCGGCGCTGCGACGGGTCTTGTGTATGGTCGCGATACAAGCCTCATCACCCCGGTGCCGGGCAATGTCACCAGCCAGGTTTACTGGGAAATAAATCGTAGCCGTCAGCCCCTGACAACCGGCCACCAAGAGGTGTATTGCCCCGGCCTGGACACGACGGACTTAGAGGTCACTTACTAACCCACCTCTTCTTTTATGAGAAGATTATTGCTGGCAGTTGTACTACTGGCGGGCCTGACGACCTGCAAGCGCCTCGACGGCGATACGTTGTGCGAGGGTACCGTGGTGGACCGCCACACCGACGCGCGCGTGGCCAATGCCACGGTGGGCGTGTATGAGCGCGGCTCCTCCGGCGGGGGGCTGGGCGGCGGCTACTCGCTCAAAGAAGAGCATCAGGCTGATGCCAACGGCAACTTCGCCTTCCAGATCGGCAGCGATGCGGAGGATATGATTCTGCGCGCTTCTTCGCCCCAGGGCCACTACACCAGCTTCAACGAGGCGATTAACCTGCGCGGCGGCAAAAACAACAAAAAGCTCGTGCTCAAGACCCAGGCACCCGCGTGGGTCAGGGTGCGCTTCCGCGATCAGGTGCCCCTTGATTCGGGGTTTGTGATAGTAGGTGGCTATTTGCAAGGACCTGGCTTTTACAGTTGGTATCATCGGGACACAACTATTGTGTATCCTGCTCTGGGAAACCAGAACACACTTGTGTACTGGGAAATCAACGTTATTCGCTCCGGCCTGCGGGATGGCCGGCAGAACGTGTACACGCCCGGCCTGGATACCACGGCCGTTGAAGTAGTTTACTAACCCCCCCTCTTTTTCGATGAAAAAGCTATACCTGCTGGCAGCCTTGCTGCTGGCCGGCCTGGGCGCGTCTGCCCAAGCCCCACCCGATACGCTGAACGCGCAGCAGCGGCGCGAAGCGCCGTACCGCACGCTCAACCCAACCCGCATCACTACGGGGGTGCTGCTCGACCGCACGGTGTCGTTTTCGCCGCTGCATCGGCTGGACGGCTCCCGCGATACGGCCATCTCCTACGGCCGGTGGCAGCAACTGTACCTCGAATTCTGGAACGCCTCGCTGCGGCGCGAGCTGCTGGCCACACCCACGGAGGTAGAACAGCGCCTGAACGCCGCGCCGGGGCTGCCGGGGCTGCCGCTGCGGGTGCTGCACTACCGCTACGACCGGCTGCGGCCCGACGCCGAAGCCCTCGGGCGCATCCGCACCGACACGGCCACGGGCCAGGTGTACGACGTGGCGGGGGCGGAAAGCCCGTACACCCAGGAGCGGGTGCTGGCGGTGGCCTGCCCGCTGCGGCGCGTGTACTCGGATGTGGTGCCGTTCTTCATCAGCCGCGAGCAGTTTTTCGGAAATCAGGCGCCTGACGGCGCGACCCTGCGCCTGGACTTCGGCGATGGCCAGGGGTGGCGCGAGGTAGCGCTGGGGCAGGTGGTGACCGTGACGTACCCTACGCGCGGCGACAAGGTGGTGCGGCTCCGCTGGACGCAGCACGGCCAGCAACTGCAAGCCAGCACGGGGCTGCGGGTGGCTTTCGTGCCGCCGCCCGACCGGGCGATCTCGCTCACCACCACCACGGCCTGGCCCGGCGAGCGCGAGCGAGGGCGGCTGCGGGCCTACGTGGCGGCCGGCGTGGGCAACCCCAAGGTGCTGGATGCCTCGGGGCGGCTGGTGCAGAAAATCTGCAAGCCGCTGGTGTTCGTGGAGGGCATCGACTTCGGGCGGAGCGGTAATGATCCGTCCGACTCGGTCGCAGTTCGGTTTAATATTCCGGGGGGTATCCAACTGATTCCGTTTCAGTACGGCGAGGCCGGCTGGCCGCTGATGCAGGACTACGATTCGGAGTACAAGTCGCTCGAAAAGCTGCCCTCGATGCGCCAGCGGCTCCAAAACCTGGGGTACGACGTGATCTACGTGGATTTCAACGACGGCGAGGCCCTGATCGAGCAGAATGCGATGGCGCTGGTGCAACTGCTGCGCTGGCTGCGCGACCCCGCCAACCGCACCGAACCCGCGTGCGTCGATAACGACATCGTGGTGATGGGTGCCAGTATGGGGGGGCAGGTGGCGCGCTTCGCCCTGACGTGGCTCGAACAGCAACGCGAGCCGCACTGCACCAGCCTCTACGTGAGCTTCGACTCGCCGCACTTCGGCGCCAGCGTGCCCATCGGGTTGCAGCATATGCTGCAGGATCTGGCGTCGCTGGCGATTCTTTCGGCCGACGAAGCGGCGGCCATCAACCTCAACAAGCTGAAATCGCCGGCCTCGCAGCAGATGCTGCGCCTCCACGTGGATGGGTGGGCCAATGGGCCTACGGCCATGGGCCAGACCTGGCAGCACTGGCAGACCCGTCCCGACAGTTGGCCCACGAGTCTGCGCAAGGTAGCCGTGGCCAACGGCAGCCGCATCGGCGCCAGTCAGGGGTACGGCGGCGGCGCGATGCTGCTCGAGACCTCCTCGGCGGGGGCGGCGTTCATCGGGCATAAGCGCGCGTACGCCGTGCCGGGCACTACGGCTTTTGGGCACAACAACGTGGTGTACCGCGATGGCAATGGCCTGACGGGCAGCAACCACACCGTTACGGTAAGCAGCAGTACGCCGCCGTGGGACTCGGCGCCGGGGTGCGTCGCCGAGATCGCGCGGACGCTCTGGGAGGAAGGCGAAACGCAGGTCGGCCCCGCCACCATTCGGGTGTTCGACCGCAGCTCCATCCGCCCCAACTGCTTTATGCCCACCGTGAGTACGCTGGGAATTCACGCGGCGATGCTCAACCCGAGCGGGGCGGATTTTGGGTATGATATTCAGGGACAGCTTACTAATAGAAATAGGCCTGACCCGACCAAGTACCGCTTCGACGCTTACTTCGCCCCGGACGACAACGAGCCGCACGTGCAGATAACCGACGGCACGGCATCAGCGCACAGCAACCCGAGCTACCTCAGCAACAACGCCGAGTGGATCATCCGGGAGTTGCAGGAATCGGAGGTGAAGCCGCCGCCGGTGCTGGCGGCGGGTGGTGCCCAGGCCACGTGGCACTACGCCAGTGCCTACCACAAGCTGCTGCGCACGGTGACGGTGGGTGCCGGCGGGCAGTTGTTCGTCAACAAAGCCGGCCTGGCCGTGAATGGCGGGCCGCTGGCGACGCTGAACCAGCCGCAGCCGCTGGCCGGCACCTTCGTGCTGACCACCCGCACCTGCGGCGCCACCGTGACGGTGGCCCCCGGCGGCCTGTTTGAGTTGGGCACCCCCGGCGCCGACGCCACCAGCGGCTACAAAGCCGAGGTGCAGTTCCTGAGCGGCTCGGTGCTGGACATAGCCGGCGGCACCCTCACGGTAAACGCCCATTCCACGCTGCGGATGCGGGCGGGCTCGGTGCTGGTGCTCCACGGCGCGGTAAACGTGTACGGGTTCAGCAGCATCATCCTCGAACGCGGGTCGCGGCTGGAAATCCGGCCCGGTGCGCAAATCGCGCTGCAAGACCCCAGATCGCGCCTTGCCCTGCACGGCGAGTTTGCGCTGGCCGCCGGCGCCACCTTTCAGCCCACCGGCACCGGCTACGTGGCCTTCGACCTGCCCGCCGGGTCGGGCAACAGCAACATAGAGATTGCCGATGCGTCGTGCCGGTTCATCCTGCGCGGCACCGGCCCCGATCACGTAATGGCGAAGCTCGCGGCCAATACGCACCTGCAACCCACCCTCTGGGACGGATTCGAGATGACTTTCGAGAACGGCACGGTGGAAATGGGCGAAGAGTCCTTCATCAATTGCGCTACGGCCACCGTGCGGATTGTGGGCGCCACGTTTCTCGGCCAGTCCGGTGCTGGCGGTGCGGGGCGGTATAAGACGGTACTTATTCACGGCTGCGGGCGCGAAACTGTACACGACAGTCGCTTCATCGGCGGGAAGTACGGGTTACAGGCGAACCTCAACTACTGCAACGGCACCCCCATCGGATTCGAAAACCTGGCCTTCGAAAAATGCTGGGTAGGGGCACAAGTCGCGGGTAAAGGCGCCACTTTCGTCAATTGCACCTTCGACGGGCAGCGGGAGATGATGTATCACCAAACCCAAAACCGGGATTATCTAGGCTACGTGAGTCTGTCGGGGGTGGAGATGGATGGTATGTCGTTCCCTGACAACGTGATCAGGGGGTGTACGGTGACCAACTACCCCGAAGGCATTTCTTTCAAGGGCAGCATCGGCACCAACCTGCTGCTCGACGGCCCCCAGATTCAGCGCAACAAGGTGGGCGTGCGATTTGAATCCGAAGAAGGCCGGCTGCGGGGCGAATGCGGCGCCATTTTTCGCAACGAACTGCACGGAATCGTGGTGCAGGGTGGGGTACTGAATTTAAGCAAGTTCAGTGTGCTGCGTAATGGCAGTGATGACTTATCCAATCCGCGGCAAGTCCGGCATTACGCCAACATCCAACTCATTGATGCTACCGGTCTGGAACTCGAAAACGGGCATAACAACCTGACGGGCATCAACCCCAACGAGACCGACATCGATGGCTCTATGCGGCTTTCAGGTCCGCCGGTGATAGTCAATGGCTTGTCGCAGCACGCGGCGACGAGCAACCGCTGGAACGTGCGGGATGCGGCGCCCGCTACCCGTTTGCGGGACATCTTCGTCAAGGTGACGAACCAGCCCGCCACCCCGCTGCTGGAACTCGTCGACCGGCAACCGGCCGCCTACACGCTGTGCGGCGTCGATCCGTGCCTGATCCCGTTGCCGAACGGGGCGCCCTCGCTGCCGTGCTGGATTCAGCAGCGCGTGGCCTACTGCCCGACTTGCGAGCCCGTCAGTACCTCGTTTACCGCGCCCGACTCGCTGCACCGCGTGGTGGCGCTGATTTTCGCCGGCGAGCATCGGTACAACCCCGCCACCGGCGACGATGCCACCGCCATGCGTCAACTCGCCGAAGTGCTGTTGCTGCCTCTCACCGATACCACTGCCCACGAAAAACGCATCCTGACGGAAGCCTACCGCGAGCTGCTCGCGCTGTACGCCGGGCTCGCCACCGATTCGGCGCGTGCTACCTGGAGCCAACACCAGTTGTTCAATCAGGTGATGGACGGCAAAATCGACGATGCCGAACCGGCGCAACCGCTTCACAACCCGGAGTTTTATCTGCGGATGAACAAGGCGCTGGCCGCCTATTCGGCCGATGACGTAGATGCCGCCCTCGCCCAACTCGCCGAAGCCGCGCCCCTCACGACGCCGCTCACCCAGGAAAATTTCGACTACTGGGAGTGCTACCTCACCCTGACCCAGCAGTTCAAAAACGGCACCCTGCCGGAAATGGAGTACCTCGACCAGATCATTACCTGCCGCGAAGCCCGCACGGCCGGGCGCGGCACGCAGCGCCAAACCGCCGATGAGTACATCGCCGAGATACTGGCCGCCCAAGCCGCCCGCGATGCCGCCGCCCACGCCAAAGCCGCCGACCAGGCGCGCGTGCAACTCATCCCCAACCCCGCGACCGGCACCGTTACGGTGGCGCTGACGGAAGCCCCCGGCGGCGAAACCAGCCTCACGCTGCGCACCCTCACCGGGCAACTGGTGCGCCGCTGGACGCGCCACGCCACGGCGGGCGCCAACGCCTGGCCGCTGGAATTGGGCGGGGTGGCGCCCGGCGTGTACACCCTCACGGTGGGCACGGCGGCGCGTACCGAAACGCGGCGCCTGTTGGTGCAATAAGCGAGGAGCGCGGGTCTCCGGCCCGCTTGTCGCGAGCAGTTGCCTGCAAGCCAGCGGGCCGGAGACCCGCGCTCCTC
>JANPJM010000069.1:0-201560 GCA_031425525.1 Hymenobacteraceae bacterium | reverse complement strand
TCTCCGGCCCGCTTGCCTACGTGTAGCTCGCGCCGTGCGGCAAGCGGGCCGGAGACCCGCGCTCCTGTTCTACTCCGCCTTCCCCTCCTCGGCGTAATCGTAGCTGAAATCTTCGCAATCGATTTTGCGCTGCGGCTTGGTTTTCGGGGCTTGCGTGGGCTCGCCTTTGCGTTTGGCGGCCAGTAACTTTTGGTTGAGGCGGGCGCGCTCCTGGTCGCGGCGGGTGCGCAGGGCGGCATCCTGGTCGAGGGAGTAGTAGCAGCGGCCATCGACGTACGTGCGCTCGCAGCGGGCGTAGATGCTGAGCGGGTGCGCGCTCCACAGCACCAGATCGGCGTCTTTCCCAACTTTGATCGACCCCATCCGGTTGTCGAGGTGCAGCATCCGGGCGGGGTTGATGGTGATCGTGTTAAGGGCTTCCTCCTCGGTGAGACCGCCGTACTTCACCGTTTTGGCGGCTTCCTGGTTGAGGCGACGCGCCATCTCGTGGTCGTCGGAGTTGATGGCAACGTTGAGGCCCGCGCGGTGCATGATGGCCGCATTGTACGGAATGGCATCCTTCACCTCGTTTTTATACGCCCACCAATCGGAGAACGTGCTGGCGTTGGCGCCGTGGGCCTTCATTTTGTCGGCCACCTTGTAGCCTTCCAGAATGTGCGTGAAGGTGCTCACCTTGAACCCGTTGCGGTCGGCGGCCTTCAGCAGCATATTGATTTCCGACTGCACGTACGAGTGGCAGGTGATGAACCGCCGCCCGCGCAGGATTTCCACGAGCGCATCCAATTCCAGGTCGCGGCGCGGCGCGGCGCCTTTGGCCTGCTCCTTCTTGCTAAGGCGCCCGAAAGCGGCCTGCCGCGCCTCGTACTCTTTGGCGCGCTGGAAGGCATCGTCGATTACCTGCTCCACCCCCATCCGCGTCTGCGGGAAACGGCTGGTATTGAGGTCGCCCCAGTTGCTCTGCTTCACGTTTTCGCCGAGGGCGAACTTGATGAACCCCGGCGCGCCGTTGATTTTCAACTCCTCCGGCCCTACACCCCACCGCAGTTTCACCAACGCCGACTGTCCGCCGATGGTGTTGGCCGAGCCGTGCAGCAGTTGGGTAGCGGTTTTGCCGCCCGCCAACTGGCGGTAGATGGTGATGTCTTCGGGGTCGATCACGTCGCCGATGCGCACTTCGGCCGTCACGCTCTGCGAGCCTTCATTCACACCCTCGCTGATGGCGATGTGCGAATGTTCATCGATGATGCCCGCCGTGAGGTGGCGGCCGGTGCCGTCGACGATCCGCGCCCCCTTCGGCTCTTTCAGCCCCTTGCCCACGGCCGCAATCTTGCCATCGGCGCCGATCAGCACGTCGGCGCCTTCCAGCTTACCGGCGGCGTCGCTCGTCCAGACAGTGGCGTTCCGAATCAGTACTACTTCGTTTTTCGGTGCTTCGGTCAGCCCGAAACCGCCGAGCGGGTACGTGAGCGCGCCCAGCACGGGGGCCACCGTGCGCGTGGTATCGCGCCGGGCGGCGTCGGTGCGGGCTTGTTGCAACACGGCGCTCCACGGCACGGCCACCGGCGGGGCGGTCGCCAGATCGGCTTGCCCGCTGAACCCCGCGCCGGTGTAAAAACCGGTCAGGCGCTGGGTAGCAACCGGCACCGGGGCCGCACCCGGCGCCGGGGCGTCTTTCCGGCCGAGCGGCGAGAACGTAATCGTCACGTTCTCCTGGCTGAAGCTGACGGTGGCCTTGGCCGTATCGCCGGGCGCCCGCACCAAACGCGCTTCCGGCGCTTCGGGCTTGCCCTGAATCAGGAGCGTAGCCTCCGGCTGCCCCTGCACGGTGAGGCGGTATACGCCCCGGTAATCGGCGGGTAGCGTGGCCACGGGAAAACGGTCGCCGAGTACCCACGAATCGAGGACGACAGCGTTTTCCTGAAACACCGGCGCCGTGGTGATGAAGAAACTCGCGTCCATTCCCGGCCGCAGGGCGCCCACGCGGCCGTCGGCGCGCAGCAGCTTGGCGGGCGTGACGGTCAGCGCTTTGAGGGCTTCGGCTTCGGGCAAGCCGTGCAGTACAGCCTTGCGCAGGTTCGGCCAAAACTGGCTTTTATCCTTCAGCTCATCGGCCGTGAGGGCCATCGTGATGCCCGCCTTCGCGACGGCGCCGGGGTTGGTGGGCGCCAACTCCCAGTGTTGCAGGTAGTCGAGGGGAATGTCGTCGGCGTCGTACACATCTTCCACGTTGTAGGCATCGGGGAAGTTGAGCGGCACGATGAGCGCCGCGCCGGTGGCCTTCACTTCGGTCAGCCGCTGGTATTCGTCGCCGGTGGTGCGGATGATGTACTGCACGCCGGCCTCATCACCGAGGCGGTCGGCGCGGAGGAGCGAGAGCTTGTCGCGCACCTGAAAAATCTGCGGCAGCCCGCGCTGGGCACGCACGGCCGCCAGACTCAGGTTCTGCTCGACGGCGGGGTTTTGGGCTTGCCACGCCGCATCGAGGTAGGTTTGGCGCAGCAAGGCAATCGCACCCATCAACGATTCGGGGTAGTTCTGGGTCGAAGAACCCTTATCGAACGACAGCCCGGCGGCGGCTTCGGGCAGCAGCACCGTCTGGTTTTCGCGCCGCCGCGTGTTGAGCGCCACCAGCGCGCCCGTTCCGCGCAAAATGCCGTCCTGGGGCAGCGCCAGCACCGTACCGAACCCCAACTTACGCAACCCAGCGGCGGCATCTTCGGAAGCCGAAAACCGCTCGATGCCGCGCACCTCCGGTTTCAGCGCCTGATTCCAGCCGAAAGCACCGTCTTTGTCGGTGTCGGGTTGCGGCCCCGCGCGGCGCGAGCGTCCGCCGCGCGCCACCGGCGGCATTCCATACGCCCCAAACGCCTCCACGAGCGCGGGGTAGATGAACCGCCCTTTCTGGTCGAGTTCGGTGATGCCGGCGGGCAGCTTCAGGCCCTTCCCCACGGCCGCCACGCGGCCGTTTTCGATGAGGAGCGTGGCATCGTCGAGCCGCGTTTGATAATCGGTGAAGATGGTGGCGTGCGTGAGGGCGACGCGCCCGGCGCGGTCGTCACGCGGGCCGTTGGCGGGGAATGTGGCCGGGACGGTTTGGGCGCGGGCGGCGAGAGAACTGGTGAGGAGCAGCGCGACAAGCGCCGACTGACAACGAGTAAAGACGTGTGACAAGGGCGAGTGGGTAGTGGGTTGAGATTCGAAAGATACGCGCCCGGTTGAAGTGGCTGCGCCCTACCTTCGGCACCTCGTCGGCTGCTTACCGGCGCGATTTTGACAATCGATGTACCTCCTCAACCTCGATCCTGACCGCGTAGCTGCGCTGGTGGCCGCTCCGCAAGTGCAATCGCTAGTGGCGCGGGCCGATACCCTGCGGGCCGAAGTTCACGCGCTGCACCCGTTGTCGGCGGAAGCGACAGACCGCGTGATGCAGAAATTTCGTCTCGATTGGGACTGGCATTCTAATGTGATAGAAGGCAATAAACTTACGTATGGCGAAACTAAAGCCCTGCTGTCTGAAGGCGTAGTGGCGCAGGGTAAATCGATGAAAGACCACGAGGATATCAAGAACCATCGAAATGCGCTCAATATGGTCGTCGAAATGGTTCGCAACAACGAAGAGTTACGCCAACACGACGTTCGGTCGCTGCATCAATTATTGCTCGGCCAACCTTTTCAAACCAGCGCCCGCACACCCGACGGCCTGCCCACCCGCAAGTGGATATATCCGGGTCAGTACAAAGACCAACCGAACCATGTCGAAACCAAGTCAGGCGAGAAGCACTACTACGCCAGCGTAGAAGAAACGCCCGCCCTGATGTCGGAACTGACCGATTGGCTTACTGCAAACCGTACAGCGCACCATCCGCTCGTACTCAGCGCGCTATTCCATCACGCGTTCGTCAGTATTCATCCTTTTGATGACGGCAATGGCCGAATGACACGCCTGCTCTCTAATTTAGTGTTGATGCAAGCTGGCTTTCCTCCCGTCATTGTACGACAACAGGAGCGCGAAGCTTATTACGCCGCCCTCAGTCAAGCCGACGCGGGCGAACCGCTACGCTTCGTGGAGCTTATTGGGGAAGGACTGGATCGCTCGCTGGAGATTCAATTGCAGGGCGCGAAAGGTGATTTCTCGTTTGAGCAGGATGATTTGGATAAGGAGATTGCATTGTTCGTTCGGGACTTAAGTGGCTCAGTACAGGAAGTTAACAAGCTCACTAATATCACCTTAGGGCAAACATTGAAGGAAGCTTTCATTCCTCTCACGGGAGAAATCATTGATAAGTGCAGAGAATTTGATTCGTTTTTTCTTAGCAATCAAATTGATGTTGCTGCAGTAGGATCAAGAAATATTAACATCTCTGCGAACATCAGAAACTCTAACGACCTGTCATTAGAAATTGAGCAGTGGCTACTCAGCACTAGCTCGCACTCCAGCATATTAGCCCCCGAACAGGATGCGATGCGATTCGCACACTCTGCACTTCAAGTTACTTATACTTGGTCAAATTTTAAAAGCCCTGGAAATAATTTTCATGTCCAGAATAGTTTTAGAATCGACTTTAATGTAATTCACTACGAGTTGTCAGTCGAGCGAACAGACATTAAGATAGTCAAGCAATATGGCACCAAACTGGACAAGAATGAAATCTCAACTTTAACTACTGCATTCGTTCGATTATGTATGGAGCAAATTAAGCAAAGGGTGAGTAAATCTTGATTGGTTGAACTTGGCGCGCTAGGTGCAGCAGCCTTCGGCTCGAGGGCCAGCGTCCCGCGTTACGTGCCGTTGCATCCCCCCAAACCCCACCCCGCCCCCACCCGTACCTCCAAGCCCGACCCTCCCCGGTCGGGCTTTCTCATTTCCCTCTCTCCTCTCCCTCCCCCATGAAACCTACCCTCAAACCCCTCGCTCAGCAGACCATCGTGCTGACCGGTGCTACCTCCGGCATTGGCCTCGTGACGGCGCGGCAGGCGGCCAAGGCGGGCGCGCGCCTCGTACTGGCGGCCCGCTCCGAAGACGCGTTGCGCGCGCTCACCGAAGAGATTACCGCCGCCGGCGGCACCGCCACCTATACCGTGGTCGATGTGAGCAGCGAGGCCGATGTGCGCCGCCTCGCCCAAACCGCCATCGATGCGTACGGCGGGTTCGATACCTGGATCAACAACGCCGGGGTGAGCATGTACGGCAAACTCGAAGAACAGCCGCTGGAGGATATGCGCGCCCTGTTCGAGACCAACGTGTGGGGGTTGGTGGTAGGGTCGCTGGAGGCGGCAAAACACCTGAAAACGAAAGGCGGCGCCATCATCAACATCGGCTCCATTCTGAGCGAATCGACCGCGATTCTGCAAAGCATCTACTCGGCCTCGAAGCACGCCGTGAAGGGCTTTACCGATGGGCTGCGGATGGAGCTGGAGATGGACGATGCGCCCGTGAGCGTAACCCTCATCAAACCCGCCGCCATCGATACGCCGTACACGCTGCACGCCAAAAACTACATGGATCGGGAGCCGCAACACGCGCCCCCGGCCTACGCGCCCGACATCGTGGCCGATGCCATTCTGCACGCCTGCACCACACCCACGCCGGAAGTCACCGTCGGCGGGGGCGGCCGAATGATTACCGCGATGGCACGCCACACACCGCGCCTGCTCGATGTGTTTATGGAGAAAGTGTTCGCGAAGCAGGAGAAATCCGAGCGGCCCGCGCGGCCCCTGGCCGAAAACGGCCTCGACCACGCCGCCGGGCGCTTGCAGGAACGCGGCAACTACCCCGGCCACACCCGCGAGACCAGCGTGTACACCACCGCCGCCCTCAACCCGCTGGCAACAGCGGCCATGGTAGCTGCCGGTGGGGCCACGCTGCTGGCGCTCTGGGCGTCGGCCCGGCGCCGGACGAATGAAAAAAACGGCGCCACTGATGCCCTCGACGGGCACTACAACGCGCTGCGGCGCTGGTAACGGCGGCCACCATTGCGGGAAGTGGCCTGGCTCGTTCGGCTTTTAGCTGAACCTGCCGCCCGTTTGGTAACGACTACCAAACGGGCGTTAGCTTTTTTGCAATCGAAGAAGGCAACGACTTGCCAAGAAAACAATATTATTACCAAAATCAGTGATTATGTAAAAATATTGTAAATTTTACCTTATTTCATTAATTTATTTGCAGTAAACAAACCTTATCATTACCTTTGTCGTAATGAAACACACCTCAATCGGTGGTGTACCTTGTAAGGTGGTGAAATTGGCAGACACACCCTCCTCTCTCGGGGGTGGAGAGTTACGGGAGAAATCGGCGCAAGCCGGCTAACTGCTCCGTGGAGGTTCAAGTCCTCCCTTTACAGCAAGTAAGAAAGCCCCCTCACTTTGCAGTGAGGGGGCTTTTTGCTTGTATTGTAGTGCGGACTTCAGTCCGCAGTTTGACAACCCAACCTGAACCGATAGCCGGTAAACTGCGGACTAAAGTCCGCACTACATCAGCCGGCGAGCGGCTTCACATTGGCGTGCCCGTTTGCCGCAAATTCAGTGAACGACGCCGCGCCCTTCGCCGCCAGCGCGCGCAGCGTGATTTCGGCGCAGGCGCGGGCGTCGTCTTCGGCGCGGTGGTGGCGCGTGAGCCCAATGCCGTGGTGCTGGCAGAGCGAGTTGAGCTTGTGGTTGGGGAGGCCCGGCCACACCCGTCGCGCAAACTGCACGCTGCACGCGTACTGCCCGGCGGGCACGGCAAGTTGGCCCAAAGCCAGCGTAGCACGCAGCACCCGTACATCGAACGCGGCGTTGTGCGCCACCAGCGTGGGCGCGGCGGCAAACCAACGCCCTAGTTCCGGCCATAGCTCCGTAAAGGTGGGCGCGGCAGCTACATCCTGCGGCGTGATGCCGTGGACTTCCACATTGCGCCAGTGAAACGCGGGCCACTGCGGCGGCCTGATGAGCCACCCAGCCGAAGCCGTCACGCGGCCCGCCTCCACGAGCGCCACCCCGATTTCGCAGGCGGAAGTGGCGTCAGAAGTAGCCGTTTCAAAATCGAGGGCGAGGAAAGGCATTTGGAAGCTTTGAGTTTTCAGTTTCGAGTTATTGGGCAGTGAGGCAGATTTCACTCAAAACCCGGAACTCAAAACTTTTAGTGTAAATCCGTCGGCTTCACTACGATACCTTTCTGAAGCTTGCTATTGACCTTTCCGTAGAGGAAATAGACCACCAGCCCGGCCACCATCCAGCCCATCGCCACTTTCAGGGTGAAGGCGTCGAGGGCGACGATCATCCCCAGGCACACCAGAATCCCCATGATGGGTACGAACGGAAACGACGGCGACGAAAACGGCGCGCGGAACGGCCGGTGCTGCGCCGGGTCGGAGCGGCGCATGATCCAGACGCCGGCGCTTACCAGCACGAAGGCGAGCAGCGTGCCGAAACTCGTCAGATCGCCCGCGAGCGAGCCGGGCACGAAGGCCGCAAAACCGCCCACGAACACCAGTAGCACGAGGTTCGATTTGTACGGCGTGTGGAAACGCGGGTGCAGTTCCGAGAATGCTTTCGGCATCAGGCCGTCGTTCGCCATCGAGAAGAATACGCGGCTTTGGCCCATCAGCATCACCAGAATCACCGACGAAAAACCGGCCAGAATCGCCACCGTCACGGCCGTACCGAGCCACTCGTAACCGGGCATGTGCGCCTTGATGGCGTACGCCACCGACGCCTCGCCGCCGAGGGCGGGGTCGGCAAATTCGCGCCACGAGGCCACGCCCGTCAGCACGTGGCCGAAGAGAATGTACAGCACCGTGCAAACCGCCAGCGAGCCGAGAATGCCGATGGGCATGTCGCGCTTGGGATTTTTGGCTTCCTGAGCGGCGGTACTCACGGCATCAAACCCGATGAACGCGAAGAACACGATGGCCGCGCCGCCCAACACGCCGCCCCAGCCGTGCTTGTTCCAGGCGGTGTACTCGCGCACGATGACGCCGGCGGCGTTCTTCACGGGCTCGGCGTTGTCGGGAATGAGGTACGGCGTGTGGTTGGCGGGATTGATGAACTGCCAGCCGACGGCGATGAAAATAAGTACGATGGCCACTTTCACGAACACGATGACGGCGTTGAACATCGCCGATTCCTGGGTGCCTTTGATGAGCAACAAGCTCAGCAGCACAATGATGACAAACGCCGGCAGGTTGATGACACCGTGCAGCATCACGCCGTTCACGGCCGCCGACTCAAACGGCGAGTGACAAAGGGCGTACGGTATTTCGGTGCCAAAAACCTGTAAGAGCTTGTTGAGGTATTCGCTCCAAGCGATGGCGACGGTGGCGGCGCCCAGCGCATATTCCATAATGAGCGCCCAGCCGATGACCCAGGCCACCAACTCGCCCATGGTGGTGTAGGCGTAGGTGTAGGCCGAACCGGCGATGGGGATCATCGCTGCAAACTCAGCGTAGCACAAGCCCGCGAACACGCAGCCGATGGCCGCCACGATGAACGCGAGCGTAACGCCCGGCCCGGAAGCCTGCGCCGCGGCGGCGGCGGTGCGCACGAAAAGGCCCGCCCCGATGATGGCGCCCACGCCGAGGGCCACCAGATTGCCCGCGCCGAGCGTGCGTTTAAGGGTACCCGCACCATCGGCCGAGGCTTCGTGGAGCAGCGTATTGAGAGGTTTTTTAAGGAAAATACTCATTCCAGACAGAAGAAGAGGAAATGTTACCGGCCTTAAAGTAACGGCGCAGAAGCCGGAAGTTGCGGCGCGGGAGATGTAGCAGAGTTTTTTTTACGGCATATATAAGGTTTTTACATTATAACATTACCCCAATTTGCGGATTTAAAAACAAAAAAACTCCCCTCCTGCGAGCGCCAGCGGCGCGAAGTAGGAGGGGTGGCAGCCGAAGGCTGACGGGGTGGTCGCGCGCCGTGCCACCCCAAGGCTCGGCGTACGGCGGCTGGCATCGGCTCAGCCACTCTGGGCACTACGCGAGACCACCCCGTCAAATCTTCGATTTGCCACCCCTCCTACTTCGGGACATCAAGTCCCTCGCAGGAGGGGAATCGGCGGGCTACCGGATTGCCGCCAAAAAGCTCAAAAACTCCCCTCCTGCGAGCGCCAGCGGCGCAAAGTAGGAGGGGTGGCAGCCGAAGGCCGACGGGGTGGTCGCGCCTAGTGCCACCCCAAGGCTCGGCGTGCGCTGGCGTGCGTAGGCTCAGCCACTCTGGGCACTACGCGAGACCACCCCGTCAAATCTTCGATTTGCCACCCCTCCTACTTCGGGACATCAAGTCCCTCGCAGGAGGGGAATTGGCGGACTACCGGCTGCTTTAGTAGTCCGCAACTTGGGCTTGCCGCGACAAAACATTTTGCCTTGTGCCCACGCCTAACTTTTTTTCGGCCCGCAGGCCGTACTCTTGGGGCGGCGCCTGTCTGTGCGGGTAGCCCCTCTCCTGCTACCGCACGCTTGCCCTCCCCCCCACACCCTGATGCCGCGCTCGCTGAACGGTGCCTGCGCGGCGAGCGAGCCGCCCAGGAACTGCTGTACGCGCGCTATGCGCCGGGGCTGTTTGCCGTGTGCCGCCGCTACGCCCCCACCCGCGAGCAGGCCGAAGACCTGTTGCAGGAGGCCTTCATTCGCGGGTTTAGGGCGCTGGGGCAGTACCGCGCCGATGGCCCGCTGGAGGGCTGGCTGCGACGCATCGTGGTGCGCACGGCCATCAACCAGTTCCACGCCGCCGCCGCCCGGCCCCGCGAAACCGACCTGACCGAAGCCGCCGACTTGTCGTCGGCCGACCACGACGCCCTCGCGCACCTTTCCGCCGACGACCTGCGCGACGTCATCCGGCAACTGCCCGACGGCTACCGCCTCGTCCTCAATCTCTACTGTTTCGAGGGCTACGCACACCGCGAAATCGCCGAGATGCTCCACATCGACGAACGCACTTCTTCTTCTCAACTCGCCAAGGCGCGCCGCAAACTCCTTGCTTTGCTGCGCCGCCCTACGTACGCCCTGCTCGATTATGACCCCCGCTGAACCCACGCCCGAATCTGCCGCCGACCGCCACTTCGACGATTTACTCCGTCGGAAACTTGCCGGTGAAACGGAGGCGCCGCCCGCTCACGTGTGGCCCGCCATCAGTCAGACGCTACCCGCCGCCGCCCCGCGCGGCCGGAGCGTGCGCCAGTTTACGAGTGGGCTAGTGGTGGGCGCACTGCTGTGGTGGGGTGCTGATGGGCTGCGGCCCACGCCTCAAGAGGTCGAGAAAAATGCCGAAATTTTCCAAACGCCCTCTACCGGTTTGCAAACGCCCTCCACCGATTTGCAAACCCCTTCTAACGTTTTGCAAACCCCTTCTAACGTTTTGCAAACGTCTTCCAACGTTTTGCAAACGTCTTCTACCGTTTTGCAAACGTCTTCTACCGGTTTACAAGCGTTCTCTAACGATTTGCAAACGCCCTCTAACGGTTTGCAAACCCACTCTACCGGTTTACCAACTGGTGGCCTTGTTTCAGAATCCTCAGACTCACTCCGTTCTACGAAACAAGCGGCCGCCAACCCGTGGGTGCGCGCCTTCACCCTCGATACCACCATTCGCCGTCTCCGCCAAACCGTTTCCCCCGATTCTGCCCGTCTCCGGCCGCTGGTGGCTGAGCAAGCCCGTATGCTGGCGGCCCTGAATGCCGCCCTCGACAGCGCCAAACTTGCCCTCGACCCCGTGCCGCCACTGCTGGCTTCGGCCGATACCGCCGCCGCTGCCAAAACCGATTCGGTTGCCGCCCCGTGGCACGCCCGCCGCTGGGCCGTGGCGTTGCTCGCCGAAACCACCGCGCCGTGGGGCGCGCTCCCCGTCGCGCCGGCCACGCCCGAAACCCGCGAAACCCTAGGCCGCGCCGCCACCCGCAGCCTCCAACTCGAACACCGGTTCGGCCCCGCCGCCCACCCCGGCAGCCGCTGGCTCGTGCGCGGCGGCGTGGGCGAAACCCGCCTCCAGGGGCAACTGACGGCCATTACCGACCGGGGCACGGTGCAAACCAGTGTCCGCCGCGATTCGCTGGTGACGTTTCTCGACGGCGTAACCCGCCGCGATTCCTCCTATATCATCCGGCAAGACAGCGTACCGCAACTCAACCCGCGCATCAACGGCAGCGGGCAGATCATCGACTACGACACCCTTTGGATCGACCGTTACGATACGCTCTACCAGGTGGTGGTGACGCACGACACCGTGCGCCGCACCGAAATCATCAGCACCACCCGCCTCGAAACCAGCCGCATCCGCCGCGAGCAGCAACTTCGGCCGACGTACCGGTTCTGGACGATCCCCGTGGCTGTGCAATTCGACATTCTCCGGTATCGGCGGTGGCGCGCGGGCTTGGGCCTGGGCGCGCAGCTCCTGATCTTCCGGGGCGGCGAAGCGCCCGTAGCCGTCGCCGACGGGGTAGCGCTCCGCCGTATCGGCCCGCGCGACGGCCCCTTCCGCCCCCTCAGCGTGGGCCTCACCACTACCCTCGATGTGCGCTACGCCCTTAGCCCGCGCCTAAGCGTGCTGGGCGGCGCGGGCCTGCGCGGCTGGCTGCAAAACCCGGTGCGCGGCGCGGCGCGCGGCCCGGTGCTGCCGATGGCGCAGGTAGGGGTGAGTTGGGGGTTGGGCGGGCGCTGAAAATTTAGTTTGACGGGTGGGCCGTGTTGGTGCGGGGCAGGCTGTCTTGGTTGGTAGAACCGGTTTTGAGCGGGCGCCGACGGGTGCCATGGGTTTTCTCTTTCACTCGGCATTTTCTTTTTTCGACCGATGACTTTCCTTCAACGCATTACCGGTGCCTGCCTCGTGGGGCTGCTCGGCTCCTTGCTCAGTATGCCGGCGGCGGCCCAGGCGTGGCAGTGGGCCACGGCCGTCAACCCGTCCACAACGGGCCCCTTTACCGACTACACCACGGCCTCGGCCACGGGCATATCGAGCGACGGTATCGTTTTTACTTCCTACACCCACACGGGGACGATGGCGCTCAACGGCCACTCGTCCCCATCTACCCTGCGGGGGGGCTGCGTGCTGGCCCGCCACGACGCGGCGGGCACCCCAGTGGCGACGCTGCTGGCGACCACCGAGGGCCGCTTCACGGATATAAAGTTTGACGGCGCCGACAACCTCTACGCCGTCGGGTACTTCAACGACACCCTGCGGGCCGGCGCCGCCACCTGGCTAAGCACGGGCATCAACGACTACTTCCTGGCGAAGTGGAACGCCGCCGGGGCGCTGCTGTGGGTGAAGCAGTTTGCTGCCTCTGACACCATCGGCGGCGGCATCGGGGTGAATGTCAACGCCGCCGGTACGGTCACGGTCGCCATCAACCACACCAAAACCGTCCAGATAGAGGGCCAGTCGTTCGTGGAGCCATTCAACTACGCAGTGGCGCTGGCGCAGTACTCGGCTGCGGGTACCTTCCGGTGGGCGCACGGCAGCAGCGCGCAGGCGGGGGCGTCGGTGTTCGCGACGGGCGTCGCCACCACCCCCGATGGTACGCTGTACGTCGTCGGTTCTTCTTTCAGCAATAACCTCAACGCGTTTCAGTGGGGACCGGCGACGATTCAGATGACCACCACAAAAATGAACTACTGGATGAAGCTCGACACCCTAGGCAACGTGTTGCAGCAGCAGGCCTACGGCGACGCGCAATTCAGCACTTCAGCGATGACGATGGACGAATCGGGCAGCCTCTACCTCACCTTCACCCGCAGCCAGAGTTCGGCCCCCAGCCCAAGCATCCTCCGCTGGGGCAGTGCCTCTTTCACCCTACCCAACGGCGCCGACATCGGCTCCTACGTGGCGCGCGTCAGTCCCGGCGGCGCGTTGCAGTGGGTCCGTACCCTCACCCTCAACCACGACGGCGACCTTCGGCCCTGGTCGCTCTGCACCAGCCCCGACCTGACCACCGGCGGCAACCCGCGCCTCTACATCGGCGGCACCGCGTACACCCGCAGCCCGACCGACAGCCTGACGTGTGGCTCGTTGGTGCTGCCGCTGACTACCAGTCGCTCGACTCCGTTTCTACTGACCTTCGACGGCGTGACCGGCACCCCCACCGGGCTGGCGCCCTTCGCCACCAACCGCGTTCAGTCTAACGTGGTGATGATCGCTGCCAACGCGGCGGGGCAGGTGGTGGTCGGCGGGCAGTTCACGGGCGATACGACGCACTTTGGCCCCATTGCGCTGCCGAATACGTCGATCCGCACGGCCGCCTACACGGCCAAGCTGGTGCAGAACTACAATCTGGCGCAGGGCCGCGTGTTCGTGGACGCCAACGCCAACGGCACCCCCGATGCCAGTGAAGCCGGGCGCGGCAGCGTGGTGGTGCAGGCCCTGCCGCTGGCGCCCGCCGCGCCGCAGCCGCTGTTGTTTTCCTCCGAAAACTCGGGCCGCTACAACGCCGTCCTCGACCGGGCGGCCTATTCGTTGCGCGTACCCAACCCGCCGCGCTACTACACGGTCGTGGCCGCCGGGCCAACCACGGCGTCGTTCAGCACCTACGGCAACGCGTCGGCAGGCCACGACTTCGCCCTCCAGCCCATCGCCAACCAGCAAGACCTCACCATCCACCTCACCCCCGTCAGCCGCGCCCGCCCCGGCTTCGCCGTGCGCTACCGCCTCACGGTGCGCAACGTGGGCACCGTAGCCGTGTCCAACGCCAGCCTGCTGATGCAGCCCGACCCGCGCCTGACGTTCGTGAGCTTGACGCCCGCCCTGCCGGGGCCGGGGCCAGGGCCGGCGTGGCCCGTGGGCACCCTCGCCCCCGGCGAAACCCGCTCCTTCGACGCGCTCTATCAACTCGCCGTCACCACGCCGCTCGGCCACGCGCTCACCAGCACCGCCACCCTCGACCCGCTCAACGGCGACCTCACCCCCGCCGACAACGCCGAAACCAGCGTGCTGACCGTCACGGGTTCATACGACCCCAACGATATATCGGTCAATTACGCCACCCTCACGCTGCCGCAGGTGCAGCAGGCCACCAAGTCGCTCGATTACACGGTGCGGTTTCAGAATATGGGCACCGATACCGCTTTCACCGTCACGCTGCGCGATACGCTCCCCGCCGCCCTGCTCAACCTGGGCACGTTGCAGGTGCTGGCGTCTTCGCATAGCTGCACCTGGCGGCTCGGCGCGGGCGGCGTCCTCACGGTCAGCTTCCCTAACATCCGCCTCCCCGACCGCACCACCAACACCCTGCGCTCGATGGGGTTCGTGCGTTTCCGGGTAGTGCCGTACACCACGCTGGTGGCGGGCGATCTGATTCCGAACGCAGCGGGCATCTACTTCGATTTCAACGCCCCGGAAATCACCAATACCGCCCTCACGGTCGTGGTGGCGCCCTCTGGTCTAGGTTCTGATAACGCTGCCACGCTGACGGGCGGCGCGTGGCCCAACCCCGCCACCGGCACGCTCAACGTCGCCGTAGACCTGCCCACCAGCGGCCCTCTTACTCTCTCGCTCACCGACGCCTTGGGCCGCGTGGCCCTCACCCGCTCGGCGCCCACGAGCGCCGGCCCGCACCGCGAGACGCTTGACGTGGAATTCCTTGCACCGGGGTTGTATTTGTTGCGCGCCACGGCGGGCGGGCGGGCGTTCAGCCAGCGGGTGGTGGTGAAGCGCGACAATTAAATCCGCCGAAGAATAGCCGAATAGCTCAGTAACACCGGTTACTTGCCGGTACTCTTACATAGCCTCCCGCCCACCTGCAATCGTTAGGTCGGCGGGAGGCTTTTTGTGTATAAATCTTTACCCAATGGCAGTGCCCAAGTCATTGTCACCCGTTGTGGATGAGGAAATTATCGCGTGACCGCAGCAGTACAGGCTCGCAGTTTATATGTAATTCAAAAGTTTGCTTTTTACCGCTTAACTTCGTCGGCAATAGCGCACGAAAACGCGTGGACGCTCATCATGCTTTCTCTCTTCTCAAATTTTTTATTTCAGATGACAACTCTTTTTCAACGCATTACCAGCGTCCTCCTCTGCGGGGTACTCGGCATATGGGCCACCCCGGCGCGCGCCCAAGCCTGGGAATGGATGCGCGGCGACCGTGCCGCCGTAACGGTAGCACCCGCTGCCGACACGTACACCTCTATCCGAGCGACAGCCATCACATCTTCAGGCGATGTATATGCCGCGTACTGGCACAACGGCGCCCTCACGCTTGGCACGCAAACCTATACCGCCGCCCCTTTTTACGGTGGTGTGTTGGCGCGTTACACAGCCGGAGGCACGTTGGTGAGTACCCTCCTTAACGCCCACGATGGCGCTGTTACCGACCTAGTAGTAGACTCAGCTGACAACCTATACGCGACCGGTTATTTTAAAGAGCAACTCACAATCGGCGGCACACAATTTACCGCTCTGGACACCGCAGATTACTTCTTAGCCAAATGGAATGCCGCTGGAACCCTCCTTTGGATGCGGCAAATACAAAACGAGTTTAGCCACTACTTCCCCACTTCATATCTCCGAGGTGGCGGAAATACCCAAATAGCGCTGGACGGCGCTGGAAACGTTATAATCTGCGGCGAATATCAAGGCCGTATAAACGAAAACGGGCAGCAGATATTGTTCCTGGACACTTTCAGCCAGTGTTTTTTCATGGCGAAATACGATGTCAATGGAACGAAGCAATGGCTACGCGGCGCCGGTGAGATACTTGGTTATATGCCCTCGTTGTACGTAAGCGACCTTGCCGCAGCGCCCGATGGCACGTTGCAGGTGGTTGGCTATAACACTGATTTTGATTTTTATTGGGGCACTACGTTGATTGCGCGTAAAGACAATCACTCGGGTTTCTGGCTAAAAATTAACGCTAACGGCGACCTGTTAGACCATTCTACCTTCGGCGATCTTACGCTGAATGGTTTCAGCTGGGCCAGTGTAGCGACCGACGCAGATGGATCGACATATGTTGCTACTAGCGTCGAAAACGGCGCCTTAGAGTGGGACTCCACTGTTTTTCAGTTACCAGCCGGACGTTTGCAGGGAGCAGTAGTTCTAAAGTTGGGCGCTGGTGGCACCCCACAATGGGTTCAATCGCTGAGCTTACTGGCACCAACGGGCACCCGTAGCACCCCGCTCAGAGGCGCCGCCTTGTGCGTTGGCGGCGTCCCGGCAGGCAGCAGCCCGCACGTGTACATCGGCGGAGCCATTTCCTCCTCGCCAGGCACTGGTTTTCTCACGTGCGGTTCGCTTTCGATGCCGGTCAATCCCGCCAATCGAACCGATAGCTACATTCTTTCCCTTGACGGCGATTCGGGTACACCCATCTGGCTGCTGCCCCGTGGCGCTTCGCCGGAAAACGATGGCGTGAGCGCCCTTGCCGTGAACGATGCCGGAATGCTCAGCGTGGCCGGCAGTTACACCGGCACTACCGCCATTGGCGGGGTGACGTTGCCGGGCGCTCCGTTGCTTTACTCGGCTTTCCTGGGGCGGATGATCCAGCAGTACAACGTCGTCCAGGGCACGGCCTTCACGGATGCCAACGCCAACGGTACCCGCGACGCCGGCGAACCGGGCCGTGGCGAAGTGGTAGTGGCGGCGCAACCCGGCGACTTCTTTTTCACCACCGAAGCCGGCGGCCAGTACAGCGCCATAACCGACCTGAGTGCTTCCACGCTGAGTATTCCGGTGCCACCACTTTACTACACCGCCGTGGCGCTCGACCCCACGGCAGGGCCATTTGCTACGTACGGCAGCCTTTCCCGCGGCCACGATTTCGCCCTCCAACCGCTCGTCAATCGGCAGGATTTGACCCTGGTATTCACGCCGATTGGCCGCGCCCGCCCCGGCTTCCCGGTTCGGTACCGCCTCACCGCCCGCAATGTGGGTACCGTGAGCATTGCTGGTGCCAATTTACGCCTCGACCACGACGCACTCCTCACGTTTGTCTCTTCCGTCGGGGGCGGCACGGCCACCCACACCGGCTCTACCGCTACGTGGGCGCTGGGCACGCTGGCACCCGGCGAAACCCGGCAGGTCGATGCCGCTTTTACGCTCGCCGTCAGCGCACCACTTGGGCACGCCCTCACCGCCACCGCCACCCTCGACCCCATCACCGGCGACCTCACTCCCGCCGACAACACCGAAACCAGCGTGATGACTGTTACTGCGGCTTACGACCCCAACGACATCTCGGTCAATTACGCCACCCTTACGCTGCCGCAGGTGCAGCAGGCCGCCAAATCGCTCGATTATACCGTGCGGTTTCAGAATGTGGGTACTGATACGGCTTTCACCGTCGTGTTACGCGACACGCTCCCCGTGAGTCAGCTCAACCTGGGCACGCTGCGAATGCTTTCGGCCTCGCACAATTACACTTGGCGGTTGGGCGCGGGCGGCGTGCTAACGGTCACTTTTCCCAACATTCTCCTCCCCGATAGCACGACCAACCTACAACAGTCGATGGGTTTCGTGCGCTTCCACGTGGTGCCATACACCACGCTCGCGCTCGGCGACCTGATTCCGAACGCAGCGGGCATCTATTTCGATTTCAACGCCCCCGTCGTCACCAATACGGCCCTCACGACGGTGGCAAACCCCATCGGTTTGGCCGCTGATAACGCCGCCACGCTGGCGGGCGGCGCGTGGCCCAACCCCGCCACCGGTACCTTACACGTCGCCGTAGACCTGCCCACCAGCGGCCCTCTTACTCTCTCGCTCACCGACGCCTTGGGCCGCGTGGCTCTCACGCGCTCGGCCCCTGCCAGCGCCGGGCCGCACCGCGAAACGCTTGACGTGGGGGCGCTCGCGTCGGGGTTGTATTTGTTGCGCGCTACGGCCGGCGGGCGGGCGTTTAGCCAGCGGGTGGTCATACGTTAGCCAAGCGCGCGCCCGGCGCCCCTCATAGCTCCAGTCATTCAGCGCCCCGGCCCGATTTCGCCAGAAATCAGGTTGGGGCGCTATACGTTCAGCCTAATCAGAAACCTGTCACTACTCACTCGTCACTACTCACCCCCCGCCCCGCCGTACCTTTGCAACCCGTGAAGGAAACCTCCGAACCTCTTGCGCCCGCAGCGGCGCCTGCCTTGCCGGCGCCCGCGCCTCCTGCCACGGCTAAGTACATTTTCGTTACCGGCGGCGTGGCCTCCTCGCTCGGTAAGGGCATTATTTCGGCGTCGCTCGCCAAGCTGCTGCAAGCGCGCGGCCTGCGCGTGACGATCCAGAAATTCGACCCGTACATCAACATCGACCCCGGCACGCTCAACCCCTACGAACACGGCGAGTGTTACGTGACCGACGACGGCGCCGAAACTGACCTTGATTTAGGCCACTACGAGCGGTTTCTGAACCGCCCCACGAGCCAGGCCAACAACGTGACCACGGGGCGCATCTACCACGAAGTCATCACGCGCGAGCGGCAGGGCGCCTACTTGGGCAAAACCGTGCAGGTGGTACCGCACATCACCGACGAAATCAAGCGCCGTATGCTGTTGCAGGGCCAAACCGGCGAGTTCGATGTGGTGATTACCGAGATCGGCGGTTGCGTGGGCGACATCGAAAGTCTTCCGTTCATCGAATCCGTCCGGCAGTTGCGCTGGGAGCTGCCCGATAACGATTCGCTCGTGATTCACCTTACGCTCGTGCCGTTTCTGAAGGCGGCGGGTGAGTTGAAGACCAAACCCACCCAGCACTCCGTCAAGCAACTGACCGAGGCGGGCGTACAGCCCGACATTCTCGTTTGCCGCTCCGAATACCCGATTCCGGCCGAGATGCGCAAGAAAATCGCGCTCTTCTGCAACGTCAAGATCAATTCGGTCATCGAAAGCCTCGACGCCGAGAGCATCTATACCGTGCCGCTGCTGATGCGCAAGGAGAAGCTCGACGAGCGCGTGCTTAAAAAACTGAAGCTGCGCGGTTACGGCGAACCCGACCTTACGGCGTGGAAAGCGTTTTTGGGGAAGCTAAAAAACCCGACCGCCGAAGTGACCATCGCGCTGGTGGGTAAGTACGTCGAGTTGCCCGACGCCTACAAATCGATCACCGAAGCGTTCATCCACGCCGGGGCCGCCAACGAGTGCCGCGTGCGCGTGCGCACCATCCAGAGCGAGCATTTGGCGAACGATGTAGCCGTAGCCGAAGCGCTGCACGACGTCGACGGCGTGCTGGTAGCGCCCGGTTTCGGCGAGCGCGGGTTCGAGGGAAAAGTGAATGCCATTCGGTTCGCGCGCGAAACCGGGCTGCCGTTTTTCGGCATTTGCCTGGGGATGCAATGCGCCGTGGTGGAGTTTGCGCGCCACGTGCTGCACCTACCCGACGCCAACTCGACGGAAATGAACCCGCACACGCCCGACCCGGTCATCGGGCTGATGGAAGACCAAAAAACCGTCACCCAAAAGGGCGGTACTATGCGCCTCGGCTCCTACGCCTGCGACCTCAAAAAGGGCTCGCGGGCGTTCAGCGCCTACGGCAAAACCCGCATCAACGAGCGTCACCGCCACCGCTACGAATTCAATAACGCCTACCTCGATGCCTTCGAGGCCGCCGGAATGGTGGCCACCGGCCGCAACCCCGACACCGGCCTCGTCGAGCTCATCGAACTGCCGGCGCACCCGTGGTTCGTCGCCGGTCAGTTTCACCCGGAGCTTAAATCAACCGTCGAAAACCCGCATCCGCTGTTCGTGCGGTTTGTCAAAGCCGCGATGATTAGGAGGGGGTGAGGGTGGGAGGGTTTGAGGGTGGGAGGGGATTTTTGATGCGCACTACGGGGAATAATATGAGCCCGACTCGTCCTTCCACTGAATCATTCGCGGCTGTATTTAAACGCCGGACTAAATTATTTGCGTTGCGGATTTTAAAGCTGGGCGATAGTTTACCCAGCTCGCTTTCCGCTCAAGTAGTAGGCCGCCAGTTAGTACGATCTGCTACCTCGGTAGCCGCCAATTACCGCGCCGCGTGCCGCGCCCGCTCTGACCGCGAGTTTGCCGCGAAGCTGCACATCGCACTAGAAGAGGCCGACGAAACTGAAATGTGGCTCGAAATGCTGATGGAAGGGGAAATCGTGGCAGCAGACCGCATTCAACTTTTATATCAGGAAGCCGGCGAAATACTAGCTCTACTTACCACAGCCGAACAAACCGCCCGCAAACGAACAGCAAGACCACAATAATGCAGGGTGCAGTGCAAACCCCTCCCACCCTCCCACCCTCCCACCCTCCAACCCTCCTAAATGGATCGTAATCAGGCCACTGGCTTATTTCTCATCTCGGCGCTCCTGCTGATCTACCTGGGGTTTTTCGCGCCCAAAGGCCCCAAGCCGAAACCCGTTGACCCGAAGGCGAAGACCGAAGCGGCGCGTCGCGCCGCCGCGGGTCCGGCCGCCGACCTTGCCCTCGCTCCACTGGCGCCCGCCGACTCGGCGGCCCGCGTAGCGCGCCTCGGCGCTTTTGCCACCGCTGCCGCTACGGCCGACGGCGCTCCCGCCATCCTCGAAAACGCGAACCTGCGCATCGAGCTGGGCGCGCGCGGAGGGTTGCCGCGCACCGTGCGGCTCAAGAACTATAAAACCTTTGAGCAGCAGCCGTTGGACTTGCTCACGGTGCAATCGGCGGCGCTCGATATTGCGCTGCCGCTGGCTAGCGGGCCGCCGGTGCGCCTCAGTCAGCTCGCGTTCGACTCGCAGAGCGGCGTGACCGAAATCTCGCTGCCGTCGGGCCTGAAAGCGCAGCGCCTGGCGCTCACGGCCGACCTCGGCGGCGGGCGGCGCGTGGTGCAGACGTACACGCTCCCGCAGGACGCCTTTACCGTCGATTACGCCCTGCGACTCGAAGGGCTCAGCAACGTGGTGGCCGCTGGCCAAAACGCCACGCTCATGTGGGCCTTCAACCCCACCCGTACCGAGCGCGTGCTGAAGCAAAACCGCGCCGCCGTTACGATCAACTACCGCACGGCGGAAGGCGAGTTTACGCACATCGCCGAAGGGTCGAGTAACAAGAACGATTCGGTGGCCCTCACCGAGCCCGTGACGTGGTTTACGCACAAGCTGCCGTTCTTCAACGCCGGCCTGATAGCAGTTGATAAGCCCTTCGTGGCATCTGATTTCCGCACGCACGGTCAGGAAACTGATTCGGTGGTGCTGCGCCGGTTGCGCGCCGGCGTGGGCCTGCCCCTGAGCAGCCTCACGAGCGCCGACGGCGGCCGGTACCAGTTCTATTTCGGCCCTAACGACTACAAGCTCCTCACGAAAATTGCCCCCGATTACGGCCGCAACGTGTACCTCGGTTGGGGCTTCTTTGCCTGGATCAATAAGGGACTCATCATCCCGATCTTCCACTTTCTGGAAGGCATTTTCACGGGGCCGGGGCGCTACGGGCTCATCATCGTGGTGCTGGTGCTGGCCGTGAAGACGCTCCTGTTTCCGCTGACGTACAAGTCGTATGTCTCGATGGCGAAGATGCGGGTGCTGAAACCCGAAATCGACGAAATCAAGGCTCGTTTGGGCGAAGAGAACACGGCAGGCGTGCAGTCGGAGACGATGCAGTTGTACCAGGAAATGGGCGTTTCGCCGCTCGCCGGGTGCATCCCGACGCTCGCGACGATCCCGATTCTGCTCGCGATGTTCAACTTCTTCCCCGGCGCCATCGAGTTGCGGCAGGAGCATTTCCTGTGGGCCACCGACCTCAGTTCCTACGATGAATTTGCGCGGCTGCCGTTCACGATTCCGTTCTACGGCTCGCACGTCTCGCTCTTCACGCTGCTCATGACGGCCACCACGCTCGTACTCACTTGGCAAAACAACCAAACGAGCGCGATGCAGGGCGCGATGAAGTTCTACTCGTACCTGATGCCGCTGATCTTCATGTTCGTGCTGAATGATTTCGCCGCCGGCCTCACCTGGTATTACCTCGTCTCGAACGTTGTTACCATCGGGCAGCAGATGATCATCAAGAATATGGTCGATGATTCGGCGCTGCGGGCCAAGCTCGAAGAACACCGCATCAACCATCTCGCCCTTCCGGCCGATCAGCAGAAAAAACCTTCGTTCCAGGCCCGTTTGGCCGAAGCGATGAAGAATGCCCAGCAGCAAGCGGCTGAGCAAAAGGCGCTGGGGGCGGGCCAGAAGGGGAAGAAATAGGCAAGATTGAAAAGCTAAAACGCCAACGCCCGGCCACTCCTGCGAGCAACCGGGCGTTGGCGTTTGGCGTCGTTACAGGTATTTTTAGCCAATGAAACTACTGCTCCGGTCAATCTGCCTGTTCCTGCTGCTGGCGAGCGTGCCCCGGCTATCGAGGGGGCAGGCTGATTCTACGCGCCAAGCAGGAACACTCATGCATTTCATTTGGCCAGCCGGTGCTTCGGGGGAACAAGCGATCATCACGTTGCCCAATCAAAGCAGCTTTGTGCTGAGTCCAAAATCAGTAGTCGCTTACTCCATTCACTCGAATGGTCTGATTGCCATTAAGATAGAGGCGCAATCACTATCAAGTCCAAAACCAGCTGGCGAACCAAATTATAAGACCTTTTTTGTTCGCACTAAACCAGGACAGGTTAAGGATCTGATTTATGATGGGTACGTTCTAAAGGAAGCAACGCGGTCTGAAGGCAAGAAGCGTCTGGTGAAATTACCAGTATCCGTCTCAAAAGTAGAGAGTCGCACCAAATCTATAATAGATACTGCCTTTGCGGTCATCCACTTTATTCGCCCGAAAGATGTCTCCACATCAAATATTTTCAAGCTAGCTGACATCATTAATTCTTACCAGATAGACGTCAATCTACCTAACCAAAAGGCAGCTAACTTACCTGTCGGCGGCGTCATACACTACAAGATATCTTCTATAGGCGAAGTACGAATAGGTATTACAATCGCTTCCGCTTCAAGCCAAAAAATCATATTACCTGATGTTCGGCACGGCAAAGATTACTTCGTTGAAGTCGCAGTATTGCCTGCCTCTAAGATAATAAAAGAAGATGAAGCTATGCGTTTATTTCCCAAGTTACTCGAAATGCAATGGCGCACCGAGGACGACAGGCATCCTATCGATGATGAGGCTCCGAAACGTTCGGGCAAAGGCCAAAGCACCTGCTTTCTGATTTCGTCTTCGGGTTATCTGGTCACGAACTATCACTGCGTCGAGAACAGCACCGAAATCAAGGTAAAAGGCATTAACGGCGACTACGCGACGCAGCACGCGGCGACTGTTGTGGCGAAAGATCCCTCGAACGATCTGGCGCTGCTGAAGCTTACAGACCCGGCGCTGAAGCTTCCGGCTTTGCCCTACCAGTTGCGCACCACCGGTATCCTGCAAGCGGAACGGATTTATGCCTTGGGCTTTCCGGTAGCCGAAGTACTCGGCAACGAACTCAAAATTACCGAGGGCATCATCAGCGCGCGTAGCGGACCACTAGGCGACGTGAGCAAGTTTCAAATTTCGGCGGCCGTCAATCCCGGCAACAGCGGCGGGCCGCTCATCGATGAAAACGGCAACCTCATCGGAGTGGTCTATGCTAAAATGGGCGCAATTGATGCGACCGGCTACGCTGTGAAGGCGCTTTACTTGGAGACGTTCCTCAAATCGGTGGAGACGTTTCCGTACCCTACGTTTATCGACCGGCTCACTACCCTCAAGCTGCCGCAGAAAATGGTAGAGTTGGAGAAGTGCATCTTTCTGCTTGAGACGAAGTGATGGAAGCGCCCTCCTTGGTCTCAGCGGCGAATGCCGAACCGGTTCTCCCCCACCACCTCCCTCACCGCCATTTCCTCCTCCACAAACCCTTTGGCTACCTAAGTCAATTCAGCTCGGAAGCCCGCGCCGAGCGCAACAAGAAATTCCTCGGCGCGCTCCACGATTTCCCGGAAGGCACGATGCCCATCGGCCGCCTCGACGAAGACAGCGAAGGGCTGCTACTGCTCACTACTGACGGTAAAGTCAGCGAGCGTATCCGCCGCAAGGACGTCGAGAAGGAATACTACGCCCAAGTAGACGGCCGCATCACCGACGAAGCCGTGGCGCTGCTGCAAGCAGGGGTCGCCATCGTCCACCGCACGGAGGTGTACCACACGCTGCCGTGCCGCGCCGCCCGGCTCGACCCGCCGCCCGGCTTCGCGCCGCGCAGCCGCAAAATCCGCGACGAGCGTCACGGTCCTACCTCGTGGGTCAGCATCACGGTTACGGAGGGCAAGTTTCGGCAAATCCGCAAGATGACGGCCGCCGTTGGGTTCCCTACGCTCCGGCTCGTGCGGGTGCGGGTAGGTGCGCAAGTACTGGGCACCCTGGTGCCCGGCGAAGTGCGCGAAGTAGCGGAGTTGATAGGCTGAGTGACTACCGACAAGACTGAACGCCCCACCCCTTCCCTCACCCGGCCACAAGGGCGGGGTAAAGTGGAAGGCGCGGGGCGCTGCCTGTGGTAGTGGCGGGCGAATTAGTCGGCCTGCTCAACGGGGGCAGGTGCGCCTTTCGCGCCTTTTTTGCCGTTCCGGACTTTCACCGTGATCGCCTTGTGCCATTCGTCGTAGAGCATCAGCGAATTCACGTCTTCCTGGTCGTTGTACAACGCGAAGAAGGCTTCCAGCTCCGCGATGATGCGGTCGTTGGCTTTGATGAGCCGTTCGAGGGCGTGGCGGCCCGTGACGGCGATTTCTGCCTCACTCGCGCCGTCGGTACTGCTCAGCTCGTGGAGGAGCTGCTCGGCTTTTTGCTGGTGTTCCGGCGAGTAGCGGCGCTTGGTCAGGTCGTCGGCCGACACCTCGTGGCCGAGGCGCAGCAGCCGGCGGGCCTCGCGCGGAAACTCCGTATCCGTCCGCCGGCTGAGGCTGGTGAAGTGCGTGGGGAGCGAGCCGAGCAGTTCCAGGTCGGGCTCCGGTTTTACGCCTTTGGCGTGCGCCCGCAGGGCTTTGATGCGGCGCTGCAGCAGCTCGGTGAGCTGCGAGCGTAGCCCCCGCTGGCGCGGACTGCTATCGGCGCCGTCGCCATCGCCGGCCGTGTCGGTGGCGTGGTCTTTCAGCTCTTCGGCAGCGAGGAGGTTGGCGGCGAGCTGCTCGCGCAGGGGAGCGATATCGGTTTCGAAATCGAGGTAACGGTCGGCGGCGTTTGTGAGCAGTGCGGCCGTAGCGGCATCGCGCCGCAGACGGGCAGTCAGGAGTTGGTTTTTCATACGCTACGGGGCCATCGGCGCAAATAAGTGATGCCGATTGACCAGGCCGGACAACACCGGCCGCCCCGCTATACGGGCTGCCCGGCCGCGTGGGCGTAAACCGCCGAAATGAGTTGTGGGAAGAGGCGAAAAAAAGCGGCCCACCCCTCCAGTCAGGAGAAGTGGGCCGCTGAGGCTACCCAACTCTCAGCGGGTCGCTGATTGCGCGGCGGCGGCTGGCCGGACGGCGCGGCATGGCACTATTCAAAGAATAAAGACTTGACTGCGGGCATTTCCAGCAGCTGGAAGATTCGGACTCGGCGTGGACTTCGTTCGGACTCGGTGTGGACTCGGTGGGAGTTGCACGAAACCGAGTTGGCCGAAAGCACCGGGTTTAGAGCGTGGTGGGCTGGGCCGTTTCGTTACCGGCGCGGTCTTCGGCCGTGACGGTGATTTTATCGCCGATAAAGGTGGCGTTGGCGGCGGTAGCGGTATAGACGAACGTGAAGCCGTCGGGCTGGGCCTGGGCGGCACCTTGCTCGACGAGCGAGCCGTCGGGGTTTTCGATTTGTACCCGCACGGCGGTGACGGCGAAGTCGTCGGTGGCCTGAATGGTGATGCGGTCGCCGACCCGGCCGCGATAGGCGCTGAAATCGACGTCGCGGATGGACGGGGCGTTGAGGTAATCGGCGACGGCCACGGTGTAGGCGCTGGTGGTGGCGGTATCGACGCCGCCCTCGTAGGCCGCTTTGGTGGCGGGGTCTTTCTGGACGGCCCGGCCGTAGAAGGTGGCCTGCTGGAACCGGTCGCGCTGGGCCTGCATGGCGGCGGTGGGGGCCTTGCCCGACGTGCGGGGGGCGTTGCCGGCGGAGATGGAGCCGTCGGGGTTGCGACGGAAAACGAGTCCGGATACTTTGCCGGACAGGCCCTGCGTGAGGGCATTGGTGGCCTTTGCCATGATACTGGGAGTGAAAAAAAGTGGACGTAGCCGGGGTTGTCGAGGTTTCGGCCCCGATACTCAACCACCTGCTACGATCCACTAACGATCAGCCAGTGGCGGTTCGTATGTGGGGGTCAGATTTTTTTTATTTTTTTCGGCTTATGGGCAGGCGGTTTCTCGGTCTATTCCGGTGCTGGCGCATCCAGCGCCCCCGATGGGTCGTTGTTCAGCAGCGGGTTCTGATACGGCGCCCATCTGCCTCGCTCACCCGCCAACGGCGTGAAGGCGCTGGTCGGGCCGTCGCCTATCCCTACATTTTTTTTCAAATTACGCTACTCAAATGATATTATTTTTTTAATCGGATTACTATCCGACATAACAAGCGTTCCATTTATCCTAAGATTCCCAAGCACATCAGCAAAAAAATCACCCTGATAAGCTTTGACGACATCATCAGCCAAGACGATCTCGTATTTGCGAATCAAACTATCTTCAACAAGCAATATTAGTTGCGCATGCAGAGTTTGTCTGGAGCGAGAAAGTCTAATACTGTCTCTGAAATACAAATACCCGCGCTCAAATTCGAGTTTTCGCAAAAGTCCGGAATCCTGCACTGAATATCCTTCGAGGATCGACGATGCCAGGAAGCGAGCCCTGGGGTCTGTGTCGCTTATCGAATCTGGTCTAGCAAATCTCTCAAAGAAGACCCTCATCTCGCTAACGGAATCAGTAGGAGATGTGAAGACTAGTGCATCATGGTATTTTTTGACGCTCCACCCTTGCGGAAGAGCAATAGACTCCTGCCCTAACTCATAGCGTGTCCAATTTTTCAAGGCATTTTCGTCTCGCTCTATATGACTCGCTGTTATTTGCAAGGTGTCTGAACTATGTTCGCTCCCATCACTTTGAACTTGCCTTTGAAAGCTTGATTCACAAGAGCAACTAGTACAAAACCCTGCAATCGCCAGTATTTTGACAAAAAAAAGTTTGGTCTTTCGATTGGAATTACTCATCTTGCTTCAAAACTTGTCGCCCATCCGGCGCAGCGTGCGCAGGTTGCCGTTGCGGTCGTAACTGATGCCCGACATCGAGTAGTCGCCTAGGTCCGCCCCAGCGTCCCAACCCGGTGAGGAACCGTCACTAGTGATTGACTTATTCTTCTTCACCAGGTGAAGACTTTACTTTTCGATAAGTTGCTCGCCCTGATTTGGCTTGCGCTTCAAAAGTACTATCAGTTAAATGAACTATTTGCCATCGTAGGTTAGGGCCAAACTCCGGGACAAGATGTAAGCTATCACCCTCCATTCTTATATCAAAAACAGCTTGCTGCTGATTAGGTGGTAACGAGACCAAAGCAGTAGAATCCTTGAATTCTATTTTTATATTTACGTTATCAGCGCTCGTCAACCAAGTGCCAGCAAGTGACTTATGCTCAAGATTAAGTTTGCTTGGTTTGGTGAAAAACAATGCCGAAATGAATAAAAAAATAGCAAAAATGTAGACTAATGTCGGCCGCACTTTCGTTGCGGCATAAGCACCAATCATAAATCCCGCAAATCCAAATAACATTCCTGCTAAGCCCCCTGCAACCGCAAGGCCCAAATAGTAAGCGCTTAAAAAACAAGCGCCGATCATAAGGTGCTTATCTTTTAACATGTTGTTGATTTGATTCACGACGTTTTTTTAAGGAGTAGCAACCTTGTCTTTCACGATATCCTGCGTTACGTTTTCAATAGTTGTAACGCCCAATTTATAGCCACCATCAACCGCTATTATCGTTGCGGTCACATTTGTTTGATGTGCTTGTTGAACAATCCTTTGCGCAAGCTCTTTCGCCTGCTTGGAAGAAATGTTTCTGCCATTTGCGGCAAAAATTTTTTTGATGTGTGCAGCTTCCTGCTTCACGAATGCCCTCATCGCATGAGTGTGCATTGGGCGCTCAATAGATTGCGAAACAGCACTTTGCAAGGATTGCCCAAGTCCTTCCTTTATGCCATCATACTTAGTGCCACTTATTCCGGTTAGCCCCCCCGGAATAGATAGCACTAGCGAAACCATAAAGTCATCTTTATTGAAGCCGCTTTGAGAACCTAACATATTATTTATTCCTTGTTCGGCCAGATTACTAGCCACAGTACCTCCTATGCTAGCTCCTAATCTAATGTATGCCGCATTTGTGGCTCCTATTGCTTCAACGCCTCCAAGTGCTGTCAACGCTCCTGCCCCCAAACCGGCTGTTGCTCCCATTATTGCACCTGCTGCAGTTGCTGCAAGCGTTTTCTTCCAGCCACCATTTGAGAAACCGTACTTCCAGGCTCCCCAAGCAAAACCTGCTAAAGCTCCAACAGCAATCAGTGGAGACCGCCCATCCGGGTCGGAGAAACGCACCGGATTGTCATAGCTGAAATGATACGACAAAAAGCTCTCCTGCCCCTCCACATCCGCCAGCGAGTCAATTTGATGCCAGCGCGGAATCTGCAAATCATAGGTGCGCGCGTCGTGGAAATTCCAGAACAGCCCGAACTCCTCCGTTTTCTCCTTGCCGTTGTACTGCTTACGCTCCGAGCGGTCTACGGCTTGCGTCTCGATGCCGACCAGATTCTGGCCCCACGGGTCGTAGTGGTTCTCCTGGTAGTTGTCCGGATCGACCAGCCGCAGCGAGTAGATCATCGAAGTACGCCGGTTGGGGGCTGTCGTCCTTGAGCACCACCTGCACGTAGCCGGCTTCGGCGGCCGCCAGCTTGGCCGACAACTGCTGCCACTCCCCCGCCCCCAGCGAGTGAGAGAGGGCGGCGCACGTTTGCAGCGACCATTCCCGCTTATTATACTTTCTATGGTTTTTTCTCCAAATAATGAGAGTCATAAAACAAAAATCCAAAAACGATCAGACTTATAGCTGTTTTTAAGGCAGCAGAATCAATGCCGTAAATCCAATAAGAAAATGTGAATTCAAAAACAAGAATGATTATCGAACCAAACACAAGGCCTATTACTGATGTATTATTGTTAGCAATCATTAAATACAGTGGAAATGCAAAAATTAATTGATATGCAAGTCCAGGAACAATAAATAACCAAGCAAACATAAAAACGTCAGAGCCATTTCTTATGTCCGACCAAGACACAAACTTTGCCTCAGGATTTAAAATGTATAAAATTATTAATAATAACAGGTAGTCAAGTGCCTTATAGAGCGCGATTTTTTGTTTTAGTGTTTTCATTTTTATTATTTATTATACCGCTGATAAAAAGCAGAAGAAGGCCGTACCGAGCAATATATGGGAAAAATACCACCGACGGGGCGCGGGCGGGCGCATCATACGACCCCCAAAAGCTGGCAAAGATCTAATCGCCCGCCGCCACCGCCCGCCGCAGCGTCGGGCCCACCGTCCGGTGCGCCACCCCGCCCCCGCCCAGCGCCACTACGTACGCCCCCGTGCGCGCCCCATTCGGTGTCCGCTGCCGGCTCGCCGCCACGTTCCGTAGCTCGATGACGCCCCCAGTCGGGTCGCCGTTTGGGGCGCTCATTATCGATATAGGTCTTTGTAAACCAACTCTCTTATCTCAACTAATGAACTGGAGTCTTTTCCTGAAAAGTCATTCAGAAACCGGCGAACCACCCTCCTCTTGGTTATAGAGTCAGTTGCCAGCCTGAACAACGAAGCTGGAAATGTTTTAAATTTTTTTTTTACTCATCATCATAAGGCTAGGCGGAATATGATTGCCGACATTGTCGTAAACCACAACGTAGGAGTACTTCTTGGTACTCGACAAATGATCGTACGCACAATAATCTGCATAATTCAACGTTCTTCGTCTACTGGTAATATAAATTTTAAGCACAGAGTCAATGCGAGTCTGATGCGTCTTGAAAAAACGCAGTTTGTCAGGCCAAGGGCAGTCAATCCGCCCACGTCTCTCCGTGAGAATAGTTTTACAGGCGAGAGACAGCAGCAAGAATATCAGAGCGATATACTTACTAAGGCTTGGGATATTTCTTATCATATTCAGTGTTACCATTTTTTTCAGCATTATCAGGCTGTGTTTCAAGCACTTTATTGCTTTTAATGTATTCGTTTAGTTTTTCTCCTGTGCATTTGCAATCTATTTGAACTTGTTTCAAAGTTTCAACATCACCAAGCGCGTGTGTAATCTCGTGTATAGTAACACCATTAACAAATTTGGTCATCGTTGCTCCCATGTACTGCTCCTTATCCTTGCTGGTACTGTTAATCACCCCCAATGAACCGGTAAATATCTGTATTAGGGCGGACTTATAAACATCGCCTCCTGTGCTAGGGTCTGCAACAGAACCAAAACCAGCCGTGTGCTCTAAAAGAAGCCCTTCCGACCTCTTTCCGTCGTCTGCCCCGGTATTGATTTCAAACTCAGCTATGATGGGAGAAGCGATTAGTGAACTAAGCGCGTCGATTCCAGCATCAGTTGCTTGCATAGAAGCAATTACCAGTTTTGTGCCCTCGTCTTTGCCGGAGTATGAAAAACTATCGCTTTTACTATATGTAACTCTATTTCCCATGGCATCAACTACTTCTCGTCCATCTGGATCAAAGAACCGTACGGGATTATTAATCCCGAAAGCATAAGGAGTGATATCCGGATATTTAGCCGACAGCGGATCCACCTGCCCCCAGCGCTGAATCTGTAGATCATAGTTGCGCGCCCCGTGGTCGTTCCAGAACAGCCCAAACTCCTCCACCTTCTCCTTGCCGTTGTACTGCTTGCGCTCTGAGCGATCCACCGCTTCCGTCTCGATGCCGACCAGATTCTGGCCCCACGGGTCATAGTGGTTTTCCAGCCACCAAATCCAAAACAGCCCGCCCCACCAAACAGGTGAAGCGGGCTGTCCCGTAGTATCTCAGCAAAATGAGCTGCTTAGATGTGATGGTGCAACGACTCCTCCAAAAACGGGTGCCGGTGCTGAATCAATGATGCCGATGCGAGCATCCGTGTCACCATCGTCAGGAAGATACCGAGGAAGAGGAGGATGCAACCGACTTCCATCGGGCCGAAACCGGCGGAGTTACCGACCGTGCCGGGCATCACCATCATGTAGAAGTCGATGTAATGGCCGGAGAGGATCACGACGGTCGCGATTTTGAGCATGATGCCCTGACGTTTGGCGTCGCGGGTCATCAGCAGCAGGAACGGCGCCACGAAGTTGATGAGCAGGCTCAAGTAGAAGAGCGGCGCGAAGTGGCCGAACCACCGCTCCTGAAAGTACACCACTTCTTCGGGTAGGTTGGCGTACCAGATCAGCATAAACTGGGCGAACCACACGTACGTCCAGAAAATGGTGAAGCCGAAGGCGAACTTACCGAGGTCGTGCAGGTGGTTGGCATTGAGAATGCGCAGGTAGCCGGCTTGCTTGAGGTTGACGCAGATCAGGATGGTAGCCGACACGCCCGACACCAGCCACGACGCAAACACATACCACGAGTACATCGTCGAGAACCAGTGCGAGTCGATGGACATCAGCCAGTCCCAGTTCGCCATCGAGTTGGAAACGGCGAACAGGACGAGGAAAATGGCGGCAATCTTGATGCTCTTATGGTAGCGCTCAGTGCCGCCTTCGAGGTCTTCGGCGATGGATTGCGCGCGCATCCAGCGCGAGAAGATGATCCAGATGCCGAGGTACACCACCATCCGAATCAGGAAGAACGGCAGATTGAGGTAGCCGCTCTTACCGGCGATGATCGGGTCGAAATTCGGCGAACCTTCGTCCATGATGCCCGGCTGCGTCCAGTGGAAGAGGTAGCCTTTGCCGAGCAGGAACAGTACGATCATCAGCACCGCGCCCACGGGCAGGTACGCCGTCAGCGATTCGAGGACGCGCTTGATCGGCACCGACCAGTAGGCGTACGCCACGTATTGCAGCGAGATGAAGAACATCCCGATCACGGAAATTCCCGTGAACCAGACATTATTGAGCCACAGGTTGGCGAAGAGGCGGTGCAGCCACGTCACGGCGTGGTGGCCGCCGGCTTCGTGGCCGGCACCGTGCCCGGCAGCCGCCTCGTGACCCATATTCAGGTTCAGCACGATGCCGAGTACGAGCAGCACCAGGCCGGCGCCGATCATCAGCAGAAACAGGTTCGAGATGCGTTTCGGCAGCGTAAGCTGCTCCTCGTAGGAGACGGGCCGCTCGGCGACGTGAGCCATAGTTGAGTTTCGAGTTTCGAGGGTTGAGTTTCGAGTGATAGCCGACGGTTAAAGTACGTCGATCAGACTCAACTACTTGCTAATAAACGTGCGTAGCGCGGATTTTATCGGTGGCGCGCTGAACCGGCGTGCGGGTATCGGCAGCGGCGGCCGGTGCCGGGGCGACCGTAGCAGCAGCAGATGCGGCAGCCGGGGCGCTCGCGGGCGCCGGGTTCATGCCGGCACCGGCCGTAGCAGGTGCGGGAGCAGCGCCGAGCTTCGTCGAGTCAGCCGACGGGCCGACGCCCGTGGATGGGCCATCCTTCGACTCCGTATCGCCGCCGGGGTTTTGGAGCGTGTGGACGTAGAGCGCGATCTTCCACCGCTCCTCCGGGTTCACCTGCGAGCCGTGCGGCATCATCCGGTTTTTGCCGTACTGAATGACGTGGTAGATATGCCCGGCGTTCATCGTCTTGTACGCGCCGGCCGTGTAGTTGGGCACGCCTTTGAACTTCACCCCCACCGGCCCGTTGCCTTCCCCAGCCTCGCCGTGGCAATGCTGGCAGTACTGCTGATACAGCACTTTGCCTTGTTCGAGGTTGGCGGCGGTGGCCGGGTACGGATTTACGAGCGTCTGTTCGGCTTTCTCGACATCATCGGGGGCAATGTGCGAGAAGAACGCCAGCTTGCCGCGCGGAATGGCGCCCTGTGGCGGCACCCGCTCGTGAAGACCCATCGGGTTGAATGCGTTTTTGGCGCCTTCGACCTGCCGGAGCGGCTCGAGCGGCGTAGAATCGTACATCTGCGGCGCGAACTCGGTGCCGGGGTCGTTGGCTTCGTGGCAGCCCACGAGCGCCGTGACGCCAAAGAGCGCACAAGCTAAACCGAGCTTAGTAGCGTGGATCATCGGGAGGGTTTAGGGTTTAGGGTGCAGTGTTTAGGCATTGTCGTACATCGGCGTCATTGCGTCGGCGCGACTAAACACCAAACACCATAAACTAAAAACTTAATGTTTGACAGCAATTTCCTTTTCGTTGACTTCGCTCGCGCCGTGCTGGCGGAGAAGGTCGGTGAGCTGACGCAGGTTGGTGCTGCCGGTCTGCTCGATAGCCATCACGAATTTGTCGTCCGTGGAGCGGCGATCCATCACCTGCACTTTGAATTTCGGCCGCAGCCCGCTCACCAGGAAGAACGTGATGACCATCCCGAAAGCCGTGAACAGTACGGTCAGCTCGAAGCAAACCGGCACGAAGGCGGGAAATGCAAAGTGCGGCTTACCGCCGATGATCATCGGCCAGTCGGCCCAGAGCATATAAATCTGGAGGAAGAGCGCCAGCGACAGCCCGCAGCAGCCGAACATAAACGCCGCGATGGGCAGGCGCGTCCGGGCGATGCCGAGGACATCATCGATCCCGTGAATCGGGAACGGCGTGTACACGTCGTGAATCTTGGTGCCGTTGGCGCGCACGTGTTCGATGGCATCGAGCAGTTCGTCGGGGTCATCGAAAATCCCCAACACGTACCGCTTGGTCGCGTGGGCATCCGAGTGCGAATGGACGTCGGAGTGGGCAGGCGCCGAGTGCGGCGCGGCTACTTGAGGGGTCAGCATAGCGAGGTGCTAGAGACGAGGCGAGGCAATTCGATTAGTGCGAGGTGGCGTCGGGGGCGTGGTAGGCACCAGCCCCGGCTGTCGGCCCAACGGCGTGCTGCGCAGGAACGGCGTTGCCGTGGCTGCCACCGTGACCGAGCGCGTACCCTTGCTCATCGACGAAAACGCCGGGCATCGACGATGATTTCAGGATGGTCTTCACCTCGAACATGTTGATGACGGGGAAGAACTTGGCGAACAGCAGGAAGAGCGTCATGAAGATGCCCATCGTGCCGACGAAGATGCCGACCTCAACGTACGTCGGGGAGTACATCACCCACGACGACGGCAGGTAGTCGCGGTGGAGCGAAGTGACGATGATCACGAAGCGCTCGAACCACATGCCGATATTCACGAAAATCGAAAGGATGAACGTGAAGATGACGTTGCGGCGCAGCGACCGGAACCAGAAAAGCTGCGGCGACACTACGTTGCAGGTCATCATCGAGGCGTACGCCCACCAGTAGGGGCCGGTGGCGCGGTTGATGAAGCAATACTGCTCGGCCGGCACCTGCGAATACCACGCAATGAAGAACTCGGTGATGTACGCCACACCCACGATGGAGCCCGTGACGGTGATGATGATGTTCATCGACTCGATGTGTTCGAGCGTGATGTAGTCCTTCAGCTTGAACGTTTCGCGCGTCACGATCATGAGCGTGAGTACCATCGCGAAGCCCGAGAAGATAGCCCCGGCCACGAAATAGGGCGGGAAAATCGTGGTGTGCCAGCCGGGAATGACCGACGTGGCAAAGTCCATCGATACAATGGTGTGTACCGAGAGTACGAGCGGCGTGGAGATGCCCGCCAGAATCAGCGAAACGTACTCGTACCGCGACCAGTGCTTCGCCGAGCCCGTCCAGCCGAAGCTCAGGAAGGCGTAGGCGTATTTCGCAATCGGGCCGGTGGCGCGGTCGCGGATGGTGGCAAAATCCGGGATCAGGCCCAAATACCAGAACACCAACGAAACCGAGAAGTACGTCGAGATCGCGAACACGTCCCAAAGCAGTGGCGAGTTGAAGTTCACCCACAGCGGGCCATAGGTATTCTGGAACGGCAGAAACCATAACGCCAGCCACGGGCGGCCCATGTGAATGACCGGGAACATCGCGGCGCAGATAACGGCGAAGATGGTCATCGCCTCCGCCGCGCGGTTGATGCTGGAGCGCCACTTCTGGCGGAACAGCAGCAACACCGCCGAGATGAGCGTACCGGCGTGACCGATACCGACCCACCACACGAAGTTGGTGATATCCCAACCCCAATCGACGGTTTTGTTGAGCCCCCACTCGCCGATGCCGAACCACAGGGTGCGGTATAGCGAGTACATGAAGATGCCCACGAAAAGCAACGACACCACGAGCGCGGCAAGCCAGCGCACGTTTGGCGGGTTTTCGACGTGCCGCGCGATGTCGTGCGTAACGTCGTGGTACGTTTTGGCGCCCGTAACGAGCGGCGGCCGGAGTGGCGAAACGTAGTGCATAGCGGTGGAGGGTAGTTGATGGTTGATAGTTTTTAGTTGATAGAAGCGGTTACTAACCATCAACTATCAACCAATAACCATCAACTAAATTAAGCCGGTTGTTTTTTACCTGCGTCCTTCTTGATGATCGAGTCCATCACCTCGCCGTTGCGAATTTTGGTCAGGTAGGTGATGTTCGGCTGCACGTTCAATTCTTCGAGCACGTGGAAAGCGCGCTCGCGGTGCTGCTCATTGAGCACTTTGGTGATGCGGCTTTCCGGGTCGGCCATATCGCCGAACAGGATTGCCTCCGTGGGGCACGCTTGGGCGCAGGCCGTCACGATCTCGCCGTCTTTCGGGCGGCGCTTCTCTTTCTTGGCGTCGAGCTTGCCGAGTTGGATGCGCTGCACGCACATCGAGCATTTCTCCATCACGCCGCGCGCCCGGACGGTTACGTCCGGGTTGAGTACCATCCGGCCTAGGTCGCTGCGCATGTGCGCGTTCGCGGTGGCAAAACGGTCGTCGTCGGTGTAGGAGAACCAGTTGAATCGGCGGACTTTATACGGGCAGTTGTTGGCGCAATACTTCGTGCCGACGCACCGGTTGTAGGTCATCTGGTTGAGACCTTCGGTGCTGTGGGTGGTGGCGAGTACCGGGCACACCGTTTCGCAGGGGGCGTGGTTGCAATGCTGGCACATCAGCGGCTGGAACACGACTTGCGGCTGATCCGCCGCGTCTTCCATCGTGGTGTAATCCTTCGCTTCGTGATCGACGGCGGTGTAGTAACGGTCGATGCGCAACCACGACATTTCGCGGCGGTTCACCACTTCCTGGCGACCTACCACAGCCACGTTGTTTTCGGCCTGACACGCCACCGTACACGCCGAGCAACCGATGCACGAGTTCAGGTCGATGACCATCCCCCAATGGTGGTTGTTGTAGGCGTAATCTTGCCACAACGACACACGGCTCGGCGGCTGCGGGCCGTCGGCGGTGGCGAGTTTTTCGTACTCGGTTACTTCGTTGCGGTTTTCGCGGTACTTCGAGAGCGTCGATTCCTGCACCACCAGCCGATCCATGATCGTGTGGTGCGTCTGGGTTTGGGCCAACTCCGTGCGCTTCTTGTCGGCTTTGGCGATTTTGACGCCCGTTGCGCCGAAGATAAGGCCACCGTCGCTCACCGAAACCAGCGGGTAAGCGTTGGCACCGGCGTTATCGCCGACTTTGCCCGCCGCCGTACGGCCGTAGCCCATCGCCACGGCCACCGTGTTGGCTTCCATTCCCGGCTGCAACAGCACCGGCAGCGTGATCGACTTGCCGTTGGCCGTTACGCTCACGTAGTCGCCCTGCTCAACGCCAACGGTTTTCGCCAGCGCACGCGGCACGGCGAGGTAGTTTTCCCAAGTATTCTTCGAGATGGGATCGGGCAGTTCCTGCAACCACGGGTTGTTGGCTTCGATGCCGCCGAAGCCGATCTGCACCGATTCGTAAATCACCAGCTCGGTGCCCGAACCGGCGCCCTGACCAGCCGCCGACAGCGCGGCGGCCGCGCTCATCGGGTTGGTTTGGGCCGTAACGGTGAGCAACCCGGCACCGCCTTCCACTACACCGTCGTGAACGGCCTGATCCCAGTTGATGCCCGCCCACGCAGTGCGCAGGTAATCGTAGTAGCTGGTGTTGTTGCCGGCCCAGTGCAGGAGCGATTCCGGAAACTGACGCGTATCGAAGAGCGGCGTAATGACCGGCTGCGATAGGCTCAACGAGCCCCGGCGCGGTTCAAAGTCGTTCCACGATTCGAGGTAATGCGCGTCGGGCGTCAGGAAATCGCAGAGCTTAGCGGTTTCGTCGAGGCGATCGGCGAACGACACTTTGAGGCCCACTTGACCCAAACCGGCCTTGAACTCGGCGGCTTGCGGGTGGTCGTATGCCGGGTTGCAGCCCGCGACCAGCACGGCGCCCACTTGGCCGGCATTCATCTGCTGAATCAGCGCCAGCATGGCGGCGTCGTCGCCCTGGCGCACGTAGCTCGGCGCGCCGATGGTGGCACCTTCCGCGCCGAGGGCGCGGTTCAGATCGGCTACCAGCGTCTGGGAAGCCAGGTCGTTAGTACCGCACACGACCAATGCGCGGCCCCGCGCCCCTTTCAACTCTTCCGCTGCCCGCGCGATGGCGCTGTCAGCGGTTTTGTTGATGCTGGCTCCACCGCCACCACCTACCACGGCGCCGTACAGCGCGGCGGCAACGGCCGGCAACTGCGACGGCTTCACGGCGGCGCGTACGTCGGCGTTGGCGCCGGTCAGCGAGAGCAAGGGCTCGAACTGAAACAGCCGCGACATTTCAGGATTTTCGCGCTTCAGCTTCCGCTTCTGCGCCCAATGCCACGAGTATTCGACGGGCGAAATCCAGGCGCCGAGGAAATCGGCGCCGATGCTCACCACTACGTCGGCTTTCGAGAAATCGTAGCCCGGCACTACGCCGCCGTTGGCTTTCAGCAGCGCCGACGCCGAGTTGGCGTCGTACATCACGTGCCGGAAGCTGGGGTAGCGCGCCGCAAATTCAGCGATAGCTTTCTTGGTCGTCGGCGAGATGATGGTGCCCGTCACGAGCGCCACCGTCTTGCCCCCGGCCGCCGCGAGTTGCTGGCGGATGGCGGCGTCAACGGTTTTCCAGTCGGCAGCTTTGCCGCCCTGCATCGGGCCACGGGCGCGACCTTCGTCGTACAGGCTCAGAATCGAGGCCTGCGCACGGGCCGAGGTGCCGCCTTTCGTCACCGGCGACATCGGATTGCCTTCCACCTTGATCGGCCGGCCGTCGCGGTTCTTAACCAACACCGCCACGTACTCATTACCCGTGAAATAGGTCGAGGCGTAGAAGTTGGAAATGGTCGGATCGACCGTTTCAGGCTTGTTGAGCCACGGAATAGCCTTGCGCACGGGCGCCTCACACGAAGCGAGGGTAGCGGCGCCGAGGCCGAAACCCATCAGCTTGAGGAAATCGCGGCGCGAAGTGCCACCGTCCTCGTTCTTTTCGGCGAGGGGCAGAAACTCCGGAAACTCATTGTGGGCGTGCTGGACGAACTCCGGGTGCTGCTCGAGCTCTTCGTAGCCCTTCCAGTACTTAATGGTCTCTTGCATCTTGGTCGGTTGGTACTGAGTACGGTAGTCGGCTGGTACTAGAACCTGTTAAAATTCAGTTGAACATCAGCAGTGTCGGGCAGTAGCTTGGTCAAAAAGACCAACTACCATTCGACCAACCGACTAATAATGGCACTTCGAGCATTCGGTCCCGCCGTTCGACGATACCGTGAAGGCGGCACCAGCGTTCTGCGTATCGTGGAGCTGCTGGAGCTTCGTGTAGTAGCCGTTGTCTTTCGTTTTCAGCGGGTACTCGCGGTGGCAGTTGATGCACCAGCCCATCGTGAGGGGCGAGTACTGATACACCACTTCCATCTCCTCGATGGCGCCGTGGCACTGCTGGCATTTCAGGCCACCGGCCACCGTGTGCTGCGAGTGGTTGAAATACGCCAGATCGGGCAGGTTATGCACGCGCACCCATTCGATGGGCTTGTTCTGCTCGATGGCTTTGTAAATCTTCTGAATCTGCGGCGACTCCGTTTTGATCTGCGAGTGGCAGTTCATACAGATGTTGGCCGACGGGATATTGGCCGATTTGCCTTTGTACACCGACGTGTGGCAGTATGCGCAGTTGATCTGATGCTCCCCAGCGTGCAGCTTGTGCGAAAACGCGATGGGTTGCGTCGGTTGGTAGCCCTGCTGAATACCGATGCCAAGCGCCTCGTCGAGCGAGACATCAATGATAACCACCACGAAAATGAGCGCTACCAGCCCGCGTACGGCGCGCGACTTGTAAATCTTCTCCCAGTTGGTTTGCTGGTTGATTTGCTCGACATCTTCCTCACTCAAATCGGAACGCCCTTTGAGCGTGGAAGTCAGGATGTTGGCGATGATGAGAAGCGTCACCACCAGCACGATCAGCACTACCACGAGCGCGATGAGCAGGAGATCGAGGTATTCGCCGGCGCCTTTATCACCGGGAGGGGATACTGGAGGATCACCAATATTCTGGGTGACAGCTACGGCAGCCGGCGCGGCCGACTCCTTCTTCACCCAGGCAATGACCGACGTGATCTCGGCATCCGAGAGTGCGAACGACGGCATCTGCTGCTTCGCATACTGGTTGTACACCTCCACAGCGTGGGCATCGCCGGAGGCCACCATTTTCGACGAATTCTTGATCCACGGAATCAGCCACGACAATTTCTGCCGTTTGTGAATATCCTTCAGGGCAGGGCCAACCACCACTTCATTGATGGCGTGGCACTGGGCACAATTGCCTTTGAAAATAGCGTCCCCCGCCGAGATAGTCGCATCATCGGTGGGGATGCCATCGCCCTGCGCACGGGCGTCGAGCGTCAGGAAAGTGCAGCAGGCGGCGAGAAAGAGGGTACGCGCAGCGACCAACAGTCGGGCAGGAGTCATACGGACGGGCGTTAGGTAGAGCAAAAACGCACTCTGTAACGGCGGGCAAAGGTAGGCGCCGAACATTTACGGGCCAAAGAAACCGGTACGTTCCACGGAAAAGATGCGGTTTCGATGACCAGTTTAGAATGGGTCTAAAGGCCGTTTTTCCATACCTCAACAACTATCTGGGCCATTGTGTTGGGCAACACGCTGATAAGCCGTACCTTTGCGGCCCGTTTGGCTGACCCCAAACGGAATTATTGTCCACTCCAACCCTTAATCCCGCCCCAATGCAGGTTAAGCAGTACGAGACCATCTTCATCCTGACGCCCGTGTTGAGCGAGTCGCAGGTGACGGAGGTGGCCGAGAAGTTCAAGCAGGTGCTGAAGGAAAACAGCGCCGACCTCCTCTACGAGGAGTCGATGGGCTTACGCCAACTGGCGTACCCGATTCAGAAAAAAGGCACCGGCCACTACTTCTTGCTGGAGTATACGGTGGGCGCCACCAACGCCGTCGATGTGCTGGAGCTCGCCTTCCGCCGCGACGAGCGCGTGCTGCGCTTCCTGACGGTCGCGCTCGATAAGCACGCCGTGGTGTACGCCGAGCGCCGCCGCAAAGGCGAGTTCAACAAAGTTGCCGCGCCGGTGAGCGAGGAAGCTTAAGCTTTTTAATCTGAAACGAGTATGCGTACGCCAGATCGTAACAACCGCAACAACGACCGTAACAAGCAGCAGGATCAGCGCAAGAAGTACTGCCGCTTCAAGAAGTCGGGCATCAAGTTCATCGACTACAAAGACGGTGACTTTCTGCTGAAATTCCTCAATGAGCAGGGCCGCATCCTGCCGCGCCGCCTCACCGGCACGAGCCTCAAGTATCAGCGCAAGTTGAGTCAAGCGGTAGCGCGTGCGCGCCACCTGGCCATCCTGCCGTACGTGGCTGATGCGTTGAAATAAGTCGTGTTTAGGGTTTAGTTTATAAGTGTTTAGATCGACTAAGTTCGGCCTTCTGACTAAAAACTAAAAACTTAAAACCATAAACTAAAAAATGCAAGTCATTCTCAAAGAGGACGTCAAGCACGTCGGCGATAAGAACGATATCGTCACCGTTCGTCCCGGCTACGGCCGTAATTTCCTGTTGCCGCAGGGTTTGGCCGTGATGGCCACGGAATCGGCGAAGAAAGTGGTGGCCGAGAACACCAAGCAAGCCGCGCACAAGGCGGAGAAAATCCGCTTGGACGCCGCGATGCTCGCCGAGAAAATCGGGGACATCACGCTCGACCTGAAAGCCAAAGCCGGTGAAAACGGCCGCATTTTCGGCCGCGTTACGAGCCTCCAGCTCGCCGATGCGCTGAAAGCCAAAGGGTTCGATATCGACCGTAAGCGCGTCGATCTGCCAGAAGGCATCAAGGAGCTGGGCGAGTACACCGCCACCATCAACCTGCACAAGGACGTGAAGCACCCGGTGAAATTCCGGGTAGTGGCCGAGTAGTCGGTTCGCCTTCCCGTTTGTTGAAAACGATGAACGGCCCGGTTGCGCAGCTTGCGCGGCCGGGCCGTTTTTGCGTGGTACGCGCTCACCCCACGGTACCGCCCGCATGGGGCTGCGCCCTGTAGCGAAAGCGAATCGGAATCTGGGGGCTGTGCCCCCCACCGTAGCCCGCGCGGAAGATTTCATCCGAGCTACGCGTCGGGGGCACAGCCCCCGGTGTTTCGGTTCGTGCCGGGGCGGAGCCCCGGACGAGCGAATGCTTTAGAAAAGCGAATGCTGTGGCCGAACACGCAAATGCGGTTCGGCGCACCGTCAGCCCTACATTTGTCTAACGGCTGCGCTGGCCGGGGAACCCCTCCCCGACCGTGCCGCGCCTCCATCTCGCGTTACGATGACGTTTCGGACTGAATTATCCGTCGCCCCGCCGGCGACGCCCTTGCCGCCCGGTGCGCGCATCCTGACGGTAGGCTCCTGTTTTGCGGCGGTACTTGGTAAGCAGTTGCGCGCCGCGCGGCTGCCGGTACTCGAAAACCCGTTCGGCACTATCCTGAACCCGGTGGCGGCGTGCCGGCTGCTGACCGTCGCGTGCGGCGCCGACGATTACGACCTCAGCGATCGTGCCGTGGAGCGCGATGGGCGCTGGTTTTCGTACGACGTGCCCTCCGGTTTGAGCGGCGCCACCCCCGAAGAGCTGCACGCCGTAGTGGAGGCCAAGCTCGCCGAAGTGCGCGATTTTGTGCGCACCGCCGATGCGCTGGTGCTCACGATGGGCACTGCCTGGGCGTGGCGCCTCGATGATGAGGTAGTCGCGAACTGCCACAAGCAGCCAGGGAGCATCTTCCGCAAAACGCTGCTGAGTGTGCAGGAGATTGTGGTGAGCTTCGCCGAGATGCACTCGTGGCTGCTGCGGCTCAACCCCAACTTGCGCGTGGTGCTGACGGTGAGCCCAGTACGCCACCGCAAGGAAACGCTCGAAGGGTCGAGCGTGAGTAAATCGACGTTGCGGCTCGCGTGCCACCACCTGGCGGGGATGATTCGCGAGGTGGCGTACTTCCCGGCGTACGAGCTGCTGCTGGATGATCTGCGCGATTACCGGTTTTTCGCCGCCGACATGCTGCACCCGTCGCCGCTGGCGGAAGAGTACATTTTCGGCAAGTTCGTGGGGGCGTGGTTCGATGGTGAGTTTGCCGACGCTCGTCTGGCGTGGGCCGAAATCGACCGGGCGTTGGCGCATCGTTCCGCCAACCCGACCGGCGAGGCGCATCAGCAGTTTCTGCTCGCGACCCTCGATAAGCTGGATGCGCTGGCGGCGCAGGGGTTTGCTACGGATTCGGAAAACGCAGCGCTGGTGGCCCAACTCGTGGGCGCCCGGCCCAAGCGGGTAGCGGTGCCCGCGCCGGCTGCCACGGCGCCGCGCCGCGACAGCATTGCCGCGATACCGGCCAGTTCGTCGATTACGCCCATCAGCCCAACCACAGGTGCCTCTATACCGAGCGGCCCTCCTCCTTCAACCCGCGAGATTCGGCCGATAAAGCCGATCATTCGGGTGGCATTGCCGCCGCGCACCGTGACGCCGGCCGAGCCGACGACGACGGAGCCGCAAGTTCCAGCTCCGGCATCGGCGGAAATATCTTCTCCGGATGCTGCCGCGCCTACGGATGAGCGCCGCGAAGGCCGCCGGGGCAGCCGCCGAGGCCGGGGCGGGCGCGACCGTCGTGACCGCCACGACGCGCCGTTACCGGTGGAGGCTACTCTGGCAGAAGAGCCTACGGATGAAAGCGCAACCGAAGCCGGTACGTCGGCCAACGCCGCTGAAAACTTGGACGCCACCGCTGGGAGCGCCGCCAAAAAGCGCCGGGGTCGCCGGGGCGGTCGCCGCCACAAGCAGCGCCGCGACGGTGAAACGGCCTTCGTGCCGTCGGGCGACGAAAACGAGTATTCGGATGTCGACGACTCCTTCGCTGAATTAGCCGACGAGCTGCAAGCCGGGGCGGAAGCCGCCGCCGAAATCGCCCTCAACGACGAGCCGACCGAGCAAGCCGACACCACCGATTTCGAGCCCACTCCGGCCGAAGAAGTGGCGCTGGAAACGACGTTGGAAACGCCATCTACGGCCACCTCACCCAACGCGCCGCCTCGCAAGTCCGAGCGCAACGGCGAGCGGGGCGGACGGGGCCGCACGGCGGGTGCCGGCGGGGCCAAGAAACTGACGCTGCAAAAGGTGAAGTCGCCGGAAGAGGCCACCCCCGCCACGCAGCCCAATACGGCGCAGCCGCGCACACCGCAACGGTCGGGCAGCAAGCAAAAAGGCGTGGTAGCGGGCGCCGCCGAAACGGGTACCTCGCGGCCGGTCAAGGTGTTGCGCCAGCCGACGGCCGCGCCAACCGACGCGCCGGTGGAAAATGCCACTTTTGAGCCGGTAGCGGTGGAAGTAACTGCGGTTGCGCCCCCCGCCCGTACGCTGCCAACGCCGGTTGCTGCGCCGCAAACTCCGGCCCAGCCACGGGCGCCCCGCACGCCGGGCCGGGCCAAAGCGCAGGGGCCGGTGGCCACGCCCGTCGAGCGCGCAACGGCGGCGCGGGCGGTGAAGAAAGCGGGCGTAGGCGCCTTGCTGAGTGCGTTGGGTGGCGCCGCTGCGGGAGTTGGGAAGGCGGCAGTTATGCCAGCGGTCGTGCCGGTGGTGGTGCCACCGGCCGCCGCCGCACCGGTTGCGGCGCCGGAGGTATCCCCTGCCAAACCGGCGCGTAAGGCGCCGGCGACACCGGCAACTCCGAAAAAGTCAACGGCGAAAACACCGGCCAAAGCGACGGCGAAACCAGTCGCTCCGCCGCCGTCGGTTGCCGCCGCGCCAGAGGTGGCCGCGCCAGCGCCCGACGCTGCCGCCGCAAAACCGAAGCGGCCCGCGAAACCCCGCACCCCGAAAGTGAAGTAAAGCCAACGCGGCCTACCGAAAGGCGGGCCGCGTTTTTTTTGTGTAGCGCGGAGTTCAGTCTGTCGTTTGACACGACGACGAACAGCCCAAACAGCACGAGTAACCGGTAAACTGCGGACTGAAGTCCGCACCACATAATGCCCAACCGCCTTACCGCCGAATCGAGCCCCTACTTGCTGCAACACGCGAACAACCCCGTCGAGTGGTACCCGTGGGGCGAGGAAGCGCTGGCGAAAGCCGGCGCCGAAGACAAGCCTATTTTGGTGAGCATCGGGTACGCGGCGTGCCACTGGTGCCACGTGATGGAACACGAATCGTTTGAAAACGACGCCGTTGCGGCCGTGATGAACGAGTTGTTCGTGTGCATCAAAGTAGACCGCGAGGAGCGCCCCGACGTAGATGCCGTGTACATGGACGCCGTGCAGGCAATGGGCGTGCGCGGCGGCTGGCCGCTGAACGTCTTTCTGACGCCCGATGCGCGCCCGTTCTACGGCCTCACCTACGCGCCACCTACGCCGTGGGCCAACCTGCTGCGCTCCGTAGACAAGGCGTGGCGCGAGCAACGGGAGGCGCTCGAAAAATCGGCTGATGAATTTACGGCCGCCCTCGGCGCCGACGAACTGATGAAATATGGCCTGACGGTGGGGCCGGCAGCCGACGCCGAGCTACCCGCAGCGGCGCTCGATCAGTCGTTTTTCCAGTTTCAGAACAGCTTCGACCGCGCTCGGGGCGGCACCGACCGCGCGCCGAAATTCCCGATGCCGTCGCACTACGCGTGGCTGCTACGCTACCACGCACGCACCGGCGCGGCTCTCGCGCTCGACCATTCGCTGCTGACGTTGCGCGAGATGGCGCGCGGTGGCATCTTCGACCAGGTGGGCGGCGGCTGGGCGCGGTATTCGGTGGATGCCGACTGGCTGGTACCGCATTTCGAGAAGATGCTCTACGATAACGGGCAGCTGCTGACAGCTTATGCCGAGGCGTTTCAGGTGAGCCGCGACCCCGAATTGCGCCTCGCCGCGCAGCTTACCATCGAGTGGCTAGGGCGCGAGATGCGCGATGTTTCAGGCGGGCTGTACGCGTCGCTCGACGCCGATTCGGAGGGCGTGGAAGGCAAGTTCTACGTCTGGACATGGGCCGAGCTGGCGGCCGTTTTCCCGGATGCGGCCGAGCGGCGGCTGGTGGCGGCGTACTACCGCGCCACCGAAACGGGCAACTGGGAGGAGAAACCGGGGCACGGCGTCAATATTCTGCACCGGCGCGGCGCCGATGGGCAGTTTGCCGCCCTCCACGGCCTCACCCTCGATGAATTGATGCAACGCGCCGCCGGTTGGCGCGCCGCCCTGCGGGCCGCCCGCGCGCCACGCATCCGGCCCGGCCTCGACGATAAGCTCCTCACCGGCTGGAACGGGCTGGCCCTGCGCGGGCTCTGCGATGCGCACCGCGCGTTTCACGACGCTGAAGCGTTGGAGTTGGCGCTGGGCGTAGGACAGTTCTTGGTGGATTCCCTGGGAACTACTCCCGATGGGCTAACGCTCCGCCGTAACCTCAAGCCCGGCGGCGCCCCGCAACCCGGTTTCCTGGAAGATTACGCCGCTGTCGCCGATGGCCTCGCCGCCCTCTACCAGCTCACCTTCGACGGGCGTTGGCTGACGGCCGCCGATGGGCTGCTGCGCTACGCCCTCGTCCACTTCGCCGACCCCGCCGCGCCCGACGGGCCGCTGTTTTACACCGACGACACCACCGCCCAACCGCTGATTGCGCGTAAGAAGGAGTTGATCGATAACGTCATCGCGGCGTCCAATTCGTTGCTGGCGCGGGCGTTGCGCACGGTGGGGCTGCTCACGGGGCAGCGGGCGTACACGACGCGGGCGCGCACGCTGCTGGCGGCCGTGTGGCCCCTGACCGTACAGCAACCGGGCTTCATCGGCAACCTTGGCAACTGGGCGGCGCTGTACGAGGAGCTGCTGACATCGAGCCCGGAAGTGGTGATTGTGGGACCGGAAGCCGACGCATTCCGGCGCGAGATCGGCGCGGCTTTTCTGCCGGGGGCGGTGCTGGCGGGTTCCGTAGAACCCACCGATTCGCTGCCGATGCTGGCGGGCAAAACCGCCGTGGATGGCCGCACGGCCATTTACATCTGCTTTGAAGGCGCGTGTCAGCGGCCGGTGTTTTCGGTGGCGGAGGCGGTGGTGCTGGCGCGAGGGTGAGTTAAGATTTTGCAGATAACGTCACTATGCGCTACCCAACTGAGTACCTTAGAGGCGTCGGGCGCCACGGAAGCGGCTCTTCTCCCGGCGCCTATTTACTGTGCGTTCTTGTTTCTGCTCTCCTTTATTGTTGCTGGCGGCGCTGGGCGTGAGCCTTACAAGCCACGGCCAACGCCTCGATCCTACGTTTCGGCCGCCGCACCTTACCGCCGAATACGCTTCCAATGGCTCCAGCCCGTACACCTGCGCCGTGGTGCAGCCCGATGGGCGCGTGATCGTGAGCGGTGAATTTCAGTTCATCGCCAGCGAAGCAGCGCCGGTATTGCGGCGCTTGCTGCCCGATGGCTCCCTCGACCCCACCTTCAATCGGGGCGGGAGCGGGCCGGATGTGGCCCCCACCGCGCTGCTGCTCCAACCCGATGGCAAGCTGCTGCTGACGGGTAATTTCAAAAGTTATAATGGGTTGCCGGTGCCGCAAGTTCTGCGGCTGTTGCCGAATGGTTTGCCCGACCCGGCTTTCGTGGGGGGTAACGCAGGGCTGTCTGCACCGGGATGTTTGGCGCTCGATGGTGCCGGCCGGATTCTGCTCGGGAATAATGCTTCAGGTTATGTCCGCCCGCCATACCCAGCGAGTATTGCGCGGCTGCTGCCAGATGGCCAGCCTGATGCCGGTTTCGTGATGGACAGCACGGTGACCGGCCAAGTCCGGAGTATATTGGTACAGGCGGATGGCGGCATACTGGTCGGAGGTCGTTCGCTTTTCCCCAATCGATATTTATCTCTTTTACTGCGGTTATCTCCCACTGGCGCTCTCGATACCACCTTCGTTCCCAAGGGGTTGCAGGGGCCGTACGTGGCCGGCTTGGCTCAACAATCGGATGGGCAACTGTTGGTTGCCGGCGATTTCGACTGGTCTCACAGCCCCACTGTAGGATACGCCAACGCGGTGCGGGCGCGGCTTGATGGCTCGCTTGACACGACGTTCGTGGCGCCGTTTACGCACTATTCGTTTGGCCTCAACGCCATCGTGCCTGATGGGCAGGGCGGGGCAATTGTGGGAAGCTACGCCAGCTCGACGCAGCCGGGCACCTCGGCCCTGTGGCATCTGGATGCGCGCGGCGCCATCGATCCCGGCTTTGCATCTGGGGTGCCGTTAATGGGCACCGTTGGGCAGATATTGCCGACCGGCAGCGGCTACCTCATCGGAGGCAGATTTGGGCAGTATGGGGGCGTAAAGCGGCCGTGGCTGGCGCATGTTTCGGCCACGGGAACGCTCAATACCGCCTTTGCGCCGCGGCTGTTGGTGCCGGCTGCCATCGGTTCGATTCAGCCATTGCCATCGGGCCAGTTTCTGACCCAAACCTCGGCCGCCTACGCCGATGGGGTGGCGCTGCCACCAAGCGCGGTACGGCGGTTTCAGGCCGATGGCGCCCTGGATCAAGGGTTTACCTGTGTGCCCACCTCGCCGAACATTGGGCTCACGCTGCTCAATACCAGTAGTACCGGCGGTTTTTATACGAGCGCAACGGACTATTCGGTCTATGAATCGCCGTCCGGCCTGAACTACCATCAAGCCGATGGCATCTTAGCCCCCAATTACTACAGCCCAATTGGAATACAGCTCCCCGGCTTCCACCCCACAGCCGCCGTGGAGATGCCCGACGGCAGCCGCATCCTGACCGGCTACCGCGTGATTCGGATGGGGGGCAATAATCACCATCCCGTGCTGTACCGCCAAAGCCCAAATGGAGTCGAAGATTTCGGGCGCCGCCCGTACTCATATTCCGCGTGGAGTTCGCGGGTGTGGCCGCAGCCCGATGGCCGGGTACTGGTATCGTTCGGCGAGACGGTGCCGTTGGTGCGGCTGATGCCGTCCGGCCGCCTCGATTCCACATTCAACGATAGCTTGAGCGGTCGGCGCACCCGCTCGGTGTTCCCGCTCGCCGATGGGCGCATACTGGTCAATCGGGTTCCTCTCGCCACGGGTGTTCAACAGGAAAACCTGCAACGCCTGACGGCTACCGGCGCGCTTGATCCTTCGTTCAGCGCCCCCGATTCGACCGTCCTCCGCACGCTCCTCCCCGATGGCCGGTTGGTGGTGATGTGCGGCCAGGGAACCGCTACTCGGCTGCTGGTTTTGCTCGCCGATGGCGCCCCTGACCCGACGGTGACCCCCGTGGCGATTCCGCTCGATACGGCCTCGCATACCCCTATCGGGGTGGCGTTTCAGCCATCTACCACCGATAAGCTACTCCTCTGGGGCGATTTCCGCACCATCGGCGGCGAGCCGCACCACCTCGTTTCGCGCCTTCTCCTCTCGCCCCCACCCCCCACCCGGCCCGCCGCTACGCCCCTCGACCTGCGCCCCAACCCGGCGCGGGCAGGCGGTGCCCTCACGCTTACCGTGCCCCCGGCCACCGCGCCCGATATGCGCGTGCAACTCATTGATGCCATCGGTCATGTGGTGTATAGCGGTAGCGTGGGCCAGAAAGCAACGGGTACGGCTACGCTGCCGCTGCCCGCGCTGGCGGCGGGCCTGTACACGGTACGGGTGGGCGGTACTACGCAGCGGCTGGTGGTGGAGTGAGAGGGTTCGATTTTCCATTTCGCCCATTTTCCATTTCACACCCGTCATTGGAGCGTAGAGACGCAAAATTTTGCGTCTCTACCACGTAACTAGACCCTATATCTGCTCTAAATGTGATGCTGGACGAACCCATTCAAGCGCTGCTGGCCCTTGTCAAGGGGAAGTATAAAGCCGCCATCCTGATTTTTTTATCGACGGGGCCGCACCGCTTCAGCGACGTACGCCGCGAGCTGGGCCACATCAGCGAGCGTATTCTCACCAAGCAACTCCGCGAGCTGGCAGCGGCGGGGCTGGTGAGCCGCCGCATATATCCGGAAGTGCCGCCGCGCGTGGAGTATAGCCTGACCGCATACGGCGCCACCCTGTGCCCCCTGCTGAAAAAGATGTGGGCGTGGGGCCAGAAACATCTGACGCGCCCGGCGCCCACTACTGCGGAGGAGGATTGAGCAGAATTAAAAAAAGATCGGCGACCCGAAAAAGTCGTTTCAGCAGCGAGCGCCCATTTCTTCCCGCCGTGTTCGTTACCGGCCGCGGTAGTTCGCTCTTGCGCGGCAGCGGGCGATTGCGCGTCCTTCGTGGCTTCATCCGCTTGTTCACGCTGTCGCCAATGTCCTCCCCGACCATCCTGCCGTACGCCCCCGTACACGCCCGCGCCTTCCGCGACCTCAACCGCGCCTGGATCGAGCGATATTTTACCATCGAACCCCACGACGACGAGATGCTCGATGACCCGGAAGGCTACATCCTCGCCCCCGGCGGCCACATTTTGATGGCTGCGCTGGATGGGCAAATCGTGGGCACGGTGGCCCTTATCAAGGAAACACCGAGCCGCTACGAGCTGGCGAAAATGGCCGTCGACGGGGCCGTCCAAGGCCGCGGCATCGGCCGCGCCCTCGGCGAAGCCGCCATCGGCAAAGCGCGGGAAGTAGGCGCCCACGGTCTCGTACTCGAATCGAATCGCCGCTTGGCGCCCGCCCTGGCGCTTTACCGGTCGCTGGGCTTCGCGGAAGTGACGATGCCGAAAGACACGCCCTACGCGCGCGCAGATGTCCGGATGGAACTCGCGCTCTAGGCTCCTTGCGGCGCGGGTGACGTTGGGAAGTTTATGCCCCAAAACCCCGGTGGGCACTGGTACGGAGTTGCACGCCCCCCCCTGAGCCCCGGTGGGCACTGGTATGGAGTTGCACGGCACCCCCTGAGCCCCGGTGGGCACTGATATGGAGTTGCACGGCAGCCCCTGAGCCCCGGTGGGCACTGGTACGGAGTTGCACGGCACCCACTGAGTCCCGGTGGGCACTGGTACGGAGTTGCACGGCACCCACTGGCCCCCGGTGAGGTCTGTGGAAAAATTGCTACGTTTGGGGCGGCAGAACATATGTTCTTCTGCCAAAACATCCTGCATGGAGACCCCTGCTTCCCCCCTTTCCGGCGCCTCGCCCGCGAACGAGCGCCCCGTCAATCCGAAACTGCTGCTGCCGCGCAGTGATCAGGCACTTTTCGATATTGGCACCGCCGCCGCTGCCCGCTGGGCCGCCGTACCGGCCCTTACGCTACTGTGGCTCACTAGTGCGGCCTATGCTACGGCGTTGACCGATTTCGGCACCAACCTCACTGGTAAGCGCCGTGTGGCCGCCGAGCGCTCGCCGAACGTGCAGCGCCTAATCGCGCTCGACGATGCCGCCGATGACGCCCTACCTTTCCTGAAAGGGTATATCAACGAGGAGGCGGGCTCGAAAGAAGCCGGACGCGCCCAGTACGCCGCCCACGGAATGGTGCTGGTCGGGCAGAAAAGCAAGAATATGGAATGGCCCGATGACCGGCAGGAGCGCGTCGCGAGCGTCGAGATGCTGCTTCAGAAACTCGGCACCGGCGCCACCGCCCTGCCCTACGCGGGGCGCAAGTACGGCACCGCCTTCTGGCAAACCTGGCTGGACGAGTACGCGCAACTAGTGAAGAAAAGTGGCAGCGATGCTGGTACCGTCTCGCACAAAGTGAGCAATAAAAACGAAGCAAAAGCCACCGTGCTGAAGGCGTTGCGCGCCATTATTTACTTACTGAAAGCCAATTACCCGGATACGTTTGAGGCCGAGTTGCGGCAGTGGGGGTTCAGGAAGGAGGGGTATTGATTATTTTTTTGCTGAAATGGAAAGCGCCAGACCTGTAATGGGTCTGGTGTTTTTAATTTATAAAATGTCTCATCATTGCCAATTTTCGCGTCATTTTATGATTTTCAATATTTATTAATTATTCTAAATTATCAATCAATTCTATTGACATTTTCACTAACTACATACAGTGTAAATATCACCCAAATCATCGTTAAAAGCAAAAATAACGAAATCGTGTCTTGTAAAAAAATCATAGTCAGGACGAATGAAAATTTCCGAAAATACAGCATAATCCGGCATGTGAGCGCTAGAGTTTGTTTCAATATCGTCTATCAACTCTAGTTCAAGTTCTGAGGGCGGGATATCGCAAACAAATGACAACACAACCCTTGAATCCGTATCGTATACATCCATGTAAATTCTTCTTATATTTGGCGTAATTTTATACGCCAAAAATCTCAACGCCGTCCTATACAATTCGAATCTATTTTTATTTTTTTCAACGCCTTCCATTATTCAATTATTATTATTGTTTAGATGATATTAAACAAAAGTTACACTTCACGAAGTACTATCCTCCGTCAAAAGTAGGGCCCGTGTACATCACACTCGCGCGGGGCTCCGCCCCGTGTGTCGTATTCGCGGACCTCTGGCCCGCCAGTAGCCCGCCGACGCTACAAGGCCGCTAAACGCGCTTGTCCTCCCTGGGCCGGTATTTAAGTGCCGGGCCAGGGAGGGCAAACGCGCACATCATCAAATCAACGGCGCGCCGTGGCGGGCGGGACGCCCGCGAATAGCCCGCACGGGGCGAAACGCGCTTGCGTTAGGGCGCACCACGGGTTGCACGCGAGCAGCCGCCCCCGCCGCCCGACCTTTGCCCCCGCCGTGCCCACCTCCCTCTTCCCCGACGACAACCCCGCGCCCACCGCGCACCCCGCCGACGACCGGCCCGACCGCACTACGTGGTTTGCCGACGTGATTTTGCCCCTGCCCCTGCCGCGCCTGTACACCTACCGCGTGCCGCAGGCGCTTAGCGAGCAGGTGGCCGTGGGGCTGCGCGTGGTGGTGCAGTTCGGCAAGCAAAAGGTGCTGAGCTGCGTGGTGGCGGCCGTCCACCAGACGCCCCCGCGCGAGTACGAGGCGAAATACGTGCTGGAAGTCATCGACGAGCAGCCCGTCGTGACGGCGCCGCAACTCAAGCTCTTTGCCTGGATGGCGGCGTATTATATGTGTACCCTCGGCGAGGTGCTGAACGCGGCGCTGCCGGCGGCGCTGAAGCTGTCGTCGGAATCGCAGTTGCAGTTGCGGACGGATTACGACCCCGAAACCGCCCCCTACGAATTGGCGATGGAGGAAGACGTGATTGTGCAGGCGCTGCGGCGCGACGCCGTGACGGGCGAGTTTCCGACCCTCACGTTCTCCGATGTCGGGCGGCTGCTCGATCAGCCGGCGTTTCATCGGCACATCAAATCGCTGCTGCAAAAGGATGTCATTACGCTCTTTGAGCGGATGCAGGACAAGTTTGCACCGAAAGTCGTGCGGCGCGTGCGGCTGGCCGCCCCGTGGGGGCAGGAGCCGGAGATGCTGACGGAGTTGCTCGACCAACTGGCGAAAAAGCCGAAACAGGTCGATGTCATTCTGAAGTACTTGCAGCACGTACCGGCCTTCAACGACGGCGCCCTCAACCACCGGGGGCTGCCGAAAGCCACGCTGGTGAAGGACGAAAGCCTATCGGAATCGGCCCTGGCGTCGCTGCTCCGCAACGGCATTTTCGAGGTGTTCGATCAGATCGAAAGCCGGTTTCCGTTCGATGAGCGGGCGCCGAAAACGGTCATCAATCTATCGGAGCCGCAGGCGGCGGCACGCGACCAGATTCTGGAATTGTTTGGGCAGAAACCCATCGTGCTGCTGCACGGCGTCACGGGGTCGGGCAAAACGGAAGTGTACATCGAACTGATTCAGGCCGCGCTGGATAACGGCGGGCAGGTGCTGTACCTGCTGCCCGAAATCGGGCTCACGGCGCAGATCGTGCAGCGGTTGCAGCGCGTTTTCGGCACGCGGCTGGGCGTGTATCACTCCAAATTTTCCGACAACGAGCGCGTCGAAGTGTGGAACGGCGTGCTGAGCGGGCGGTTTTCGGTGGTGGTGGGGGCGCGGTCGGCGGTGTTTCTGCCGTTTCATAACCTCGGGCTCGTCATCGTGGATGAAGAACACGAAACCAGCTACAAGCAGTACGAACCCGCGCCGCGCTACCACGCCCGCGAAACGGCCCTGATGCTGGCGCAGTACCACGGCGCGCGTACACTGCTGGGGTCGGCGACGCCCGCCGTCGAGACCTACCACCACTGTCAGACCGGACGGTGGGGGCTGGTGACGCTCGCGCAGCGGTTCGGCAGCGGCGGGATGCCCGACTTCGTGCTGATCGACACCAAAAAAGCGCGCGCCCAGAAGGCGATGCAGCACGACTTCACGCCGGATCTGCTCGCCGCCATTCAGCTTCGGCTCGACCGCCAACAGCAGGTCATTCTGTTTCAGAACCGGCGCGGCTACGCCCCGTTCATCACGTGTGCGGCGTGCGCCTGGATTCCGAAGTGCCCCAACTGCGCCGTTTCGCTGGCGTTGCACTACCGCGCCGGCGAAATCCGGTGCCACTACTGCGGCCACCACGAGCCGCGCCCGCGCCAGTGCCCGGCGTGCGGCGGCATCCACGTAAACCCCATCGGGTTCGGCACCGAAAAGATCGAGGAAGACCTCAAAACCCTCCTCCCTGACGCCCGCGTGCAGCGGATGGATCAGGACACGACGCGCGGCAAGAACGGCCACCAAAACATCATCACCGAGTTTGAGAAGGGCGCGACGAACGTACTCGTCGGCACGCAGATGGTGACGAAAGGGCTCGATTTCGGCAACGTCTCGCTCGTGGGCATCCTCAACGCCGACGCCATTATCAACTACCCCGATTTTCGGGCACACGAGCGCGCATTCCAGCTATTTACGCAGGTTTCGGGGCGCGCGGGCCGCGCCGCGACGCGCGGCGAAGTGCTGATTCAGACCGCCAAGCCCGACCAACCCATTTTCGAGCTGGTAGCGAACAACGATTACTCGGGGTTTTACGAAGCCGAGATTCAGGAGCGCGCCAACTACGAATACCCGCCGTTCGTGCGCGCCATCCACCTCACGGTCAAGCACGCCGAAGAGGCCGTCGCCGAGCGTGCGGCTACGCAATTGGTAGTCGAGCTGGTAGCGCGTCTGCCGCGCCACTCGGTGCTGGGGCCGGAGCAGCCGTACGTAAACCGCATCCGTAACCTGTTCCTGTTTCAGATTCACATCAAACTCGAACGTCACCACGAGTCGTTGAAAGCCGCCAAGGAATTGATTCGCGAGGCGATGACCGCCGTCCAAACCGCCGATGTGGGCAAAGGCGTGCGGCTGGTGGTGGATGTAGACCCGGTGTAGTTTTTTCTTGATTCATGCGCTTCAGCCTACTTCTGATTCTTTGCATTGTGGCTTGCCGCGAACCGCGCACCGCCTCGCAACCACCATCCGCTCAGCCCATACCCGGCGCCACCGCCCTCGACCCCAACGGCATCGGCAAGGTGTACATGGGCCGCCAAATTGCCCAAGTGATGGGCCACGAAGGCGCCGACTGGCTCGACCGCCCCGGCCGCGACCGCGAGGAAGCCACTGCGGAACTGGTGCGCCTACTGCGGCTGCGCGACACCGACATCGTGGCCGATATCGGCGCCGGTACCGGGTATTTCACCTTCCGGATGGCGCCGCTCGTGCCGAACGGGCGGGTCAAGGCCGTCGATATTCAGCCCGAAATGCTGGAAGCGATGGCCCAGCGCGGCAAGGCGCTGGGGGTCGATAACGTCGATCTCGTACTCGGCACCGAGCGCTCGCCGGAGCTACCGCCCAACTCCATCACGCTGGCGCTGTTCGTCGATGCCTACCACGAGTTTGCCTACCCGCGCGAGATGATGACCGGCATCGTAAAAGCCCTGCGGCCGGGCGGGCGCGTGGCGCTCGTCGAGTTCAAAGCCGAAGACCCAAGTGTCGCCATCAAAGCCGTGCATAAGATGAGCATTGCGCAGTGCCGCAAGGAGATGGCCGCCGTCGGGCTCACTTTCCGAGAGGCGCGGCCGGGCCTACCGCAGCAGCATTTGCTCATTTTTGAGAAGTCGGCCGAATAGCAACTGGTGCCCGACGGAAATGGCTGATTTGTAGCCGACTTTTGTAGGGCCGTGCGGTCGTCCGTCGTCGGCGCCCCTCTCTCCTCCTTCCCTGTCGCGCCCTTTCTGCTGCTTTTTCGTTTATTTCCCGTGAACCCCATCGTCTCCCGCTGTGTGCTGGGGCTGGCCCTGCTGGCCGGCTGCACCTCGACGCAATCAGAAAACACGCCCTCCGATGCGGCGGCCAACGTAGCGCCCTCCGAGCGGCCATCGTTGCCGAAAGCCAGAGCAACGCCCGCGCCGCCGGTATTCGCGCCCGCCCCGGCCGCCGACGCCCCGCTCGACCCCAACGGCATTGCCCGCCGCTACATGGGCCGCCAGATTGCTCGCGTGCAAGGCCACGAGAGCGCCGCCCATTTCGAGCGCGCCACCCGCGAAGCCGAAGAGCGGCCCGATTTGCTGCTCAAAGCCCTGAACCTAAAGCCCACCGATGAAGTGGCCGACATCGGCGCCGGTACCGGGTACCTCTCGTTTCGGTTGGCGCCGCTGGTGCCGCAAGGGCAGGTCTTTGCCGTCGAGCTGCAACCGCAGCAGATGCTGCGCCTCACCAACGACGTGATGAGTCGGCGCCTCACCAACGTAAAGCCCGTTCACGGCACCACGCAAAACCCAAATCTGGCGCCTAATTCCGTCGATGTTGCACTGATGGTCGATGCCTACCACGAGTTTGCCTACCCTAAGGAAATGCTCGCCGGGGTGGTGCGCGCGCTGCGCCCGAAAGGCCGCGTGGTGCTGGTCGAGTACCGCGCCGAAGACGCCAAAATTCCCGTAAAAGCTGTCCACAAAATGACTACTGAGCAGTGCCGCAAGGAATTGACCGCCGCCGGTCTGGCCTTCCGCGAAGCCCGCGAAACGCTGCCACGCCAGCACCTGCTGATCTTCGAGAAACTGCCCGAATAACCGTTTTCTGATTTCAGTAGCCCCCGGAAATTTGCCGGGATTCCCCGCGCCCGCATGTCCTTTGCGCCCCCTGACCCGCGCCGCTTGCGCATCGCCGATTTCGCGTACGACCTCCCCGACGCGCGCATCGCCAAGCACCCGCTCGCCACCCGCGACGAATCGAAGCTGCTCGTTTGCCGGGGCGCCGCGCCGCTCGCCGATCACGGCTTCCGCGACCTCCCCGCGCTGCTGCCCACTGATGCGCTCCTCGTCTTCAACGACACCCGCGTGGTGCGCGCCCGGCTCCGGTTTCAGAAGACGTCCGGCACTTCCATCGAGGTGTTTTGCCTCGAACCACACGGCCAGGCGCTGGAGGCCGCGTTGCGCCAAACCGGCGACCGCACGACCGATGGCGCCACTTGGTGCTGCCTGATCGGGAACCGCAAGAAATGGCGCGACGGCGCCGCCCTCACCCTGCCGCTGGGGGCCGATGGCGGCCTGCTCACGGCCACGGTGGCGGGCGAAACGCCCGACGGCCAGCCGCTCGTGCGTTTCACTTGGACACCGACCGAGCGCACTTTTTCGGAGGTATTGGAGCTGGCCGGCAAGCTGCCGCTTCCCCCCTACCTCCACCGCGAAGCCGACGCCGCCGACCTCGCCCGCTATCAAACCGTGTACGCCCGCCACGAAGGCGCCGTGGCCGCGCCCACGGCCGGGCTGCACTTCACGCCCGCCGTCCTGGAAGCCTTAGCCGCGCGCGGTGTAGAGGCCGCCCACGTGACGCTGCACGTTGGGGCGGGGACGTTCCGGCCGGTAAAAGCCGATGCGATGGACGACCACGCGATGCACGGCGAAATCATCAGCGTGAGCGCGGCTGCCCTGCATCAGCTTCGCGCCGCATTGGCGGCGGGACGGCCGGTGTTGGCGGTGGGCACCACCTCCGCGCGCACCCTCGAAAGCCTGTATTGGCTGGGTGCACGCCTGGCGCAAGGCCATGCGTGGAGCGCTGTGCTGCCGCAATGGGCGCCCTACGCTGCGGATGCGCCCGCGCTACCTGCGCTGGAAGCCATTGATGCCTTGGTCGAATACCTCGACCAGCAAGGACTGACGGCACTCGCCGCCACCACGCATCTGCTCATTGCGCCGGGCTACCGCTACCGCGTGATTGGGGGGCTGATTACGAACTTCCATCAACCCGAATCGACGTTGTTACTGCTCGTGGCGGCGCTCATCGGCGAGCGGTGGCGCGAGGTGTACGCCCACGCACTGGCGCACGAGTACCGGTTTTTGAGCTACGGCGATTCGTCGTTATTGCTGCCCTAACGGCCTTTTCATTTCTACGGACTCCCCGCTCCGGAGGGGGCAGGGTGGCTGGCCGAAGGCCAGACGGGGTGGGGCGACGCGCGCAGAGGGCGCTAGAGGGGTCGACGATTCAGGGTTTATCCTTGACTTTGGTGCTTCTACCCAAGTTATCCCGCAGCTACCGTGGTCGCCACCCCGGCCCGGAGTTTATCCTGAGGAACGAAGGGGGCCACTCCTCCCCCTCCGGGGTGTGGAGTCTTGGTGCTACGAATTTGCTAGACCGGGTAATACGGCGCAATCATAAAATACACGATTACTCCCGTTACCGAGACGTAGAGCCAGATCGGGAACGTCCAGCGGGCCAACCGCCGATGCCGGACAAACTGCTGCGTCAGGGCGAAATACAGCGTAAACAACACCAGCCCGACGGTGACAATAGCGAGCAGAATATGGCTCGTCAACAACGTCAGATACACGGTTTTGAGGAGGCCCAGCGCCGGAAATCGCGTCTGCGGCGCCTGTGAGTGGTACGCCACGTACGCCAGCAGAAACACCGCGCCGAGGCCGAAAGCCGTGCCCATCATTGCGCGGTGCGCCGCCACGTTTTTCCGCCGAATGAACACGTAGCCCAGCACCAGCACCAGCGCCGTAAGCGAGTTGATGACGGCGATGAGCGGCGGCAGAAAACTCACCTTCACACCGGGAATCTGGAATGCGCCGGGGAAACTGTAGAGAATGGCCACGAGCCCCGGCACCAGCACGCCCAGCCCGATCATCAGGCGCTTGTAGAAGGCGTTATTGATGGGCTCGGTTGATGGCGGAGTGTTAGAAATGGAGGTTTGCATTAGGCGGGGTGAGAAGCGGGTTTGTGTGCAGTCGTTTGGGGGACATCGCTCACCATTAAGCGGTTAATCAGCAATTACCCCATATTTGTCATTGCGAGGAAGAGGCTTTGCGACAGCTTACCCTTCATCTGTCGTCTGCGTAGTCGAAGGGACGTGCCTATCCGGCGAATGCTGCCATAGTGCCGTTGCCGTGTAACGTGCGCCGAATTGCTTCGTCCACCACGCTTCGCTCGGGGCATGCTCCAAGCCTCCGCGCAATGACAAGACGTATTGTGCTACAACCACTAAGCAAACTCCTACGGCCGCACCGGGTTTTTTTCAATCTTCAACAAAACATCAATCTCCGTCAGCAGCCGGTCGATTTCGCGGGGGTCGGTAGGCGTGTAGATGCCGCGCAGGTGGCGCTCACGGTCGAGAAGCCATAACCGCGACGGGGCCGCCGGGTTTGCCAGCGCCGCTGAATCGCGTAGCTCGGTACGCAGGTGCGTGAGCGTGATGGGCGCGGCGCTCGCAAACGTCCATTTGCCGCTGATGGCGCCGCTGCGCTCGGCGAGTGCGGCCAGGCCGGTGGCGGGTTCGGGCGCCACGAGCAGCAGCTTGACAGCCGGGCGCTCTTGGTACCGCTCCTGCACGCGCCGTAGGCCGCGCACGATAGCGAGGTCGGCACGGTCGGAGAAGGTGGCATCGCGGCCGAAACCGAGGACGACCACTTGCCCCGCCAGCTCGCGGGCCGGGCTGAATGGTTGCCCGGTGGCGGCAGTCAACGCCACGGCATCCTCGACGCGGTGAAAAACGGTATCCGAAGCCGCCCCTGTGCCGCCGGAAACGGACTGCGCACCCGCCGGCCGCGCCGTCGTGACCGACTCGGGCAGGTAGGTGCGCAGCTTGTAGGCATTACGCCCGAAAGATCGCAGAAAGAGAAAGGCCAGAACGGGCATCAGCAACAGGATGCCCAGCAAGAGTACTTTCTGGCCCTTCATTCAGGCGGCGGGTTAGCGGTTGAGCATCGTACCGACGCCCGAACTCAGGAAGGAACCTTCCGTGACGAGTGCCACGACGAGCCAGACCACCAACCCCATCGGAATGAGAATCGACCAGATCAAGCCCTTCACCTCATGCTTCAAGTGCATAAACTCGCCGACGATGAAGAACGCCTTAAAGATGGTGAGCACGATAAAAATCGCGTTCCGCATCGAGCCGGCGGCCATGAAGAAAACGAAAACGAATTCTACTGCCGTGATGCCGACCAATACCCAGAACGTTTTCCAGATGTGGCCGGTGTTGGCGGGGGCGATTTCGCCGGGCGCCAAGTCGTGATCGTGAGAGTGTGCCATTGTAGAAGAGGATGAGTAGCTGGGTAAGTGAGCAGATGAGTAGGTACGCTTAGGCTATCTACTCATCTGCTCACCTAACTCCTCTACTCAACTAAATTAGACGAGGTAAAAGAACGTGAACACGAACACCCACACCAGATCGACGAAGTGCCAGTAGAGGCCGATTTTTTCGACCATCTCGTAGTGGCCCCGACGTTCGTAGGTGCCGTTTACGGTATTGAGGAACACGATGATGAGCATGATGATGCCCGATGTCACGTGCGTGCCATGGAAGCCCGTGATGAAGAAGAACAGATCGGCGAAAAGCACCGGGCCGTACTGATTCTGAGCAAGGTTGGCGCCGAAGAACGTAGTGCCTTCTACCAGAGCCGAGCCGTGGTGCGCGCCGTGGATAAAGTGCGTCCACTCCCACGCCTGTGAGCCGACGAACGCCGAACCGAACAGGATCGTCCACATCAGCCATTTCTGCACGTCTTCGCGGTCGCGGCGGTGGCCGGCCTCAACAGCTAGTACCATCGTGACCGACGAGAAAATGAGGATCATCGTCATCAGCGCGACGAACGCGAGCGGCAGGTCAGCTTCCCCGGCAAACGGGAACGCGTTGAACACGCGATCCGGGATCGGCCAATAGGCTTGCGAAAACTTGAACGCCGCGCTCGTACCTTGGTACGCCGGGTGCGCGTGCCGAATCAGGCCGTATGCCGTGAGGAACGCCGAAAACGAAAAAGCGTCGGAGAGTAGGAAGAACCACATCATCAGCTTGCCGTAGCTCGCTTTGAGAGGTTCGTTGCCGCCATCCCAGGTACCAGTCCGGGGGGCTTCCAGGGTCTGAGTCGTTAGCGAATCCGGGGTCGGATTGAGGGTCGGTGCGTGCATCGCGCGGGGGTTGGAGGGCCGAGGGTGAGCCATTTCGCCAATGGGCGAAACGGCCGGAGCCGGGTTTAACGGTTCAAAAGTAGGAACAGATGCAGGTAGAGCCAAAGCCCGCCGAGAAAATGCCAGAAGATCGTACACAGCTCAATCCACAAAACCGCCTTGGAATGCACTTTATACTGGAGCGCCATCCGTAGAATGGTCGTCAAAAAAATGAACGCACAGAGGATGTGAAAAGCGTGAAAACCCGTCAGCACGTACACGAACGACCCGGCCGGATTAGCCGTAGGGCCGGCAAAAAAGATGTTGCTGGCCACCAGTTCGCCCCACGCCTGCCACTGGCTCACCAAAAACACGCCGCCGAGCAGCAGCGTCGACAACAGCAGCAGTTGGGTAAGACGAACATTGTCGCGCCGGGCTGCGATGAGCGCGCCCTGCATCGTGAACGACGAGAGTAAAATCACAATCGAAGAAAAATACAATCTCGCCGGAAGTGCGAACTCCAGCCAGTTGCCTTCACCTTTCCGCACGATGTAGCCGCTGGTGTACGCCGCGAACGACATCGACGACGAGATGATTAGCAACCACAACAGAAACTTGAGCGGGTGTACGCCAAAGGCCGGCTCTTTCTGGTCAAGCTCGGCGGGAGAAAGGAAATCAGTCATATTGGTTGATGGTTGATGGTTGGTGGTTGGTAGGTTAAGGAACCATCAACCGACAACCATCAACTAAATTTTATCGAACACCAGTGCAATCTGCACAATAGGCAAGTATAAAAACGAGCCGAACATAATGTTCATCGCCGCTTTTTTCGTGCAGGTAAGCATCAGGTAAAAGGTTTGCGCCAGGAACAGCACGCCGCACACCACCGCGATCATCGCGTAGGTGCTGCCGGTCATTTTGAGGAGCATCGGCAGTAAGCTGACCGGCAAGAGCGTCAGCGTGTAGATCATGATCTGGAACGCGGTACGCAGGTCTTTGGCGCCGTCGAAGGGCAACATCCGAAAACCGGCGGCTTTGTAATCGTCGTCCAGAACCCACGCAATGGCCCAGAAGTGCGGAAATTGCCACAGAAACTGAATGCCGAACAGCACCCACGCCTCCGCCCCGATGGCGCCGGTAGCCTGCGCCGCCACGTACCCGATCATCGGCGGCATACCCCCCGGAATGGCGCCCACCGCCACGCACAGCGGCGTAATGCGCTTGAGCGGCGTGTAGATGAACGCGTATAAAATCAGCGAAACCAGCGACAGTGCCGCCGCCGTAGCGTTGAAACGCAGCCCCAGAATCAGCAGCCCCGCCACCCCGATAAGTGCCGCGAAAACCGCCGCGTGTTGCGCGCCGATGCGCGCTTCGGGCAGCGGGCGCTTCGCGGTGCGCTTCATCAGCTTATCGCGGTCGATTTCGAGGATTTGGTTGATCGTGTTGGCCGAGCCCGTCACGAGCAGCCCCGCGAGCATCACGAGCGCCGTGTTAAGCCACGTGGGGTGCGTGGTGCCCAAGCCGTAGCCGATGGCGCTCGAAAAGGCCACCAGAAACGACAGGCGAAACTTGAGCAGTTGGGCGTAAGCCCGAACGTAGGTTTTGATCACTGTACCGTCGCTACTTGACTGGGCGCCGCTGAATTGCGACTACCCGGCGATGCTGCGCCCTGCTCATCGGCTGCGCTGATGGCCGCCGCAGAGGCTGACCCAGCGGCCAACGCCACCAGCACCGCCGCGCCAAACAACCCCGTGCCCACCACCAAATGGATGGGCTGTAACCACGCGGGCACTGCAAAGGTCGCCAGCGCAACGCCAACTATCGGGTTCAGCAGTAATAAAGCGCCCACCCAAGCAGCGTTGCGGCGTAGGCGGCGCTCGCCGGTTTGCCACGCGCGGTAGCCCACCCACACGCCCGCGAGCAGCAGCAACGTCGAAAGCGCGCGGTGATAGCTGAATTCGGGGCCGAGGCGCTCGATCCACAGGTCGCGGTTGAGGTAGTTGAGGCGGCTTGCCACCACATCAATCCCTTCGCGGACTTGCGTGCCCAGAATGATCTGGCCGAAAACCAACGCCGTAAAGCTCCACGCCAGTGGCACCAAGTTGCGGTCGGCGGATTTTTCAATTGTAGGGGTTACAGCCCGTGGCGATGCATAATTTTCTGCCGTATGATGGGCGTAATGCAATAGCAGCAGCAGCCCTAACGCCAACGCCATATGCCACGTCACGAGGGCAGGCACCAGGTTGGTACTCACCACCAACGACCCCAGCCAACCTTGTACGCCCACCGTTAGCACGGCCAAACCGGCGCTGAGGGGGATGGATTTGTCGATGCGCCACAGCGCCCACGAGCGCCAGAACGTGAGCAGGATGAACAAGCCGATCAGCGCGCCCACGAGCCGGTTGATGTATTCGATCCAAGTCTTGACGACGTTGAAATCGGTTTCGATGAACGAGGCCGGATGCCGGAAGATATTTTCGGCTACCTGGTCGAAACCGAGGCGGTCGAGGCGAGCGGCCACTGCCTGATTTTTGGCGATTCGGCCGCGCCGGTAATCTTCTTTGTACGTGCGGGGCAACTCGCTTTCAGAAGTGGGCGGCACCCAGCGGCCGAAGCACTTGGGCCAATCGGGGCAACCCATGCCGGCGCCCGTGCCGCGCACGATGCCGCCGACGAGAATCAGCAGATATACACTGGCGAGCGTGAGAAAGCTGATTCGGCGGAAGCGGGGAAGGGCGGCTGACACAGATTTTACGTAGCGAGCGCCGTCTCGGCGCCGCGTGAATGAATGATGGTGGGTTGTTTCAACGCGGCTCTGGGGACAGAGCCCGCCACGTTGGACGACACAAAAACGGGCCGCCGGTGAAGGCGGCCCGTTTGGGAATTCAGCAGTGCAGCAGTGCTATTCGCCTTCCTGCTCGTGGGGCAGGTTGGAGGAAGTAGTAGCCGAGAATGGCACCGTCTGCGGGATAAAATCGTCGGCGGCGCCGGGCTTCGAATAATCGTAGGGCCAGCGGTGAACCGCAGGGATAGCGCCCGGCCAGTTGCCGTGGATGCCTTCGACGGGCGTCGTCCATTCGAGGGTCGTCGAATTCCAGGGGTTCTGGGTAGCGCGACGGCCACGGAAGATGGAGTACACGAAGTTGAAGATGAACACGAATTGCGCAACGAACGACAGGATAGCCGCCACAGAGATGAACATGTTCAGGTCGGCGAAGGTCGAGAACGTGTCGAAGCCCGTCCAGGCGTAGTAGCGGCGCGGGAAACCGGCGATGCCGACGTAGTGCATCGGCAGGAACACCAGGTACACCCCCAAGAACGTAAGCCAAAAGTGGATGTAGCCGAGCTTCTCATCGAGCATCCGGCCAAACATTTTCGGGAACCAGTGATACACCCCCGCAAACATCCCGAAGAACGCCGAAGAACCCATCACCAAGTGAAAGTGAGCGACGACGAAGTAGGTATCGTGAAGCTGAATGTCGAGCGTGGCGTTGCCGAGAATGATACCCGTGAGACCGCCCGAAATGAACAGCGAGACGAAGCCAATCGAGAACAACATCGCCGTCGTGAAACGGATGTTTCCGCGCCACAGCGTGGCAATCCAGTTGAACACCTTCACGGCCGACGGTACGGCAATGATGAGCGTCAGGAACATGAAGACCGAACCGAGGAACGGGTTCATACCAGTGACAAACATATGATGCGCCCACACGATGAACGACAGCAGCGAGATGCCGAGCATTGAACCAATCATGGCGCGGTAGCCGAAAATTGGCTTACGCGAGTTGGTGGCGATGATTTCCGACACCATACCGAAGCCCGGCAGAATCACGATGTATACTTCCGGGTGGCCGAGGAACCAGAACAAATGCTGGAACAGGATCGGCGAACCGCCGGTGTTGCTCAATGCTTGCCCGCCGATGTAGATGTCGGAGAGGAAGAACGAGGTACCGAACGAACGGTCGAAAATCAGCAGCAGCGCCGCCGACAGCAGCACCGGAAACGATAGGATGCCGAGGATGGCCGTGAGTGTGAACGCCCAGATGGTGAGCGGTAGCTTGGTCATCGACATCCCCTGCGTACGCAAGTTGATGACGGTGGTAACGTAGTTGAGCGAGCCGAGTAGTGACGAGACGATGAAGATGGCCATCGAGCAGAGCCAGAGTGTCATGCCCGCGCCCGAACCGGGCATTGCCTGTGGCAGCGCCGACAGCGGTGGGTAGATTGTCCAACCGGCCGAAGCCGGGCCGGTGCTCAGGAAGAGCGAGATGAACATGATGACGCTCGACAGGAAGAAGAACCAGTATGAGAGCATGTTCATGAAGCCCGACGCCATGTCGCGGGCGCCGATCTGCAACGGAATCAGCAGGTTCGAGAACGTACCGCTCAGGCCGGCCGTCAGCACGAAGAACACCATGATGGTGCCGTGCATCGTGACCATCGCCAAGTAGAACTCTGGGTCGAGCTTGCCCGCCGACACCCAATGGCCCAGCACCGGCTCCAACCAATCGAGCGTGGCTTTGGGCCAGCCGAGCTGGATGCGGAATAAGCTGGACAGCGTACCGCCGATAATGGCCCATAGCATCCCCGTGATGAGGAACTGCTTGGCGATCATCTTGTGGTCCTGGCTGAAGACGTACTTAAACAGCCACGGTTCTTCGTGGTGTTCGTGTTCGTGGTCGTCGTGGTGTTCAGCGTGGGCGTGGGCCTGCTGGCCGTGGCCGAGGGCGACTTCTGCCGGAACACCGGGGTTGGTCAGATCAGCTGCCATATGATTCAGTGGATTTACTACGAACACCGGCCGCGGTATAGCCGACGGTGCAACGAAAGGAAGGACAAAAAATTAGGGTTGCAGTACCGTTGCAGCGGCCTTAGCCACGGGCGCAACCGCTTGCGTAACCGCGCCGGTAGCGGCGGGTTTCAGGTTGGCCAATACCTCCGGGTGGGCGGCGGTGAAGGTCTGCTGCTTGGCGAGCCAGATGGCGTAATCCTGCTCGTCGTCCACGACAACGGCCATCTTCATGGCGAAGTGACCCCGGCCGCAAATCTGCGAACACGCCAGTTCGAAGTTGAAGTTGGCGTTACCGGTTTCAGTGCGCATCTCCTCGGTCGTCTTGTTGGGCGTGAACCAGAACTGCGTCGGCATGCCTGGTACGGCGTACATCTGCGCGCGGAAGTGCGGCATGTACATCCCGTGGATTACGTCGCGGGCACGGATTTTTACGAGAACCGGACGGCCTTTCGGCACGTGAATCTCCGACGGCGTAAGGTCGTCGATGGAGCGCTGGTCGTTGAAATCGAAGCCCCATTCGTTGGTGGCGTCGATGAGGCGGTAGTTGAGGTTGCCGAGTTGCTGATCGGCGCCGGGGTAACGCACCATCCAGTTGAACTGCTTACCCATGACTTCCAGCACGACCGAATCTTTCGGGGCGGGGCCGGTGATGGCGGCCCACTGTTTCCAGCCGTTGAAGATCAAAATCGCCATCACGACGGCCGGAATCGTCGTCCAGATGATTTCAATTTTGTTGTTGTGCGGGAAGAAATAAGCCCGTTTACCATCCTGGTGCTGGTACTTATACGAGTACCAAAACAGCAGAATCTGGGTCACGACGAAGGCAATCATGATAACGCCCATCGACAGCCAGAACATCGAATCCATCTTGACGCCGTGGTCGGAAGCCACCGGAATCAGGGTTTCCTTGTGATATGCCACGTACGACCACGCAAATGCGGCGCCCCCGAGGACGAGGAAGACCATCATCAGCAGACCATTGACCTTGTTGGAACCCCCAATCTGACGTTTGGTGGAACCGGAATAGATGGCGTTAAGAACCTGGAGGCGGAAGAGCAGGCCGAGTACGACCAGCACCAGGATTCCCGCGAGGAGCAATGCGAGTTTCATTGGGCAAAAGTAGGCACCGCTTAACCACGGCGCAAACCCGGAGGTTTTTAGAAATCGAAGGTTTTTAGCGGAGCGCCGCGCTAGCGCCCTCTTCTACCCCGCGCCGGGGTGGTTGGCACGGCAGTGGGCGGGCGCTTAACCTTGCACCACTTTCACCAACTCGGCGTACCATTCGGCGCCGTACTTGCGGGTCAGTGGCTCTTGCAGAAACCGATAGACCGGCACGCCAAGTGTGCGGCCGTTTTGGCAAGCGGGCGCGCAAATGTCCCAACGGTCGTAGTTGAGGGCGTCGAAGCCGTCGTACTTCGTAATCCGAATCGGGTACAGATGGCAGCTGATGGGCTTGATATAGTCGATGACGCCGGCGCGGTACGCCTGCTCGATGCCGCATTTCAGAATACCGACCGCATCGTACAAAGCATACGCGCACTCGCGTCCGCCGATGGTAGGCGTGGCCAACGTGCCGTCGGACTCGACGACGTGCGTCCCGCTTTTCTCGATTTCAGCACGGCCTTCGGGCGTCAGGAATGGCGCCACCGCCTCATAAATCCGCGCCAGTACCGGCAACTCATCGGCTTCCAGAGGCGCGCCCTGGTCGCCTTCTACGCAGCAAGCACCTTTGCAGCGCGTAAGGTTGCAGACGAACTGCTCGTCGCGGATATCATCGGAAATGACCGTGTGGCGGAGGATTATCATCTATCGGCAAAGGTACGATGGCGGGAAACCGGGCGGGGGCGGGGTTCGTTCGGGTGGTGCCGGCTGACGGCTGCAAGCAGTGCGGCTTTTTTCGCATCTACATTAATCGGCATTAATGCAATTGCAGCGCGGCGCTGGCTAAGGCCGCTCTGTCATTGCGAGGAGGAGGCTTGGAGTTTACCCTGAGGAACGAAGGGCCGACGTGGCAATCTGGCGAATGCTACCGCATAGCTTGTTGCCGTGTAGCTCGCGCCGGATTGCTTCGTCGCAAAACCTCCTTGCAATGACAGATTAATTTGCCTTGACCTACCGTATTTTGCTTTATCATTTTTTTCGCAAAACCCCGATGCCTGACGCAATCATCTTCGATATGGACGGCGTGCTGCTTGATTCAGAGCCGCTACACCGAACGGTTAACCAGACGCTTTTTCGGGAATTGGGAGCCGACGTTTCGGAGGCCGAATACGACGCCTTCATCGGCCTGTCGTCGCCGGTGATGTGGCAGTCACTCATCGGCGCCTGGAATCTGCCGTTCCACATCGAGGAACTGGTGCAGCGCGAGCAAGACCGCAAGCACGAGAGTTTGCGCACGCAGCCGCTGGTGGCCAGCAAAGGGCTGGTGGAACTGCTGATGGCGTTGCGCGCGGCCGGGCGGCGACTGGCGGTGGCGTCGGGTTCGCCGCGCCGCAACATTGCGGTGGTGTTGGAGCGGCTCGAAATCGCTGTTTACTTCGATGCCGTGGTGGCTTCCGAAGAAGTGCCGCACGGCAAGCCCGCGCCCGACGTCTTTCTGGAAGCCGCGCGCCGCCTAGCCGTTGAGCCCGCCCGGTGCGCCGTCATCGAGGATGCGGCCAACGGAATCCGCGCGGCGCGGGCCGCCGGGATGCCGTGCGTCGGCTATCAGAACCCAACTTCCGGGCGGCAGGATTTATCGCTGGCGCATCTGATTGTCGATTCTTTCCACAGTCCGCTGCTGTACCGGTTTTTCGGGTTGCGGGCTGAGGAGTAGGAGATTAAATTTGTGGAACATTCGTGGAACGTAGTCGATTGTACTTATCAACACCGTTTCCACGCGGCAAATGGGGATTACTGTGAGGAACCTCATTCCGTGGAACATTCGTGGAACAGTTGTAGCGTGGACTTCAGTCCGCTGTTTTCAGCCCACAAGCAGTATCGAAACGGTATTCGTTTTACGTATCCGGCACCACCGTCCCGGTGCCGATTTGCTCTTACCCACCCGCACCGGGAAGGTACCGAATACGCCGTTTTCCGTCGCCGACACCGGGACGGTACCGGCGACGGAAACGGTACAAACCGCCGGTACTTTTGCGACCCATATGCTGCTTCAAACCCCTTGGGCACCGCCCGCCCCTTCCACCATCACCCGCAATAGCATTACGGCGTGGATGCGCGCTTTCCAAGCCCAGCTTTGCGCCGATTTAGAGGCGCTCGACGGCACCGCCACCTTCCGCCGCGACCCGTGGGACCGCCCCGAAGGCGGCGGCGGCCAAACCAACGTACTGATCGACGGCGCGTTACTCGAAAAAGCGGGCGTGGCGTTCTCCGCAGTCTGGGGCGAACTGAGCGCAGCGGCGGCGAAAGCACTCGAACTGCCGGCGCGCGATTTCTTCGCTACGGGCGTGTCGGTGGTGCTGCACCCGCGTTCGCCGTGGGTGCCGATAACGCATATGAACGTGCGGTATTTTGAAGCCGATGGCGGGCGCCGCGCGTGGTTCGGCGGCGGTGCCGACCTGACGCCTATCTACGTCGATGCCGCCGAAGCGCGCGCCTATCACGAACATCTGCGGGCTGCCGTGGAAGTTACTCACCCCGGCGCCTACCCGCGCTTCCGCGACTGGGCCGACCAGTATTTCACCCTCCCGCACCGGCAGGAAACGCGCGGCGTCGGCGGTCTTTTTGCCGACCGCTTGGGCGCCGATGCCGCCTCCCGCGAGGAAATCGAAAGCTGGTTTCCGTTGATTAACGGCATTGCGGGCGCATTTTTTCCGGCGTGGGCGGCCATCGCAGCGGCCAACCGCGCCCGGCCCTACGGCGAGCGCGAACTGGCCTGGCAGCGGCTCCGGCGCGGGCGCTATGCCGAGTTCAACCTCGCCGTAGACAGGGGCACGCGCTTCGGCCTCGAAACCGGCGGACGTACCGAGAGCATCCTGATGAGCTTGCCACCGCTCGCGAGCTGGACGTATGATTATCAGCCTGAGGCCGGTTCCCTCGAAGCGCAGACGCAGGCGTGGTTGCGGCCGGGCGTGCAATGGTTGTGATGTAAGGATGCTTTACACTCGCCGCAGCGTGTGTTGAGGCGGAGCTTCGCTCCACCCCACGTTTGGCCAGCAGCCAGAAGCAGTACTACCTGTGACCTGTGTTAGGCTTCATTGTAGCCTAAGCAACCTCACAAGCACAGCATTTGAGCCGCCATCTGGACGACATTGGGCGTTTCTTTGCGGCGGGCTTTCCGAAGTTTACCTTTTCAACTTCCTACTTTTCTCATTCATTTCCAAATATTGCTGTCCCGATTTTGCGGTGCGCTCTTGTTGGCGCTCGGCATGCTGCCCGCCCTCGCGCAAGTGACTGGCGGCCTAAAAGTGGGCGCCAACGCCGCGTACCAGCGCACGGCCGGCGACGACGATTCTTCGACCGATCTGGCGCCGGGTTTTGTGGGTGGTGCCTTCCTTAGTCTGCCCCTCTCCGACCGCATCGCCGTGCAGCCCGAAGTGCAATACTCGCAATTAGGAGCCCGCTACGACGGCGCGTCCGACGCCCGCCTCTACTTCGATGAAGTAACCGTCCCGCTGCTGTTGAAGCTATTTCTGGTAAAACGGCGGGTACACCTCCACGCCGGCCCGCAGATTGGGTTCGTGACGCGCGCCAAGCAGGAATCGACGATAAACAACATCAAACTCACCCGCGACGTGAGCGATGCGTTCCGCGCCACGGATTATGGCCTGGTGGCGGGCATCGGCGCCAATCTGCCGCTGCGCCTCACGCTCGATGTGCGGTACATCTACGGCGTGCCTGACCTGGCAAAAATCCGTCCCGCCAACTTCCCCAGCACCGTACGTTTGCAGCAACACGCCGTGCAGCTTTTGCTGGGGCTACGCATTTTCTAGCCCCATTTTTAGCCCTTTACCGGCTCCCGCACCGTTTTGTTGACTGCCTTCGACCGCGCTATCTTCACCGCCATCAACGCCGCGCACTCGCCGCTTTGGGATGGTGTGTTCGTGTTCGTGAGTCGGCGTGAATCGTGGTTTTCGGCGTACGGCGTGCTGGTGCTGGCGCTGATTCAGCTTTATCGGCGGCGGGCGGCGCTGCTCGTGCCGCTGGTGGCGGGCACGGTGTGGGCCGCCGATTATATCTCATCGCAGGGGTTCAAACCGATAACGCAGCGGCTCCGGCCGTGCCACGAGCCGACTCTTGCCCAGACCGTGCGCATTCTGAGCGAATACGGCTGCGGCGGGCAGTTTGGGTTTATGTCGTCGCACGCAGCCAACACGATGGCGCTAACCGTTTTTTTGGCCCTCGTACTACCGCGTCGGTTGCGGCTTTCAATTTGGGTATTAGGGCTTTGGACGCTCTTGACCGGGTACAGCCGCGTGTATTTGGCGGCGCACTACCCTACTGATGTGCTGGCCGGCTGGGCGCTGGGCGCCGCATTGGGCTATTTCGGTGCTTGGGTGTACACGCGCCTCGCGCCGCGTATCGGCGGCGGCCTTACCGGAACCTTCCGGGGCGCACCGAGTTAGCGGAACGGCCGACGCCGGTGCCGGGCCGTTGGTTTTCAGTTTCGTTGTTGCTGTGGTTGAGCCGTTACGGGTTGATTTGAGGGTTGAACCGCAGAAGGCGCGGCCGTTCAGCGGGTGGTTGGGCCAACTGCTCGCCCTGGTTGTGCTACTCGGTGGGCCAGGCTACGCACTGGCCCAACCGGCGGGGCGCGCCCTCGCGGGCACCGTGCGCGATGCCGCCACCGCCGAACCCCTGCCGGGCGTCATCATTCGCGCCGTTGCCAACCCCGCAATCGGCACGGCAACCGATGCGTCGGGCCAGTTTCGGCTGATCCTTCCGACCGAAATCACTGGCTCGCTCCGCGTCGAACTACCGGGCTACGCGCCCCGCACGGTGCCGCTCCCAACCAGCAACAACACTCTCGACATCCGCCTCACGGCGTTAGCCGTGAAACTGGCGGGCGCCACCGTCGTGGGGCGCGCCGACCAGGGCGACCCCGACCAGTACCTGCGCGGCGCCCAACTCGGCGAGGCCGTGGTTTCGATGGAAACGCTGCGCACGTTGCCGGTCATTTTTGGCGAAGCCGACCCCATCAAAACCCTTGCGTTGCTGCCGGGCGTGCAAACCGGCGGCGAAGGCCAAACCGGCCTGTACGTACGCGGCGGCGGACAAGACCAAAATCTGACCCTCCTCGACGACGCCGTCATCTACAACGCCGGGCACCTGCTCAACTTCTTTTCGGTCTTCAACGCCGATGCCCTGCGCGCGGCCACCCTGATGAAAACCCCACCCGCCGGGCGCGGCTCGCGGCTGAGCAGCGTCCTCGACATCACCTCGCGCGACGGCGCGGCCGATGGGCTGCACGGGCGCGCGGGGCTCGGCGTCATCGCCTCGCGGTTGCTGCTCGAAGGGCCGATTGGGCGGCCCGTCACCGATTCGGGGCAGCGCCGGCCGCCGCCGACCTTTTTGGTTGCCGCGCGGCGCACGTACGTGGACGTACTAGCACGGCCGTTTCTGCGGAACGACAATGGCGGCGTGCCCTACTATTTCTATGACCTGAACGGCCGTCTCGCCTGGCGCCCCACCCCCGCCGACCGCCTCAGTCTCACGCTCTACCACGGGCGCGACGAAGGCGCGTTTACCCTCGGCGGCGGGCAGTTTACGGCCAATTTCGGCTGGGGAAATTCGGCCGCCGCCCTCAACTGGCAGCACGCATTTTCGGAACGGTGGCGGCTGCGCGTCACGGCCACGGCCGTCGATTACCGCTTCCGGTTCACCTCCGCTTTCAGCACCTACGAAACGCGGCTCCTGACGTACGTCCGCGATTACGGCGCCACCACCGCCCTGACATGGGCACCGAACCCCCGGCATCGCACCGAAATCGGCCTCACCGCCACCGACCATACCTTGCGCCCACGCGCCGGCGACGCCAGTACGCAGGATGGGCAGCAGTTCACGACCAACCGCGTGCAAACGAAGTACGCCCTCGAAACCGCCGCCTGGGCACAGCACGAATGGGACATAACCGACGCCCTGCGGCTGAGCACCGGTTTGCGGTGGAGTGGCCTACGCCAGCTCGGCCCGTTCACCGCGTACCGCTTCGACGGCGATGGCGCCCGCGTCCTCGATTCTGCCATCACGCGGCGCGGCGCCACGGCCGCCCGCTTTGCCACCCCCGAGCCGCGTCTGGCCGTGCGCTGGGCGCTACCCGGCGGCCGTTCTTCGCTCAAAGCGGCGTACGCGCGCTCGGCGCAATACGTGCATTTGGTGAGCCAGGCCACCTCGGCGCTGCCGCTCGATGTGTGGGTACCCGCCTCGCAACTGGCTCCGCCGCAGCGGGCGCACGGATTCAGTGCGGGGTACTTCCGCACGCTCGGCGCGGGACAGGAATGGGAGATTTCGGTGGAAGGCTACTACCGCCGCCTGACCGGCCAGCTGGAATACCGCGATGGGTACGTAGCGGGCCCTGCCAACCGCGACATCGAGTTTGAGTTCGTGCGCGGCACCGGCCGGGCGTACGGCGTTGAGCTGCTCGCGCGGCGCACCTCCGGCCGGGCGCGCGGTTGGGTGGCCTACACCCTGGCCCGCGCCACCCGGCGCTTCCCCGACCTCAACGGCGGCGCCCGATTCCCCTTCCGCTTCGACCAGCGGCACAATCTCAACGTCGTCACTACCTATGAGCTGACGCCGCGCTGGCTGCTCGGCGGCACCTTTACCTACGCTACCGGTCAGGCGATTACGATGCCCGAACGCCGTTACGTGGTGGCCGGCAACGTGCAGTTTCAGTACGGCGCCCGCAACGCCTTCCGGATGCCGCCGAATCATCGCCTCGATGTATCGGCTACCTGGCAGCGTCCGCCGCATCGCCTCGTTTCGGGCCGCGAGTGGCGCACGCGCTGGCAGTTTTCGGTGTACAACGTATATGGCCGCCGCAACCCGTGGTTTTATTATCTGGAACCCACCGGAGAGGCACTTAGTGGTACCGGGAAGCTCACGGGGCAGTCGGTGGCGTTGTTTCCGTTGCCGCTGCCGGCCGTGACGTGGGAGGTGGAGTTTTGAATAAGAAGTTGATATAAATTGCATCCACTTAGCTTTGTTGGGTTTTCAATTTTTTCGCTCAGCCCGTCGATTACCGATAAATCAACGATGAAGTATCTTTTCTGCGTCCTGCTGGCTAGTATGCTATGGTCGGCTGCCTACGGCCAAAAGGGCTCGGTGGAGAGCTTGTATGAAAACGAGAAATATGAAGAGTTAGTGAAGTATGAAAGCAAAGTTGACCAGTTGACGAAAGAGGAGCTAATGATGGTAGGCATTGCGTTTTTTATGCGCGATAACGACCGCAAAGCAATTGAATTCTATGATCGAGCGATTAGTAAAGGCATTACAGGTGCTGATGTTCACTATCGAAAAGGCTTGGCCTTGCGCTACATCGAGGAATTAGCTCCAGCTCTCAAAGAGTTCGAGGTCGCGCTAAAAACTGATCCTACTAATCCTAAATATTTATCTGAAGCAGGATTTGTTACGTATCTTTTAGAAAATTACGACCAGTCGCGGCATTATTACAATCAGGTTATCGCGCTTCCCGATTGCCCTCCACAAGCTCACTATATGCTCGCGCATCTATACCACGTCCAAAAAGAGTTTGACAAGGCCCTTTCTGCTTATTACGCCTCTTTGACGGTAATCCCCAAAAAGGACGAGTATTATATCAAGACATTGGCAGACATCGGCCTACTTGAATTTACTTGCACAAAGGACTTCAACAAGTCGGCTCGTGCCTACAAGCTCGTAATCAACGCTGATTCTACGCAATACAAAATATATCCAAAGTTGATGAAAGCGTTGAACGAAGCAGAGCAGTACGCGTCAGCCGACAGCGTTTTTATATTGATGCAGAAGGCTTTCTACCGAAATCAGCTCCCGGAAAAAGATATGGAAATCAAGATTGCTACCATCGACGAATTTTTTTACCAGAACCAGCCATTATCAATTGTTCGGTATTTCATTGAGCCAAAAGAATCTCTAGACATTAGCTATAAAGTACACTTGTTCAACCAAGCGCACAACAAGATTGAGCGAACATTTATGATCGAGCAAACCTTCCAGTTACCTGGCGGCCCCAAGCATCTACTGTGCGAACTCGACCGCAAGTCGGGTGCTCACTATACGTATCCATATGGTTGGAAAACAGATAAGATTCCCGTAGGTGATTTAAAAAAAGTGGTAAAATTGGTACTTGACGGAAAAATGCAACCCAGTGCCTCGTCGAACTTTGGCAAGTGAGCAAAAAATCGTCGTGCCTATCGATTCGGTGGCTGGCACTTACCTTAAGTAGCCTGATGAGTTGTGAGCGCACAATCGAGCTAGACCTCCCCGCCGGGCAGCCGCAACTCGTTATCGAAGGTTATATCGAGCCGGGCTTACCGCCCATCGTGCTGCTCACCGAATCGCGGCCGGTTTTTGATTCATTTGATGCCGCCGCGCTCGTGGCAGCGCAGATTCACGGTGCCCGCATCACGGTTTACACCGCCAACGATACCGCCGTGGTATTGCGCGAAGTGGCTGCCGATTCGTTGCCGCTCGCCATCCGGCAGGCGTTGGCGCAACAGGCGGGCCTCACGCTAGACCCCGTGACGGGGCAACTACCCGTGCCGCTCACGTTTTACACGGCGCTGCCGGTGGCGGGCCAACCGGCGTTCGTGGGCCGCGCGGGCCGCACGTATGCTTTGCGGGTGGAGGCGCGCGGCCAGGTAGCTACCGCCGTCACGAGCATCCCGACGCCCGTGCCGCTCGATTCGCTGTTTTTTCGGCCGCCCGCCGATGTCACGCTCCGCGATTCGCTGTGGCAGCTTTTTTATCGATTTAATGACCCCGATACCCTCGGCAATGCCTCGCGATACTTCACCAGTGTCAATGGCGGGCCGTTTTACCCGCCGCGCCTCGCCAGCGTCTTCACCGATGAATTTGTGAACGGCCGAACCATCGATTTTGCCCTCGACCGGGGCCGCCGCCGCTCCGACCTTGCCACCGGCGCGCGCGCCACCCTTTTCCGGCGCGGCGATACCATTACCGTGCGGTGGTGCGCCATCGATCAGCCGCATTACCGCTACTGGCTTTCGTACGAAAACGCCATCAATACCAACGGCTCGCCGCTGGCTTCACCGGCCGCACCAACGTCGAATATCCGGGGCGGGTTGGGGGTTTGGGGTGGGTACGGGGCGACGTATAGAGTGGCGGTAGCGCCGCAGTAAGTTTTGAGTTTCGAGTTTTGAGTGGCAGCCAACTCGAAACTCAAAACTTCTCCAGCATTCGTAGCACGAGCCGCTCGGTGGGGCGCAGCAGATCATCAGTAGCTGCACTGGCCGCGTCGTGGTCGCGCAGAAATTCGACCAGCCGTCCATCCTGAAACATGCTGACTACCTGCGGATGGATGTAGTATTTGCTGCACACCGTGGGCGTATTGCCCAAGTGCCGCGCCACGGCTTTGGTGGCTGTGCGCAGGGCTTTTTCGGGTGCTTGGTCAGGATCGGCGGCTAACTCTGCTTCCAGCGCTTCGACTAGCCGCACGGTACCGCCCCACGTCCGAAAGTCCTTTGCAGTGAAGTCGAGGCCACTGGCGGCGCGGATGTAGTCATTGACATCGCTCGAATCGACGGCGTGTTGGGCGCCGGTTTCATCGAGGTACTGAAAAAGCTGTTGGCCGGGCAAATCCTGGCACTGTTGCACGAGGCGCGCGAGGCGCCGGTCGCGAAGATTGATTTCGTGGGCCACGCCTTTCTTGCCGACGAACGCAAACGTCATCGCCGGGCCGGACACGGTTACGTGGTCGTCGAGGAGGGTGGTGAGGCCGAAAGAGTCGTTAGTACGCGCGTATTCGCGGTTGCCGACGCGGATGTTCGCTTCATCGATCAGCGCCAATACCACGGCCACCACCCGCTCGCGGGTAAGGGGGCCGCGCCGGGCCAGGTCGGCGCCGATGCGGGCGCGCAACGGCGGCAGCGCGTCGGCGCCGAACGTGCGCAGCCGCTCAAATTTGGTTTCGGCACGTTGGGCGGCCCAGCGCGGATGGTAGCGGTACTGTTTGCGCCCGCGCGCATCGCGCCCCGTAACCTGCACGTGGCTCGTGGGCGACGGCGAAATCCAGACATCCTTCCAGGCCGGCGGAATCACGAACGAAGCAATTCGTTTGAGCGTCGGGCCGTCGGTGACGCGCTGGCCGGCCGCGTCGAGGTACGTAAAACTTTTGCCCGTCGGGCGGCGCGTGAGGCCGGGGCGGTCGTCGGTGAGGTACCGCAGGCCGGCGTCTTTGGCCGATTGCGCGGCGTCGCGGTAGAGGTCGGTAGCGTCCATGGGGTGCGGGTGGGTTGGAAAAGCGAACCGTTCAGGGTGGTCAGGTGCGGCACGTATAAGTAAAAAGCGCCGCAGGGTTCTACGTCGGTTGCTCGCAGGGTGGTAGCAAGGCAAAAATCATCGCATTGCGTCTGCCAAACTGGCACTTTGGCCGTCGTACCTTTGTCTTTCCGCGCTAGATTAGCCACCCTCCTGATGTCGCAACCGATCCTGACCCTTGATTTTCTGACGCCGCCCAACGCGCCCGATACCGCGCCCACGCACGTTCCGACGGAAGAAATCCGCATTTCGCCCGCGACCCGCACCGGTCAGCAGCGGCGGCTGTACATCGAGAGTTACGGCTGCCAGATGAATTTCGCCGATTCGGAGATCGTCAGCAGCATTCTACACGGCGAAGGCTTCGACACGACCACCACGCTCGCCGATGCCGACCTTGTACTGCTCAACACTTGCTCGATCCGTGAAAAAGCCGAGCTGACGGTGCGGGCGCGACTCCGCGAGATCAATGCGCACAAACGCCAACGCCCCGGCCTACTGGTAGGCGTACTGGGCTGTATGGCCGAGCGCCTGAAAAGCAAATTTCTGGAAGAAGAAAAGCTCGTCGATCTGGTGGTTGGGCCGGATGCCTACCGTGACCTACCGGGCCTGATTCAGCAGGTTGATAGCGGTCAAAAAGCCGTGAATGTGCTGTTGAGCCGCGAAGAAACGTACGCCGACATTACGCCCGTACGCCTCAATTCCAACGGCGTAACCGCTTTTGTGAGCATTATGCGCGGCTGCGACAATATGTGTTCCTTCTGCGTGGTGCCGTTTACGCGGGGCCGCGAACGGAGCCGCGAGCCGGAGTCGATCATCCGGGAGGCGACGGAGCTTTTTGGGCAGGGATATCGCGAAGTCACGCTGCTCGGCCAGAACGTAGATTCATACAAATGGGCCGTTGAAGGCGCACCGGTGGTCACGTTTGCCGATTTGCTCGAAGCCGTCGCTGGGGTTTCGCCTGAGCTGCGCGTGCGCTTCTCGACGAGCCACCCCAAAGACATCACCGACGACGTGCTGCATACGATGGCGCGCCACGCCAACATTTGCAATTACATCCATTTGCCGGCGCAAAGCGGTGATTCGCGCGTGCTGGCCTTGATGAACCGCACCTACGACCGCGACTGGTACCTCAACCGCGTGGCCGCCATCCGGCGCATCGTGGGCGAAGACTGCGGAATTTCATCGGATTTCATCGCCGGTTTCTGCTCCGAAACTGAGGAAGAACATCAGCAAACCCTGACCCTAATGGACGCCGTACGCTACGACCTGGCGTATATGTTCTTCTACTCGGAACGCCCCGGCACGCTGGCGGCCCGCAAACTACCCGACGATGTACCGCTGCTGGTCAAAAAGCGGCGTTTGCAGGAAATCATTGACCGGCAAAGTCTGCACTCGCTGGAGCGCAACCAGCAAGCCGTTGGTAAGCTGCACCGTGTGCTGGCGGAAGGTGTTTCCAAACGCTCGACCGAGCATTTATTTGGTCGAAACGACCAGAATAAAGTCGTGATTTTTCCGCGCGAACAATTCCAAATTGGTGAATACGTCAATGTATTCGTTGATCGCTGCACGGGCGGCTCGCTGCTTGGCGACGGGATTGTATGAGTAGACGCGAGAAGCTAATCGCGTAAATTCTTGGTGGATCGGCTGACGCAAAAATCCCTTTCGCGACCTTGTGCAGATTATTGATTTCACTCGGTTTCGATGAAAGAATACGCGGCAGTCATCACATTTTCACTCGAACGGGAGTCATCGAGATCATCAACTTGCAACCTGCGGCTGATGGATGCGCTAAACCCTATCAAGTAAAACAGGTACGCACTGTACTATCAGCCTACTCACTGGCTTAAACTCTATGCAAGTAGTCGATCCGTTACCCGAAGAATATCCCGTTCTACTGTATTGGAGCGCTGCTGATGCAGCATTCTTAGTAGAAGTGCCCGACCTGCCCGGCTGTATAGCTGACGGCACGACGCAGGGCGAAGCGTTAGCTAGTGTGCGCATCATTATCGCCGAGTGGATTTTGACCATTCGCGAACTGGGGCGCCCAATCCCCGCGCCCCGGCAGCACTTACGCTTGGCAGCTTAATGCCAGGCTTTCCACCTACGTTCATCTAGAATTTTACCTTGACTCCGAGCGAGCTACAATCCGTCAAAAACCGCTTCGGCATTATCGGCAATTCGCCGCTGCTCAACCACGCCCTAGAAGTGGCCGTGCAAGTGGCGCCGACCGAAATGACCGTTTTAATTTCCGGCGAAAGCGGCGTCGGCAAAGAATCTTTCTCGAAAATAATTCACGCACTTTCGCCGCGCCGGCACGGGCAGTTCATTGCCATCAACTGCGGCGCGATTCCGGAAGGCACAATTGATTCGGAATTGTTCGGCCACGAAAAAGGCTCATTTACGGGTGCTACCGAATCGCGGAAGGGCTATTTTGAAGTCACCGACGGTGGCACCATTTTCCTGGATGAAATCGGCGAATTACCGCTCGGCACGCAAGCACGGCTGCTGCGCGTACTCGAAAACGGCGATTTTATCCGGGTGGGCAGCAGTAAGGTGCAAAAAACCGACGTGCGCGTAGTGACAGCCACCAACGTGCGGCTGCTCGATGCGGTGAATAACGGAAAATTTCGGGAAGATTTATATTACCGCCTCGCTACGGTACCCATCGTAGTGCCGCCGCTGCGCGACCGAGGCGACGATGTGCCGCTATTGTTCCGAAAATTCGCGGTCGATTTCTCCGAGAAATATCACCGCAAGGCCGTTACGCTTACTTCCGACGCCATTCAGGAAATTCAGCGGCATCGGTTTCCCGGAAATATCCGGCAATTGAAAAATCTGGTCGAACAGATTTCGGTCCTCGAATATGAGCGCGATATTACGGCGGCCATTTTGCGGCGGTATTTACCGCCCGACCAAGCCAGCAGCGTCCCGATGGTATTTTCGGGCGCCGATGCCGGGCGCGGCGCCTCCGGCGCGCCCCTGGAGCGCGAGCTACTCTATTCGGTGCTGTTTGAGATGCGCCGCGACGTAAACGACCTCAAAGCGCTGGTAGGCGAGTTACTCACCCACGGCACGACCACCGGCGGCGCCATTCCGCCGGACTTGCTGCACCGCAACCGGCAGCTTCTCGAACGGCTGCCCGTGGGCGGCAATGGGGCGGAAAACGCGGCGGGTCACGACAGCTTTGCGCTGGTGCGGACCGGCCAATACGGTAACGGTACGCCACCTGCGAGTACTACCCTCCTGCCGCCCACTTTCGTGATGGGCACGCCGGATGCCTTACCGAGCGCCGCAACCGCCGAAGAAGCCGAAACCGAGGACGTAGCGCATACCGAAGCCGAAGAAGAAAATTTCTCGCTCGATGCACTCGAAAAAGCCATGATCACCAAGGCGTTGCATCGGCACCAGAACCGTCGCAAGCACGCCGCCCAGGATTTGGGCATCTCTGAGCGCACCCTGTACCGCAAGCTCAAGCAATACGACATTGAAAGCTAAGCAGCAAGTCGTTAGCTACCAGCTACAAGCCACGAGCAAGCGTCGCGCCGCGAGTCGCAAGCCGCAAATCTTTTCAGGCGCGCTGTCCGGAAGCTTGCAGCTGATCGCTTATAGCTTGTGGCTTCTGCTGAGCGGATGCAGCTTCTCGTTCACGGGTGCGGCGCTCGATCCGGCGATTAAGACGTTTTCGGTGGAGACGTTTCAGAACAACAGTGGGCAGGGGCCGCCGACGCTCTCGCAGATTTTTACCGATGAGTATCGCACCTTCGTGCAGCGCAACTCGAACCTGCGCCTTGACCCCAGCACCGACGGCGATATTCAGTACAGTGGTCAGATTACGGGCTATACCGTGCAACCCGTGAACGCTACGGCGCAAGGTGGCGTGGAAGCCGCCGGGGCCAACCGCCTGACCATCACGGTGCAGGTGCGGTTCGTGAACACCAAAGACCCGAAGCAGAACTTTGAGCAAAGCTTCTCGCAGTTTTCCGACTTCGAGCGCGAACGCAACGCCAGTCAGCTCGACGACGGATTTATTCGCGAAATTGCCGGCCGGTTGTACCTTGACATCTTCAATCGGTCGCTCTCGAATTGGTAGTTTTTAGGGTTTAGTTTTTAGGATTTAGTGTTTAGGCCGATTGAATCGGATTGAAAATCCCTTACGCATCACCCCTCCAAGTCCTAAACACTAAATCCTAAACCCTAGACACTTTCCCCATGACCACCGCCTCGCTTTCCGGTTTGCTGACACGCGTTGGGTCATTGACCGATGCCGACGTGCGCGAGCTGGAGAAGCTGGCCGACTCGTATCCGTACTGCCAAACGGCGCATTTGCTACTCGCCAAAGCCCTGCACGACCGGGGTTCGGTGCTGGCGGGCCAGAAGCTGCGCCGCGCCGCCACAGGGGCGCCGGATCGGCGGGCGTTGCGCCGGTTACTGGCATTTACGCCGCCGGAAACGGCGGAAGCGGTTGCCGAAGAAGCCGTTCAAGAGCAGGAGGCGCCGGCTTTGGCCGTCAGCCCGGACGGTGAATTGGTGGCGCACTCCATCCCTACGCTAGCGGCATCGACTGATTTTCAAACGACTGATTTTCAGTCGGATTTGGCAGCTCAGTCGCCGGAAATCGAGCCAACGCCGACTGATGCCCCGACAGACGAAGTAGAGACGGTATCGAACGAACCCGTTGCGGCAGATTCTTCGATTTCTGAAACAGCGACCCTCACCCCGGAAACCACCGTCGAGGGCGAAGACGAGGGCGAGGGCGAGCCGCTTGCCGCAAGCCCGATAACCGCAGAGGCACCTCAACCCATAACTGCCGCCGCAGAGCCTGCCCCGGAGGCCGCCACCACTCCCGTACTCGCCGACTTCGATCTGGTGCCCGATACGGCCCCCGCCGCCGTCGATTTGCTGCTCTTCGATACCGACGACGCCACGCCCGCCGGCCTGACGCTATTGCCGGCCGAAACGGAAAGCTCCGACGCGCCGACAACGATTCCCGACCTCGCGCCCGACCCCGCCGTGACGTATTGGCTGCCGGGCAGCCGTTTCGGCGTAGAACTGGTAGCGGCCGCTTTTGCCGACGATACTTCGGACGCGTGGCTCGCGCTGGTTTCGCCCGACGCCCGCTGGACTGAGCATACCAGCGCCCACCAGCCGCCGCCCGTACCCATTCCGCGCCGCCCCTTCGAGCATCAGTTTGCGCTCATCGACCGGTTTCTGCGCGAAAAACCGCGCTTGCGGGCCATCGACCCCACCCGCCCTCTGCCCGACAAGCTGCCCGATCTGGCGTCCAAAAGCACTAAGCCCGACGAGGGAGTCGTGTCCGAAAGTATGGCGCGCATCCTGGCGCGGCAGGGCAAAACGGCCCGCGCGGTGGCGATGTACGAGCAGCTACAAGCGCGTCTTCCCGAAAAAGCGGCTATCTTCGCGGCTCAAATCGCGGCGTTGCGCGGTCCGGTGGAGCCGTAGCGGCCACCGTTTCTCCTGATTTTCATTGCCTTTTCGTTTTTTCGTTTTCGTCCGCTGATGTTTTTGACGCTGATTATCCTTGCCCTGATCGTGAGTGTGTTGCTGGTACTGGTGGTGCTGGCCCAAAACCCGAAAGGCGGCGGCCTCAACACCCAATTTGGCGGTGGTGGCGCCTCGCAACTGATGGGCGTACAGCGCACCGGCGATTTGCTGGAGCGCCTGACCTGGATTCTGGCCGTGGCCCTGATGGTGCTGGCGCTGGCTGGCTACGTGGTAAACGGTTCGCGCGCGCAATCGACGCAGATGCGGTCGGTGAACGTGGAGGCCGCCAAGGCGGAACCTGCTGCTTCGCCGACGCCAGTGGCTCCGCAAACCGCCCCAGCCGCGCAAGGGACGGAAGGTGCTACGCTGCCCGCCGCTGCCGGTGAGGCCGCGCCAGCCGCCGAAGCCACCCCGATTGAGGTGACGCCCGCCGCCGAGCCAACACCTGCGAAATAGGCGTTAAGGTTCGCTGAATCGATTTTTTGACCGCCGCCCCGCATTCGTGGGGCGGCGGTTTTTTTGTGACTGCATGGCAACGTGGCGAGCGTGTGACAATCGGCGGACGCTGCAAATCTGTCAGCCCGGCCCCGGCTGGCACGACCTATGAAACCCGCCCTTTGTCCCGGAAACGGGGCAAAATCGCTTCTCTTCAACTTCAAACCTCCCTAGTACCCGCTACAATGGCAGTACAACTTAAGCCCCTCGCCGACCGCGTGGTCGTGCAACCCGCCGCCGCCGAAGAAAAAACCAAATCGGGCATCATCATCCCCGATACGGCCAAAGAAAAGCCGCAACGCGGTGAAGTGGTGGCCATTGGTGAAGGCAAGATGTCAGACCAGGGCACCCTCATCAAGCCGACCGTGAAAGTGGGCGATGTGGTACTCTACGGCAAGTATTCGGGCACGGAAGTGACCGTCGAAGGCGTCGATTACCTCATTATGAAGGAGTCGGACATCTTCGCTATCGTATAATTTGGTTGATGGTTTTTGGTTGATAGTTGTTGGTTTCTGCTTTTTTAAACTCAGAAGCCGCAATTCGTAGTACCCAAAACCATCAACTAACAACCAACAACTAACAACCAACTCCAAATGGCTAAGAACATTTCGTTCGACACCGACGCGCGCGCCAAGATCAAGGCCGGCGTCGATAAGCTCGCAAACGCCGTCAAAGTGACCCTCGGCCCGAAAGGTCGTAACGTCATCATCGATAAGAAATTCGGTGCTCCTTCCATCACCAAAGACGGCGTAACCGTCGCGAAGGAGATTGAATTGAAGGATGCCATCGAAAACATGGGCGCTCAGCTCGTGAAGGAAGTGGCCTCGAAAACGGCCGACCAGGCCGGCGACGGCACCACCACCGCCACTGTGCTCGCCCAGGCTATCTACGCTGCGGGCTCGAAGAACGTGGCCGCCGGGGCCAACCCGATGGATTTGAAGCGCGGCATCGATAAAGCCGTTCACGCGGTAGTAGCGAGCTTGAAAGCGCAATCGAAGAAGATCGAAAATTCGTCGGAAATCGCCCAGGTAGGTACGGTTTCGGCGAACAACGACGCCGAAATCGGCCAGATGATCGCCGACGCGATGGATAAAGTCGGCAAGGAAGGCGTGATTACCGTGGAGGAAGCGCGTGGCACCGAAACGGAAGTAAAAACCGTGGAAGGCATGCAGTTCGACCGCGGCTACCTCTCGCCGTACTTCGTGACGAACGCCGAAAAGATGGAAGTGGAGATGGAGTCGCCGTTCATCCTCATCTACGACAAGAAGGTGAGCACGATGAAGGAGCTGCTGCCGGTGTTGGAGCAAGTGCTGCAAACGGGCAAGCCGCTGCTCATCATCTCGGAAGATGTTGATGGTGAAGCGCTTGCTACGCTGGTGGTGAACAAGCTGCGCGGCTCGCTGAAAATTGCTGCCGTGAAAGCCCCCGGCTTCGGCGACCGTCGCAAGGCGATGCTCGAAGACATCGCCATCCTCACGGGCGGTCAGGTGATCTCGGAAGAGCGCGGTTTCAAACTCGAAAACGCGACCCTCGCCGACCTCGGCACGGCCGAAAAAATCACCGTCGATAAAGACAACACGACCATCATCAACGGCAAAGGCACGTCGGAAGACATCAAGGCGCGCGTGGCCCAAATCCGCGCGCAGATGGAAACCACGACCTCCGACTACGACAAGGAGAAGCTCCAGGAGCGCCTCGCCAAACTGTCGGGCGGCGTAGCCATCATCTACATCGGGGCCGCCACCGAAGTGGAAATGAAGGAGAAGAAAGACCGCGTTGACGATGCCTTGCACGCAACCCGCGCTGCCGTGGAAGAAGGCGTCGTGGCCGGGGGCGGCGTGGCGTTCATCCGCGCGCTGGATTCGCTGGCCGACGTGGCCACCGCCAACCTCGACGAGCGCACGGGCGTGAACATCATCCGGACGGCCATTGAGGCACCGCTGCGCACGATTGTGGCCAACGCCGGTGGCGAAGGCTCGGTGGTGGTGCAGAAGGTGCGCGACGGCAAAGCCGATTTCGGCTACAACGCCCGCGAAGACCGCTACGAAGCGATGTTCGCCGCCGGTATCATCGACCCAACCAAAGTGACGCGCCTGGCGCTCGAAAACGCCGCTTCGGTGGCGTCGATGCTGCTCACGACCGAGTGCGTCATCAGCGACGAGCCGGAAGATGAAAAAGGCGCTGCCGGTGGCGGCGGAATGGGTGGCATGGGCGGAATGGGCGGGATGATGTAAGCATCGCCCGCGCAGCCTACCCGGCTTCGCTGAAATTGAAAACCGCCCTCTCGGCCTGCTGGCTGAGGGGGCGGTTGTGCGTTTGGGAAAATGGGGTTAAAAACGCGAACTTTACCCACGATATTTTCTCACCCCCGCTCTTACTCCGATGTACAAAACGTTTCTCGTCGCTACTTTTCTAGCTGTCGGCACCGGTTTTAGCGCCCGCGCTCAGGTACCGGTTTCGCTTGTTCCTACGCCGGATCAGGCCGCGTTCGTCGAGATATCGGCCGCGCCCCGCGCCGCCACCGTGTTAGCGCTAGCCACGCCCGTGCCGGAATCGCTCGACCTGACGGCGCCCGTTCCGGCGGCCTACCTCGCGCCCGCCACCGCCGCCCGGCCCACGGATGGCTTGCAAACCACGCGCATCGTGCTGGGCATTGCGGCGGCGGCGGTGGCCTTGATTGGGGCGGTGCTGGCGTTGAAGCAGTAAGGCAGCGGGTGCGTCCGCCTCGCTCAGGGTTGCACCACCACGCGGCGCGTGCTGACGCCCTCGCTGCCGACGACGCGCACCACGTACGTACCCGCCGGGACGTCGGCCAGCGGCACCGTTTGCTCGGCGGCCGTCAAGGGCCATTGCCGCAGGGTGCGGCCCAGCACGTCTACGAGGGTGGCGGTGGCGGGGGCCGCCGTGGCGCGGCGCAGCGTGAGGGTGGTGGCGGCGGGGTTGGGGAAGACGTCGAACGGGCGGGTGGCGGCGGCATCGGCAGTCAGGCCGGTGGGGATGTTGGTGAGGCGCGCCAAGCTCGGTCGGAGCGCGCCGTCGACGGAGTTGAAGCTGCCGCCGATGACAAGATCGCCAGTGGATTGAAAAACGTACGACTCGGCCATTTCGTTGAAGTAGCCGGTCCCAAACGCAATCGGTGCAAACGTGGAGTCGATTCCCCCCAATGCCGTCAGGCGCCGGAGTTCCCCGCCGGCGCGGGTGGCTTCCTGAAACAGCAACCTTCCGTCGGGCCACACATGTACCACTTTTCCTTCGAGACCGGTGGCCAACGTAAAGCGAGGATCGCGCTGGCCGTTGGCGCGCAGCTTGACGGCGGTCAGCACCGGCTCGCCGGCAACCAGCCGAGTGGTAAAAACCAGGATACTGGTATCTGGCAGCGCGACGACATCGCCAGTCAGCCGCCGCCCGTTATTGACGGCTGGTAACGGCCGGCCGGCGGCATCGACCCAGTACGCGATGCCGTTGAATTCGCATCGGAGCAGCATACTGCCATCGGAGAGAAGCGATATGCTCGTGACGGTGACGTTACCCACGGGCGGCGGCACGAACGACGGATCGACGGCACCGTTTGGCAGGAGCCGCGCCACATTTGCGCGGGTTATGCTGTCGTACTGGCTGAAAGCGCCACATACCAGAATTCGGCCATCGGGCTGGACGCGCAGGTCGTGTAGCGAAATGCCGCTGCCCGGATTGGCGATGCCGGCGCCGTCGTCGAAGGTCGGGTCGGGTTGGCCATCGGGCAGCAAGCGGTAAACGTGCGGAAGGTTGGTTACCAGCACGCGGTCGGCCGCATCCACCGCTACAGCACTATACGGGGAGTCGTAGAGCGGGCGCCCCAAGTTGTGTTGAAACGTCGAATCCGGCGACCCATCGGCGTGAAGGCGCACGAGCGCCTCCGCCGCCTGTCCGTGAACAGTGCTGAAATTGCCGCGCACCAGTAGCCGGTCGGCGCTTTGCCGGGCCACGGCGTTCACCGTCGCGTACTGTTCCGGAATAGGGGCGCGGAAACTCGAATCGAGTAAGCCTGTGCTGGTGAATTGGATGATCCCCACTTTTGGTGGCGGCGCAATTAAGTCGCCGCCGACCCGTACGGCGCCGTTTGGCCCCGGCGCCAGGGCAACCGCAATGTTCACGATGGGTGGAGGCGCGAACGTGGGATTGATCGTGCCATCGGGTTGCAGCAGCCGCACGCGTACATCGTCGACGGCACCCGGCCAGATCAACTGATAGCCCCCGATCAGCACCTGGCCGCTTGGCAGCGGCAACAACGAAAGCACGGCGGCATTGGTGAACGGCGCGACGAACGTGAGATCAAGGGAACCATCTGCATTGAACCGCCGAACGCCCGGGTTAATATTCGGGGTAGCGTTCGATGCCAAAAACCCGCCAACCAATATTTTGCTGCCCGGCAAGGCGCGAAGGCACGTGATCCGGTACGGAGAACTGGAGTTGGGAAGCACGAAACTCAGGTCGCGGGCGCCGGATGGCAGCAGCCGCACAAACAATCTTTGCCAGTTGCCCGCCGCCGTGACGGATACGCCACCTACCAGCACGCGGTCGGCGGAATCGACGGCCAGCGCCTCGATGACGGAAGTGGTATTCGACAACGGCGGACTGAACCCCGCGTCGGGCGCCCCCGACGGCAGCAGGCGCACCACCGACGGCACCGCCACGCCGTTGCACCGCGTAAAGCGCCCGCCGACCAGCAGCCGCCCCTGCCCATCGACGGCGAGTGCCTGCACCACATCGTTGAGGCCGGTACCGCCAAGGCGAAACGTGGTATCGAGGGTGCCATTGGCGTGAAGCCGGGCGACGCGGCTGGCGTATCGGCCATCGTACCGGGTGAACGTGCCGCCGATCAGCCATTGCCCGCGCGGTAGCGGCAGAATAGCCAGCACCTGCCCGTTCGGCCCGATGCCCCCGCCGCCGAACGTCGTATCTGGGGCGCCGGATGGCAGCAGGCAAACCAGCTTGCCGCGCACTTGCCGACCGAGCCGGTCGAACTTTCCTCCCACGAGGGTGCGGCCGGCGCTGTCGGTACCCAAGGCCATAACGAGCGTAGGCGTAAGGGTCTGCGAAAGCGTACGCGAATCCAGCACACCGAAGGAAGTGTCAAGCACTTGCCCGGCACTGGGTACTACCCGCAGCAGCAGGGCGGCGGCGAGCGCCCACCTTACCCAGGCGAACGAGCATACGGTAGTCAGCGGTGGGAAGGAAACAGTCATCGGCGAAAACGAGGCAAAGGAGGCGCACCCGCGCAAACACCCAGAAAACAAGAAGGGCCGGCCAACGGATTTACCCCATTGGCCGGCCCCCTAAAAGTACACCATCACCACCACCTACTCCTCCAACAACGCCAACTCTACGTGCACCACGCGGCCGCTGTCGTTGCGGAGCACGAGCTTGGGGCCGGTGCCGGCCAGAGTGGCCAGGGCGAATTTGTGGAGCGCGTCGCCCGCCGGAATGCGGGTAACGTTGGCCGGCGCGGGCGCGGCCGGGTCGAGGGCGCGGCCGACCTCAACCTGCGCCGCCACGAGTGCCGCCACGAGTGCCGCCAGCGCGCCGCGCGCCTACTGGCTGCCGCCGCCGCCCTCGCTCATCGTGCCCACGGATGGCTTGCAAACCACGCGCATCGTGCTGGGGATTGCGGCGGCGGCGGTGGCCTTGATTGGGGCGGTGCTGGCGTTGAAGCAATAAGGCAGCGGGTGCGTCCGCCTCGCTCAGGGTTGCACCACCACGCGGCGCGTGCTGACGCCCTCGCTGCCGACGACGCGCACCACGTACGTGCCCGCCGGGACGTCGGCCAGCGGCACCGTTTGCTCGGCGGCCGTCAGGGGCCACTGCCGCAGGGTGCGGCCCAGCACGTCTACGAGGGCGGCCGTGGCGGGGGCTGCCGTGGCGCGGCGCAGCGTGAGGGTGGTGCGGGCGGGGTTAGGGAATAAGTCGATCCCCTGCATCTGGACGGCATCGGCGCGCAGGCCGGTGGGGATGTTGGTGAGGCGGACTAGATTTGGATGTAGCGCCCCGTTAACGGTCGTGAAGCCGCCGCCGACTAGCAGGTCGCCGTTGTCGGCTCGCAGCAGAGTCTCCATTGATTCCGGCCAATAGCCGGTGCCGAACTCTACGGGCGTGAACGTGGGGTCGAGGGTACCGGTAGGCGTGAGACGTGCCAGCCGGTCGCTCAAGCCGTGAGGTGTATCGTAGTAGATGTGGATCAGCAGCAGGCCGTCGGGCTGGGGGTGAAACACGTAGTAGACATTGGCCAATGCCGGATCTAAAACAAAGCTGGGATCTATGGCACTCCGGTTATTCACCTTCCGCACCCCGCTGAAGGCAGTCCCGCCGAGTTGGTAGGAGCCGTCGAGCAGGATGGTGTTGTCGGGCAGACCAACCACAAACACGTTCGGACTGGTAAGGGGCTGGCCGCCGTTGAAGCTAGCCAGTGGTCTGCCGCCCGCCGTCAGCCAATACTGCAAGATTGTGGCGGTGGTATCGTTCAGGTAGCGCACCAGCATCGTGCCGTCGGGCAGGAGTCGTACATCATCCGCACGGTACCCCCCCCCGACGACCGGCGGCGTGAAGGTGGCATCTACGGCGCCACTGGTCGTCAGGCGTACCAGGCCCCTGACGGGAGCGCCGTTGTAGCGCCGGAAATCACCCCAGACGAGCAGGCGACCGTCGGGCTGGAGAACGGCGCTCCGGATATACCCCTCGTGCGTAAACACCACGCTGCTGTCGGCGCCCAAGCCATCGGAGAACGAGGGATCGGGGGCGCCCGTCGGCAAAAAGCGGCCGACGTGGGCATCGCCATTGACTAGGATGCGGTCGGTGGCGTCGATGTTCAGCCGGGTGTAGTAGGTGAGCAGGGCTACCAGAGCCGGATCAGGTCGGAAGGTGAGGTCGGGGGCGCCGGTGGCCAGCAACCGCACGATCGGATCGGTACTTATGCCTTGAAAGCGCCCGCCTTCGCCGCACAACACCAACAGGCGCCCGCCCGATTGGCGCGCCAGGGCCGTCACCGGCGTGTGCTGGTCGAGCGCGGGGTTCGCGAACGTCGTGTCGAGTGCCCCGGTGGCGGTCAGGCGGGCCACGCCCGTCGCGGCCTGCCCGCCAATACGGGTAAAGCTGCCCACGACCACTAGGGTACCGTTCGGCTGGGGCACTGCGGCGTAACTCCAGAAGAAGGTCGATGGAGAGGGAAGCGGGCTGCTGAATGACGTATCCAGGGTGCCATCGCTGTTCAGCCGGGCCAGGATCTCGGAAGCGATCGCCCCTACCGGCCGGATCCGGCCACTCACCAGCAACTGGCCATTCGGCAGCGCCACGAGGCCCCGAATCGTCGAGGAGTTCAGCGCCGACGTAAACCCTGCATCAAGCCCGCCATCGGGCAGCAGTTGCACCAAGCGGGGCGTCACGGCGCCGTTGTACGTCAGCGAAAACCCCGACACCACCAGCTTCCCGTTCGGTAGCACCTCCAGGCAGGTGAGCAACGTGGTCGCCAGGGTACCTCCGTTGAACGTCGCATCCCGGGCGCCGCTGGGTAGCAGCCGTACTAGCGGGGCCGCCGTATACCTCGGCGCGGCAACCAGCACCCGGTCGGTGGCATCGACGGCTATCTTCTGAATAGACCCCGGCAGTGCCGCCGAGTCGGGCGCAAACGAGGTGTCCGACAAGCCCGTGGGGAGTAGGCGCACCAGCGAGCGGCTCCGGCGCTGGTTGAAGGAGGAGAAATTACCGGCCACCAGATAACGCCCCTGCGCGTCGATCTCCACGTCGTTGATACTGTAGTTGGCACCCGTCCCTCCGGGGTTGAAGGTGGCGTCGAGGGTGCCGTCGGCTTGCAGCCGCGCCAGACGGCCCACCGCTACCCCGTTGTAGCGGGTAAAACGGCCGCAGATCAGCCACTGCCCGTTGGGGAGGGCGAGTACCTTTTTGACCAGGCCGTTAGCCCCGCTGCCGCCCGCATTAAACGTAGGGTCGAACCTACCATCGGGTAGCAGACGCGCCACATTGCCACACGTGGTGCCTCCGGCAAAATCGAATGCTCCACTGATCAGCAAGCGCCCCTGGGCGTCGGGTACCACCGAATTGACCAACTCCTGCTTCATCAGCAGGTCCTGCGCGCGGACATCCGGCGACTGAAAAGTGGCATCCAGCACCTGCGCGCGCACCGGCGCCCCCACCAACGCCAGCCCTACCGCACACAACGCGGTGGCCCGGCCAAAATAGAATCGTTTCAACATCATCAAACGGAAAGTAGGAAGGAAAGAGAAAAAACAGCACAACAGAAAGCCCCGCTGCCTCCCTACTCCTCCAACAACGCCAACTCTACGTGCGCCACGTGCCCGCTCTCGTTGCGCAGTACGAGCTTGGGGCCGGTGCCGGCCAGATCGGCCAGCGCGAATTTGTGGAGCGCGTCGCCCGCCGGAATGCGGGTAACGTTGGCCGGCGCGGGCGCGGCCGGGTCGAGGGCGCGGTAGAGTTGCACCGGGCCGCCCTCCTTGAGGCGCACCTGCACGGCGCGGTAGCGGTCGGGGTTGGTGTAGGTGTCCAGATCGACCAATACCTGCACGGCGCCGGCCTGCACGGCGCGGCGGCGCTCGCCGGCGGGGTTGGAGGCGCGGCGGCGCTCGAAGTAGCGTTGCGTGTAGTAGGCCTTCACCTGGGCGCGGGCGGCGGCGTAGATCAGGCTCAGCAGGTGGTAGTTGTCGGTGAGGCGGCCGGTGAGGCGCGGGCGCAGGTCGCGGCGGACGGCCCGGGCTTTTTCGGTGTCGCTCTGCCCCGCGACGTGTTCTTTTCGGTTGTCGCTGAAGGCCTCGAACGCCGTGGTGGTATCGGCCACGAGGCCATCGGCCAGGGCGCCGAAAGCGGCTTTGTTGGCCGTCAGCACCTGCAGGAAACCGGCGAGGAGCGTGGGCAGGTCGCCGAGTTTGGCGTCGGTGTACTGCCTGACGCCCTGCGGAAACAGCAGCGCCCGAAGGGTATCCTGCTGTTTGGCGTCCGTGACGACGCCGGTAATGAGCGCGTTGATGCGGGTCAGAGCCGCCTCGGCGGTGGCACGGCCATCGGTGGCTTCGTCGCCGGCGGCTTCCTGCTCGCGCTCGGCTACGTCGAGGGTTTTTTGGGCGGCACGGGCCTCGACGGCCAGCGCGGCGGAGGCGGTTTTCGCGGCTGTCGCCAGCGTGCCGAGCGGGCCGGTGGTGGGCAGGTCGGTCGCGGCTTGCAGCTTGTCGTTGTGGTCGAGAAAACCGGCGTAGAGCGTCGTGTGCGGCTGGTCGGCGACCTCGAACAGGTCGGCGGCAAGTTCATCCAGATTGGGCATTTTCGTAGGAAAAAAACGTGAAAATCAACTCCGTCAGGAAGGTAGGCAGCTTGCGGCGCCTAAACTACGCCCAAACCGGTCGCCGCCATGTGGCGGCGGGCCTTCCGCCGGGTAGGAGGTGCCGCCGCCCCGTGGCGGCACGGCTTCCGCCGGGTAGGAAGTGCCGCCGCCATGTGGCAGCACGGCTTCCGCCGGGTAGGAGGTGCCGCCGCTATGTGGCGGCAGGGCTTCCGACGGGTAGGAGGTACCCCTGCCACGTAGCCGTGCCGCTTCCTCAGCGCAGGTAGCCGAGCTGGCGGAAGGCGGCGCGGACGGCCTCGCGGAATTTTCGATAGGAATCCAGCACGACGAGCTTATCCAGCGGGATGAGCGGCCCGAGCGCCGCGTACAGCTCACTGCGTTTCATCGCCCGCCCGCCCCTGGCTTGGTACGCCCGGCGTAATGCTTCCTCCAGATCGGCTTTGACGGAGCTGCGCGCTTCCGGCAGATAATCGAGGCCGAGTTCGGGAACGGTAAGCGTCGTACCCATTACGGTGCGCAACAGGTCTTTGTCGGCCAGCAGCCACGCCTCGACTTTATGCACCGGAATCAGCGCCACCAGCCGGTGGCATATCGGCGGGTCGGAACCGACATTGGCCGTAAAGGCCCCCGCCGATTTCGTCGCCGTTTGGTGCATCACGTCTGCGAAAGCGGCTTTTACCTGCTCGCGCCGCAGGGCGTCTTCGGGCGCATCGGCGTCGGCGTGGATGCACAGCACCGCGCGACTTCCGGCGTAGGCGCCCCGCGCCGCCGCATCCTGCACGAACTGGTGGAGGGTGCGCTTCGTGCCGGATAGTAACTCTACATCGGCTTCGTCCTGCTCATAGACTTGCAGTTCCAGGCCCTCACATTCCTCCTCAATCTGCCGGAACGTGCGGCTGATGATCGGGAGCAGAAAGCTGCGGTCGGTGGTGCCTTCGCAGCCCAACAGCGGGTACACGAAGTGCGGCATCAGGCAGCCGACGGTTGCGGCGTGGACAAGCCGAGTTGGTCGAGCAGGGTATCGGGGTCGGCCGATTCCAGGTACCGAATCAACTGATAGAGCGCAAACTGCTTCTGCGACGGGTCGAGCGCGGCGACAGTTTTCTCTGACAAGTCGGTTAGAACGTTTGGCAGCAGCACCGGAATCATATCCGTCACGCGGCGCATCACGCGCTTACCGTCCTCCGTCGCCGACCGCGATACGAGCTGCGAGAACCAGACCGTCAGGCCCGATGTGCCGCCCTCCTGCCCCGCCACCGCCGCCAGACACGCCTTGATCAGCCCCGGCGAGTGCGTATTGACGATGACCTGCCGCAGCGGCGCCGGTTCGTCGCCTTCCTCCGGCGGCTCGTTGGTACTGAGGTCGCGCAGCAGTTCCGCAATCCCCGCCAGCCGCGCTGGGTGGACGCCATTTTCCGGCTCCTCCAACCCCAGCACGCCCTTTTGCTCCGGGTCGAAGACGAGGGTGCAGAGGGCGAGCATGCGTAGGGTGCCTTCGGAGAGCAGGTGCAGGGGGAAGCGCTGGCCGGCGGTGGTGATGACGAACGCGTGGTACTGATGGTAGTATTCTTCGTGCTTGACGATGATTTCCTTGATGCCCGGCACCAGCGAAGCGAGACGCATGGCGATGCGCGTCAAGAGGTAGGGATCGGTCTTGGATAGCCGCCAAAAGACGCCGGCAAGGTTATCGGCGAGGGCGTTGAGTGTGCCGGGTAGGCCGAAGGATTGGGCGGGGGTGGCGGTGGGGAGCTTTTTGGTGTCGAGGTAGATTAATCGCCATCCCTTGAACTCGTCTTTTAAACTTAGCAAGTAGGTGTTCCCGTCTAACAAATCATTGCCAATAAGAAGCGGCAAAGCGCTTAGAATAGAATAGTCTCTTCCCTCAGGATCAAAGCCTCCCATCATTTGATCTCTATCGGCTGCTTCATTAACAAGACCGCCGATTCCAATATCTTCATGCAGAAGCCTCAGCTTTTCAATACCATTACCTGAGCTACTACGCGCAATGTTTATTTCGTACCTAAAGTGTTTTGTCGATTCGAACAGCTTTCCCCCAGCTGTAATTTTTCTTGCTGGATTTACAACCACCTCCACCGCAAACCGCATTTCCTCCGCAAACCGCCCATCGGCGTACTGCGTGAACAATTCCAGATTACTCCCCCGCTGTACCTTATCGAAGGCGGTATTGAGGTCGTGTTCGGCCAGCAGCGACAGCAAATGCAGCGCGTCAAATAAATTACTCTTCCCCGACGCGTTCAGGCCCGCGATGATGGTCAGGGGCGAGAACTCCATCGAGAAGTTGGTGAACGACTTGAAGCCGTCGATTTCGATGCGGGTGAGCATAGGGCGGGCAGGGTAAAGGGCTACAATCCTAACAGTTCCGCCAACGCCACCCGCACCTTCTCGGCGGAGGGCAGCATCGCCGCTTCCAACGCCACGTTCAGCCCGATGGCGGGCAAATCCAACGCGCCGAGGGTGTACACGGGCGCATCAAGGTGCTGCCAGCAGTGCCGCTGAATCCGTCCCGCGAGCGATTCGGCGAACGAGTTCATCAAGGGTTCTTCGGTGAGTACCAGCACTTTGTTGTGGCGCCGGACGGCGGCCGTGATGGCGTCCCAGTCGAGCGGGTTGAGGGTGCGCAAATCCAGCACTTCGGCGCGTTGGTCGAGCATTTTGCTGGCGGCGGTGGCCCAGTACACGCCCATGCCGTAGGTCACGACCACGCACGAATCGCCTTCGGCCACCGCGTTTTCATCGGCGGCAAAGGCAATGGCGGCTTTGCCAAGCGGCAGCACGTAATCGGCGGCGGGCTCGATGGTTTTGGCGTCTTCGGTGCCGGGCACTTTGCTCCAATACAGGCCTTTATGTTCGAGCAGCACCACGGGATTGGGGTCGAGGAAGGCCGCTTTCAGGAGGCCTTTCATATCGGCCGCGTTCGACGGATACACCACCTTGATGCCTCTGATGGTGAGCAGCGTGCTTTCGATGGAACCCGAATGATAGGGGCCACCGCCGCCGTACGCGCCAATCGGCACCCGAATCAGCGCCTGCACCGGAAACTTGCCCATCGAGAGGTAACACGATTTCGACAGCTCCTCGACCAACTGGTTCAGCGCGGGCCAGATGTAATCGGCAAACTGAATCTCGACGATGGGTTTGGCGCCGACGGCACTCATTCCGGCCGTGGAGCCCACGATATAAGCCTCCTGAATGGGCGTATTAAACACGCGGGCGTCGCCGTATTTCTTCGCCAGCAGGGCCGCCTCGCGGAACACGCCGCCGAGTTCGCCGCCCACATCCTGGCCGTAAAACAGGGCTTCGGGCGTCGTTTTCAGGATTTCATCCACGGCGTGGAGCGCCGCGTCGACCATCACTACTTTCTCGCCGTTGGCGGGGCGGCGCTCGCCGGTTTCGGCCGTTACGGGCGTCGGCGCAAACTCGTGGAGCAGCACGGTGGCGGGGTCGGGGTCGGGGGCGGCGACGGCGCGCGCGAAGTCGGCTTCCACCCGCGCGCGGGCTTCCTCGCCGATTTGCGTCAGTTCGGCTTCGGTAACGCCCGCCGCCAGCAGGTGCGCTTGCAGACGCGGCAGCGGGTCGTCGAGGCGGTGGGCGTCGAGGTCGGCGCCCCGGTACCATTCGCGCCGCACGCCGCTGGTGTGGTGCCCCAGCAACGGGCACGGCGCGTGTACCAGCACCGGCCCCCGGCCCGCGCGGCAGTACGCAAACGCTTCGGCCAGCCCGGTGTACGCGGCGGCAAAATCGCGCCCATCGACCCGCAGCCGGTGCAACCCTTTGAACCCCGCCGCGAACTCGTAGGCATCCATCGCGCGCATTTCGGCGGCCGTGGCTGAGATGCCCCACTCATTGTCCTGCACCAGGTAAATGATGGGTAGCTGCTTCAAAACCGCCATTTGCAGCGCCTCGCTGACCTCGCCCTCCGTCATCGCGCCATCGCCGATGCTGCACAGGACGATGGGAGAGAGGTGGGAGGTGAGAGGTGAGAGGTCAGAGGTCAGAGGTACTGACTTCTCACCTCTGACCTCTGACCTCTGACCTAAATATTTAAGTCCGTGCGCCATTCCGGTGGCCGGGATGGCCTGCATTCCCGTGGCACTGGACTGGTGCGGAATCGTGGGGAAACCCTCGCGCCGCAGGCTGGGGTGGCCGTAGTAGCTGCGCCCACCGCTGAACGGGTCGTCGGCTTTGGCGAGGAGTTGCAGCATCAACTCGTACGGCGTCAGACCGAGGCCGAGGAGCAGCGATTCGTCGCGGTAGTAGGGCGCGGCGTAGTCGGCGGGGGTCAGGTGAAAAGCCGCCGCGAGTTGAATGGCCTCGTGGCCCCGGCTCGTCGAATGCACGTAGCGCGTGGTCGGGCGCTCGCGGTCGTAAATGTCGGCCATCGCCTCGGCGGTGCGCATCAGGCCGTAGGCGCGGCGCAGTAAATCGAGCGAAACGGAAGCGGGCGAGCTGGTCGGTTGAGCGGAAGCCGGCGCGGGCCGGGTGGCAGTGTTGGACATAGTACAAAGGTCGGCCGCGGCGCGGGTTCGGGGGCAATTGCGCGCCCACGGCCGTACTTGCGGGTATGAAAGTCGTCGGTGTCACCTTTATCCGCAATGCTATCCGTTACGATTACCCGATTGCCGAGTCGCTGCGTTCGCTCCTGCCGTTGTGCGATGAAGTGATCGTGGCGGTCGGCGCGTCAGAAGACGCTACGTTGGCGCTGATTCAGAATTTGGCGCCCGATAAGATTCGGATCATCGAAACCGTGTGGGACGATTCCCTGCGCGAGGGCGGGCGCGTGCTGGCCGTCGAAACCGACAAAGCCCTCGCCGCCGTGCCGCCCGACGCCGACTGGATTTTTTACCTGCAAGGCGATGAAGTGCTGCACGAAGACAATTATCCCGCTATCCGCGCCGCCATGCAGCAGCACCTACCCGACGCCCGCGTAGACGGCCTGCTCTTCGATTATCACCATTTCTACGGCTCCTACGATTACCTCGGCGCCGCCCGCCGCTGGTATCGCCACGAGATTCGGGTGGTGCGCGCCGGGCGCGGTATTTATTCGTACCGCGATGCCCAAGGCTTCCGCAAGCCCGAAAATCAGAAGCTAAACGTGAAGGCTGTGCAAGCGCACATTTATCATTATGGCTGGGTGAAGGAGCCCGCCGCGATGCAGGGCAAGCAGGAAACCTTCAACCGCTACTGGCACGACGACGCCTGGACGGAAGCCAACATCGTCAAAGCCGACGCCTTCGATTACACCGGCATCGACGCCCTCACGCGGTTCCCCGGCACCCACCCCGCCGTGATGGCCGACCGCATCGCCCGCAAAAACTGGCGCTTCGACCACGACCCCACGCGCAACCGCATCCCCCTGAAAGACAAGCTGAAGGCGCTCGCCGAACGCTGGTTTGGCGTACGGTTTGGGTATAAAAATTATGAGCTACTGAAATGAGCCGTTGCGGCCAGCTCGCCGCTCAATCCGTCAGCGGCACGAGCGCGGTAAGGTCGCGGTGCAGGGCGCGGGCGGCGGGCGAGATGAGTGCCCCGCTCCGCCCCCACGTAAGCGCCACGCGGCGGCCGGCGGCGGTCTGGCCGTCCAGGAAATAGTACATATTGCCGGGCTCGCGCAAAGTCAGCGAATCGTTGGGCAGCGCGTCGAACGCCTGAAAGCAGCGCGCCACGGGGCCGGGCGGCGGGCTTGTCAGTATAGCGGCGGGCCGCGCGGTATCGGCGGGGGCGCCCCGGCGGCGTTCCAGGCGGCCGGTGGCGTATATCGTGTAGGTAGTGGTAGTGCCCACGAAACCCCCACCCGATCCAAACCGAATGGCGCGCGGCGGCGCGTCGCTCGCAGCCACCACGGGCGCCGTGATGGCCCCGGCAGAACGTTGGCAGGCGGTCGATAGCCCCAAAACGCAGGCCATCAGCAGGGAAAACAGCGGGATTCGTAGCATCATAACAACGGCAAGGTACCGCCGGAAGGCACGGTTTCCCTACTGAACGCCCCGCCCGAACATGAAAAAAGCCGGGCATTGCCCGGCTTCTTTCGATGGTTCAAAAACCTGTTCTTATGCGCTGCAAAGGTCAGCCGGTGGGGCGCCCGTGGCAAGCGCGAAAGGGTTATTTAATGGAATGATAATGTGCGGGTTGAGGCTGGGTGAGAAGCAAAATAGGCTGAATTGATGGCAGTCCAATTCTGTCATTGCAAGGATGTAGTGCGGACTTCAGTCCGCAGTTTATTGTCTATCTGCGCTATTTGCTCTGTCAAACTGCGGACTGAAGTCCGCACTACAACCGCCGAGCGAACGAGGATTGCTTCGTCGCAAAGCCTCCTCGCAATGACAATTACTGGACAAACGATTGGTAATCAACCGCTCAATACGCCCTCCCCTCCTTCTTCTCATAGAAATTGAGGAAGGCGCGATTGACGACCTTCGTACCGCCCGGCGTGGGATACTGGCCGGTGAAGTACCAATCGCCGAGGTGTTGCGGGCACGCGACGTGCAGGTTTTCGATGGTCTGAAACAATACCCGCACGCGCGCCTTCACCGTAGGCGCCGTGACGAGGCGCGCGATTTCGGCGCTGATTTCGTCCGGGGTGAAGCGGGCGTAGAGGTCGGCCACGAAGTTGCGCTCGTCGAGGGTGCCGGCCTTTGCGGCTTCGCGGCAGCGAGCGTAGGTTTCGGAAAGCAGGTGATCCTGGCTGGTCTTTTTGAGCAGCGAAAGCAGCGCGCGGAACGCCACGAATTCCTTCAAATTGCTCATATCGATGCCGTAGCAATCCGGGTAGCGGATTTGGGGCGCGCACGACACGATGATGATTTCCTTCGGTTCGAGGCGGTCGAGGAGGCGGATGATGCTTTTTTCGAGGGTCGTGCCGCGCACGATGGAATCGTCGAGGACGACTACCGTGTCGATTCCGGGGCGCACGACGCCGTAGGTGGTATCGTAGATGTGCGACACGAGGTCGTCGCGGTGGGCGTTGTCGGTGATGAAGGTGCGCAGCTTAGCGTCCTTGATCACCAGTTTCTCGGCGCGGGGGCGCACGCTCAGGGCGGCATCGTCGCCGCCTTGGCGGGCGGTGGCCAAGTGCGTTTCGAGCCCCTGCATCAGCCCGAGCCACGCGGTTTCGGCCGTGTTCGGGATGTACGAAAATATGGTATCTGCGAGATCGTGCCCGACGGCCTTCAGGATGGCGGGCGTCAGCAATCTGCCCATTTCCTTACGCTCGTGGTAAATCTGCGGGTCGTTACCGCGCGAGAAATAGATGCGCTCAAACGAACACGCGAGGCGGGTGCGGGCGGGCTGAATTTCGGCCTCCCGCCACGAACCATCCTTTTCGACGAGCAGCGCGCAGCCGGGCGTCAGCTCGCGAATATCGTCGTAGGCGACGCCAAAAGCGGTTTTGATGGCCGGTTTTTCCGAAGCCACTACCACCACTTCATCGTCGGCGTAGTAGTAAGCCGGGCGGATGCCGTGCGGGTCGCGCACCACGAATGCCGCGCCGTAGCCCGTGACGCCGGCCATCGCATATCCACCATCGAAATCTTTACAGGCTCGCTGCAATACGCGCTGCAAGTCGAGATTGGCTTCGATGAGGGGCGAGATATCGGCATTCTCGTGGCCCTCCGTTTTGTACTGTGCGAAGAGAGCTTGATTTTCCTCATCGAGAAAATGGCCGATTTTTTCGAGTACCGTAATCGTGTCGCCCGTCTGGCGCGGGTGCTGACCGAGTGAGACGAGCTTATCGAATAGCTCCTCGACGTTGGTCATGTTGAAGTTGCCCGCCACCGCCAGCGAACGCGAGCGCCAGTTGTTTTCGCGCACCCGTGGGTGACAGGTGTTCAGCGAATTGGTGCCGTGCGTGCCGTAGCGCAGGTGGCCGAGGTACACATCGCCGAGCAGCGGAAGGTGGCGTTTGAGCCATTCGGGGTCGGCGGCGAGAGCCGGGTGGCGGCGGCGCAGCTTCTCGACTTGCTTCCCGACGCGCCCAAAAATGGCTTCAATCGCGCGTTGCTTGATGCTCCGGTAGCGTGTGAGGTACTCGATCCCCGGCTCGACTTCGATTTTGATGCTCGCCACGCCCGCGCCATCCTGGCCGCGATTGTGTTGCTTTTCCATCAACAGGTGCAGCTTATGGATACCGTAGAGCGCGGAGCCGTACTGCTGCTGATAAAACGAGAGCGGTTTGCGCAGCCGGAGCAGCGCAATGCCGCACTCGTGCTTGATAACGTCGGACACGGGGGGAGTTTCGAGTTGCGAGTTTCGAGTGGCGAGTGGCCTTGCCGAGTGGGCGGTGGGTCGCTTACGGGCTACGAAGGTCGGCAGACGGGAGCGGTTGCGTAACGTAACGGAACGCTCCGGCTTCCTGCTCGGCGCGCGGCGGTTGTAGTGTGACGCCAAGCTCCTGCTTGGCGCGCGGCGGTTGTGTAACGTTAGCCCAGCAGTCGCAGCAACCAATCGGCTTTGATGAACGCCACGAGCAAGGCAATCGCCAACCCCACGGCCAGCACCACCAGACCCGGACCGGTTACGGGCGGCAGCTTAACTACTGTTTCTGCGTCTAACTCACCTGATTCCACCGGTTGCGCTTCCTTCAGAAACAGCCAATACGGTATCCGCAGATAGAAAAACAGCGACGCCACCGTAGCCGCCACGCCCGCGCCGAGCAACACGCGACCCAGCACGGAAGTATCCGCTTGCCAGAGCGCCACGAACGCGAGCAACTTCGCCGAGAACCCCACCGTGGGCGGTAGGCCCGTGAGCGCCACCAACCCGATGGTCAGCGCCACGGCCGGCACGGGGTAGCGGCGACCGAGGCCATAGTACAGTTTCGAGTTTTGAGTTTCGAGTTTTAAGTTTTCCGGCGAACTCGAAACTCGAAACTCAAAACTTGAAACTCCCACGAAAACCGCCCCATTTGCCAGCAGTAGGAAAATGGCGTACAGCAGCACCGGCCCCGCTCCGGCCGCGCCGGCTCCCCGAATGGCGAGCAGTAAAAAACCTGCCTGCGCGATGCTCGAAAACGCCAATAGCCGCCGTACGTTGGGCTGCGAAAGCGCCCCCAGCGTACCCACCACCAGCGACAGCACCGCCGCGCCCGTGAACAGCAGCCCCACGGCGTGCGCTGCCGGGGCGGGCAGCAGACCCATCGCGGCTTCGTGAAAACGCCAGAGCGCCACGGCCGCCGCCATTTTCGGCGCCGTACTGAGCAGCAGCGCCACCGGCAGCGGAGCCGCTTGGTAGGCGTCGGGTGCCCAGAAATGCAGCGGCGCGGCGCCCAGCTTGAACAGCAACCCCACCAGCACCAACCCCACCGCCAGCACCACCGGCGCGGTAGGGGCTTGTTCGAGGTGCTGCCAGAACGCTACACTAGCGAAATCGAGCGACCCCGCCAATCCGTAGAACAGCGACAGGCCGTAGAGCAACGCGCCCGTAGCTACCGCACCCAGCAGCAGGTAGTTGAGAGCCGCGCGAGCCGCCGCCGGATTCTCGCGCCGGGTTAGCACGAGCGCGTAACTGGGAATAGAAATCAACTCAATGGCCAGCATCAGCACGATGCCGTGGACGGTACGCGCCAGCAGAAACGCGCCTAAGACCAGCGTGAGAAGGAGAAGTTTTGAGTTTTGAGTTTTGAGTTTTGCGTGAACAACTGCCGAACTCGAAACTCGAAACTCGAAACTCAAAACTAACAGCCCCGCCAGCGCCGCCAGTACGCCACCGGCGCGCGCGGGGGCGTCGGTGACGAGCATTTGCTGAAAGAAAGGCGCGGCGTTGGGCTGCGCGGCTAGCGCGAAGACGGCGGCCAGCAGCGTGGCGGCCGTCAGCCACGAAGCCAGTTGAGTTGCGATTTTTTGGCGCCCTAGGCTCAGGAGCAGCACCGCTACCAGCCCGGCCGTCAGCACAGCCTCCGGCAACAACCCGCCGAGCGACGCGCGAATGTCGGCGAGGGCCGCGAGCGGCGCCGGGTCGTGGGCTATGAAGGCGGGGAACGCTTGCATCGGTGGCAACTTACGGCAGCGCCTGGCGCACGAAATTCACCCATGCCGTAGCATCGGCGGAAATACCATCGAGCAGCACCGCCGGAAACAAGCCCAGGCCCAGCGTGGCGGCGCACAAGCTACCGAGCAGCCAGCGCTCGCGCGGGGTCAGGTCGGGCAGGGGAGCGGGAGCTTCCAAAGAAGGATGCGTCCAGTAGGTGCCAAACAGCAGGCGCTGCACCGTCCAGAGGCAATAACCGGCGCCCACCAGCAGCCCGGCCAGCGGCACAATGGCCGTCCAGAGGGGCATACCAAAACCGCCCGCACCGCCACCGAGAGCCGCTTTCCAGGAGCCCAGCAGCACCAGAATTTCGGCGATGAACCCCGAAAAACCGGGTAGGCCGAGCGCGGCAAAAAACCCGATGACTGTAGCCGCGGCGAAGCGCGGCAGCGGCCCGGCCAGCCCCCGAAACTGGCCGATCTGGCGCGAGTGCGTACGGTCGTACAGCACCCCCACGAGCAGGAAAAGCAGTGGCGAAATCAGGCCGTGGCTCACGAGTTGAAACACGGCGCCGCCCGCACCCTCCGGCGTGAGCGAGGCCAGTCCGAGCAGCACGAACCCCATATGCGACACCGACGAGTACGCCACGAGCTTCTTGAGGTCGGTTTGGGCCAGCGCACACAGCGCGCCGTACAGAATACTGACGGCGCCCAGCCCCGCCACCACCGGCGCCAGCGTGCGCGCGGCATCCGGGAACAGGGGCCAAGCAAAGCGCAGCAATCCGTAGGCGCCTACTTTCAGCAGTAAACCGGCCAGCACCACCGAAATGGGCGTCGGGGCTTCTACGTGGGCGTCGGGCAGCCAAGTGTGCAGCGGCACTATAGGCAGCTTGATACCGAACCCCGCCAGCAACAGTCCAAACGCTACGAGCCGCGCCGTGGTGGCGCCGCCGGTTTTAGGTGACAGCCATTGGCCAGGCGCGTGGCGGGCAAAATCGGTGAGCGCGGTCAGACCGTAGCCGTGCGTCACCGGAAACAACGCCACCACCACCACCAGAATCAGAAGTGAGCCGAGCAGCGTGTACAGGAAAAACTTAACCGAGGCCAGTTCGCGCCGCGCGCCGCCCCAGATGCCGATCAGGAAATACATCGGCAGGAGCATCACCTCGAAAAAGACGTAGAACAGCACCAAATCGACGGCTACGAAGCAGCCGCTGACGGCCGCCAGCAACACGAGATACAGGCTAAAAAACCCGCGCGGGCGGTCGGTGCGGGCCAGCGGCAGGTGCCAGGCAGCGCCTACGCCAATCAGCCCCACTACGCCCGTGAGCAGCACCAGCGGCGCGGAAAGGCCGTCGAGCCCGAGCCAGAAATTGACTTGCAACCGACCCAGCCCGCCTAAATCGAGGCCGAACCACGGCGTGCGGAGTTCCTGAAACCACGTAGCCCATTCCCGTGGATGCGTAGTTGCGTAAGCCGAGCGGGTGGCTACGCGCTCGACGTACCACGCCAGCGCGGCCGAGGCCAGATGGGCAGTAGCACCCGCCAGCGCCACCCACCGCGCCCACCGCGCGGGCACGACCAGCACCAGGCCGGCGGCCACGAGCGGAATCAATAGAAGCAGTAAAAGCAGCAAGGGAAACGTAGGGGCGGGCCTTGTGCCCGCCCGTGCTTAAAACAAGGCAAACGGGCGAACGGGCGCCGTGCCCGCTCTAGCAGCGGACAAAGAAAACGTAGGGGCGGGCCTCGTGCCCGCCCGCGCCGGGTACGAGGCCACGGCGCGGGCGGACGCAAAGCCCGCCCCTACGACACATTTTCGGCCGGCCGATTACGCCACCACGCGGCGTACGTTCTTGGCTACGGTGCGCTCTTCGTCGATTTTTACCTTGTTGAACTGCACGGCATCGCCTTCGCGCAACAGGTTGAAATCGGCGTTCACCATATCGGTCTGGTGAAAGAAAAGGTTGTTCGGCGGATAGGCGATGAAACCGTAGCCCGATTTCAGGAATTTCACCACCGATTCGTACACTTGGTCGGCGTCGTCGGAATCTTCTTCCACAGCGCTTTCCTCGCCTTCGTGCTGACCGTTGAGCGTCGTCGCGCGCGCCACCAATGACGGCGCCGTTACGGGCTCGGTCTTCACGAACAGGTCGTTGATGAGGGCATCGTTGCGGCGGAGGCGGTTGTCGATGACCTCGTGCATCGCAATCGGGTAGGTCACTTCTTCGAGCAAATCCTGCGAAGTGCGGGTGGCGCGCGGCTGGCCGGCGTCATCGGTAAACTCGAAATCCCAGCTCAGCAGCACCACCCGAATACCGAGGGTATTGAGCTTGCGAATCAGCGGCACATAATCGCCATCAGACGCGATGAGGCACACGACATCGAATTTTTTGAGAACGGCCAGTTCGTAGCATTCCAGCGCGTACCAAACATCAATGCCTTTCTCGACCCGGCCGCTCGGCTTCTGCTTGATGGGCAGGTAGTGCGTCACAACGCCTTCCTTCATCAAAATGTCGTCGAACTGGCGATCAGCAAAAAGTTTGTTCGACCGTTGGGCTTCGGCGGCACTCAGGCGGCCCCGAAAATAATGCGCGTCCACGATGTGGCAGGTGCGCGGGTCTACGTCTTCTTCCGTCGCCACGGATTGGCGAATGAATTGATGCAACCCGCTGACGCTCAACCGCGCGTGGCGCGCGTGTTGGTAGGTGTAGTAGTTGCTGACGTGCAGAAAATAATTGCCATCGTAGAAAACCCCGATGCGGGTGAGCTTATTATCCATCGAATGCGGATCGTAAAAAAAACGGGTGGTGTAAAAAAAAATCCGTTAGTTGAGCAAGGCGACCGGTGGCGCTGCGTACGTAAGCCGGTGGGAGCTTTACTAAGCTGCTTTCTGAAGGAACAGGCTCGGTAGTAGGAGCCGGCATTTATTGGTGAATGCCGCAAAGGTACGTACGGCGGTCGGGGTGAAAACCGGCTCGGTGCGCCACTTTTGCGGCCTATGCGCCCGCCACCACCGCCCTCGCCCCTACCCGTGCCCCCGTTCGCGCCCGACGATGTGCGCTGGATGCGCGTGGCGTTGGCGGAAGCGGCGGCGGCGGGCGCGGCGGGCGAAATTCCGATTGGCGCAGTAGTGGTACTCGAAAACCGGGTGCTTGGCAAAGGCCGCAACCAGACCGAGCGCCTACACGACGTAACCGCCCACGCCGAGATGCTGGCGCTCACGGCCGCCGCCAACTCCCTTGGCAACAAGTACTTACACAACGCCACGCTGTACGTCACGGTGGAGCCGTGCCCGATGTGCGCCGGTGCGCTGGCGTGGGCGCAGGTGGCGCGCGTGGTGTTCGGCGTGCCCGATGAGAAACGCGGGCTGCATTGTTTTCAGCCCACCTTGCTGCACCCGCGCACCAAACTGCTCGGCGGCGTGCTGGCCGAGGAGTGCAGCGAAATGATGCGCGCGTTCTTCGCCGCGAAGCGGTAGTTCGCCCGGACGTCTTCGTCCGGGCGAACGGTAAAGCGGCATCAGTAGACAACCCGCCACCCATTCGCGCGGTTTAGCGTAAGATTGCACCGGCTTCACCAAAACCCCCATAACATAACCCCCATGGCCTTCTCCCTCCCCGCCCTCCCCTACGCGCCCGACGCCCTGGAACCGCACATCGACCGTGCGACGATGGAAATTCACCACGGCAAGCACCATCAGGCGTACGTCACGAACCTCAATGCCGCCATTGCCGGCACCGAGCTGGAAGGCAAAACGCTGGAAGAAATCGTGAAAATCGGTTCCGCCCTGCCCGCGCCCGTGCGTAACAACGGCGGCGGCCACTGGAACCACTCGCTGTTCTGGACCGTCCTCGGCCCCAACGGCGGCGGCGCGCCGACGGGTGCTGTCGGCGAGGCCATTACGGCGGCATTCGGTTCGTATGATGCGTTCAAAACCGAGTTCACCAAAGCGGCTACTACGCGCTTCGGCTCCGGCTGGGCGTGGCTCTGCAAAACGGAGGGCGGCAAGGTGCAAATCTGCTCCACCGCCAACCAGGACAATCCGCTGATGGTGGGCGTCGAAAGCTGCGGCGGCACGCCCGTACTGGGCCTCGACGTGTGGGAACACGCCTACTACCTCCACTACCAGAACCGCCGCCCCGATTACATTGCCGCATTCTACAACGCCATCAATTGGGATGAAGTGAACCGCCGGTTTGCGGAGGCGGGCGTGTAGAACGCTGATCAAAAATCACGAAATACAAAGCAAAAAAGCCTGCCCGGACGAGTGTCCGGGCAGGCTTTTTTACTTTGGGCGCTAAGTGTCCGGGTGTGTGCGTCCGGTTTCGGACACCTCTTGCACAAGCGGACAATTTTCTGCGACGCCGAAAGTGCGGAAATAGTTATCAATAGGTGAAAAAAACGCCATACGAGCGCCTAGAGGCATATTTAATACAATTTTTAATTAGCTGGCACCTTTCTTTCAATAAGGGATGGCAACTCCGGCAGTTGTTCGGAGCTGGTTTTTCACCTGATTTTTCTTTTTTCGCCCCTTCATTTCAATCGTTATGCGCTCCCTCCGTTCCACCTTCGCTCTAGTTGTTTTCGGCCTCGCTATTTCGGCCAGCAACGTTCTTTTCGGTGCTACCCCAACGGCACTCCGCGTGCCCAACAGCCCCACCAACGACAAGGCCATACTGGCCGTCAATTCCACGGCCGCCACCACCGGCCAGGCCATGCGGGCCACGACCGACCTGCGCGCTTTCAGCCAACTACTCGGGACGGCCAACCTACGCTACCGCCTCGGCCGCACGGCCCGGCAGTACACGGTATTGGCCCTCAGCACCACGGCTATCGAGCGGGTGCCGGCCGCCATTCGGGCGCGCTTTTTCAGGGCCGATAACCCCAGTTTCGAGCGTTTGATGGCCTCGCACGTCATTGCCGGCGATGTAAACCTGGCGGCCCTCGCCGATGGCACCACCCTGACCACCCTGAGCGGCGAAACCCTGCGGATCGATCATCAGGCCGACGGCAGCATCCTCCTCAACGGCGTGTACCGCGTAGAAACGGCGCAGCAGACGGCCAACGGCCACGTATACACGCTCGACCGGATGATTGCGCCGGTAAAGTAATCGGCTTGCAACCCGCCCAACCATAATGCCCGACCGGAAATACTTCCGGTCGGGCGTTTTTGTGTGCGACAGCCGACGGGAACTACGCCGCCACATTCGGTTTCAAATACCGCTGCAAGGCAACCACATACTGCTCAAAAGCCGCCGCGCCGATGGGCGTGAGCGCGCACCGGGTTTGGGGCACCTTACCGTTGTAGCCTTTCTTGATGGTGAGGTAACCGGCTTCTTCGAGCTTCGAAAGCTGCACGCTCAAGTTGCCGGCGGTGGCGCCGGTCTGGGCTTTGAGGAAGGTGAATTCGGCGTCTTCGACCGTCAGCAGTACGCTCATTACGGCTAGGCGTAACTGCTGATGCAGGAGCGGGTCGAGGTCGTTAAACGGCGTGGGCGGCATCGGGGGCAGTGGTTTCGGTGTGTTGAAAACGCATCCGGGTGAGGATGCCGGGCACCAGAAAACCGGCGATACCCGCGCCCGCCAGGCACAGCAACTGACCTTCGAAAGCGACCATCGCCGCCGCCACTGCCAAAGCCCAGCAGACCAGTCCGCCCACCAATAGCGGCCGAAACCGCACGATTACGCTGGAGGCCAGCAAACCGATGCCGTACAGCGTGAGGATGACGGGGTACATCACGCGCCACGACGACGTGAGCACGACGAGCAGAAAAACCAGCCCGATGGCCGTGCCTACGCTGCCCCACAAACCGCCCATCACGCGGTCTACGAAGGTTTTGGCTAGCTGGCGCTGCGCTTGCCGGTGCCCGATGATGGCCCCGCCAATGCCGCCCACCACCATCAATATCCACACGTACCCGGCGTGGTCGGCCCAGGGGGTGCGCAGGAGCGCGTAATGCCCTAGCGCGGCCAGCGGCACCAACGTGCCCCACCAGAGCAGGTGCGAGCCATCGTCGGTGAAGCGGTTTTGCGCTTGGCGAATCATCGTTTGAATCAGGTCGAGGCTTTGCCGCTCGTTGAGCGGCGTGTCGGACGGGGAGGAAGAGAAAGAGCTGGTCATGGCAATTGGGAGCAAAAAGTGAGGCGGCGAGCGTAAGCCCGTCCGCAGAGGGGAAAGGTGAAAATGCCGTATCGAAGTAGCCGCCGGCCGGACAGCTACGCCGATTACGCTGCAAAGATGAAACTAGTTTACGTTGCAAACCAAATTACATCGCAAACATTTTTATGTGATGCGGTCGGTTGTTCTGACCATCGGCCGCGTGAGCCCAAAACCCGCCCCTATCTTTGGGGGACGGCTGCGCCGCCTTTTTCTACTCCGTCTTTCGCGTCTTTATGCAACGATTTACCGGCCTGTTGGGCATTGTGCTCATTTTGGGCCTGGCGTTTCTGCTTTCTAATAATCGCCGCGCCATCAATTACCGGCTCGTGGGCACGGGTCTCGCCATTCAGGTAGCCCTAGCGGTGTTTATTCTGAAAGTGCCGTTTGGGCAGCGGTTGTTCGCTACGCTCGGCGCGGGCATCACCAAAATTCTCGATTTCTCGAAGGAAGGTGCCGCGTTCGTGTTCGGCCCGCTCGTGAATAACGAGGTAATGGCGAAGGCGTTTGGGCAAAACAACACGTTCGTGTTCTTCTTCAACATCATCCCGACCATCATTTTCGTGGCGGTGCTGGTGAGTGTGGCCTACCACATCGGACTGATGCAGCGCGTGGTGGCCGTGATTGCGCGCGGCGTGCATTGGCTGATGGGCGTGAGCGGCTCCGAAGCGCTGAGCAACGTGGCGTCGGCGTTCGTGGGGCAGGTAGAGGCGCAGATTATGATAAAACCGTACTTGCCGGGGATGACGATGAGCGAGCTCCTCGCTTCGATGGCCGGCTCGATGGCGTGCATTGCGGGCGGCGTGATGGCGGTGTACATCGCGCTCGGCGTGCCGGCACCGTACTTACTGGCCGCCAGCCTGATGGCGGCGCCCGGCGCGCTCGTCATCTCCAAAATCGTGTGGCCCGAAACGGAGGTATCGGAGACGAAAGGCACCGTCAAGCTCGACATCAAGAAGCAGAACGCGAACCTCGTGGATGCCATCTCGCACGGCGCGAGCGACGGCCTGAAAGTGGGTTTCAACGTGATTGCGATGCTCATCGGGTTCATTGCCCTGATTGCTTTGGTGAACTACCTGCTGGGAGCGGCGGGCGGCCTGTTCGGGTTCCCACAATTGAGCTTGAAATTCATCCTCGGCTACCTATTCGCGGGTTTTGCGTGGGCGATGGGCGTCCCGAATCAAGACATCACCACCGCCGGTTCGCTGATGGGTACCAAGATGGTACTCAACGAGTTCGTGGCGTATCTCGACCTCACGACCCTCCAAAAAGGCCCCAACGCACTCTCGCCGAAGGGGCTGACCATCGTGACATTTGCGCTCTGCGGGTTCGCCAATTTCTCGTCCATCGCCATTCAGGTGGGCGGCATCGGCGAATTGGCCCCCAGCCGACGCGGCGACTTGGCAAGATTAGGCTTCAAAGCCCTGATCTGCGGCACGTTGGCGAGTTATCTGAGTGCGACGCTGGCGGGATTATTAGTTTGAAGTGTTGGGTTTCGAGTTGGGAGTGATTACTCAAAACTCGAAACTTCGGCAATCGCGCGCATAGTGCAGAGTCAGTGAATAGCCGAGGTTGTGATGGTCGTAGTACGACCCCACAGTGCCCCACGGATACGTGAGTTGGCGGCCGTCTGCTTCAAGCTTGACGCCTTGAGCGGCTAGCCACGCCCGACCGGCGGCAGCGCGCATTAGCTCTTTCTGCGGCGTAAACTCCTCCCAAGAGGTAGGGTGCGGCGGGCCGGTGGCCGCGAAACCGACCGAGGTGAGCCGGTCATCGTGGGCGGCTACATAGTCACGGAGGTTGGGGGTACCGAAAAAGATATTCATTCCTATTGTGCCTCCAGCGGTGGTGAAATGGTAGTCGCGGCAGCCATTTCCGGCCTCCTGCCCCTCCGGCGAGGCCAGAAAAGCCGCGCGGGTAAGCGTGGGGCCGAGGAGCAGACCCGAATCGAGGGTGAAGATGCCGGTGGCGGGGTCGAAGGCCATAATGGCAAAGTACCGACTTGGGCTTTGCATTCGTTTCACAAAGAAGCCAAGGCGCGGCTACGGGCAGCGGCGGAAAGACCTAAGGGGCCGAACTTGCGGCTCGATAACCCGCTCCTACTCACATCCATGACCTACAAACAAGCCCTCGTCAAGGCGGCCGCCTACTGCGCCTATCAGGAGCGCACCCAGAACCAAGTGCGCGAAAAAGCCCGCGAGTGGGAGTTGGAACCCGACGAAATTGAGGAACTGGTGGCTGAGATGGTCACGCAGAAGTTCGTGGACGAAGAGCGCTATGCCCGCTCTTACGTGCGCGGCAAGTACGCCGCGCGTCGCTGGGGCCGCCGCATGCTGCTGCAAGGGCTGCGCGAGCAAAAGCTCTCCGACTACTGCATCCGCGCGGGGATGAGCGAAATCGACCCCGACCAGTACTGGGAAAACCTGCTCGCGTTGGCCGTCAAGAAAGCCCACGCCGTACGCACCGAGCCGCACCCGATGAAACGGAAGGCCAAAATTCTCACGTACCTCGCCAGCAAAGGGTATGAATCGGATTTAGCGCGCGACGCCGCCGAGCAGGCGCTGGCCGCCCTCGGCGCACCTACATCCGCCGCCCCCGACGACCCCGATTCAGATGATTGCTAAGCCCCGCGCTTTCCGGTGGCTGCTCCGCTGGCACGGCCCGTTGCTCGCGCTGGGGTGGGTACTCAACAACTGGCGCTGGGCGCACGTTTTCGGGTTTCCCTATATCGTGGCCGACAGCCGGGCGCGCTACCTGCCGTACGCCCGCGCCATTGCCGAGCGCGGGTACTTTGCCCCCGGCCACGACCTGCGATACGTCGGTTACCCGCTCTGGCTTAGTGCTTGGCTACGGCTTGGAACCGGCCCGGCGGGCGCGGCTTGGGGCCAACTGGTGGTGGCGGGGCTGGCAGCCGTGGCGTTGTATTTCGCCCTTCTCCGCCTGACCCGGCGGCGCGCGACGGCCATTTTCGGCACCGCCGCGCTGGTGCTGTGGCCCGATACGCAGGAATTCAACGGTTTCATTCTCACCGAATCACTGGCGACGAGCGGGTTGATTTTCACGTTTGCGGCCCTTGTGCGGGCGCGCGCTGCCGCGCAACCGGCGCGCGCCTGGGCGCTGGCACTCGGGGCGGCACTGCTCACGGCGGCGCTGCGGCCCAACGCGTTTGTACTACCGCTGGCGCTGGGCGGAGCGGGGCTGGTCGCGTTGGCCGCCCGCTACGGCGCGGCGCGCGTGCGGCGCGGCGCGGCGTGGGCGGCGCTGGTGTTGGCCGTGCCCGGCTGGTGGCTGCTCAACAAGCTACTGCTCACGTTCACGCTGATGGAAACGTACGCGCGCGGCGAGCTGATTTACGGCACGCGCGTGCTGGCGCTGGCGCCCCCAACCACGCTGTGGCTGCCGCCCGACCACTGGGCGCCCGCCGTGCGTTTGGCCGCGTTTGGGTGGCACAACCCCGCCTATTTTCTGGCGCTGTTGAGTGGTAAAATCAGTCTGTTTTTTCTGTACGCCCGACCTTATCATTCCTGGGCGCACATCGGGCTTATACTGCTCTGTATCTGGCCATTGTATTGGCTGGCGGTGCGCGGCGCACGGGCAAAAGCCGTCTGGCTGCCCGCGCGGCTTTTCCTGACGCTGGTAGTGGTGGGGCAGGCGCTCGTCGTGGGTTTCACGGTGGAAGATTGGGACGGCCGGTTCCTGATTGCCGTGCTGCCAGCAGTATTTGGTTTAGCGAGTTTGACGTTACGCGTTTCTCGCTTATAGTCAGGTCGTTCAAAGATTAAAACGAGAAACGAGAAACTCTCATCGCTTCTCCCCTACCGGCACCTGCAACTCCTGCACGATGACCACCCGCCGGCCGCTCAACTTACTCAGCAGCGGCACCAGCAGCTTATCGGCGTTTTGCTGGGTTTGGGCGAGGATGCCTGACGCGAGCGCCGCGCGCCGCACCTGTTTGTCGGCCGCGCGGTAGGCTTTATCGACGAGCGCGGCATCATCGGAAAAGAAAAACGTGTCTTTTCGGAAAACTTTGGAGCGCGCGTGATCTACTTTGTAATAGCATAGCTCCGGCGCCGGCAGCCGCACCTCAACCACCGAATCGCCGCGCAAAACCACATCGGTGGCCTTTATTTTTCGTAGGTCGAGGCACCCGACGGCTTCCCCGGCCACAATCAGCGCGAGCTTATCATCGATCATCAGGCCACGTTCGGTGTACTCCACCACGTCGCGGAACTGGTAGCGCACCAGTTCCAAGCGGCCCAATTCTTCGACGGCGCGCAACACGGTTTGGTGCGTGACGTCGACGCGCGGCGGGTCGCGGCGGAACAGGCGCGTCAGCCAGCTTTCGCCGGGAGCAGCGCGTTGCCAGAGCCAGAAAAGCACTACCGCTACCAGTAAACCGGGCAGCAATCGGCGGATAAGTTGAATCAGCGCGCGCATCGAGCGTCAAGTACGGCACGGGCGGCGCTTCGTTCGGCGCGGGGCGCGGGTAGCTTTGTTGGCTCATCCGCTTTTTGCTGCGCCGTTGTCGTCGTTTTTTCTTTTCCTGCGGAAATTTCTTTCCTGGCTGCACCGGCGGGCCGAGCGGCCGGGTGTGCCGCTGGTCGGGCTCTGGCTGCTGGCGCAAGCGTGGGCGCTGCGCCACGGCCCCATTGAGGTCTACGATTCGGTGCGCTACCTGCGGCACGCGGCGTTGCTCGCAAACGGGCACGGCGCCGAGGCGCCGGCGCACTACGGCGGGTACGTGGGCTACGCGCTGTATCTGAGCGGGTTCACACGGCTGGGCTTCGGGTTGTGGGCGCCCGTCGTGGGGCAGGTGCTGTTGAATGGCGTGGCGACGGCGGCGTTTTACCATACCGTGATTTGGCTGACGAAGGGCGGCGCTGCGGATGCTACAGGTGCCGTTCGCACGGCCGCGCTGGCTACGGCCCTCACGCTGGCGTGGCCCGATCTGCAACGGTTTTCGGCGTACATTCTCACCGAATCAATCTTTAGCAGCGCCGTGCTGCTGGCGGGCTGGGGGTTAGCACGCGCCACCTACACACCGCGCCCGACCGTGGGGCGGTGGCTGGTGGCGGCGGCTCTACTGGGGCTGGCTACCGTAGCGCGCCCCAACGGCTTTCTAATGCCCGTAGCCGCAGCCGTGGCCGGGCTGGCGTGGGCGTGGCGCCGAGCGGGCTGGTTGGGCCGTAGCAGCTTGGTTTTAAGCGGCTTAGGGGCCGTCGTCATCTCATGGCCGCTGCTCAACGCCGCCGCGCGCACGTATCATCTGATTGAAACGTATGGGCGCGGCGCCATCATCAGCGGGTACCGGGGGTGGCTCATTCAGCCGACCTTACCACTCGTGCTGCCGCCCGCCGAGTGGCCGCAGCTGCAGCGGGTGGCGGCATATGCGTGGGCGCAACCGGGGTATTTCAGCCAGTTGGCGGGCGCGAAAGTGCTGGCGTTCGTGGCCTACGTGAAGCCGTTTTGGTCGGGGTCGCACCTCGTGCTGGCGGCGCTGGTGGTGTGGCCCGCCTGGGTGCTGGCCGTACGCGGACTCCGCAACCGGGCCGTGCCGGTGGGCGCGCGCTGGTTCGCGGGCGCGCTGCTGGCCGGGCAAGCCGCGATGGTCGCGCTGACGGTCGAAGACTGGGACGCGCGTTTTCTGACGCCGCTGTTGCCGATTTTATTTGGACTGGCGGCGAGGGGAGTGAGAAGTGACGAGTGACAACGCGGCGGATCGCGCGGGGCTCTGCCCCGTGTGTCGTAATTCGCGGGCCTCTGGCCCGCCAGTAGCCCGTTCTCGGTAGCCTAGATGCGCCGCGTTGCCCTCCCTTGCCCAGTACTTAAGTGCCGGGCAAGGGAGAGTAACACGGCGTCCCAACTTGACTTTATTACGCAAACTCTTCGCGCGCCGGGCCGGGGCTGGAGCCCCGGAAACAACACGGGGCAGAGCCCCGCGCGATAGCCCGCGTTGGCGCGCTCACGCGTCATTACTCACTCACGACACCCCGCCGCTTCCAACCCAGCCACCCCGCAGCAGCCAGCAACCCCACCAACAGCACCGACGAAATCAGCGACACCGTATTACCAATGGCATATTCGGTTGGCTCGAACCGGAACTCGACGGTGTGCTGCCCGGCCGGGAGCTGCATGGCGCGGAGGACGTAGTTGGCGCGGAAATACGGCGCGGGCTTGCCGTCGAGGTACGCATTCCAGCCATCGGCGTAGTACATTTCCGAGAACACGGCGGTGGCCGGGGCCGTCAGGTTGGCGGCGTAGGTCAGCTTTTCGGGTTCGTACTTAGTCAGGCTGATGGCGCCGGCACCGGGGTCGAGGGCGCCGGTTTTGACGGCCGGAAACTTCACGGCATCGACGATGGCCGTCGTGGCGGGGTCGAGGGTACCGAGGGCGGCGATCTCCTCGTCGGGCGTGCGCACAGGCTTGATTTCGCGCACCAGCCACGCGTTGCCGAGGGCCGACGGGTTACGCTGCGGGGCCTGATTCGGGTCTTGAATCACGTAGCGCGTGTTGAGCATCCCGATGATGCGGCTGAAGTTGGCGCCCGAAAACTGGCGCTCAACCAAATCCTGAAACCGCCGCAGCTTGGCGCCGTGGTAGCCACCGACCGAGAAGTGGAAATAGCTCGTGCGAGCGTCGTTGAACGGGTTTTGCAGGTTCAACACGCGGTAATAATCCTTGTCTTGCAGAATCTGCTGGTCGGCGGGGCCGGGCTGAAAATTCTCCTGCGCCACGTTCTGGCGGAAATCGGCATCATTTACATACCGCTTATCTACGAGCCAGAGGTCGGCGAGGAGCAACACGCTCAGGCTCAAGCCCGCCACGGTGGCGGTGAGCTTGTTTTTCAGCATCGCCCACAACAGCCCGGCCGCCGCCAGCACGAAAAACAGCGACCGCAGCACATCGGCGCGGGCCAGCGCGCCCCGGTCATCGCGCAGGGCATTCACGATTTGCTGCATTTGCTGCCGACCAGCGGCATCCTGCGCCTGGTTCAAAATCTGGGCATCGGCCGTTGCCGACGTATCCGCCATCAGCGCCGCCACGAACGCCAAGCCAAGCAAACCGGCCGTTACGTACAGCGCCCGGAGCAGGGCTTGCATCCGGTTGGCGGCGGGTAACAATCCACCGAAAACCGACGACGGGATTTCCGCCACCACCACCGTCGGGGGCGTGCCGCCTGCCGGGGTCAGCACCGAAACCGGCCCGGCGGCCACGCGCTCGGCGGGGGCGGTCAGGAGGCGCCACGCGGCCAACAAGCCGAGCAACGGCATGGCAAGCTGCGGAATGACGAGCGCCATCGAGACCGCCCGAAACTTATTGTAACCGGGGAAATAGTCGAACAGGAAGTAGTTGAGCGCCTCAAAATTCTTCCCCCACGCCAGCATCATCCCCAGCAAACTGCCCAGCAACAGCCACAGCGCAATGCGCCGCTCAACCACGAACAACCCCAACACGAACAGGAAGCACACCACCGCCCCCACGTACACCGGGCCGCTGGTGAAGGGTTGGTCGCCCCAATACACGGGCATCCGCTCGGCCTGCTCCGGGCCGATGAGCTGCGCCACAGCGCTGGTTTTGCCCAAGGCGTGGGTGCTGCCGCCGCCGTAGAAATCGGGTACCAGCAGGGTAATCGTCTCCCCAATCCCGTAGCTCCAGCCGAACGCGTAGTCACGGTCGAGGCCGGAGCCCGCTTCGGCGGGTGCGGCAGCGGGTGCCTGACCGGGTGCGGTGGGCGCGGCCGTCGTCAGCTCGCTTTTTCCTCTGATGGAATATTTGGTGTAGGCCGCCGTGGTGTAGAGTCGCCCAAAACTGACGCCCACCGCCACCAGCGCCGCCACCGCCAGCAGCGCCACCGTACTGACAAACGCACCCAGCCGCTTTTCGCGGGCGGCGCCCACCAGCTCGATCACCCCAAAAATACCCAGCAACAGCGCCAGATAAAACGTGATCTGCAAATGGTTGGAGCGCACGTTCAGCGTGAGGCCGAGTGCCAGCAGCGCCGCTCCCAGCCAGCGGTTCCGCCGAAACGCCACCAATACGCCGCCCAGCACCAGCGGCGCGTAGGCAATGGCGAAGGATTTGGTGTTGTGCCCGGCCTCCAGAATCATCAGGTTATACGACGAAAACCCGAGCGCCACCGCGCCGCCCAGCGCCAGCCACCAGCGCAGGCCCAGACTCACGAACAGCAGGTAGCCGCACACCAGCGCGCAAAACACGTTGCTCGCCGCCGTGGGCAGCCCCAGGGTGAAAAGGTTGGTGAGGTACTGTGAAAAATCGCCGGGGTAGTGCGTCAGAATCAGGTACGACGGCATTCCGCCGAACATCGTGTTCGTCCAAAGCGGCGCGTGACCGGTCTGTTTTTCCCAATTGACGATTTCGCGCGCCCCGCCCTGGAACTGGAGGGAGTCGCCCTGCACCAGCGTTTTACCGTCGAAAAAGACCGGCGAGAAATAGAGAATCACCAGCAACAGCAGCCCACTGATGGCGAGTAAGTGCGGCAGCGCGTCGCGGCGGAAGGAAAAGGCGGCACCCGCCGAAGCGGGTGCAAGAGGTAAGGCGGCAGAGCCGACGGGCGGGAGGGTCGTCATACGCGGGCAAAGTTCCGCACAAAACGGCAGCGGGGCCGTCTCAGCACCTTACCCAATCCATCACCCAATCCCACCCGGCGCGTCGAACACAAATTTCCGCGATTCCGACGGGCGCTCCGTCGGCACCTCCCGGAAGCCCGCCCGCCGCAACACATCGCCGGAAGTGGCATTCAGCGGATCGGTGAGAGCCGCCACCTGGCGCAACCCGAGCGTGTCGAACCCAAACTGCACCATCGCACGGGCAGCCTCGGTGGCGTAGCCTTGCCCCCGGTATTCGGGCAGCAACACGTAGCCGATTTCGCCCACATCGTGGGCAAACCCCCGATAGAACCCGCCGGTGCCGACCACCACCGTCGGGTCGTGAGCAAGGGCGTAACCCCAGTGCAGCAGTGTGCCGGCGGCGTATTCGGCTCGGATGCGCACCTGCATTTCGTGCGCTTCGGCGAGCGAAACCGCGCCGATGCCTTCAAAAAAGGAAATCGGGAAGATTTGCGGGACATCGGCCGCCGTCAGCGGGCGCAACAGCAGGCGCGCCGTAGTGATGGTCGGGTAGTCGGCAAACGGCGGTCGGCGGGGGGTCATCTCGCAAGATTACGGGTTTAGGCGGCCGGTTCGGCCAATTCGGCCCGCACGCATTTACCGTACGTCTTCAAATTCCACGTACTCGCCCCCCACGTAGCCCCCGGCGCGCGGCTGGCGCTTGGCTTTCGGTGGCACGTAGGCCACGCGCACGCGGCCGTCGGGCGGGGCGGCGGGGCGCGGGCCGGTACCGCCGGCCGCCGCCGTAGGGCCGCCAAAACCGGCGCCGCTAGTGGCTTGGCGCATCACGCGGCCCACCACCCAGCGCAGCAGCAACGGCAAGCCGTAACGCACGGCCAAGGAAAAAAGGAGCAGCGTCAGCAAAAACCACATCGTGGGGCAAAACAACAAAAACGGCGCAGAACTGCACGCCGGGGGTAGCAACTGCCACAACGGCACGCTCGCCGAGTGGTTGCCAGCCCAGTAACGTAACGCCCAGCTCCTGCTTGGCAACTGACACTCGGCGGCGTGCGGCGCCAAGCAGGAGTTGGACGTTACGTGGCCCAGCCGCCGCGCGCCAAGCAGGAGCTTAACGCTACGTTCCTCAACTTTTACGCGGGCTGCCTCGTAAATGGGCCGCCGCGCCAACCCCGCCGTTTAACCGGATTATTCGAGGTTTCGTCGTCGGCGCCTTCGCTGCGCGCGGCGAGGGTCGCTAAGTTGATGAGCGCAGTTTTTCCCAACTATTTACCCCAAACCCCGGATACTCCACCATGGGACTTTTTGATTTCTTCCAAAAGGGCGAGCAGAAACCTGCCGCTCAACCCGCCAAGCCCGCCGCCGGTACGCCCGATTTCCTGAAAACCGAGCCCGCCAAGCCCACCGCCCCAGCGGCCCCCGCCGGCGATACCTACACCGTGAAAGGCGGCGATTCGCTCTCCAAAATCGCGAAAGCCCATTATGGCGACGCTATGAAGTGGAAACAGGTGTACGAAGCCAACAAAACCCTCATCGGCGCCAACCCGGATATGATTCAGCCCGGTCAGGTTTTGACTTTGCCAAAGGCTTAGTTTCGAGTTTCGATTTAACTGGTGTGCCGTCGTCGGCATGTGTCTGATATAGATAGCTTCGCAACTCATCGGTCAGCAAAAAGGCCCGCTGGTAGTACCAACGGGCCTTTTTATTGTTAAAGTACTGAGTCGGATTTAATAACTCGAGACTCAAAACCTGAGACTCAAAACTTACGCAATGCGCTCATTCTCTCCGAAGAAGAAATCGCCTTCGATGCGGGCGTTTTCATCGGAATCGGAGCCGTGAACGGCGTTGGCCTCAATCGAGCGCGCGTATTTCTTGCGGATCGTGCCTTCCTCGGCGTTGGCGGGGTTGGTAGCGCCGATGAGCCTGCGGAAATCGGCCACGGCGTTTTCTTTTTCAAGAATCATCGCCACGATAGGGCCGCTCGACATGTAGCGCACCAGATCGGCGTAAAAGCCGCGCTCTTTGTGGACTTCGTAGAAAGCGCCCGCGCGCTCCTCGGTCAGGCGCGTGAGCTTCAGGGCCACGATGCGGAAGCCGGCGGCTTCGATCATCTGCGTGATCCCGCCGATGTGCCCATCCTGCGTAGCATCGGGCTTAATCATCGTGAACGTGCGATTGGTCGTCATTCTGGACTGTTTTGGGGTTGATTTACGCGCAAAGCTACGGCCCGCGCGGGGGCACCGGCGGCGGCACCAAAGTGGGGGCGCGGCACGAACGCATTTTCTGTCGGAATTTTGCGCCCTGGGCTACGTGTTTGCCCCAGCCCGGAACCCGCGTTTCGCCGCCCTTTGGGGCAGCCACGGCGCCGGTCAATTTTTCGCTTCATCCCGCTCTTCGTGGATCTGAATCCCACTGACCTTGCCGCCCTGCGCGCGCTACTCGCTTCGCCGAAAGAAATCGTCATCACCACGCACCACAAGCCCGACGCCGACGCCCTCGGCTCGTCGCTGGGGTGGGCGGGCTACCTGCGCCAGCGCGGCCACCGCGTCACGGTCATCACGCCCACCGATTACCCTGCCTTCCTGAACTGGATGACCGGGCAGGAAGATGTGGTGATTTTCGACCCGAAGACCAACGACGCCCTCGTGCGCCGCTTGATTACGGCGGCGGAAATCATCTTTTGCCTCGATTTCAATACGCTCTCGCGCATCAACGAGTTGGGGCCGATGGTGGGCGCCGCCCCCGGCCAGAAGGTACTCGTCGATCATCATCTGCTGCCCGACACGTTCGCCAACATCACTTTCAGCCACCCGGAGGCCGCCGCTACCTGCGAGCTAGTGTTTGAGTTGATTCGCGCGCTCGGCGACGAAGCCCTCATCACGCCCGCCATCGGCGAGTGCTTGTACGCGGGTATCATGACCGATACGGGTTCGTTTCGGCACCCTAGCACGTCGCGCAATGTGCATTTGATTACGGCCGATTTGCTCGGTATCGGCGTCAATACCAGCGCGGTGCATCGGCGCGTCTACGATTCATCGTCGGAGCTGCGGCTGCGATTCCTCGGGTTCGTGCTGAAGGATAAACTCACGGTGCTGCGCGAGTTCAACACGGCCTACATCGCCATCACCGCCGACGAGCTGCGCGCCTACGACTCCAAAACCGGCGACACTGAAGGGCTCGTCAATTTCGCGCTTTCCATCGAAGGCATCCGCCTGGCCGTGCTGTTCGTCGAACGCGGGCCGGTGGTAAAAATCTCGTTCCGGTCGGTCGGCGATTTTTCGGTCAATGACTTCTCGCGCAACCATTTCAACGGCGGCGGCCACCGCAATGCCGCCGGGGGCATTTCGTACGCCTCCCTTCCATTTACCGTCGAGAAACTAATCGGCCTGTTACCGCAGTACGCCGAGGCGCTGACCGATGCGGTTGTAGCTGGATGAGCAGATGAGTAGATGAGTAGATGAGTAGGTACGCTAATCGTCATATTCATTAATAACATCTGCTCATCATAATTCAAAAGTTTTCACCCGACCCGCCGCCGTGCGTGGTCATTTTTTTATCTGATGCGTTTTCGCGCTCTTTCCGCGTCTGCTTTGGCGGCGCTCGCGTTTGCCGGTGTGCTGGCAGGCTGCAATAAAACCGGCGGCGGTGCTTCCGGCGAATTTCTCAAAACCAAGTCGGGGGTCGAGTACCGCTTGTTCCGCAAAGACAAGGCGGGCAAGTGGCAATCGATCACAGCCGACGAGCTTGCCAAAACCGACACTACCAAAGTGTTGCGCGCCGGCAAAGTGATGCTGCTGGAGCAAATCGCGCTCAACGGCAAAGATTCGGTCATTCAAAACACCTTCGATACCGGTCTGCCGCAGCCGTACATGATGAATCCGCAACAGCCCGTGACGCTCATCGAGGAGCCGATGCGGATGCTGGCCGCCGGCGATTCGGGCGTGTTCCGTCTGCCGACCGATTCGATTTTCAAGAAGATGCCGCCGCAGGCCCGTCCTCCTTTCCTGCCTAAAGGCTCGTTCGTGACGCTGCGTTTGCGCGCCAACGAAGTGCTGCCGATGGCCGCCGCTCAAGCCCGGATGCAGGAACTGCAAACCGTTGCCGGCAAGCGGCAGGATGAAAAAGACGCCACCACCCTCGCCGAGTACGTGAAAACGCACCCGGAATTGGCTGCTGCCGAAAAAACCCCGACCGGCGTGTACGTCCTCATCACGCAACCCGGCACCGGCCCCAAGCCTACTCCCGGCCAGCAAGTTTCGGTACGCTATCGCGGCACACTGCTCGACGGCAAGGAGTTCGACGCGTCGCTGCGCGATGGCAAGGAAACCCCGTTTGAGTACGGCTTCGGCACGGGCGGCGTGATTCCCGGCTGGGATCAGGGTGTTTCGATGCTCTCGAAAGGTGCGAAGGCTACCGTTCTCATTCCTAGCTCGTTGGGCTACGGCCTGCGCGGCTCACCTCCCCGCATCCCCGCCAACGCCCCCCTGCGTTTCGAGATGGAATTGATGGACATCAAAGAAGCACCGAAGGCTCAAGCTAATCCGGATATGCCGCCAATGCCCGATATGTCGCAGATGCGCTAGAGTAGTGACGAGTGAATGACGAGTGAATGACCACTCGTCATTCACTCGTCACTAATTCAATAAGTGCGCGTAATGTCGCTGGGTACGCCCAAGGCTGGCGTTACGCGCACTTATTGATTGTAAAGAACACCGTCCCAAACTTTTGTCATTGCGAGGAGGCTTTGCGACGAAGCAATGACAAAAGTTTGCTCGGCACGGCGGCACAACTACTCTAGGCAGACGCGGATTGCCACGTCGTCCCCCGCGCTTCGCTCGGGGTAAACTCCAAACCTCTTCCTCGCAAGGGCAAATTAATTGATTCTTGCATTAAATTAATTTCTGTCAATCATCTCCCCTTCCCAAATGCCTGCTCTTCCCTCCTACTTCCGTTTTTCCCTGCGCTCGGCCGGTTGGCTGCTTGGCCTGTTGATTACCCTTACCGGTGCCGGGGGCTGCAAAGAGGAAGAAACCTCGACGGCAGCCACCAAAGAGCAGATCGAGGCGCAAAAAAAGGTCGATGAAGACCGGATCAGCGCTTATGTGGCGGCGCAAAACCTGCGAGCTATCCGCACCGCATCAGGGCTGTATTACGTCAAAATCGATTCGGCAGCCGCTACCGCGCCACAGGCCGTCAACGGAAAAAAGGCGGTGATCAACTATTACGGAAAACTACTGGACGGCACGAGCGATGGGCGCCAGTTCGATTCGTCTTATACGCTTGGCCGACCCTTAGAATTTGAGGTAGGTCGCGGTCAGGTAATTTCCGGTTGGGATGAAGTGGCCGCGCTCATGCGCAAAGGCGACCGCTGGCGCGTCATCATCCCGTCGCATCTCGGGTATGGCCCGCGAGGCACCAGCGGCATTCCGCCCAACTCAGTCCTCATCTTCTATATGAAGCTGGAAAACGTATTGTAATCCAGGTTGGGAACCACCAACCCGCGCGCCGCCGAAATTCTATCTTTGGCGGCCGGATTGTTGCCCGGCGCTCGTATATGAAACTCACGTTACTGCCGCCTACCGTGCGCCCTTGCTTTCGCTCTCTTGGTTCAGCCGCTTTGCTGGTGGCGCTATTGGCCGCTGCTCCGGCGGCGCACGCGCAGCTCAACCCCACGCCGCTGAACCCGGCACCGCTCGGCCCCGTCGATACCATCCGCCTCAAAAGCGGCGTGCGCTACTGGACGACCCAGGCCGGTACCGGCGAGCGCCCCGCCGCCGGCCAGAAAGTCTGGATTCACTACACCGGTCGCCTCGCCGACGGGAAGATATTTGATACGTCGAGCCTCACGGGCAAGCCGCTCAAGTTCACGGTCGGGGCGCAGCAGGTCATTCCGGGGATGGATGAGATGGTGGCGCTCATGCGCGTCGGTCAGCGCGTGACGTGCGTACTGCCCGCGCAGCTCGGCTACGGCCCCGTCGGGCAACCCGACGATACGGCCGAAGAAGGCCAAAACGCCTACCGTATCCCTCCCAATGCCGACTTGACGTTTGATTTGGAGTTGGTGAAGGTGGCGAAGTAAGCGTATAGCCCGCTCACGTTCCCTGCGCCTGTCGGAAGTAAATTCCGACGGGCGCTTTGCTTTACGGCCAGTTGGGGTGGGGCAAGCCTACTCGCTACAGCCAATTACAAGAGAGTAGGCGGGTCGGCTGCGAGTCGTTCCGCGTCGATCACCGCCTCATATCTGACGCAAGTTTTCGGATAGATAGTTAGCCCGTGGCAGTAGCGCAACGTCCGCATCATGGCGTCGCGCATGTCTTCCACATATAGCAGATGCGAGCGCCCAGACCAACTCATACGTAACGAACCTGCGCCAGAATTTGCTCGAGCAATTGAGCTTTCAAGGCTTGCGGTGTCACCAAATCTACGCGCCGACTCAAGGCGATTTCCAGCATTTCTTCCAACTCAAAAAACTCCCAGCCGGGCGTTTGACTGAACTCGGCCAGAATGTCCACGTCGCTGTCGGGCCGGGCTTGGTCAGCGGCAAAGGAGCCGAAGTAGCCCAGCCGCGTTACGTGGAAGCGGGCAGCTAGTTCGGGTTTGAGGGCGAGCAGGGCGGCGTGGAGTTCGTGGCGGGTGGTCATTGGAAAAACTGGGGATTATCCCTTATATACTTGGCAACATACGAGTACAGAGACGGCAAGTCATAGAATTCTGCTTCCCACCGCGACCACTTGCGCAATACGGTACGCGCTATCAATAGACGAAGACCAGACGTGCGATTCAATTTGATCATTTGATCGAATAAATTAAGATGCTGTACTGCACCAACGATACGTAGCGCCCTTCGCGTATCTTCTTCGTATTCGCTCTTCGTGTTAAAAAAATATTGATCGAAACCTCCATTATTAACCTGCGACTCTAGGACAATGATGACGAAGACATTTCTCAATGCTTGGCGCTGTTCGGGAGATAAATCATCAATAACCAGCCCTTCAAGCTCGATGTCACACGCTTTCTGGTAAATCGAATCTATCAACTCAGAATCAGATAACGAATCAGAAGAAGAGATCATAAATTTAAGAAAGTAGTGTTAATACAACACCCGAAACCTAATGGTCTGCGGAATGTCGCGCAATTCGTCGGTCAGTTCCTTGGAGTACTCGGCTTCGACATCGGTGATGACGTAGCCGATGGTTTCGTTGGTTTTGAGGTACTGCCCGACGATGTTGATCTGGTGCGAGGCGAGAATCTGGTTGATTTTGGCCAGAATGCCCGGCACGTTGGCGTGAATGTGCAGCAGCCGGTGCGCATTCTGAAACGTCGGGAGCTGCACAATCGGAAAATTGACCGACTGTTGCGTGTTGCCCGTGTTGATGTAATCGAGGATGCGGCCCGGCACGAATTGGCCGATATTGCGCTGCGCCTCGGCCGTGGAACCGCCGATGTGCGGCGTGAGCAGCACGTTGGGTAGGCCGCGCAACGGCGACTCGAACGGCTCGTCGTTGGTTTTCGGCTCGTAGGGGAATACGTCGAGCGAGGCGCCGCCGAGGTGGCCGCTTTGGATGCTCGCCGCGAGGGCGTCGAGATCGACGATGTGGCCGCGCGAGAGGTTGAGCAGCAGCGCGCCGGGCTTCATCAGCGCCAGTTCGGGCGCCCCGATGAGGTGCGTGTTCTCGGTGCGGCCATCGACGTGGAGCGTGACGATGTCGGCGGTGGCCAGTAGCTCCTTCAGCGAAAAAGCCCGCGTGGCGTTGCCGAGGATGAGTTTTTCGGCGATGTCGTAGAACACGACGCGCATCCCGATGGCCTCGGCCACCACCGAAAGCTGCGAGCCGATGTTGCCGTACCCGACGATGCCGAGCGTCTTGCCGCGCACCTCGAAGGCGCCGCCGGCCGATTTATCCCACTCGCCGCGGTGCATCTTGGGGTTGAGGTACGGAATGCGCCGCGCCAGCACGATGAGCTGCCCCACGGCCAATTCCACGACCGAACGCGTGTTGGAAAACGGCGCGTTGAACGCCGCAATGCCGCGCGTGAGGCACGCGGCCAAATCGATCTGATTGGTGCCGATGCAGAACGCGCCGACCGCGAGCAGGCGATCGGCAGCATCGAGTACGCGCTCCGTGACCAGCGTTTTCGAGCGGATACCGAGGATGCTCACGCCCTTGATGCGTTCCACCAATTCATCTTCGGAGAGCGCGCCTTTCACGGTTTCCACCGGAAAACCCTGCTCGCGGAACAACCGCTCGGCTTCGGGATGGATGTTTTCGAGGAGCAGTACGCGGAGGCGCGATTTGGGGTACGATAAGGTCATCGGAAGTTTTTGTTGGTACAGAAATTCGTCGAACGACGGCAGCACGGCGTCGGCGGCTTCGACCACGCGCGGGCGCTCCACGTTTTCGGTGTAGGCGTAGAAACGGTCGGCGAGGCCGGCCTGGCGGATTTCGTAATCGGTCCAGCCATCGCCCAATACGTACACATCGCCGGGCAAGTCGAGCGCGCGGAGGAGGTTGATTTTGCCCCGGTCGTGGGCGAGGGGGTTGGCGTCGTCGAAACCGGTGATGGCGCCGCCCGCATCATACGTAAACTGGTTGGCGAACACGTTTTCGGGCGGAATGCCGAAGTCGGCCACCACCGGCTCGATGATTTCGCGGAAGCCACTGCTCACGATGCGCACGCGGTCGGCGAAGCGGGTAAAGAACGTTTTGTTGCGCTCGATGCTCTCGCTGATGTTGGCCTGCAAATGCGCCACCAGCGGCGCCAGATGCCGCCGGTGCGCGCCCAGCAGCGCCACGCGGCGGCGCAGGGCTTCGCCGAAGGCCAACTCGCCGGCCATGGCCAGTTCCGTCAAATGGCGGATTTCGGCGAGCCGCGCGGGGCCGTCGGGTTGGTCGGCGAGGGCAAGGGCGGCGAGTTCATCGAGGGCTTCGAGGCGGCAGAACGTCGAATCGAAATCGATGACGAGGGTGGGGAGGGGAGTGGGGGGGTTCACGCGGGCAAAGGTCGGGTGCGGAGGCAGGAACTAAGCGCGCCTCCTGCCAATCACAAACCCATCGGCGAAAATAAAAAATAATAAATTTGGAGTCAACATAATTTCCGGTTGTACTTTTGGTTTTAATGAACTACTCCCTCAAACCAACCCTGCTTGCAGCGCTCTGCGCGGCGACTCTTCTTACTACTGCTTGTAAAAAAGACAAGACAGACAACCCAACCCCTACTCCTGCGGCGGCGAGCATGTCGTATAAAGTAGGTACCACGACGGTTACTCCTACCGTCGTTGCCGGCGGCCAACAATTTGGTGTAACGTCGATCACTAGCGGGGGGGCTGCTACTACCCCCCAGCTCTCCATTAGTCTCGGGAGCGTAACGGGCACGGGCGTAATTAGTGCGCCTACGATCAGTTACTCAGAAAACTCGGTTGCGTGGTCGAACGCGCTGGGCGGTACCGCCACAGTGAATGTGACGGCCTACGACGCCACGGCCAAGAAAATTTCCGGTACATTCTCCGGCACCCTATTCCCATTTATCGGCAACACAGCCACGACGAATAAGGTCATATCAGCAGGAACGTTCACCAACGTGACGATTCAGTAGCTTTTTCATTTATTCGTTTTTTAACCTACGCCCCGGCAGCAATTTGTGCTGCCGGGGCGTTCTTTTTGCATCTAAGTTTACGCGAGATAAGGGATACTTTTACTGACACGCCGTGGCCTTTAGATAGGATTCAACAAGTATTAAATCGCGTTATTTCATGAGAGAGATAAAAATACAGAAAGCGGCAGCATACCTTAGCGCCATGAAACATATTTGCCGCTATTCGTTGCTCGTTGCCTTCGGCACGACGGTTCTATTTACCAGTGCTTGCAAAAAATCAAAGGCGCAAGACCCGGCCCCCGCTCCGAACCCCATCAACGCTAACTTTTCCTATAAGCTTGACGGCACCGTTGTGACGCCCACTGCCGCGCTCGCGTCGCGCGTCGGTACCGACTTGGTAATCAGCGCCGGACAGGCCGGTACTACACAGTCGCTGATTATCCAGATTGGTGGCATAACTGCCCCGACCACCATTACTAATCCCATATTCAACTACGCGATTACTGGTGGCTCGGCCTGGATGGCGGCCACAGGGTTCAATGGCAGCACCGGGAGCGTGCGAGTAACAGCCTATGACGCAGTGAACAAGAAAATGTCAGGCACCTTCACCGCTACGATGGTGCCATTTCCGGGTACGCCGGCTATGGGTAGTAAGATTATTACGCAAGGCCAGTTTACCGATCTCGTCATTCAGTAGAACCCCGAAGGAAAAGTTGAAATTTGCAGACTCTAAGCGTTGCTACTCGCCCGCAACACCCTCACCCCACCCGCCGCGCGCGGCTCACGGGCAGCCACTGGTCGCTTTCGCCGCAGCGCGGGCACGTGGGCGCGGGGCCGGCGGGTAGCTCCTGCGGATGGCCGCAATGGCAGCAGGCATGCGGTCCGGCGGTTTTGAGCTGGTTGGTGGCTTCGGCCAAGCCCTCGGGGAAGAGGGGGAGGCCGGGGCGCACGGGTTCATCTTCGGCATAAAAGAAGACGCTCATGTTGCCGGTGGCTTCGATGTAGCAGCGCCGCACCTGCCCCAACTGCTCGATATGCAACTGTCGCAGTTCGCCGAACAGCTCTTTGTGCGTGAGGTTCTGCTTGTCGAACGAGGCGACTTCGATCTGGCCATCCTGCACGAGCAGCACGGGCTTGCCTTCGAGCCAATCGCTGAACTTCGGAAACCACTCGGTCAGGTGGTTGAAGAGCAGGTACAGGGCCATCACCACGGCGAACGTCACGGCCGCGTGACTGAGCGGCACGTCAGGGCTAAACATCGTATCGCCGGCTACCGAGCCGAGACCCAGCACGATACTCAGCTCGAACATCGACAACTGCTTGACCTGCCGCCGCCCCGTAATCCGGAGGGCGACCAAAATGCAGAGGTACGTGAAGACGCACCGCGCCACCACCTCCCATAGGAAGGAGGGCGGCGCGGTATCGGAGAACAGCAGCCGCTGCCAGTCGAAGGGAATGATGGGTTCGGGCATGGGAAGATTGTAATGCGGACTTCAGTCCGCAGTTTACTGGCTACGGGTACTGGTTGTTCTGTCAAACTGCGGACTGAAGTCCGCGCTACAGCCTTTACACAGGCCGCCCGCGCTTGCTCAGCTCGTAACTCAGGATGGCGGGTACGTAGAATGTGATGTCGGCGGCGAATTTCGCTGCCAGGCTCCCCCACCCTACCGAGCCCATCGCCAACGGCAGCCAGTACATGAGCGCGGGACGCACGAGGAACGAATCGAGGACTTCGGCCGGGCCGAACTCGATGGCGAGCGCCCGCAGGTTGCGCCCCAGCGCCCGCCCGGCATACGGCTGCCCGGCGGCCCGCAACGCGCGCCGGGTGCGACGAATATCCGCCACCAGAATCCAGCCGAAATAGGCGACGTTGCCCGCCCACGTACCCACGAGTGCCGTTTGCACGCCACTCGCGCCACTCGCGTGCGCCACCCCTACCCCGCCCAGCGTGGCCCCGATGGAGAGCAACTCGGCCGGGCCGTAGCGGCGGAGCCACTCGCGGAGGCGGGCGCGCAAACGGATACGTAACGCGCTCACCGCCACAACACCGCCCAGCCGTGCGGCGGCACCAGCAGCGGCGCCTCGGCGAGGGCGCGCGGCTGGTCGGGCGCGAACGCATCGTGCCACGCGCCGGCAGCGGCGGGCGGCACCGGAATGGCCTGCGGTTCGGGCGTCAGATTGATGGCCACCAGCACCGCCGCGCGGCCTTTATGACGGCTGAACGCGTAGGTGCCCGCGCCCGACGGCAACCGGCTGAACGTGCCCGATGCATCGAAATTGGCCAGCGCCGGGTGCGTCTTATGAAGCGTGAGGAGGCAGGTGTAGAAATCGGCGAGCGGATAGTGGTGCCACGCAATCGGGTCGCGCTCGAAAAACGCGATTCGGTGGCGCACGGCCGCTTCCTGGCCGCCGTACACCATCGGGATGCCCGGCAGCAGCGCCGCCAGCACGGCCAGCGGCAGCGCGTTGGCACCGAGGCGCTCGTACTCCGAGCCCTCCCACGAGTTTACGTCGTGCGAGGTGGTGAAATTCATGAGGCTGACGCCCGCCGGGTGCGCGGCCCGTTCGAGGGCGCGGTAGGCGTCGAGGGCGGCGGTGGGCTGCTCGCCGGCGGCTATTTCATCGAAGAGCCAGTGCAGCCGGAAGGCGTATTGAGTATCGAAGGCCCGCCGAAGCTGCCCGGTGGGCACGCCGACGGTGCGCAGCACGGGGTCGAAGAGGTCGTCCCATTCCGAGAGCATAAAGAGGCCGTCGGCGGGCTTGATAGCGTCGAGGGCGGCACGGGTATCGTCCCAGAAATCGGTCGGCACCATCCCGGCTACGTCGCAGCGGAAGCCGTCGATGTCGGCTTCGCGGAGCCAGTAGGCCATCGAGTCAGTCATCCAGGTGCGCAGGGCGGGCTGGGTGTAGTCGAAGGCGATCACGTCGGTCCAGTCGGGGAAGGGCGGCACGGGGTGGCCGGTGGCATCGCGGCGGTACCAGTCGGGGTGCTGCTCCACGAGCGGGTTGTCCCAGGCCGAATGGTTCGCCACCCAATCGAGGATCAGACGCATCCCGAGGCGGTGGGTTTCGGCCACCACGGCGCGCAGATCGGCCAGCGAGCCGAATTCGGGGCTTACGGCGCGGTAGTCGCGCACGGCGTAATACGAACCGAGCGTGCCCTTCCGGTTCACCTCGCCGATGGGGTGAATCGGCAGCAGCCACACGATACCGACGCCCATCGCGGCCAGGCGCGGCAGGTGCGCCGCAAAGGCGCGCAACGTGCCTTCGGGCGTGAACTGGCGCACGTTTACGCAGTAGATACTGGCGTGCGTAGCCCAGGCGGGGTGGCGGAGGGGGGTGGTGGCAGAGCTATTCATGGGATGGCGGCAGCAGGTAGTTGAGCTTGCCTGTGTCACGGACTAATATGCAGACGCCACCGATTCCGAGTGGTTTTCCAGCGCTGATAGTAATTGTTTCATTCGTAAACAAATCGCGCCATTGACCGGCGAGACTGGAATCTGGCATAAGGCTAGGGTCTGCATCAGCCCAACTCATTGCTACAAGTACAGCGTCCTTGCCTTTACTACGTGTGAAAGCATACGAGGACATATTAAATTCAATGGATTGCTGTGAATTTAAGGATTTAAAATGACTGGTCGAATCCCAATTTACCAACGCCGGATGGTGTTTTTTCAGATTGAGTACTAATCGATAAAAACCTGAAAACAGCCCATTTTTATCTTCTTGAGACTTCCAATTAATCGTGTCTTTCTCAAAAAATGAGAGGCGTTTTTTGAGTCCTACCTCCTGTCCTGAATACACCATTGGGACTCCCGGCAACAGCATTGCGAGTGCTGCCATTTTAAGGGCCCGGTCTCTGTTGCCGTAGCGTTCAAATTCACTACCTTCCCACGAGTTCACATCGTGCGAGGAGGTGAAATTCATCAGCGAAATATTTTGCGGGTACACCCGGCTTTTCAACGCCTGATAATTGTCAAGCGTGGCAAATGGCCCTGTTTGCCCAACTGAATCCAGTCGACCCAACAGATTCAGCGCATACGTCGCATCAAACGCCCGTTCGAGCAGCCGCGTATCGGGGTTCCAGTGGGCGCTATCGACGAACGGCGGATGGTGCAGCTCATCCCACTCGGCGAGCATGAAGACGGGTTTAATCTGGTCGAGGGCGGCGCGGGTATCGTTCCAAAACTCGGTGGGTACGAGGCCCGCCACATCGCAGCGGTAGCCGTCGATATCGGCCTCGCGCACCCAGTAGGCCATCGATTCGGTCATCCAGGCGCGCAATTCGGGTTTCGAGTAGTCCAGATCAACGACATCCTGCCAATCGGCCACGGGCGGCACGAGCTGCCCTTTAGCGTCGCGGGTGTACCAGTCGGGGTGCTGCTGTACGAGCGGGTTATCCCAGGCAGTGTGGTTCGCCACCCAATCGAGGATTACGTGCATCCCGCGCTGGTGGGCTTCGGCCGTGAGGTGCTGTAAGTCGGCGAGGGTGCCCATATCGGGGTTCACCGCCCGAAAATCCCGCACCGAATAGTACGACCCCAGCGTACCCTTCCGCTTTTCCTGCCCAATCGGGTGAATCGGCATCAGCCACAGAATGCCTACGCCCATTTGCTGCAAGCGCGGCAAGTGCGCCTCGAACGCCCGAAACGTCCCCTCCGGCGTGTATTGCCGGATATTGACCTCGTAAATGCTCGCGTGCGCCGCCCACGCCGGATGCTTGATGGTGTACGCCGAAGCGGGGCGCGGCGTGGGGTACGCGCGGTAGGTGGCGGGTGAGTTGGCGGCCTCTTGCTGGGGTTGGTCGGGCTGACACGCGGCCAGGGCGAGGAGGAATGGGAGGGTGGGGAATTTCATCGGGTTAAAAGATTTATTAGAAATCAGGAAGCGGCCACTCCTCCCCTCCGAGACGGGAGTTCAGGCAGCACCTAATCCTCTTCGAAATCATAATCGGGCGTGGTTTTACGCTTGATTATATGCACGTGGCAAGACTTTTTCGAATGAGAAATGATGACAGAATCGGACTGATTGTACGTGTGGACTGAGAATCTGCTAACTACCGTCGTCCCCAGTGTATCGGTGGTGTTTCCGTTTTCGTGGAACCGATATTTTCTGTTTATCCCATACAGGGAATCGACATTGACGTGTTCCTCTAGACAATTGATCGCCTGCATTTTACTTCCCCACTCAGGAGTATTTACAAAGAATTTGATAAGCAGAAAAGCAAAGCATAGCGCAGCACCGCCCGCAGCCGTTTTCACTAGAGCGCGGTACAGCTTGCTTAGCAGAATGGCGGAGCCAAACGAAACCACGAACAGCCACGACAGCGCACGGCGGATGGCTTTTAAAGCTTTCAAGGTGTTAGCATGCTGGCCCTACTCCCCCAACTTCATCACCCGCACCACCTGCCCATCGAGCCGCACGAAGTACACCCCGGCGGGCAGCATCCGCCCTCCGCCATCGCGACCGTTCCAGTCGAAGCGGTAGGTGCCGGCGGGTTGGGTGGGGGCCGTGAGGCGGCGCACCACCTGCCCGCGCACATCGCGGATTTCGACGGTGGTGACGCCGGGGGCGGCACGTTCGTAGGGGAGGCCGAGGGTGGCCATATCGGGCCAGAAGCGGGCGTTGTTGTCGGGCGCGGCGAGCCACGCGGCGGCGGGCGCCGAGGCCAACGCGCCGGGCGCCGTGGGCGCGTCGAGGTTGGTGAGAATGAGCGTGATTTCTTTATCCGGCCACGGCAAGTTGAGCGGACCAGTGCCGCCCTGCGGCTGGTTCTGCTTACCGGTAGCAACGCCTTCCACGGCCCAACGGGGCGCGGTGGGCACATCGAGTACGAGCGCCGGCAGCGGACGCACGGGGTTGCGCAGCCCGTCGGTACGGGTGCCGGCGCCGGGCCGCAGCGTGAGCGCCACCCGCCCGCCGCTGAGCGGTTGCGTGGTGCAAAGCAGCGTACGGTACGCGCCGTTGGCGAGGGCCAAGGCATCGGCGCCGTCGTCGTCGTAGAGCGTGAATACCTGGCCAGGCGCGGCGGCATCGGCGAAAACGCGCAGCGTGAGGGGCTCATCGGGGCGCAGGTCGGCGGTCGAGCGCAGGGGGCGGGCGTACTGCGGCACGATGGAATTGGCGCGGGCCAGCAGCGGGGTAGCGGCCAGCGGGGCGGCCACCCCGATGGTTTCGGCGCCGTCCCGGCTCAACAGGGCGCCGGTGCGGTAGTCGTACCACCGGCCGGTGGGCAGCGTGAGGTTGCGACGGCGGAGGCCGGGCTGCGTCACGGGCGCTACCAGCAGGTTGGGGCCGAAGAAGTAGGCGTCGTCGGTGGAAGGGTGAGAGGGTGAGAGGGTGAGAGGGTGGGAGGAAGCAATCGATTCTTCCCAAAACAACGGGCGGACGAGGGGCGCGCCGAGCGTCGTGTTCTGGAACGCGAGCGAGTAGAGGTACGGCAACAGCCGGTAGCGTTCGAGCGCGGCGGCGCGCACGGCCGAGCGGTAGGGGTCGGGATAGAAATAGGGCTCCGGTGGCACGCCCTCGCCGTGCGGACGCAGAATGGGCGAGAGCGCCGAGTGCTGCAACCACCTTACGTACAACTCATTGTCTTGCGGCCCCACGCAGAATCCGCCCGCATCGGAGTGCATATAGCCCACGCCGCTCATCGCCATCCCCAGCATAATCGGCACCTGCGCCTGAAACCCCGACCACGACCGATTGATATCGCCGGACCACGGAAACACGCTCAACCGCTGCATCCCCGCCCACCCGGAGCGCGCCAGATTGAACAACCGCCGACTGGGATATTCGGTGGCAAAATGCTTGGCGTAAATCTGCGCCCACGCCATCCCGTAGGCGTTGTGGATGCGCCGGGTATAGCCCAACCGGTGCCGAATCTCGGTCGGGTGGTTTTCGGGTTCCCCCAAATCACTCCAGAAACCACCCGCGCCTTCGTCGAGGCGTTGCTTGTAGCTTGCCCAGAGCCAGCCGTCGGTCACGGGCCGAAACATATCGAGCAGGTTGGCCGGCCCCGCCCAAAACGACGCCACCGTGTACGGCCGCCCCGCCGAATCAGTCCCGACGAGGCCGTTCTTCCGCACATAATCATCGTTTTTCGAGCCGCGCATCACGTACGGCTCCGAAATCAGCACCGTCTGCACGCCGTCTTCTTTCAACTGCCGCATCATCAGCGGCGGGTCGGGGAACGAGTCGCGCTGCCACGCCAGATTGCCCTGGTCTTTGATGGAGCCGAACCAGTAGAGGTCGAGTACGATGCCATCCATCGGGAAACCGGCGGCGCGCATCTTGCGCGGAATGCTGAGGGTTTCGCGCTGCGTGCGGTACCCAAACCGGCTCTGAATCAGCCCCAACGCCCAGCGCGGCGGCAGCGGCTGGCGGCCGGTGAGGGCGGTGTAGCGGCTCAGGATGCGCTCGTAGCTCGGCCCCGCAATCACGTAGTACGCGAGTTGCGTCAGTTCCTCGCCGCCGTAGCGCAGCTCGTCAGGTTGGGTCTTGCCGAGGTCGAAATACCCCGCCGTGTAATTGTCGATGAACAGCCCGTACCCCCCCGACGACACCACCACCGGCAGCGTGGTATTGAGCTGATTATCGCCGTTTTGGTACGAGTAATGGGCCGCGTTGTAGAGCGGCAGCCACTGCCCGCGCCGGTTCGCAGGGATCGCCCGCGCGCCCGTGCCGTACAGGGCTTCGGCGGGGCGCAGCCGGAAGCGCAGCCCCAACTCGGGCACGGGCCGCGCGGGTTGGCGGCTCGGCCCCAGGCGCGTTTCGGTGAGGAGCGTATCGCCGGCGGCCGTCAAAAACGTCAGGCGTACGGGCGTTTTCTGCACGCTCACGCGGCTACCATCACGCAGCACCAACTCCAGGGTGCGGGCCGTCGGGGTGCATTCGGCCACCAGCCCACGCCCGCGCGGCTGCACCACGCTGATGCTCGAATCGGGGGCGGCGGGCGGGTTGGCGCTCGGCGGCACCACCTCCACCCGCACCACCCCCGTCACCCACGGCAGCACCCGCACGGTGGCGCCAATCTGGGTTTTTATCACCAGCGAGCCATCGGCGGCGTTGAAAGCGTGCGAGAAATAATCATCGAGCAGCGGCGTAGCGGCCGGGCGCGGCGGCGTGGGCCGCGTGCTGAAATCGCGGAAGCGTGATTCGGCGGCCCATTGGGCGCGGGCGGGGAGGGTGGCCGCGAGTAGCAGCAAGTACAGGAGAGGGCGTAGCAGGAGCTTCATCGGCCACAAAGATGTACCCGGCACCGTCTGCTTACTCCACCACCAGGCGCGCGGTGCGCCCGTCGGGCGCCCGCAGCAGGTAGAGGCCGGGGGCCAGCGCGGCGGCGGGAAGGGTGGCCGTGCCGGTGGCGTCGGCTTGTAGGGTAGCCACGCGCCGGCCCGTAGCATCGAGCAGAATGAGGGGCTGGCCGACGGGGCAGCCCGTGAGGCGCACCGGGGCGCTGGCGGGTGCGGGGTTGGGGGCGATGGTGAGGACGGCGGGCGTTGCGCCGGGCAACGCGCCTGTTGGCCCTGTGCTGCCGTTGAGGCGGACGCTCACCGTGTTAATGCCGATACTCGAATTGCTCGCCACGAAGTCGAGGTCGCCGTCGCCGTCCACGTCGCCCAACGCCACGAAAGTTGTACCTGAGCCTACACTGACGGAGCTGGTACCGCTGAAGGTACCGGTTCCGTCGTTGAGCCGCACGCTCACTGCCCCGTTACCTAAGTAATTTGTCGCCACGAAGTCGAGGTCGCTGTCGCCGTCTAAGTCGCCCAACGCCATGCTCTGCGGGAACCCGCCCACCCAGACGCTATGGGTTCCGCTGAAGGTACCCAACCCATCGTTGAGCCGCACACGTACGTCATTGTCATTCTGATTGGCGAAGAGGAGGTCGAGGTCGCCGTCACCATCTACGTCGCCCAAAGTCACACTTAGTGGATTAATACCAGCACTCACGCTCTGGATTCCGCTAAAAATACCCGCGCCAGTGTTGAGCAAGACGCTCACCGTACCGCTGGAGACCGAGTGAGACACCAACAGATCGAGACGGCCGTCACCGTTTATGTCCGCCAGCGCTACGGCGTGCGGTTCCAATCCTATCTGCATATCCAGATTTCCACTGAAGACGCCCGCGCCATTGTTAAGCCGGACGCTGACCGTATTCACCAGGAAATTGCTCGTCACGAAATCGAGATCACCGTCGTTGTCTATGTCTCCCAGCGCCACGTTCACCACCTGTGCGCCCGTAATCACCTCTTGGGTTCCACCAAAGAGGCCTGCGCCGTTGTTGAGCCGCACGCTCACAGTGGTGCCACGGGCGGAAACGGTACCCCAGTTTGCCGCCAGCATATCAAGATCACCGTCGCCGTCTACGTCCCCCATCGCCACGCCCGCCGGGACTACGCCCACGCTGACTTCAGGCGTACCAGCCGGCGCCACGAAGTTCCCCCTCCCCGTCCCCCCCACCGCCGCCGTGAACTGGTACACGTGCGGCGCAACCCCCGCCCCACCCACGCCCTGCACCGTCCCCGGCACCGTCACCATCACCGTCTCCCCTGGCTTAAAATCAGTAGCCGGATCGAACGTGACGGTACTCGTGCCGCCGCCGCTCACCGTACCGCCGCCAGCGCGCACCAACTGGCCGCCGCGTTGCGCGCTGAATACGCGCACGTTGCTGGCCGACGCCGCCGAGATTGCCTGCGAGAAGGTTAGCGCCACATTGCCGGCGCGCGGCACGGCTACCGCGTTGCGCACCGGCGAGAGGCTCGTGAGGGTCGGCCCCTGCGCGTGCGCCGGCAGGCTGCCGAGCAGCAGCGCCGCCAGAGCGGAGCCGAGGAAGGGACGAAGGGAGGTAGCGGGAAGCAGCATCATCTACTGAGAAAGCAAGCGCCAAACGGCAGTAGCACCGTCGGCGACGGCAAAGGTCAGCCCGCAAACCGCTTCCGGTACCGGACAAGCCATTCCGTGCGCGCGGCAGACCTCGTCCGGTACCGGACAAGGGCCGGAATGCACGTCCCACAGCTTGTCCGGTACCGGACGAGGGCCGGGATGCGCGTCCCACGGCTTGTCCGGTACCGGACAAGGGCCGGAATGCGTGTCCCACAGCCCGTCCGGTTTCGGTCGGAGGTTTACATTTGAGCTTCTTTCATTTTCACCCCATTTCATTCCCCATGGATACGCCCACGCCCGAAGTGCCCGCAACGCCGGTCAATCACAACCCGCTGATCCCGCGCGATCAGGACGAAAAAATTGCCCTGGCGCTGCTGGTGGCGGCGGGCTGGCTCGCCAACCCCCAGCTGACGCTGTTCTGGAAGACGCCCGCGCAGTTTCAGCTCGATGTGCAGGCGGCCGCCGCTGCCCTCAAACTCAAGAACCAGACGGCCGCCAAACGCCCGCAAGTGACCTTGGCGCTGGACGAGATCGACCAGAAAATCACGGATGGTCTAGGCTACGTGAAGGGGTATCTGGCCGAGAAATTCACCAAACAGAACGCCCCGGCGTACTACGAGGAGTTCGGCATCACCTTCTACGATGATCAGCACCAGCTCGCGCGCAAACAGACCGAGCGCGCCGCCGCCCTGGTGATGCTGGTAGACGCGCTGACCACCTACGGCTTCGACGCCCGCGACTACGGCGCCGCCTACTGGAAGCCCCTGCGCGACGGCTACGCCACCGCTACCGGCGCCGCCCGCGCCTCGGCCCAGGCCGTCAGCCAGCAGGTCGGCGTCAAGAACACGGCGATGGACGAGGTAGAAGATGTGCTGTCGGCGCTGCCGCTGCTCATCACGGCCAACTACCGCACCGACGCCGAGCGCGCCGCCAAACGCCGCGAGATGGGCTACCTGAAGGAGTATAACTAAAGCAGATTGGGCGTCAGGGTACGGTCCGCGCGTGGGAGCGCGGGTCTCGGGCCCGCCCGCTGTCACCGTCGCGCAGCCGCCATCGCGGGCCGGTGACCCGCGCTCCCACCAATTACTCCTTCACCACCCGCCGCCGCACCGTAGCCCCATTACTCAACTTGATTTCCAGCACGTACGGCCCCGGCCGCAGCGCGCGCAGGTCTACGCTGAACGGCGCGGTGGCGGCCACCACGGGGCGCGCTACCAGCGTGCCGCGCATATCGAGGATGCGGACGGCGGTGGCGTGCAGCCCCGTGGGGAGACCGATTTGCACGCGGTCGGTGGCGGGGTTGGGGTAGAGACTGACGCTGGCGGGGGCGGCGGCCTCGTCGTCGGAGCGGCCGGTGATGGCGCCGAGCGCGAAGGTCTGGATCGAGCGCGCGAACGTGCCCGCCACGAGGCGCCGGTTCACGAGGTCGAGGTCGAGATCGTACACCGCGAAAACGGGCATATTGGTGCCTACGCGGTCCCAGAACTGGCCGCCGTTGCGGGTGGCGTACACCCCGGCATCGGTCGCGACGAACAGAATCTGGTCGGAGCCGGGGTAGCCGAGCACCGAGTTGATACCCACGTTCGGGAGGTTGCCGGCGATGGACGTCCAGGTGGTGCCGTTGTTGGTGGATTTGTGCAGGTGCGGCGTGAAATCGTTGGCGCGGTAGCCGGAATGGCTCACGTACACGGTGTTGGGCGTGTTGGGCGAGGCCCGCACGCACGTGACGTAGCGGTTGGGGAGGGCGGCCGTGACGTTGGTCCAAGTGGTGCCGGCGTTGGTCGAGCGCCACACGTTGGCATCGGTGGTGCCGGCGTAGATATTCTGGTCGTTCACGGCCGACACCGTGAGCGCCGAAATGGTGTGGAAGCGCGGCGCGAACACGAGGCCGTCGCTGAGGTCGGGCGAGATGGGTTGCCACGTGCCGAAGGGGGCGCCGGTCATCCGGTACACCCTGGAGCCGCCGGTGTAGAGGGTGGTGGGGTCGGTGGGGCGCAGCAGGTACGGCATATCCCAGTTGCGGCGGTCGGTGGGGTCGATGTCGGCCAAGTCGGTGAAGAAGCTGCCGCCGTCCTGCGTGTAGTAGATGTTACCGTTTTGGGTTTCGACGTAATACGTGTCCGGGTCGGTCGGGTCGAAGCGCATCTGGAAGCCGTCGCCGCCGAAAATGCGCAACCAGCCGTTCAGGTTGGCGGCGTTGCCCACGGAGGTGCCGTTATCCTGGGCGCCGCCCCAGTAGTCGCCGGGCACGTTGGGGTCGGCGGCCACGCGGTACAGCTGCGTCACGGGAATGTCGTCGTTATCGGTCCAGGTATCGCCCTGGTCGTTGCTCTCGTAGATGCCGCCGTCAGTGGTGAGAACTACGTTGTCGGGGCCGTAGAACGCGATATCGTGCTTGTCGGCGTGTACTTCATAAGTAAACCATGGCGGCCCCGCCATCTCGAAATTCTGCCCGCCATCGGTGGAGCGCCACAAATCAACAGCTCCGAAAAACAGCCGATTCGGGTCGGTAGGGCTCACGAAAATGCCCTCGAAATACCAGCCGAACCCGCGCACCACCGTCGAGTCGAGCCCAATGGCCCGACACCGCGTCCAGGCGGTGCCGCCGTTCACGGTTTTCCAGACGCCCGCGAGGTTCAGCGTGGTATCGATCACGGAACAATACAGCGTCTGCGGCGCCGAGGCCGCCAGCGCCAGCCCCATCCGCGACTGCGGCCCCGTGGGTAGGCCGTTGGTGAGGTTCGTCCAGGTGGTGCCGCCGTTGGTGGTCTTCCAGACTTTTGCATCCGGCCCAAAAATCAGCGATTCCTGATTGGTGCGGATGCGGTTCCAGGTGGTGGCGTAGAGGGTTTGGGGGTTGGCGGGGTCGAGGACGATATCGGCGGCCCCGGCGTTGGTGGGCGTCGCGAGGACTTTCGTCCAGGTGGTGCCGCCGTTGGTGGTTTTGTAGACGCCGCGATTCGCATCGCGCACCATCGGCTTGCCCATGGCGGCGGCCCACACGGTTTGCGGCTGCGTCGGGTGGATGACGAGGTGCATAATCACGCCCATCTGTTGCAGGCCGATGCTCGTCCAGGTAGCGCCCGCGTCGGTCGATTTCCAGACGCCCTCGCCGATGCGCGCGCCCGAATCCATGGCCGGGTCGCCGGTGCCGACGATGAGCGTGTTGGGATTGAGCGGGTCGAAGACGATGGAGGCGATGACCAGATTCGGCCGCGCGTCGAAAATCGGCACCCACGTAGTGCCGCCGTTGGTGGTTTTGAACACCCCGCCCGCCGCCGCGCCCGCGTACCGAATCTGCGGGTTGGTGGGGTGAACAGCGATGGTGTTGAACCGCCCGCCGATGTTGTTCGGCCCCTCCTGCCGCCACAATCCGGCGAAGGCGCTGGGCGAGCGGCGGGCGGCAGCATCGGCTACGTCGGCGCGTACGGCATCGAGGGCGGCATCGTACGCCGCCCGGTCAAGCACGCGGTCGGGCCAGGCGCGCACCAGCTCGAACTGGTCGCTGGGGGCGGCTTTGGCTTCCCAGCGGGCAATACCGCCCTTGCGTTTCGCCTTGCGCTGCTGCTCCCATTGGGCAGCCGTTTGGCCGGGGCGCGGAGCTACCGCCGCCGTTGGCGCCAGCTTCGGGGCCAGCCGACGGCCTACTTCGATGGCGCCGCTGAACGAAAGGAGTAACACCGCCGAAACGGCGGCGAGGGCGGGGGAGAAACGGGTTGGCGACATCAGGGAATGGGCGGCTGTTGAGGCTACGAAGATAGTTAGAGGGAGACGGCGGGGCGGGTCCGTGCGCCACCCAAAGGCATAACTAGCGCCTCAATACCCCACCGCCGCATCATCGCCCCGTGGGTCGGCGCCGCCTTCGAGTTTGCCATCGTCCCGCACCCGGATAGCATCGACGCGGCCGATCCCCGGCACCTCCCGCACGCGCCAGCCGAGGCGCTGAATCTTGGTGCGCTCGCCGGGCGAGAGGGCGCCTTTCTCGATCTGAATCTCGTCGGCGGGTAGCCATTGATGATGGAAGCGCGGCTCCGAAACGGCTTTCTGCATCGGTTGGCCGTAATCGACGATCCCCAGAACCGTCTGCAACACGCTCGTGATGATGGTAGAACCGCCCGGCGTGCCCACTACCGCCGCGAGCTTGCCGTCGCGCACGAGAATCGTCGGCGTCATCGACGAGAGCATGCGTTTGCCGGGCTCGATTTGGTTGGCGCGCCCGCCCGTCACGCCGTAGGAGTTGGGCGCGCCCGGCTTGCTCGAAAAGTCGTCCATCTCGTTATTGAGCAGGAAACCGGCGTCGGCCACCACTACCTTGCTGCCGTAGGCGCCGTTGAGCGTGGTGGTGCAAGCGATGGCATTGCCGGCGGCATCGACGATGGAATAATGCGTCGTCTGGTCGGATTCATACCCCGTAAATGCCCCCGCGCGCACCGTGCGCGACGGCGTAATGGTATCGGGCCGGAAGGTGGCCCAGCGCCCGCGCAAGTACGCCGTATCAAGCAGGCCCGTGACCGGAACGGGGGTGAAAGCGGGGTCGCCGAGCCAGGTGGCGCGGTCGGCGTACACGCGCCGCTCGGCCTCGCAGATGCGATGCACGGCGGGCGCGGTGCGCAGGCCGAGCGCCTGTAAATCATAGCGTTCGAGCAGGGTCAGGAGTTGCAGGAGCGCCACGCCACCGCTGCTGGGGGGCGGCATCGTGAGGATGTCGTAGCCCCGGTAGCGCCCGCGCAGCGGCTCGCGCCACTGCGGTTGGTAGGCGATGAGGTCGGCGCGGGAAATGAGCCCCCCGCGCGATTCCATCGTTTTCACGATGGCCTCGGCCGTGATTCCCTGGTAAAAACCGGCCGCTTTCTGGTCGCGGATGCGGGCCAGGGTAGCCGCCAACGTGGGCATTTTCAGGGTATCGCCGGGGTGCCACGATTGCTCGTCGGGGCGCACGAGGTACGGCACGTGGTCGGGGTTGAGGCGGCGCAGCACGGCGGCGTTGGCGTTGAGCGCGGCGGCTTCTTTGGGCGTGAGCGCCACCCCGCGCCGCGCCAGCGCCACGGCCGGCTCCACCACTTGCGCCCACGGCAACTGGCCCATTTTCGCGTGCAGGGCCACCATACCGGCCACCGTACCGGGCACCCCGGCGCTCCGCACGCCTTCGGTACTGGCCCCTGGCACGAGGTTGCCGTTGGCATCGAGGTACATATCGCGGGAGGCGGTGGCGGGGGCGGTTTCGCGGAAATCGAGCGTCGTGGCGGCGCCATCGGCCGTCCGGCTCACCACGAAACCGCCCCCGCCGATATTCCCCGCAATCGGCAGGCACACGGCCAGCGCAAACTGCACGGCCACGGCCGCATCGGCGGCGGTACCGCCCTGCTTCAGTATATCGGTGCCGATCTGCGACGCCACCGGATGGGCGCTGACCACCATCGCTTTAGCGGCCACCACGGCGGTGGGCGGGGCGGTGGTGGGGCGGCGGGCGCAGGCGAGCGGCGTAAACAGCACGAGCAGGGCCAGGGCACGGCCACGGGAGGTAACTACGGACATCTGGGCAGGGAAAGGAGGAGCGAGGCGGAATGATACGGACGTTGCCCACGCAAGGTGCGTCTCGGAGGACGATTTAGGAGCGGAACGGGTGAGCGGAAATCCGGTACAAACGCCCAAGCGGCTGAAGCGACCGTCGGGGGTTGGGCCCGTCCACCGCCCACGAATAATTCACATCATTGTGCGATTTCAATATAAGCCGGCGCGCCGTCCCTTTGTGAAAAGAAAATCATCCCCTTTTCGCCTCATCCCCATTGTCCATTATGCGCTACATTCACTCGCTGCTGACAGCCACTTTGCTCACCACCGCTGCCCTTACGGCGCAGGCGCAGGTCGGAATCGGTACCACCACCCCGGATCCGTCGGCGATGCTGGAGATCCAGGCCGCCAACAAAGGGCTGCTGATGCCTCGCGTGGCCCTGGCGTCGCTGACGGATGCCGTTACGGTGCCGAATCCGGCAACGTCGCTGCTCGTCTACAACACCAACGCCGGCCTGACGGGCGGGGTCGGGTTCTACTACAACGCCGGCACCGCCGCCACCCCCAGCTGGGTGCAACTGGTGACGGCGGGCAGCCCCGCCACCGCCGCGTGGCTGACCGCCGGCAACGCCGGCACGACGCCCGCCACGCATTTCCTCGGCACCACCGACGCGCAGGATGTGGCCTTCCGGGCGGCCGGCACCGAGCGGCTGCGCCTTACGCAGGCCGGCGCGCTGCACCTGACGGGCGCGAACAATTCGACCCTGATCGGGCGTAACGCCGGCGCCGTGAACGCGGGGCAGCAAAACCATTTCGTGGGTTTCGAGGCCGGACAGGTTAACAGCAGCGGGCAGCAGAACTACTTCAGCGGCCATCAGGCCGGCAACGAGAACACCACCGGTAGCCTGAACCATTTTGTGGGGTACCAGGCGGGGCTGAACAACCAGACCGGCGCCGACAACTACTTCAGCGGCGTGTCGGCGGGCAGCAGCAACCTGACGGGTAACGAGAACTACTTCAGCGGCTTTACGGCGGGGCAGGGCAATTCGTCCGGCAATGCCAACTTCTTCGTGGGCTACAACGCGGGCAAGAGCAACTCCACCCAGTCGGGCAACTTTTTCGTGGGGTACAAGGCGGGCGAAAGCGCTCAATCGACTTCCAACCACTTCATGGGTTTTGAGGCGGGGCAGAATACCACAGTCGGCAGCCAGAATACCTTCATCGGGCACCGCGCCGGGGCGAGCAACATCAACGGCGGCAACAACCACTTCGTAGGATTTCTGGCCGGGGAGGCCAATCTCAGCGGCTCGGATAACTATTTCAGCGGCCCGGCCGCCGGGGCGGCCAACATCTCCGGCTCGCGCAACCACTTCAGCGGCTACTCGGCGGGGTCGCCCAACCAGACCGGCTCGCGCAACTACTTCAGCGGCTACCTGGCGGGGTCGGGCAACCTGGCCGGCAACGAGAACCTGTTCCTGGGCTACTCGGCGGGCAGCAGCGCCAACGCCAGCCGCAATATGTTCATCGGCTACGAAAGCGGCCTGACCAATGCGAGCGCCACCAACAACACGTTTCTGGGCTACAAAGCCGGCCGGGCCACTACCGCATCCCAAAACCATTTCGTGGGCTATCAGGCGGGGCTGGTCAATACGACCGGCACCAACAACCACTTCAGCGGCTACAACGCGGGCGCCGACAACACCATCGGCAGCCGCAACACCTTCATCGGCTACAATGCGGGTCTGAACCTCATCGACGACGACGAGAACACCTTCATCGGGCACGAAAGCGGCCGGAACTTCGACGCCGGCGACGGTAACACCTTCATTGGGTACCAAAGCGGCTTCAATGCCTTCGGCAGCACCTCCACGACCGCCATCGGCTATCAGGCGGGCTACCGGAACCAGGCGAGCCTAAGCTTCTTCGTGGGCCACGAAGCCGGCGCCAGCAACATATTCGGCGTCAGAAACCATTTCGAAGGGTACCGCGCCGGGGCCAGCAACTCCGGCATCTCCGCCGGCGACAACCAGTTCATCGGCCATCGGGCCGGCGAGGCGAATACGCTCGGTAACACGAACTTCTTCATCGGGCTCTTCGCCGGCCTCCTCAACACCGACGGCGCGTCGAATATGTTCGTGGGGCCGCAGGCGGGCCGAAACTCCCTTTCGGCCAACAACAACACCTTCGTGGGGGTGTCGAGCGGGCAAGACAACGTAACGGGCGAGAATAACGTGTTCTTCGGCTACCGCAGCGGCAACAACAATATCGGCGGCAACAATAACTACTTCAGCGGCTACGACGGCGGGGTGACGAATACCACCGGCAGCAACAACACCGCCGTGGGCTACCAGGCCGATATGACCGCCAACAACCTGACGAACGCGGCCGCCATCGGCTACCGCGCCAAGGTATCGGCGTCGAACTCGCTGGTGCTCGGCGGTACGGGCGCCAACAGCGTGAACGTCGGGATTGGCGTAACGGCGCCCGATGCGCGCCTCAACGTGGTGGGCACGACGCACCTCGAAGGCACCACGACCGTCGATGGCGCCACCAATCTCAACGGCACCACCACCGTCGGGGGCGCCACGACCGTTACCGGCGCCACCACGCTGAACGGCGTCACCACCGTCAACAACACCACGAACCTCAACGGCCTGACCCGCGTGGGGGTCAACGGCACGTTGCTCGCCGACATCATCAAGGTGACGGTGACGGAAGATGTGCCACTGATCGCGCCGAACACCGTGGCGACCGTGACCTTCACGGTACCGGACGCGCAGGTGAATTCGGTCGTGTACGTCAGCCCCGACATCGATCTGCCCAATGGGCTGGTCATCGCGTTTGCGCGGGTGTCGGGGGCGAATACCGTAATTATGAAAATCGCCAACAACACGGCCGTCAACCTCAACCCGGCGAATATGCAGTACCACATCAGCGTGATTCGGTAACGACGGCGCTGCGCCGCCCAACCGCCGGCCAGCCAAACGGCTCCCCGCCGCACTATACTGGTGCGGCGGGGAGCCGTTTTAGTGGCCGGCCGTATTCGGCCTTTCGAGGCCGAAGCCCCTCAATAGTTCTCCTTCTGAAAGCCCCACAGCCGCAGCTGCGCCTTGTACTCCTTCGTCACCGGATAATTGCCTTCCAGCACGCGGGCGATGCTGCGCAGGGTTTGCTCCAATTCGTCGCGGAGCATGTCTTTTTCGCCGACGGACTCCGAGATGGTGCCGGTATCGTCGGTGAGGTCTTTTATGAGTTGGGCGTACTCGGTGGCGATGGGCTGCCAAAAGGCCGTGCCGTAGGGGTAGGTGGTGGAGGTGGTAACAAAGCCTTCGCCATCTAGTCCTTTCAGTAGCTGCGCGAGGGCAGCGGCGCGCTTGCTGCGCTCGCGGGGGATGATGAACTGCTTCGATTGTTTTTCGATGCCCATTTTGGCGTAGTAGGCGGGCGCTTGTTTTTTGTCGTATTTGGTGGTGAGCATCTCCTTCACGCGGTACAGGTGTTCGTTGATCTGCTCATCGAGCTGCCCGATGCGCAGGGCGGCCGTGGGGCGTTCGCCGCCGGCGGCGCGGCGTTTTTCGAGGGCCGTGCGGTACTCGGCGGCGCGACTGTCGAAAGTGGCTGCCGTGGTGTAGCGCAACGTGAGCCAGCTTTCGGTGCGCCAGACGGCGGCGGCGGCCGTGGCGAGATCAGCGAGTTGGGCGTCGCTTTCGGGGAGGAGGTCTTTGCGCCGCCGGGGGCGGCCGGTGGGGGTACCGCCACTGGTGGGGCTGGGCTGGGCATCGGGGGCAAAAAGGGCGCGGGCAGTGTAGAACATGGCCAAAAGAGGGTTTGGAGTGAAAAAAGACTTAGTACGAGGGCAATAGTAGTACTTTTCGTCCGAACCTTCTCCTCCACCCACTACCGGGCGCCCGGACAACCCCGTGTGTGGTCCTCAACCCTTGGCCGGGCGCCCGGCGGCGGTTCGTCGTACTCCTCAACCGTCTGCCGGGCGCCCGGCAGGCAATTGAGGAGTACGTATACCCCTTGCCGGGCGCCCGGCAGACAGTTGAGGAGGGCGTAGCCGCTTATTGGGCTGCTTTAGTATGTATTACGGCCGCCATCTGCCCCGCACTCCGCCCCCGCCGCCGTACTTTGCCCCAATGAAACGCCCCGTCACCCCCGGTTCCATCCGTCACATCGAAGTCAAGCCGCGCAAGGTGCTGCCGCTCGTCGCCGACGACCCGTGGCTCGCCGACGCCGAACCCGTGCTGCGCCACCGCCAGGTACGCCTGCGCGAAGCCCTCGCCTACATCCGGCAGGCCGATGGCTCGCTCAAAAGCCACGCGCTGCTGCACACGCGCCTCGGCCTCCACCGCGACAATTCGCGCAAGGGCTGGTGGTACCGCGAGTGGGCACCGGGCGCGCAACAGCTCTGGCTGGTCGGCGATTTCAATCAGTGGAACCCCGAGGAAGTGCCGCTCGTGCGGCTCGCGGGGGGGTACTGGGAAGTGCTGGTGCGCGACCGCGATTTCGTCGGCGGCCTCGCCCACGGCTCGCGGTTCAAGGTGCGCGTGCGCGATGCGCAGGGGCGGATTTTCGACCGCCTCCCCGCCTTCACCCGCTGGACCGGGCAAGACCCCGAAACCCACGATTTTGCCGCGCGGGTGTGGGCGCCCGCCGCCCCCTTCGCCTGGACCGACGCCGATTTTCAGCCCCTCGCCCACACCGAGCAGCAGGCGCCGTACATCTACGAAACGCACCCCGGTATGGCCACCGAAGACGAGCGCGTGGGCACCTGGCGCGAGTTCGCCGATACCGTCCTGCCGCGCGTCAAACGCCTCGGTTACAATGCCGTGCAACTGATGGCCGTGCAGGAACACCCGTACTACGGCTCGTTTGGGTACCACGTCAGCAACTTTTTTGCGCCCTCGTCGCGCTTCGGTACCCCCGACGATCTGCGGTACCTCGTGGATACCGCCCACGGCCTGGGGCTGGTGGTGATTATGGATGTGGTGCACTCGCACGCCGTAAAAAACTACGCCGAAGGGCTCAACGATTTCGACGGCACCGGCGGGCAGTATTTCCACCCCGGCCCGCGCGGCGACCACCCCGGCTGGGATTCCAAACTCTTCGATTACGGCCGCTGGGAAGTGCGCCAGTTTCTGCTGAGCAACCTGCGCTATTGGCTTGATGAGTTTCATATCGATGGCTTTCGGTTCGATGGCGTCACCTCGATGCTCTACCACCACCACGGCGAGGGGCGCACGTTTGCGGCGCCGATGGATTATTTCGGGCCCGATGTCGATGATGAGGTGATTATCTACCTCCAGTTGGCCGCGCAGCTCGTGCACCAGGTGCGGCCCGGCGCGCTGTGCATCGCCGAGGATATGAGCGGCCAGCCCGGCCTCTGCCGCCCCTTGGATGAAGGCGGCATCGGCTTCGATTACCGCCTCGCGATGGGCCTCCCCGACCACTGGATCAAGCTCATCAAGGAGCAACCCGACGAAAACTGGCTGCCCGCCGCCCTCTGGCACACCCTCACGAACCGGCGCCGGGGCGAGAAAAACATCGCCTACGCCGAGTCGCACGACCAGGCGTTGGTCGGCGACCAAACCCTCGCGTTCCGCCTCATCGGCCCGGCGATGTACACCGAAATGGATCGCGCCAACCCGCACCCGCTCGTCGAGCGGGGCATCGCGCTCCACAAGCTCATCCGGCTGCTCACGGCGAGCGCCGGCGGCGAGGGCTACCTCACGTTCATGGGCAACGAGTTCGGCCACCCCGAATGGATCGATTTCCCCCGCGAAGGCAACCAGTGGAGCTACCGCCACGCCCGCCGCCAGTGGGGGCTGGCCGCCAACGGGTTCCTGCGCTACCAGTTCCTCGAAAACTGGGATCGCGCCTTCGTGCAGCTCCTGCGCGAGCATCGGGTACTGGAAAGCGGCTACGCCCGCCTCCTCCACGCCGACGACCCCCAGCAAACGCTGTTTTACGAGCGCGGCGGGCTGGTTTTCGCCATCAATCTGCACCCCACGGCCTCGTACCCGGTCTTCGAGTTTCCAGCGCCCGCGCCCGGCAAATACGCCGTCGTATTATCGTCGGACGACCCCGAATTCAGCGGCTTTTCGCGCGTGCTGGCCGACGATACCGAGTATTTCACCGTACCCAACCCCGCCGCCCCGAACGTCGGGATGCTGACCGCGTATCTGCCGAGCCGCACGGCGGTAGTGTTTAAGCTGGCCGAATAAGCGACTGATGAAGCAAAAAATCTCCCCCTGATTACCCGAAGTAAAACCTCGAATAGTCAGGGGGAGATTTTTTTTAGTAGAACGACCAACAGCCGCTGCGACCCGCCAATTTATTTATTGGCGTTGAACCGCTCGCGCTGGTCGTGCATCAGGTCGGCGATGCTTTTTGCCTCGTTATCGTAGCGCGAAAAGTCGAGCAATTTCAGCTTGGTCAGCATCCGCTCGGCATCCATAAAATTATTGGCCCACACATTAGCTTCAGCGGCGTTGAGCAGCGTCACGGCGGTCACTTTGGCGTTGATGCGGGCTTTTTTATCCTTGGCGTCGCTTTCGGCAAGGGCTTTATTCCACAGCTCAAGGGCGCCTTTGATTTCCTGGGCGGCATCGGCTGTACGGGTAGGGTCGGCGAGGAGTTGGTAGCCCATCGTCGCTTTTTCGTACGCTGGGCCGTACTCGTCGTAATTGATTTTCTTATCCGACACCACCGCGATTTCGGTTTTGCGCGTCATCCGCGCCCGGCCAAATTTGTCAGCCAGCAATTTTGAAACGGCCTGCATGCTTTCTTTCAGGCTGGCATCGTCGTACTGGCGCATAAACGCCATTTGATTCTTGAGCCAGTATTTTTCCAGATCGTTCTTATCTTTGTATTTAGTGGTCTCGGCCACTTTATTGCCGCTCTGTTCGGGCAGCTCTTCATCGAAAAGCACGGTGCCGTCTTTCGCCGTGAGTTTCAGGCGCACGGGGCGCTTGTAGTTCATCTCGTAGTGATACTGCGGGATCGTCTGCTTCATATCGCTGGTCGAAAAGCTCGTCGTGCGCTCTTCCACGCTGCCGGTGGTAAAGGCATCGAGCAGAATCGTGACCTGCACGTCGCCCCCGTTGGCCACCTTATCGTAGCCCGCCAACGAAACGTAGGTGTTCGTAACGGTTGGCGCGTCGGGCACTTGGGGCACATACGGGTCAGCCGCCATCACGGGGCCGGTCGGCTTGCCCTCGCCGAGGAGCATTTTATTCGCCATTTTCGCCCCAATCGACTGCTTTTTGTAGTCTTCGAGCGCTTTGGCAGCCCGCTCTTTTTCGGCGGTCGCGGCGGCGGTGCGGTCGGCTTTATCCTGCTTGAGGCTTTCGACGTACGTCAGCACGGTTTCCGCCGAGTAGGTTTTGGTGCCCGCCGGCAGCGGCCGCAACGGCAGCCGGATGTAATCGAAGCTGGTTTTTTGAAAGTCGATGCTTTGCGCCAGCGTGGCCGGCACGGCAACCGCCGTGGTCAAACAAAGCGTAAGAAAAGCACGGCGGCCAACGAGGAAAAATGTATGCATACCCAGTCTGGGAGTTAAAGTGAGGGGTAGCACAAAGATACCCACCAGATTACGAAGCGATGAAGGGCGCGCGCGGGCCCCGTTTCGCGTGGCTTGCCTACCTTTCCGCTCGCCGTACGCTTCCTTCTCTCGCGCTTCGCTCCTATCCTGATGGTCACTTCCACGCTGCCGACCGCCGCTAAAAACAACCCCAAAGTCCACACCGGCTGGGCGATGTACGACTGGGCCAACTCGGTCTACCCGCTCGTCATTACCAGCACCATCTTCCCGATTTATTTTAATTCCGTGGCCCGCGATGCGGCCGTGGCGTTGGAGCCGGGCACGGGGCGGCCGATAGTCGAATTTTTCGGCGTGCAGGTACTCGGCTCGTCGCTGCTACTGTACGCCATCTCGGTCGGGTTTCTGATCGTGGCCGCCATCTCGCCGCTCCTCACCGCGCTGGCCGATTTTTCGGGCCGCAAAAAGCGGTTTATGCAGGTGTTTTGCTACCTGGGCGCTTTTTCGTGCTGCGGGTTATTTTTCTTCACCAAAGAAACCCTCGACGTGGCCGTGCTGCTGTTTATTCTGGCGACCGTCGGATTTGCGGGGTCAATTGTTTTTTATAATTCGTATTTACCGGATATTGCCACCGAAGATAAATTTGATTCGCTGTCGGCGAAAGGGTTTTCGTTGGGGTACGTCGGGTCGGTTATTTTATTGGTATTGAGCCTGGGCCTGGTTCTCGGTGGTGAGAAAATCGGCGTGAATGCTGGCCTTGCCTCGCGCCTGTCGTTTCTACTCACGGGTCTCTGGTGGGGCGGTTTCGCACTCCTCCCCTTCGCCCGCCTCCCCCAAGACCCCGGCCGCCCCGCCGATGCCGTAGCCGCGACCGGCGGGTGGCTCCTGAACGGCTTCCGCGAGCTCGGCAAAGTGTGGCGCTCCCTCGAAGAGCTGCCGCTCCTGAAACGCTTCCTGTTCGCCTATTTCTTCTATAATATGGGCGTCCAGACGGTGATGTACGTCGCGACCCCCTTCGCCGAAGAAACCCTCGGGATGAAATCCGGCGAGTTGATTGCCACCATTCTCATTCTGCAGGTCGTGGCCATTGCGGGCGCGTTCCTCTTCGCCAAGCTCTCGGAGCGGATCGGCAACACGCGCGCCCTGAGCGCGGCGGTCATCATCTGGGCGGGCATCTGCGTAGCGGGCTATTTCGTGCAGGCCGGTGCCACGTTCTACGCACTCGCAGCCGTCATCGGCTTCACGATGGGCGGCGTGCAAAGTCTCTCCCGCTCGACCTACGCCAAGCTCATCCCCGAAAACACGCCCGACACGGCCTCCTACTTCTCGTTTTTCGATGTCACGGAGAAGCTTTCTATCGTGCTGGGCACGGCGTCGTTCAGCCTGATTTCGCAGCTCACCGGCTCGATGCGCAACAGCATTCTGGCGCTGATCGTGTTTTTCATTCTCGGGCTGGCCTTCCTGTTCACGCTGCGCGGCAAGCGGTTGCGGGAGCTGCCTGCGGAGCTGCCCGTGGCGGGGGCCTGAAATGAGGCCTTTCCTGGTTTTTACCTTTATTTTAACATTGGCCGCTCTTCTGGCGCAAGGCCAGTGTCCAACGGCTTACGATAGTTCGCGCGTCCGGAAGCTGGCAGTGGACTATTTAGCCCGCGGGTCAACCCGAAAAGGAATTCGCAAGACACTTGCCAAAAGAATCGTCGCCGTAGTTCCTGTTTTCAAAGCAGAGCAAAGAGGTTTTCACAACAATGAAGTTGATACGACTTTCTCCAACTCATTCTCACCAGAAACCGACCTAATCGCAGTATTGATAAAAAACGATTCTATCGAGTGCGTATTCGTCGCACTCTACCCTAATGGCACAGCTTGCTTGGATTGTTACCCTAACATATACATGCCTGAGTGGCAAAAAGCCGAAGCTAAGTTGCGCTCAAGCGGAAAGTTTTTTTTCCTGTGCAGCACCTTTCATTCATTTTGCTATTTTGAGAAAGGCAAATTAATGATTTACAACCGTAGGGGAAAAAAATACACAAGATTTGAAGAATATCATCCGGAAGAAAATGAAATTAACGACATAAGAAGAAGATGAATAGCAAAACAAGTGTATTTCCTGCCAGATACGCTGACCATATCTGGTCACCCCACCCCTAAGCTCGCCTACGTCACCCCGTCTATTCTGTGGTTAACGCGTTAGCCCGACCTGCGGCCGGCTTAAACGCGCGCCAGCTTATTGCCGTCCGCGCGCTACTGCCGAACTTGCCGACTCATTCAGCAAGATTCCCGTGGCGATAAAGATCAATGCCGAAGATGCTCTCGCTTACCACCGCCAGCACCCGCCGGGCAAGGTAGAAACCGTGCCGACGAAGCCCGTCGCCACGCAGCAGGATTTGGCCCTCGCCTATTCGCCGGGCGTAGCCGAGCCGTGCAAGGCCATCGCGGCCCGCAAAGAAGACGTGTACCTCTACACCGCCAAGGGCAACCTGGTGGCGGTTATCTCCAACGGCACGGCCGTGCTGGGGCTCGGCAACATCGGGCCGGAAGCCAGCAAGCCCGTGATGGAAGGCAAAGGCGTACTGTTCAAGAAGTTCGCGGGCATCGATTGCTTCGACATCGAAATCGACTGCACCGACCCCGACGAATTCGTGCGCATCGTCAAGTCGCTGGAACCGACGTTCGGCGGCATCAACCTCGAAGACATCAAGGCGCCGGAGTGCTTTGCCATCGAGACGGCCCTGCGCGAGCAGATGAACATCCCGTTGATGCACGACGACCAGCACGGCACGGCCATCATCTCCTCGGCGGCGCTGCTCAACGCGCTCGAAGTGGTGGGCAAAAAGCTCGATGAGGTGCGCATCGTGGTCAGCGGGGCGGGCGCGGCGGCTATTTCGTGCGTGCGGCTGTACTGCCATCTGGGACTGAAAAAGGAAAACCTGACGATGTTCGACATCGGCGGCGTCATTCACCCCGGCCGCACCGACCTCGACGAACTGCGGCTGCAATTCGCCAACCCGACGGCCGCCCCCACTACCACCCTCGCCGACGCGATGCACGGCGCCGACGTGTTCATTGGCCTGTCGGCGGCCAACGTGCTGGCCCCGGCCCTCGTGAAGACGATGGCCGACAACCCCATCGTGTTTGCGCTGGCCAACCCGGAGCCCGAAATCGGGTACGAGGTGGCGATGGCCACCCGCCGCGACCTGATTATGGCCACCGGCCGGAGCGACCACCCCAACCAGGTCAATAACGTGTTGGGCTTTCCCTACATTTTCCGGGGGGCACTCGATGTCCGTTCCACCGAGATCAACGAGGCGATGAAGTTGGCGGCCGTGCGCGCGCTGGCGGCCCTCGCGAAGGAAGCCGTGCCCGACGCCGTGAACAAAGCGTACGGCGATACGCGCCTAAAATTCGGCCGCGAGTACCTGATTCCGAAGCCCCTGGATCCGCGCCTCATCACGCGCATCTCGATGGCGGTGGCGCGCGCGGCGATGGAAAGCGGCGTGGCCCGCAAACCGATTCTCGACTGGGATGCCTACGAAGCCGAGCTGAACGCGCGCCTCGGCAACGATCAGAAAATCATCAACCGCCTACTCGCCGCCGCCAAGCGCTCCCCGAAGCGCGTGGTGTTTGCCGAAGCCGACAACTACAAGATTCTGAAGGCCGCGCAGTCGGTCATCGAGCAGGGCATTGCGGTGCCGATACTGCTCGGCAACAAGAAAAAAATCGCCCATATCATCAAGGAAAACAACCTCGATTTGCAGGGCGCCCGCGTGATCGACATTCTGGAAGAGGAAGGTCAGCGCGAAGCCTACGCCAAGCTGCTCTTCGCCAAGCGCCAGCGTAAGGGCGTGACGATGGTGGAAGCCCGCCGGATGCTGCGCGAGCGCAATTATTTCGGGACGATGATGGTCGAAACCGGCGAGGCCGACGCCTTCATTTCCGGCCTCACCAACGACTACTCGCGCACCATCCGGTCGGCGCTGCAAGTCATCGGCACCGAGGAAGGCGTGAAGCGCACGGCCGGGATGTACATCGTGCTGAGCAAGAAGCAGCCGTATTTCTTCGCCGACACCACCGTCAATATTGACCCCACGGCCGAGGAACTCGCCGATATCATCGGGCTGGCGGGCCGGGCCGTGCGGTTTTTCGACGAAGAGCCGCGCATCGCGCTCCTCTCCTACTCCAACTTCGGTTCCACGCCGGGCGCCTCGCCCGACAAGGTGCGGCGCGCCCTCATCCTCGCCCGCGAGCGCTACCCCGACCTCCGCGTCGATGGCGAAATGCAGGCCAATACGGCCCTTTCCCCGGAACTGCTGCGCGAGCATTATCCGTTCTCGACGCTGGCACCCGAAGGCGCCAACACGCTCATCTTCCCCGACCTCACCAGCGGCAACATCGCCTACAAGCTCTTGCAGGAAATCGGTGGCTTGGAGGTCATCGGGCCGGTGCTGATCGGGATGCGCAAGCCGGTGCATATCCTGCAATTAGGCTCCAGCGTCCGTGAAATCATCAATATGACGGCGATTGCCGTGGTTGATGCGCAGTAGAATGTAATCTCCCACGGATTACACGGATTTTACACGGATTACAGTCAGTGTGAAATCCGTGGGAGGAAAACAAAAATTATGATCGCCTACATCACCGGCCCCCTCGCCGAACTCCACCCCACCCACCTCATCATCGAAGCCGGAGGGATTGGCTACGAAGTCCGCATCTCGCTGGCCACGTTCGATGAGTTGAAAGATTTGGCTGAAGGCTCGCCGGTTCGGCTGCTGACGCATTTGCAGATCAAGGAAGATGCGCATACGCTATTCGGCTTTCAGTCGGCGGCCGAGAAGAGTCTGTTTTTGCACCTGCTCAGCGTGAGCGGCGTGGGGGCGGCCACCGCCTTGGCCGTACTCAGCAGCCTGAGCGTCGCCGATGCCCAACAGGCCATCGTGAAGGAAGACGTGCGCACCCTGCAACGCGTAAAAGGCCTGGGCGCGAAGGGCGCCCAGCGCATCGTCCTCGACCTGCGCGACAAGCTCAAAAAGGAAGGCATCGTGAGCAACATCGTGCCGGCGGGCGGTGCGGCGAGCGGTGCGTCGGTCGCCGAGCGGCTGGCGGGCAATAAAAACCGGAGCGAGGCGTTAGCTGCCCTCACGACGTTGGGCTTTGCCCGCGCGGCGGCCGAAAAATCGCTCGATGCCCTCATCGAGCAGCACGGCCCGGCGTTGCGCGTCGAGGAGTTGATTAAATTTGCCTTGAAATCGTCGTGACCTCCCTAAATTTGAGTGCGGCCCCGGAAGCGCGCCGCCGAAACCTCGTATAACCCGCGCTCAGCGGGAATGTTGGCGCGTTCGGCAGCCCTTCCGGCCCAACCGGAGTCTTCCGGGTACGCATTCCGTTGCCGCCGGTACATAATTTTTCTTTCGTTTTGCCCCCGCGTTTGCCTGTTCTCTCTCGTTTCTTCGCCTCTCGCCCGCCCCACTATCGAGCAACTGCTACTTCCTCCTTCCTGTCTGTAACCTCCTTAGTCGAACCGGGTGCTGCGACGATTTTCGGGTAAACAAGCGACGGCCGTGGTGGCCGTGGTGATGTTGCCGCTACTTTCCTGGCTGACGGTGGCCTCGCCGCTTGCCTCGCGTTTGAGCGGGCGCGGGCGGGGGCACCGGAGCGCATGGGCGCGTCTGTTGGCGCCCCCCCCGCCCGACTCGGCCGCCGCCGATACCAGCCGGCAGTATGCGCCGTCTGTGCGGCCCAAACCCGCCCTCACCGACCGCTACGGCGACCCGTTCGCCAATCCGTCGAGTGCCTCGCCGCTCCAACTCGGCGCCCCCGACAACGTGAAGATGAATGTGCGGGTCGATGATTCGTTGCGCTATTTCGACATCTCGGAGCGCGTCGGCGATACCCTCGACTACCGCTCGCCGAGCCGCATGACGTACAAGCAGTACGCCGAATGGCAGCAGCAGCAGGCGGCGCGCAACTATTTCCGCTCGAAATCGGCGGGGCTCGACGGCGAGTCCGTGACCACCACCAAGCGCCTGATTCCGAAAATCTATCTGCCCCCGGCGCTCGAACGCATCTTCGGCGGCAACTTCGTGGACATCCGCCCCAACGGCGCCGTCACGATCCGGGCGGGCTACCGGCACAACCGCAACTTCAACCCGGCGCTGCCGCTGCGCCAGCAGAGCGTCGGCGATTTCGACTTCGACCAAACCATCCAGCTCAATATGACCGGGCAGGTGGGCGAAAAATTGAAGCTCAACTTCAACTACGACACGAAGGCGAACTTCAACTTCGAGAACCAGATCAAGTACGATTACACGGGTTCGGAGACCGATATCATCAAGAAAATCGAGGCCGGCAACGTCTCGATGCCGTTGCAGTCATCGCTGATTCAGGGCGGGCAAAACCTGTTCGGTGCGAAGGTACAGGCCCAGTTTGGGCGCCTGACCACCACCGTAGTGGGCGCCACCGTGCAGGGCACGCAGGACGAAATTCGGATTCAGAACGGTGCCCAGACGCGGCGTTTCGAGATTCGGTGCGACCAGTACGACCGCGACCGGCACTACTACTTGGGGCAGTTTTTCCGCGACCGTTACGACCGCGCCCTCGCCCAACTGCCGCTCATCAATTCGGGCATTCAGATTCGGCGCCTCGAAGTGTACATCACCAACACCTCGACGCTTGCGGCCGACAACCTGCGCAACGTGGTGACTTTGATGGACTTGGCCGAGCCCGCCACCGTCTTCAACCAGAGCCTGCTGCGCGGTGCGCCCCGCCCCGTGGCGATGGCCAACGGCGCCAACCTCCTGTTCGACCGTTTAGTGACCGGCGGCGGGGTGCGCGGCCAAAACACCGTCGATACCTATCTGGCGGGACAGGGCTTGCAGAAAGGGCGCGATTTCGAACACATCCGCGCCCGTCGCCTCGACCCGCGCGAGTTCAAGTACAACCCGCAACTCGGTACGCTTTCGCTCAACAGCACGCTCCTGCCCGACCAGGTGTGCGGCGTGGCCTTCGAGTACACCTTCAACGGGCGCACCTACAAGGTGGGCGAGCTGTCGGACGATTACGCCGACGTAGCCGCCGATCAGGTCATCTTCCTGAAGATGCTGAAGGCGACGAACCCGGCGCTCAAGTTTCCGACCTGGGACTTGATGATGAAGAACGTGTACTCGCTGAATGCCTCGCAGGTAACGCGCGAGAATTTTCAGCTCAACATCGTGTACAAGGACGATGAGACGGGCGTCAATATCACGTCGTTGAAGGAAGGCGGCGACCGTGTGCGCGACATTCCGCTGATTCAGGTGCTGGGGCTCGACAACGTGAACCCCAACAACGACCGCCCCTCCGACGGCAACCTCGACTTTTTCCCCGGCCTCACCATCGACCCCGACAACGGGCGGGTGTACTTCCCGGTGGTCGAGCCGTTCGGGTCGTTTTTGAGCAACCGCATCCTGAACAGCCCCACGCAGGTGCCCGGCGACAACACGCCCGCCATCGCCGAAAAGTACGTTTTTCAGCAGCTCTACGACTCCGTTCAGACCCAGGCGGCGCAATTCACGCAGTACACCAAGTTTTTCCTGACGGGCCGGATGCAGCAGTCGAATTCCGACGAAGTGCAATTGCCCGGCATTCGGGTGGTACCCGGCTCAGTGAGCGTGTACGCCGGCGGCACGCGCTTGACAGAAGGCGTTGATTATCAGGTTTTCTACGACCTGGCGCGCCTCAAAATCATCAACCCGAGCTACCTCAACTCGGCGGCCGAGCTGCGGATCAATGTCGAAAAAGACGCCATCGTGCAGGTGCAGCCGCGCCGGTTGGTGGGCACCCGCCTCGACTACAAGGTCTCGAACGACCTGACCGTCGGGGGCACGGCGATGCACATGATCGAGAACCCGCTCATCAACCGGGTGAATCTGGGGGACGAGCCGACGAACAACTCAATCTGGGGCCTCGACGTGAACTTCCGCCGCGAGTCGCGCTTCCTTACGAAGATGATCGACGCGCTGCCCATCGTGCAGACCAAGGAACTGAGTGCCATCACGTTCCAGGGAGAGTTTGCGCAATTGGTGCCGGGGAAATCGCAGTTGCGGGGCGAAAACGGCGTGAGTTACTTGGACGATTTCGAGAACGCCGAAACGCCCTACTCACTCGGTGGTACCGCCACGGGTGCCTGGAAACTGGCGACGCCGCCGGGCGGCATCGTCGATGGGCGCTTCCAAGGGGTGTATAACGCCAACCAGCCGGGTCGCGCGAGCGCGTTTGGGCGGGCGCGACTGGCGTGGTACAACGTCGATCAGACGTATTACGCCACCACCGGGCAGAAGCCGGAAAACATCACCGACGCCGACCTCAAGAATCACTACTCGCGTGGGGTGACGCAGCGCGAAATCTACCCCAACCGCGACCCCAGCCTGCAAAACGGCTACGAATTTCCGCTCGATCTCGCCTTCTATCCCGACGAGCGCGGCCCCTACAACTACACCCCCGACATTAACCCGAACCGCGGCGGCGGCGGGCTGTTGTCGTTCACCACCCCCAATCAAATACGCCGAAGCTGGGCGGGCATCTCGCGCGGCATTCCCTTCGATACCGACTTCGACAACGCTAACGTCGAGTACCTCGAATTCTGGCTCCTCGATCCGTTCATCAATACGCCCAACGGCGTCATCGACGACAATAGTGGGCTGCGCATGCCCGCAGCCAATACCACCGGCGGCACGCTGTACCTCAACTTGGGCAACATCTCGGAAGATGTCATCAAGGACGCCGCGCGGTATGAGTTCGAGAACGGCCTGCCCGCTGATGGCTCTGACACCAACACCACGCCCACAGAGTTTGGGCGGGCCACCACCCTGCAATACCTCACCGACGCCTTCGATACGAGCCCCGGCGCGCGTGACAACCAGGATGTGGGTCTCGATGGGCTGAAGGACGACCAAGAGCGCACCTTTTTCGGCGATGGAATCATCAATCCCGAATCGGCGCCGAAGTATGCTACCCTCGCCGACCCGTCGGCCGACAACTTCCGCCACCACCTCGATGAAAGCTTCCTCGGTACCAACACCAAGATTTTGGGGCGCTACAAGCAGTTCAACGGCTTGCAGGGCAACTCACCGGAGAACTCGCCGCGCGCCGCCTACATCTTCCCCGACAAGGAAGATCTGAACCGCGACAACGTCGTGAACGACGTAGATGCCTATTACGAGTACGAAATGCCGTTGCAGCCGGGCCTCGAAGTAGGCGGCGTAAACGGCTGGATCGTGGACAAATCGGAGTCGCCGGACATCAACGGCGATAAGGTCACGTGGTACCTGTTCCGGGTGCCGATCCGTACGCCGACGCGCTCGGTCAACGGGTTCAGCGGGTACAAGAGTATGCGCTTTATGCGCCTCTATATGCAAGGCTGGCGCGAGCCGGTGGTGCTGCGCATGAACCAGATGCGGTTCGTGGCTAACCAATGGCGCAAGTACACCAACCTGATCATCGATTCCACGGATGCGGTGCCGGGGAATTTCAACGACGCCGACGCGTTCACGGTCTCGGCCGTGAACATCGAAAACAACGGCGCCGCCGACGCCGGGGGCATTCCGTACGTGCTGCCGCCGGGCATTCAGCGCGACCGCGATGTGTCGTCGCAGGTCAATCGGCGGGTCAATGAGCAGTCGTTGCAGTTGTGTATTGATGGGCTGAAGAAAGGATTCGGCAAGGCCGTTTGGAAAAATACGGCGCTCGATATGCTCATCTACAAGCGGTTGCGGATGTTCGTCCACGGCCAGAGCGCCGACCCCGCCGCTCCCGTGCCCTCCGGCGCGTTGCGGGCATTCATCCGCATCGGCCAGGATTATTCCACCAACTACTACGAGTACTCGATACCGCTCCAGATTACCGAGCCCGGCCGCACCGCCGATACCGACATCTGGCCGTCGGGCAACATCATCGACGTGGCGTTTTCCGAACTGGTGAACGCCAAGGCGCGGCGCAACGCCGTGGGCGCGCCCCTTAGCAAGCGCTTTACGGTGGGCGCCGAGGGCGACGGGCGCGAGATCACCATCGTGGGCAATCCCGATTTCTCCGATGTGCAGAGTATGATGATCGGGGTGTTCAACCCGACCGTCAGCCGCGTGCCGGGCGTGGCGGCGGGCACCCAATCGGTGTGCGTCTGGGCCGATGAGTTGCGCGTCTTCGACTACGACAAAACCGCCGGGTGGGCCGCCGTGGCGCGCCTCAACGCCAAACTCGCCGACGTGGCCACCGTGACGGCTACCGGCAGCTACACCACCTTTGGGTTTGGGGCGCTGCAAACCAAGATTGCCCAGCGCACCCGCGAAAACACGTTGCAGTTCGACATCAACGCCAACGTGCAGGGCGACCGGTTCCTGCCGCGCTCGCTCAACCTGCGCGTGCCGGTGGGCCTGCAATACGGTTCGGTGGTGAAGGAGCCGCGCTACGACCCCCTCGACCCGGATACGGAATTGCAGCTTTCGCTCGAAAAATTCAACGAAACCACGGCGCCCGGTCGCGTCGATGCGGCCCGCACCGAGTACCGCGACAAGGTGATTGACCGCGTCACGACGCGCTCGATCAACCTGCTCAACGTACGCAAGGAGCGCGGCCCGGCGCCCGGCACACCCGCTGCGGGTGGCGGTGGCCCCGGTGCCGCTCCCGCCGCCGCTGCCGCACCGCGCGCGCCGAAACCGTGGGACATTGAAAACTTCGCGGTGAGTTACGCCTACACCGAGCGGGTGCAGACGAACATCACCATCTTCCGCGACCTCACCAAGACCTACACCGGCGGCATCGCGTACGCCTATCAGGCCAACCCCAAGAGCTACTCGCCGCTCAGTACGGTAAAGGTGTTGAGCTCGCCGTATTTCCAGTTTCTGAAAGATTTCAACTTCACGCCGCTACCGAGTACGTTCTCGGTGCGGGCCGATGTAGACCGCCGCTACCGCGAGCAATTCCTGCAACGGCGCGGCTCCGTGACGGAGTTGCCGACCCCGGCCGGTGTGGAGCCGATTTTTCAGAAGTCGTTCTTCTTCAACCGGATCTACGACGTGAAGTGGAACCTAACGAAGAGCCTGTCGCTCGATTATACAGCCACCAACCGGGGCGTCATCGACGAGCCGGACGGGCAAATCAACGCCGATTTGTTTCCGGAGAAAAACCGCGTAATCTGGCAAAACGCGCGGCGGTTGGGGCGCAATACGTCGTTCAACCAGCTTACGGCGCTGACTTACCGGCTGCCGCTCGACAAGTTTCCGCTCACGAGTTGGTTGCAAGCCGATGCCCGGTACGCCGCCGGGTACACCTGGACGGCCATCTCGACTGCCCTGCGCAGCGATACGCTGCGCCTCGGCAACACCATCCAGAACAACCGCGAGCAGAGCATCAACGCTAAAGCCGATTTGGTGAACCTCTACAACCGGGTCAAGTTTCTGAAGGACATCAACAACCCGCCAAAGCCGATTGGGGTCGATAAAAACGGGCGTCCGTTGCCCGCCGGGGCCAAAGGAGCCACGGCCACCGGCAAACCCGGCGGCGCCCCCGCCGACCCGCGCGGCACCATCCGTAAGCAGCCCAAAGGCGGCGATGCTAAAGTCGCAAAAGATAAAAATGAAGTCGCCGAGCAAAGCGCCCTCGTACCGCAGGTCGGGCCGGATGGCAAGCCCGTCCTCGGGCCCGACGGCAAACCCGTCATGGTGGCGAGCGCGGCCGGCAAAGATGGCAAAAACGGCAAGCCGGAGCCCGATACGACCAAGAAAAAGCCTGAACTAAAGCTCTTGAAGGGCATTTTGCGCGGCCTGATGAGCGTGCGTTCCGTCAACGGCACCTATACCCGCACCGACGGCACCTTGCTCCCCGGCTACCTGCCGGGCACATCGCTGTTTGGGTTCAGCCAAGGGTTCCGGGCCCCGACGGCGGGCTTCGTGTTTGGGCAGCAGTATGAGCTGCAAAGCCTCTACGACATCGCCGAATCGCGCGGGTGGTACACCGAATCGAGCCAAAACCTGAACACGCCGATCTCGAACCTGACGACCGAAAACCTGACGCTCCGCGCCAACGTCGAGCCGTTCAAAAATTTCCTGATTCAGGTAGATGCGCGTCAGACGAAATCGCGGGCGCAGGAAGCTTTTTATCGCATCGATGTCGATTCGTTTACCGGCTTGCCGTACGAACCGCGCACCCTGGCGCCGGTACAGCAGTTCCTGACGGGGGCGTACTCGCAGTCGTTCCTGAGCGTGCAGACCCTGTTCGAGGGCCGGGGCGCGCAGGGGCGCTCGGCGGCGTTCGAGCGGTTCATCACCAACCGGCAAGCCATTCGCGGCTCCATCGCGCTGGCGCGCAACTTATCACCCAACGACTCTTCCCTCCAGAACAACGCGCAGGATGTGCTGATTCCGGCCTTCCAGCGGGCGTATTCGGGGCGCACGGCGGCCGGGTACAAAACGCGGCCGTTCAACCCGCTCGCCGGGTTGCCGCTGCCCAACTGGAGCGTGCAGTACAACGGCCTGAGCGAGGTGCCGCTGCTGAAAAAGTACTTCTCCTCGATCACGCTCTCGCACGCGTACCAGAGCAACTACGTGATCGGCAACTATTCATCGGCGGCGATTTACCGCGAGGAGCCCGACGGGTTCCCCGACATCCGCTCTAACGGCCGACTGGTGCCGTACTACGTCATCAGCACCGTCACCATCGCCGAGCGGATGGCGCCGCTGATCGGCGTCAATGTCAAAACCAAGAAAAACATCACCGGCCGCCTCGAATACAAAGTCGAGCGCAACCTCGCCCTGAGCACCACCAACGCGCAGGTAACGAGCATCTTCGTGCAGGATTACGTGATCGGGCTCGGCTACATCACCAACCGCTTCAAGCTGCCGTGGAAGACGCGCGGCGTGCGCCGTACGCTCACCAACGACCTCACGATGCGCCTCGACCTTACGATCCGCGACAACGAAACCGTGCAGCGCACCATCGTGCAGGAGCGCCAGACCGTGGGCGGCGTGAGTGTGGTCACGGGCGAAAGCAGCCAGAACCAAACCACCAACGGCACGCGCCAGGTGCAGCTCAAACCCACCATCGATTACGTACTGAACCAGCGCCTCAACCTCCAGATGTACTTCACGCGGTTGGTGTCGGCGCCGAAGATTTCCTCGTCGTTCCGCAACGTCGTGACGACGGCCGGGGTGCAGCTACGGTATAATCTGGGGTTGTAATGAAGGCCTTGCGAAACAAGCAGCGGGGCTCCGGCCTCGCGAACCGGCGCGTGGGGCCGGAGCCCCGCGCTTTGTTTCGCGTCGAAGCTGAAGCTCCGGGTGAGCGTAAATCACAACGCCCCGCCGAGCAGCTAGCTCGGCGGGGCGTTGTCGTTTCAATTCAGCAGTTTACCTACTCGCGCACCAACCGGCGCACCGCCGCGCCGACCCGCACCGCGTACACTCCCGCCGGTAAGGCGTGTGCATCAAGCGCGAAGCGGGTGGTACCGGCGGGCAGCATCGTCGTCAGCACGGCGCGGCCGGCGCCGTCGAGAATGGTCAGGCGGGTCGCCGTGGGCAGCGCGTTCAGCTCCAGGGCCACGCGACCATCGGCCGTGGGGTTGGGGTAGAGCGTGAGGCCGGCGGCGGCGGCGGCATCGGCCGTGGTGCCCGTGATGGTCAGGTTTTGACCCACGGATGGCGCCGACACGCACGTGCCGAGTGTTGTCACCACGGTATACACGCCGTTTTGGGCGGCGGCCGTCAGCAGGTACGTCGGGTCGGTGGCACCGGGGATCGCGCCGCCGTTGAGGTACCACTGATTACCCGTCGGGGCGCTGCTGGTGAGCAGCAACAGCGCGCCCTGCGGCGTCACGGTAAAGGTTGGCGTGGCGGGCGCGGCCAACACCGTCAGCGAGGTAGTGGCGAGCGCGGCCGGGCACGAGCCCGACGCCGCCAACGCATTGACGATGGTGTACACGCCCGGCGCCGAAGCCCCCAAATCGATCACGCCGGTGGCGGCGTTGAGGCTTAGGCCCGCCGGACTGGCGCTGAAGGTGCCCAGGCCCGAACCGGGCGCAGCCACCGGCGACGAGGTAGTACCCGCCGTCGCGCACACGCTTGGCGCGGCGTACGAGAACGTAGCCGTGGGCGCGGCCGTCAGCGTCACGATCTGCGAGGCGGTCGCCGGGCACTGCCCGCCCACCGAATAGCTCACGGCGTAGGTGCCCGCCACCGAACCCGCCAGCGTGATGATGCCGGTGGTGGTATTGAGGTTGAGGCCAGTCGTCGGGGAAGCACTGAACGTCCCGCCCGCCGTACCGCTGATGGTGGGCGTAACGGTCGGCGCGCCGCCGAGGCAAATCGTGTTGGCGGGGAAGCTGAAGGTGGCCGTCGCGGCGGGGTTCACCGTCACGGTTACGGGCGCGGAGGTGGCTTCGCAGGGCGCGCCGGTGGTGGCCGTCACGGTGTACTGGCCGCTTTGCGTCGCCACGAGCGTGGTGGGCGTAGTGCCCGCCACCGGCCCGCCATTCAGCAGAAACTGCACCGTAGCCCCCGCCGAGGCGGTGGCGGTCAGCGTGACGGAGCCGCCATCGCAGAAGGTGGTGGGGCCACCGGCTGCCAGCGCCACGGTGGGCAGCGGGTTGATGGTGGCCGTTACGGCGGTGCGCGGGCTTTCGCAGCCGCCGACTGCCGCCGTGCTGCTGCTCACGTAGTACGTGGTGGTGGCCGCGAGGCTCGGCGTGGTGTAGGTAGCGCCGGTGGCACCCGCGATGGGGGCGCCGCCGGTAGCGGTGGTGTACCAGCGATAGGCTGCGCCGGTACCGGCCGCCGTGAGTGTCACCGTGCCGGGCGCGCAACGGGCGTTGTCGGTAGCGGTGGGCGCGGCGGGCGTGGCCGTAACCGTTACGGTAGTGGCCGCCGAAGTGGCCGAACACGCGCCGCCGACCGTGGTGCCGGTTGCGGTGTAGTTACCGGCCGCCGATACGCTGATGCTCGCCCCGGAAGCGCCCGTGTTCCAGAGGTAGGTGCCGTTGGTGCCGGCGCCGGACGCGGTTAGCGTCACAGACCCACCGTCGCAGAAGGTCAGGGGGCCGTTGGCGGCGATGCTGATCGTGGGCGCGGGCGTAACCGTAGCCACGATGGCCCGACGCGGCCCTTCGCAACTACCCGTGCTGTTGAGCGCACTCACGTAGTAGGTGGCGGTAGCCGTCAGGCTCGGCGTGGTGTACAACGCGCCGGTAGCCCCGCTGATGGGCGTGCCGCCGGTGGCGGTGGTGTACCACTGATACGTGGTGCCGGGCGTGCTGATGACTGCCAGCGCCAGCGTGCCGGAGCCGCACCGGCTAAACGTACCGGCTGCCGTGGGCGCCACGGGTACGGCATCGACGGTAGCCGTAACCGTTGCACTCACCGAGCAGTTTTGTGCTGCCGAAGTGGCCGTTAAGGTGTAGGTGCCCGAAGCCGCCGCCGTAGCGTTGGCGATGGAAACGGGGTTGGTAGTGGCCGTGAACCCGTTGGGGCCCGTCCAGGCGAGGGTGGTACCGGCCGGTACATTGGCGGCCGTCAGGGTCAGGGTTTGGCCGGCGCAGAGCGGGCCATTGGCCGTAACCGTCGGCGCCACGAGCGTGCAACTGGAGCCGAGCTTGGCGAGGAAGCCGTCGTACGTACCCGTCAGCGTGGAGCTGGTGAGCGTCCCGGCGGCGTTGAAATCGAGGGTGGTGCTGAACTGCCCGGCCACGTACAGATTACCCGCCGCATCGAGCGCGAGCCCGCGGCCGAGGTCGGTACCGAGCCCGCCGATGCGGTCGGCTGATTGCTGCACGCCCGCCGTTGAATACGACGCCAGAATGACATCGAGCCCGACCCCCGTCAGGGTGGTGGTGCCGAAAGTAGAAGTGCCATTGAGGAAGCCCGTAACCGTGGCCGTGCCCGCCGGGCTCACCACGATTTCGTAGCCCGAATCGTTGCCGGTAGCGCCGCCGCCGCTACGGCCCCACTGCGCTACGCCCGCCGCCGAATACTTGGCGACGAGCAAATCGGTGGTGCCGCCGACACTGGTCAGCGTTTGCGTACCTACCGTAACGGTGCCCGTGAAATAGCCCGCCACGTAGGCGTTGCCGGCCGCATCGACATCGACGGAATTGCCGCCGTCATCGGCGGTGCTGCCCAAGCGGCGCGCCCACTGAAACGCGCCGGTTGCGGCCGAGTGGGCCACCAGATACACATCGGCCGCGCCGGCGCTCACGAGCGTACTGACGGCGTTATCGAAGAAAACTTCGCCGTTGAAGCCGCCGGTGGCGTACACCGTACCGTTGGCCTGCGTAACGGCGATGCCCGAGCCGGACACGTCGCCGAGGCTGTTCATGACGTTCGACCACCGTAGGGCGCCCGATGTCGTGAGACTCAGCATAAACCCATCTATTCCATCGCCGAAGAACGTAGCGGCGCCATTATCGAAACTCAACCCATCGACGAATTCGCCGGTCACGTAGATGCTCCCGGCATTATCGATATCGACGGCCGAGCCGTAATCGGCCCCTATGCCCGCGCCTTGTTTCACCCAAACCGGCGTGCCGGTAGCCGAGTATTTGGCCACGAACAAATCGTAATCGCCCTGACTCGTGAGCGAGAACGTGCCGAACGTGGCCGTACCGGAGAACCCGCCCGTCACGACCACCTCGCCGGTAGCCTGATCGACGGCCATTCCCGACAAGAAATCCTGGCCGGTACCGCCTGCGCGGCGCGCCCACAACACGGTGCCGGTGGGCGAGTATTTGGCGAGGTACGCATCGTTGGCGCCCTGGCTGGTGAGCGTGGTGGTACCGATGGTAATCGACCCCGTAAACCGCCCCCCCACGTACACGTTGCCGCCGGCATCGGTGGCGGTGCAGGCGGCCACATCGTCGTCGGCGCCGGCCAGGCGGCGCGCCCACGTCCAATTAAGGGTGGAAGGCGTCGGCGGCACCGGTAAGCTGCCGAAGAAGATGCCGCCCGCGCCGGTGGTGGCATCAGTAAAGGCGCCCGCCCACACCGCTGTGGCGTTAGCCGCGCCGATGGTGGTGCGCTGCACGCCGGTTTCGAGGTCGGTCCAGCTCAGGCCGCCGTCGGAAGAATACGCCGAGCCGGTGTTGCCGGGGCGCGCGCCCGCCGCCACGAACGTGTTGGTGGTGCCGGGCACGGCCGCCAGATCGGAGGTGTACACCGTGCCGGTGGGCGCGATGAGCGCCCAAGAGGCGCCGCCGTTGGTGGTGCGCGCCACGCCCACGAGAACGCCGGTATTATCTAGCTCCATCGCCAGACCGTTAGTGGCCGACGCAAACGCGATGTGGTTGATTTGGCCGAGGCCGGTAGCCGCCGCCGTCCACGAGGTGCCGCCGTTGGTGGAGCGATACACGCGCCCGGTACTCGTCCCGAACCACACGTTGCTGGTACCCTGAACCTCCATGACGTTGCCGAAACCGAACTCGCCGGTTTGCGCGTCGGGCAGGGAAGCGCCGGGTACGGCCGTCCAGGTGGTGCCGTTGGCGGTGGTATACACCTCGAAATCGGTACTTCCCGAAACGGGGTCGCCCATCACCACGCCGCTCGTCGCCGAAAACATCTTGACGGCGTTGAGCCACGCGCCGGTAGCGGTAAAGCCGGTGGCGAGTTGGCGGGTCCAGGTGGCGCCGCTGTTGGTGGTGCGGAACAACTCGCCGCCGCCGCTCATCGGGTCGGACATGGCGGCCCAGGCCGTGGTACCGCTCACCGCGCTCAGGTTGGAAAAACCAAACCCCGCCGCTGCGGGCGCTACCGTGCCCGGAACCCATGTGGTGCCGCCATTGGTGGTGCGCGTAAAATCGGTGAAGGTGGCGCCGTTAAGCGATCCGTCGTAGCCGGTCGCCCACACGGTGTTGTTGCTCACGACATCAATTTGCCCGATGCCGGTGGAAAGAGACGGGAAATTAGTATCCTGCTCAATCCATTGGGCCTGGGCAGTGGTGGCAGAAAAAAGGCCCGCCGCCAGCAGCCCTGCGCCGAGGGCTGTGGTGCCGAGCCAGCGCCGAAAGCGCGGGTAAGGGTGGTGCATGATCACGGGATAACTGAAGGAAAAACGAAATGTCGGCAACGCGCGCCCCGAAATGCGGACTCAGCCGGCGCTGCTCCGTCAAAGATAGAAATTTGGCGGGCGTTGGAGCGGACTTTCGGTTGGGAGCGCGGCGGCGGGGGATTGCACGCGCGTTTTTTCGGGGTGGGCGGCGGAGAGACAAAACACAAACGCCCCGTCGGGCCGGGGCTCAACGGGGCGTTTCAGGACTTGACGGCCCGATATGGGCAGTTACGGTTTGGCGGGCGTCAGTTTCAGCGTTTCCAGCATCCGCGCCACAGGAATGGCGAAACCGAGCCCTTCGATGCCGCGCCCGACCACTTTGGCATTCACGATGCCGAGCAACATGCCGGTACGGTCGACGAGGGCACCGCCACTGTTGCCGGGGTTGATGCTCACGTCGGTCTGGATGAAGGTGCGCCCCTCAACCTTGCGCTCGCCGCTGACAATGCCTTTCGTCACAGTTTGGCCGAGGTCTTGGTCGGCGGGCGTCCCGATAGCAAACACATCGGACCCCAGTTCGGCGCTCGCGTCGGCCGTGATGCGCAACGGTTGCAGGTTGGTAGCGCTGACCCGTACGAGCGCAAGATCCATTTCCTCGTTGGTGCGCACGACACGCCCCCCGACCGAATCGCCGTTGGCGAAACGGACGATCACTTCGTCGGCGCCATCCACGACGTGGTAATTGGTGACGATGTAGCCATCGCTCGAAACTACGACTCCGCTCCCGTGGCCTTCGTCGTTGCTGATCGTGACTACACTTTTCGCAGCGCGACTGATGTCGCTTTCCTTCGACGCGGTCGGCACGGGGCGCACGAGTTGAATGGCTTGGCCCTTGTCCTCGACGGCGGCGGGGGCCTCTACCATCGGCTTCTTGGCAGCGACGGCCGAATCGACAGTCGTGCCGGTAGTAGCGCCAGCGGCGCGCACCGAAACGGCGGTGGCACTGCCGACCGCTACCGGGGTGCCACCCGCTGCGCCCCCTTTTCCGGCACCAACAAGCACCGCATTCAATTCCGGCGAGTTGAGAGCCAGATAAATGGCGTTCTCGAAGGCATCGGTGAAGGCGGCTGAACCACCTTTTTCGAATTTGGTCGATTTACCAGTGCTTTTTAATTCGTAAATTGTTTCCTTTTTGCGATTCACCAACTTCCACGTGACATCGATGGCGCAAACGGTTTCGTATTTGGCAAATGCTTCATATTTGTTCGATGCGATGACATCGTACGTCACGCCCGAAACATCGCCGTTGAGGTAAAATTTGGCGCCGGTGCTAGCCGCGAATAATTTACCGCTACTGCTTTTTGGCACGGTATAGCCAAATTCGTTTAGGCTGCTCACCACATTGTCGCGCAGCTCCTCGGCATTGGTATCGAAAGACTTGCCGAAATATAGAATTTCCTTCGGTTCGCCCTGAATCTTGAAATTACCAATTTTATCACCGCCTTTGATATGCAGCGTCAGCGAGTTGCACGTCACCATGGCACTGCCGTTCACTTTGGCCGGGATGCGGGTCAGCACCGGACGAATCTCTTTTTTATTGAGCCGCATCGCCGCGCCGGTAGCTATATCAACGTAGTATGGAATGAAGAACGGCAGGAGACTCAGCGCCGCCATCGCATTGAATTTAGCAGGCGACAGGATTTCGACGTGATCTTTATAGCCGTCGAGCTTGACGCGCACTTCGGTACTCTTGTTTCGGCGTAGCCGCACCGTATTGGGCGTTTTGCCACGCTTCACGGCCTCCACATTATTGACGAATACGGTTGCGCCCGGCGGCTCCGAGATGACCCGAACGGTCTGTTTCGGCGTCGAAAAAATGGTAGCCATGCAGCTTTGCAGCAGCACACTCGTCAGGGCGATGCTGACGGCGGAGAGAGATATTTTTCTCATCTATAGAGAGTAGACGTTCGGCAGAGAAAGGACGAAAAGGAATAAGTACGACACTCACCGGACGCAAGACGCGGCCGGTCGAATTTTCGCCAAGATACCGCCCGCCGACATTGCCTTCCGGCCGCCACCCCGCCGCGCTTGCAGAAGTATTGTTGAAAGCAGAAAAATCGCCCGGGAACGACGGAGTCGATGAACGTTTGCTTGGCACTGCCTAGGTCGAAAATCGTGGAGACTTGAGGGAAGTAACGTGCCGCTCGCGCGGCAAAAAGTGCGGCGTCTATTGTTGCACGTACCCAGTAGCATCGCCGACGATGGGAGGTTGCCAAGATGAAAGATGAACCGCCCCGCCGGTCATCACAACCAGCGGGGCGGTACCTCATCAATCAGCGAAATTGAAAAATCAGCAAAATAAGCGATCTACAGCGCCGGCACCTCCACATTCACAAATACCACAACCCCATCCTCATCCAACTGCGCTTCCACCACGGCATCCGGCTTTATATCGCCCGCCAGAATGGCTTTTGACAACTCATTCAGCACCTGCCGCTGAATGACGCGCTTCAACGGCCGGGCGCCGTACTGCGGGTCGTAACCGGCCTGCGCCAAGTGGTCGAGCACCTCATCCGTGGCTTCGAGCTGAATCCCGTTCTCCAGCAGCCGTCCCTGAATCTGCTTGAACTGTAGCTCGGCGATGCGCCGGACCTGCCGCTGGCTCAACGGCTCAAACATCACCACTTCGTCGATGCGGTTGATGAATTCGGGGCGCAAGTGCTTCTTCAGCAGCTCCATCACCGCGTCCTTCGCCCGTTCGATGGTGGGCGCGGGGTTTAGCTCGTCCATCGTCTGAAACTCCTCCTGAATGACGTGCGCCCCCAGGTTGGAGGTCATGATGATGATCGTGTTCTTGAAGTTGGCAACGCGGCCTTTGTTATCGGTCAGGCGGCCATCATCCAGCACTTGCAGCAGGATATTGAACACGTCCGGGTGCGCCTTCTCGATCTCGTCGAGCAGCACCACCGAGTACGGCTTGCGCCGCACCGCCTCCGTCAGTTGGCCGCCTTCGTCGTAGCCCACGTAGCCGGGAGGCGCGCCAATGAGGCGGCTCACAGCGTGGCGCTCCTGGTACTCGCTCATATCGATGCGGACCAGCGCGTTGTCGTCGTTGAAGAGGTACTCGGCCAGCGCTTTCGCCAGCTCCGTCTTGCCCACGCCCGTGGGACCGAGAAAGATGAACGACCCAATCGGCCGCTTCGGGTCTTGCAAACCGGCGCGCGAGCGGCGCACGGCGTCGGCAATGGCGCCGATGGCTTCGGCCTGGCCGGCTACGCGCTTACCCAATTCGGCTTCGAGGTGCAGCAGCTTCTCGCGCTCGCCTTGCAGCATTTTCGCCACGGGGATGCCGGTCCACTTGGCCACCACTTCAGCCACCGATTCGGCCGTCACCACTTCCTGCAACATCGAGCCGCGCTCGCTTTGGGCTTCGGCCTGCACTTGCAGCTCTTTCAGGGTAGCTTCGGCCTCCTGAATCTTGCCGTAGCGCAGCTCGGCCACGCGGCCGTAATCGCCGGCGCGCTCGGCCTGTTCGGCCTCCACGCGGAAGCGTTCGATGGCCGATTTCTGCTCCTGAATGCCTTTCAACACGCCCTTTTCCGTCTCCCAACGGGCGCGCAGCGAGTCGCGCCGCTCGGTGAGGTCGGCGATTTCGCGGCCCAGCACATTCTCGCGGTCCTTGTCATTCTCGCGGCGGATGGCTTCGCGCTCGATTTCGAGCTGCATCAGCCGGCGCTGCACTTCGTCGAGTTCCTGCGGCATCGAATCGAGCTCGATGCGCAGCTTCGCCGCCGCTTCATCCATCAAATCAATGGCTTTATCGGGCAGAAAGCGGTCGGTGATGTAGCGGCTGCTCAACTCGACGGCCGCAATCACGGCGCTGTCCAGAATGCGCACGCCGTGGTGCAACTCGTACTTTTCCTTGATGCCCCGCAGGATGCTGATGGCGTCTTCCACGGTCGGCTCATCGACCATCACCGCCTGAAACCGCCGCTCCAGCGCCTTGTCTTTCTCGATGTACTTCTGGTATTCCTTGAGCGTAGTGGCGCCGATGGCGTGCAGCTCGCCGCGCGCCAGGGCGGGTTTGAGCAGGTTGGCCGCGTCCATCGCGCCCTCCCCGCCCCCCCCGGCCCCAATCAGCGTGTGCATCTCGTCGATGAACAGCACGATCTGCCCCTCCGAATCGGTCACTTCCTTAATCACCGCCTTCAGGCGCTCCTCAAACTCGCCTTTGTACTTGGCGCCCGCTACCAGCAGCCCCATATCGAGGCTCATCACGGTTTTGTCTTTCAGGTTTTCGGGCACGTCGCCGGCCACGATGCGCTGCGCCAAACCCTCCGCGATGGCCGTTTTGCCGACGCCTGGCTCGCCGAGCAGCACCGGGTTGTTCTTCGTCCGCCGACTCAAAATTTGCAGCACCCGCCGAATCTCCTCGTCGCGCCCGATCACCGGGTCCATCTTGCCGCTCCGCACCCGCTCATTCAGGTTCACGGCGTAGCGGCTGAGGCTCTGGTACTGATCCTCGGCACTCTGACTGGTCACTTTACGCCCGCCGCGCAGCTCCTTGATGGCCGCTTTCAGCACTTTTTCACTGAAACCCGCATCTTTCAGCAACGTCGCCGTGGCATCCTTACCGCCGAGCAAACCGAGCAGCAGATGCTCTACGGCTACATATTCATCGCCAAATTCCTTCAAAAAGCCCTGCGCGCGCGTCAGGGCGCCGTGGGCGTCGTTAGCCAAATACGGCTGCCCATCGCTACCACTGATTTTGGGGTAGCCCGCCAACAGCACATCGAGCCGCTGCCCGAGCAGCGCCGCATTGGCGCCGGCTTTCTTCGTCAGAAAACCCGTTACGTTTTCATCGGCGAGCAGCAGCCCCTTCAACAGGTGCCCCGTCTCGATGGCCGTCTGCCCGCCGCCCGCCGCCACTTGCGTAGCCTGCTGCACGGCCTCCTGGGCCTTGATGGTGAAGTTATTGAGATTCATTTGCTAGGTTGAGGGCCGCCGGAGTGGGTGCGAGACCCAGCGGCATACGCAGCCTAGCAAAGAGGGGGCGAATAAGAAGAATCGGACTTTTTGGCGGGGTGGGATTGGATAGGATTTGCCTTTATGTCGCAAGCGCTTCTTTTCTTTAGCTGAGCCATTCAGGCGCTTCGGAAATCCTTTCTGTTTCTTTCAATAGGCTCTCAATTTTAGAGCGAGTCTCAGGCTCAAAATCACTTAGTAATATTTTTCCCTCTTTAACTGCCTTTAGAAAATTAATTGCTAACATGGGTTTAGAGTAACTTCCCCCTTTAACAAGATCAGAGTTTTGCCTCTCGTCACTAAAGAGAGATTCGTCTCTTAGAATTATCTTCCGAAAATCATTTTTCGAAAAGATGTCCTCGATTCCTGAGCAACCTTTAATCTTGTAAATATACCTCTTGGCCATTTGTGCGTCATCGGAGTATAAGTCCCGTAAAAGTGAGTTATAAACCTTGCGACCAGCACTGTCATCATCCATAAGCACCCCAAAATTTAGACCCCATCCAAGAAATAAGCGCACTAATTGCTCGACATTGGAAACTCCTGTCGCTGGCAGATAATTATGTTGCTTGGATTTTGTCATCATTCCAAAGCCGCGCAGATAGTACATTGCGCTAACCTCTTCCAGTATTATGTTGTTGTCTTTTTTGATGACATTCTGACTAGAAAAATCGATACCCATTTGCTCCAAAATTGGAGCTAGAGTGTTTGAAGATGCTGAACCCAAATGGTAGGCAGGAATAATAACAGTGTCACTTCCTTCCTTAGCATCTTCTCGTCTTTGAACTGCTAGCACACGATGAATTTTGTCGAATTCGACTAAATGCTGAGAGTGGGTAGTGTATATTATTTGGCTGGTGGAAGCAATCTCCTCAAATACTCTCAGAACATCTTCCTGTGCTCTTGCATGTAGGTTTGCTCCTGGTTCATCGATGAGAAAGATTGACTTTGACTCTCGTGTTCTTTTGGCGTCTGCCTTAAGAGAAATGTAAAACGAGAGAAACCACCTCACTCCCTTGCTCCGTTGCTTAGGATGAAGACCGTGATCTTGATCTATAATCCAGAACTCAAAGTAAGGCTTGCCGGCAGCTGTGATGATTGTGGAATCGTGATTCTTTAGTTCGATTTCAATTGCAATTTTACCCCCATCGCCTATTTTTTGTGTCCAAAAGTCTTGAAATTGAGCATTTATTGTTAGGTTTCTCGATTTCATGTATTGTTTAATTCTGCCCGTATTTGCAGTTGCAATATCTTCAATCTTGATGCCAGCAACTTCTAGCAAATTTAAAACTGCCTGTTTTCCTTGAACAAACTGTTGTCCTGCTACCTTTTTGGTATTTGTCGGCGCTAAGTATTCTAAATCTATCTCATTTGGAATCAGGTTATCATCGTCATCAAAGGAAACAAAATTAGGAGCATGTTTTCGCCAAAAAGTGTCAAAAACAACTTCAGAAAAGGGGACTGTCTTGTTAGCAATGTCGTCTTCGTCTGCTACTTCTGAATCCCCGGCATCCTTGATATCATCAGCATGTGGTGTCTCAATAGTGTGAGAGTTGAAAAAATCTCCTATAGAGCCTTTGTACTGCACTTCAACTTCAGATAAATCATCAGCGTCAGTCCACTTGACTTCTTCCTGAACCTTCCAGTTTGCTGCCTCAAGTGTTTTTAAAAATGCTACAAAAGCAGAAGCCTTTTTGTAGCTTCTGAAATCCTCAAAAAAGATTGTTTTGTCAAGTGTAAACTCGCAACTAATTTCCGGCAATGTCCCATCATTTCTAACAAAGTCGTCATCCAATACGTTAGTTTGATATGCCATAAGGGCTTCTAAGATGGATGATTTGCCTGATTCATTCTGCCCTATTAGGCACGTGATGTTATCTGATGATAACTTACACCATCCAGTATCAATAATCGACTTGAAATTTTTTATTCTAAAGGCTGAAAAAATCATCGTGATTTCAATTTTTGCGATTGTTGTCTCGCTGTTTGATTACTTTTAACAGGGTCAGACTGTACTGCTATCAGGGCCCCAAGTTCGCCAGCGTTTGTAACGCGTGCGGAACCGGGCTGCACGTTTGCAACGCGCTCGTTTCGCAGAAACGAAGCTACGGCCGCGATGCCGCTGCCACCTCCGCCGCCTCCCGCGCCGCGATGATCACGCGAATCTCATTCGCCAGTGGCCGCGTCTGGCGCTGAATCGCAGCTAGCCATTCCTCAGGCGGCAAGTGCTTAATCACCTCGTAGGCGCGTTCTTTCCACGCCCATACTTCGGTTTGCGCAGCGGAGATAGCAGGTTCAAGCTTCATCGATCAGGCGCTTAAGTTTTTTTACTGTCATGGCGAGCGCAGCGAAGCAATCTCACAGTAAGCCCGGCGCGCAACGCAACCGTGAGATTGCCTCGCTGCGCTCGCCATGACAAAACGAAGAACGTTACGCCGCCTCCACCACCCGCCGTACCGCAATCCGCACCTCCCCACCCGCCGCATCCACAAACTTCGCCGTCAGGTAGCGCGCCAGCTCCTCCCCTAGCACATCGCGCCGCACGGTGCTGGTCTGGCCCGCCGGGGCGCGGAAGGCCGTGGGGGGCGCCGCGCCGGTCGGGGTTTTCTCGAAGCCCATCCACAGCAGCGCGTCCGAGGGGCTGGCGTTCTTGATTTCCAGCTCGTACGCCGGGCCGTAGTTCTGCTTGTCGAGGCGCGCCGTGGCGTCGTCCTGCCGCTGGAAGCTCAGGCGCTTCACCACCTTGCGCGCCGTCGAAAGGCGCCGGCTCGCCGGCTCTTTGCGGCCTTTGTTGGCGTCCTTCAGCGCATCGGCCAGCGCCACCCACCGGTCGCCGTCGGGCCGCATCCCTTCGGCCAGCACCCGCACCAGTTCCAGGTGCTTCCGCAGGCGCGTTTCCAGCTGCGGAATACTCAGCGTCGCCAGCCGCGCGTCGGCCTTGCTCGTCGTCTGCGTCTCCTCCGCCTTTTCAAAGGCCGTCGCCGCGTCTTCCGGCGCCGCAATCAGCGCAGCGGTCAGCTTGTATTTCGTGCGGATGTCGGCCGGCAAGTCCCGCGCCTGCGCCACCAGCGCGCGCACATCGTTCACGTCCTCATCGGCCTCCCCAAACCGCACGTCCGAGTACGACAGCCGCCACGCCCGCTGCTTGCCCAGGTCGCCGAGCACCAGCGCGTAGCCCACCAGTCGGTTCGAGAGCGCCTGCGTCGCCACCGCCATCACCTCGCGCTGCTGATCCTTGCTCAGCGTCGTCGGACTCGTGTCCACGTCCTGCGTGGCCTGTTTTTCTTCGAGCGCCGTCACCAGCGCAGCGGTTTCGTTCAGGGCATCCTGAAGCGGCTCATAATCGGCCGTCTCCGCCCCGAAAGGCTTGACGGCGAGGCCCACGCGCATCCCACGCGCCAGCACTCCGGCAGTTGCTACGTTCATTTTCTATGCGATGCTTGTTAGCACGGCAAAGGTGCTACGCAACGCGCATAGTATCAAATCATCACCCCCTGCGTCAGGCGCTAACAGTCCCGCGTGTCCCGCTAACCCGTCCGAGTGCCACGCTAACCCGTCCGAGTGCTCGTCTAACCCATCCGAGTGTTACGCTACCTCATCCGAATGTTCGCCCAACCCGTCCGAGCGCCACGCTAACCCGGTCGAGTCGCCCCCTGACACCGCCGGCAACTCGCTCACGTCCGGCATTTCGAACCGGTACACACCGCCGCGCTCGGTGGTGATGGCCAGGGTATGAGCGTCGGCGTGGGTGACGCCCGGCAGCGGCACCACCCGCACCGGCGCCCTCCCGTAGAAAGCGCAACGCCCCGCGCAGTTTTGGCTGCACGGGGCGTTGCGCTTTCTACGGCTGCACCTGCTACGTTACGCCGCGCTACGGGCGCCATCGGCCAACGCTTTTTCAAGCTGCTGCTGAATGACCCCGCAGCCGACCAAGAACGGTTTTTCGGTAATCGTAATCTCAATCGCCGTGTCGCTCGTAGCGTACGAACCGACAATAGCGGCGCCGAAAACGCTCAGCCGAAACTCACCGGCTTCGGCCGAGCCGGTCATCACGCCGCCCATTCCGCCGATAGCTTTTTGGGCACGGGCAAACAGAGCGGCGGGCGTGGTGGTGTGGGCAATGGCAAACTGGCACATAAAGCTGGAACGGGTAATGATGGCCGGTGGCGGCGTAAAATGGGGTTGAAACGAAGTCGCCAAGGTACGGACGGACACCGAACGGTGTTGCCGCCTGGGCCGAACCGCAACCAAACCTACACCCTATACACGCGCTTACCTTTTCAACGGCACTACCGAACACAAAAAAAACCGCCCGGCCCATTTGCGGCCCGGACGGTTTTTTTAATTATTACGGCCAGCCGACCGCAATCTGTCAGTTACATCGACCGGCTACTTGTGCCGGCGTACCAGCGTCTAGCGCATTTCCAGTTGCGACTCGCTTACTTCGGCTACGGAGGCGGGTGCTGTGGTTGGCTCGGCGGCAAGTTGCTCGACGCGAAACAAGCCGCTCAGCCGGCGGGTGGCGGCACCGGCTTGTTTGAGCAGTTGCGCGCGCCGTGCAACCTCGGTGTCGGGGGCGGAAGAGGTAGAAGAACTGGCCGGGGCGGGTTGGGAGTTCATGATGAGTCGAGCGCTTAATGTGGGGTGAACAGCAACAAAAATCAGGTTGGGTGGCATAAACAGTTGGGGTGAGCGAGCCATAGCTCAGTTTGAATGTACATAGTTACTACATCTATAACATATTGCCAAACTGGAATCGACGAACCGGCCTTCTCGCTGGCCAAACTGCTTAATTCTGTCGGCTAACAGCAGGGAGCGTCAGGTGAGTCTGCGGCGTTTACGGGGGCAAAATCAGCCCGCCGTGCCCGACCTCCCCCGGCGAACTGCGGAGCTTTGCGGCCCAGAAATCGGCCAACCGGGTAGGTTCGGGCAGCTTCAGGCCGCGAAGACAAGCGCGCACGAGCGCCGTGGCGGAGAATTGGTCGCAGCGGTGGCCCGGCGACACAAACACCGGCAGCACCCCGGCGCGGGTCCGCAGTACGTCGCCAATAATTTCGGCGCTGCCGCGCCGCGCCAACAGTGGAGTGGCGTCGCCGGGGTTTGGGCCGGGCTCGTCGTACATGCCCGTCAGGCGGCTCTTGCCCACGCCGAGGGCGGGGCAATCGAGCGCGACGCCCACTTGCGCGGCAATGCCCAACCGGCGCGGGTGCGCCGAGCCGTGGCCATCGACCACGAGTACTTCGGGCGTCATTTCCGGCGGCAGGTGCGCGTAAGCCGCCACCAGATTGGGCGCCTCCCGAAACGCCAGAAAACCGGGGATATACGGCAGCGGCACGGCCCCATAATGCCACGCGATGGCCTGTACCGCCAGCGTAGGCCACGCCAGCACGACGATGGTGGAAAGGATGGTGTCGGGCGTCGGAAACGAGGAATCGGCACCCGCTATGCGCTTCAAGGCAGCCAGTTCCGGCAGCGGCTCATAGCGCACGCGCGCCCGTAGCGCGTCTTGCTCGGCGGTGAGGGCGCGCACGAGCGCGGGGTCAGGCGGCGGGCCGGGCGGGCGGTACATCGGGCGGCGGAACAGATACAGAAGAACGAACGCAAGAGACGACCAGCCAGCCGGCCGGTCAGAGGTGCTGTGCTACGTGCGTTCGGCACCAGCAGTTCATCTGAAGCTGAAAAACGCCCTTAAATGGCCGTTTCTAGCCGTTCGAGGGCGTCAGTCCAGGAGGCGTGCATCTCGCGGAATCGCGCGACGGCCTCGGCGACGAAAGCCGTATCGACGAGGCGCCGGATGAGGTCGTCGGGCGGGCCGGGCGGCAAGTCCATCTCAGCCACTTTATAGGTTTGCTCGAAGGGGCCGCGTTCGAGCTTCACCAGAAATTTGCCGTTCCAGGCGAAGAGGGTAATGGTGGCATCCGGGTGCGGAAGTTGGCCTAGTTGGCGCATAGGTTTGATGAATTGACGAGCGACTTATTCGGTGAGGTGAAGGTAAGAAGCCGGTGCCTCCGGGTTGTGCGAAGAAATTGTTGGCGGTCTGAAAGGCAATGGCTCGAACGCGCAACCGGCCCCGGTTGCACCAGAGCGGCTCGAACGGTTTTCTCTCGTGCCGTACCTTGCCCCGGCGCAACCGGCGGGAAGTCGGCGGTGCCTTACTTTTCGACCGATGTTGCTTCTTTCAACTTTTTCGATTCCATCGCAAGCTCGCGCGCACCGCGCTGTGTTGCTTCTTGCGCTGTTTGCGGGCGCTGGTTCGGTAGCTGCGCAAGCGCCCGCCCAAGCGTCAGCTAAAGCACCCATAAAGGCGGTGCTTACCCCGGAAACCCTGTGGCAATTCGGCCGCGTGGGCGCGCCTTCCGTCTCGCCCGACGGTAAACTGGTGGTGTATTCAGTGATAAACTACGACCTCGCCGAAAACCGGGGCAACGCCGACCTGTGGGTGGTGCCCGTGGCCGGGGACGCCGCCCGTCGCCTCACCACCACGCCCAAAAGTGAATTGAGCCCGGTATGGCGGCCGGATGGCAAGAAAATCGCGTTTCTGAGCGCCGAAAGCGGTTCGATGCAAGCCTATGAAATCAACCCCGATGGCACGGGCCGCGCGCAGGTAACGAAGGCCGAATCGGACATCGATAATTTTCGGTACGACCCCACCGGCCAGCGCGTGCTGTTTACGCGACGCCTGAAAACGGGCAAGGATGTCCACGACCTCTACCCCGACCTGCCCAAAGCCGATGCCCTGCTCTACGACGACCTGATGTACCGCCACTGGACCGATTGGAACGATTACCAGTCGAGCCACGCGTTCTACCAAGCGTACGCGGCCACCGGCGGCCTGACCGGCTACGCCAAAGACGTGATGCCCGACGAGCCGTTCGACACGCCGCTCACGCCGCACGGCGGCGCCGAACACCTCGATTTTTCGCCCGACGGCTACACCATCGCCTACACGGCCAAAAAGCTGAAAGGCAAGGCCGCCGCCGAAAGCACCAACTCCGACATCTACCTCTACAACATCCGTACGGCGCAGACGCAGAACGTATCCGATGGCCTGCCGGGCTACGACCAAACGCCCGTTTTCGCGCCCGACGGCACCAAGCTCGTGTGGCTCTCGATGGCGAAAGCAGGCTTTGAATCAGACCGTAACCGGCTGATGCTCTACGATCTGAAGGCCAAGCAGCGCCTCGACCTCACGCCCACCGAAGAACTCTCGGCGGACGCGCCCGTGTGGTCGAAGGATGGCACGAAGGTGTATTTTCTGGCCGTCACGCGCGGCACCGAACAGGTGTTTGAGCTGACGCTGAAAACGCAGAAAATTCGGCCCGTTACCCAGGGAATGCAGAATTATTCGACGTTGGCGCTCGCCGGGCCAGGTCAGCTCGTCTGCACCAAAACCACCATGAGCCAACCCGCCGAGCTGGTGACTGTGGCCGTGGCCGATGGCCGCGAAACGATACTGACCTTCACCAACCGCGCGCTGCTCGAAAACACCCGCCTCGGCACCGTGCAAGAGCGTATCGTGAAAACCTCCGACGGCAAACAGATGCAGGTGTGGCTGATTTTGCCGCCTGATTTCGACCCCGCCAAAAAGTACCCGACGCTGCTGTACTGCCAAGGCGGGCCGCAAAGCCCCATCACGCAAAGCTTCTCGTACCGCTGGAACTTCCAGCTGATGGCCGCCAACGGTTACGTGGTGGTAGCGCCCAACCGGCGCGGCCTCCCCGGTTTCGGCACCGAGTGGAACAACGCCATCAGCGGCGATTGGGGTGGCCAGCCGATCCGCGATTATCTGGCCGCCATCGACGATGCCGCCACCCTGCCGTACGTCGATAAAGACCGCCTCGGCGCCGTGGGCGCCTCCTATGGCGGTTTTTCGGTGTACTACCTCGCCGGTAATCATCAGAAGCGCTTCAAGACGTTCATCGCGCACGCCGGGCTCTTCGACTTCCAGAGCTGGTACCCCACCACCGAAGAATTGTTCTTCGCGAAGCACGACCTCGGCGGGCCGTACTACGACCCCGCCCAAGCCAAAACCTACGAGCAGTTTTCGCCGAGCCGATACGTGCAAAACTGGGATACGCCGATTCTCGTCATCCACGGCCAACAGGATTTTCGGGTGCCCGTAGAGCAAGGAATGGAAGCCTTCGGGGTGGCGCAGATGCGCGGCATCCCCAGCCGTTTTCTGTACTTCCCCGGCGAAGGCCACTGGATCATGAAACCCCAAAACGCCATCCTCTGGAACCGCGTATTCTTCGACTGGCTGGCAAGGTATTTAAAGTGATGTGAAGATGTGAAAGTGATGTGAGAATGTACTGACTTCCACATTCCCACATCTTCCACATCCCCACATCTTCCACATCCCCACATCTATCCTATGTTTCGTGCTTTTCTTCCTCTCGCCGTCCTTGCTGCCTCCCTCCTGCCTTTGCGGGCGGCGGCGTGGGGGCCGGTGGCGCAAAAGGCCGTCAATCAGTTGGCCATTTACGGGCTGCCTTCGGGGATGCAGCCGTTTTATTACCATTTTCGGCAGGAACTGGTTGACCGCGCCCTGGAGCCCGATGCGCGGGTCGGCAAAGACCCGCGCGAGGCTTCCCGGCACCACATCGACCTCGAACGTCTGACGCTGCCCGTCTTCCTGAGTATGCCGATGGATTGGGAAGCCGCCGCCGGCAAGTACTCCGCCGACTCGCTGTACAAGGTCGGAATCGGCCCTTGGGCGACGCTCGTGGCGTATGAGCATCTGATTGAAGCCTTCAAAGAGGGTTCGCCGGACAACATCGTGAAGTACTCGATTGAGGTTGCCAGTTACGTCGGTGATATGAGCGCCCCGCTGCACACCAACGAACGCTACTCGCCCGACCCCGGCTCTCTGACGGGGTTATTTGAGGGGAAGCTCGTGGAGCGCAACCTCGATAAGTTCAAACTCTACGATGGCGAGGCGAAGAGTATGAAGCCCGAAATGGCCGGGCCATTCGTGTGGTCAATCGTAAAGGAATCGTACGGTTTGGCCGACCCGGTCTGGGATTTGGAAACCGAGGTTTCCAAGGATTTCACCGTCAAAGACAAATTTACTTACACCTACAAGCTGGGCAAAGCCACCCGTACTTATTCTGATAAGTTTGCCGATGCCTACTTCGCGCAGGTCGGCGGGATTGTGGCGGGGCGCTTGCGCTCTTCTTCGGAGGCCACCGCGATGCTGTGGTACTCGGCCTGGGAAGCCGCCGGCAAGCCCAACCTCACTAAAATGACCGGCGAGGAGTTTCCGAAGGAAGAAAAAGCCGAGCTGGCGCGCGACCTCAAACTTCGCAAAGATTTCAAGCTTGTGCCCGAAGGCCGCTTGCTCGCGCTCGCCAAACCCACCGAGGGGCCCAAAGCGCCCAAGCCCGGGCAGGAAGCGGAGACCGCTCCGGCCGCCGCGCCCACTAAATCGGCGTTCGACGAAGGCGTCGAGGGCGAAAGCAAAGGCGACGATAAAGGCAAGAAGAAAAAGAAGGAAAAAGCCAAGCGCACCGCCGGCGACGACAAAACCGGCGATGAGGGTAATCCGGGGGGTAAAGAATAGCAGCTGATGGGTATTTTCCGTTTTCCGGCCGCGTGTACGCTTCTGGTCGCTGCGCTCGCACTCGGCGCCTGCAACCGCCAACCCACCGAATCGGCCGGCGCTGAGGCAGCGGCCACCCCACACATTCCCGGCCCGGCGCTCGACTCGCTGAACGCCCGAAACGCCGTGGCGCTGCTGACCGCCTACGGCCAGCAGTACCCCGGTTCCGAAGTGGTGCTGCACACCACGCTTGGCGATATCGGGCTGCGCCTCTACGACGATACGCCGCTCCACCGCGCCAACTTTCTGCTGTTGGCACGCAAAAAATTCTTCGATGAAGGCGGTTTCTACCGCATCGTGCAGGATTTCATGATTCAGGGCGGCGACGACGACGACCGCCGGATGGCGCTCGGCGCCTACAAGCTGCCACCGGAACGGCGCCCCGGCCATTTCCACAAGCGCGGCGCCCTCGCGATGGCCCGTTTCAGCGACGCCGAAAATCCGAAGAAGGAATCGTCGAATCACGATTTTTACATCGTGCAGGGCAAAACCTTCTCTGATGCCGAACTGGACGAAATCGCGCGCATCACTGCCATAACGTTCTCGCCGGCGCAGCGGCAGGCTTATAAAACCATCGGCGGCGCCCCAGCACTCGACGCCGGTTACACCGTTTTCGGCGAAGTAACGCGCGGGCTTGAGGTAGTGAAAAAGATTGCCGATACGCCAGTGGATGCCCAGAAATGGCCTATCAAGGAGGTGTTGATGAAGGTGGAAGTGGTTAAATAGCCGTTTTTCGTTGTTTTACGTCTCCGGCGCTCGTCTGACGTGGCGAGCACCGTCCCGGTGCCGCATAAACCCGCCGAACGATTCTTCTGACGCGGTAGCGGGACGGTGCTCGCCACGTAGTTTGTCGGCTCAGTTAGTTGGGGCGGATTACCGAACAAAGGCTTGGCCGCATCGCTTTCCATTCTTTACGCCCCTTGTTCGCGGTCTGTTTATGCTTGTTCTCGGTTCTGAAGCACCCGATTTTACACTACCAACCACTACGGGTCAGCCGTTTACATTGAGCCGCTACCGGGGGCGGCCCGTGGTGCTGTATTTCTACCCCAAAGACGACACGCCCGGCTGCACCGCTGAAGCATGCTCGTTTCGCGACCAATACGAAGATTTTTTGGCGCTCGGCGCCGAAGTCGTGGGCGTCAGTATGGACGATGAAGCCTCGCACCAACGCTTCTCGCAAAAGCACCGGTTGGCGTTTCCGCTCCTGGCGGATGTAGGCGGCAGGGTGCGCAAACTTTACGCGGTACCGCGTCTGTTCGGCATCTTGCCGATGAGCGGGCGCGTTACGTACGTCATCGATGGCGCAGGTATCGTGCGGTATGCGTTCAACTCGAACGCGCAGCCGCTCAAACACGTCCGTGATACGCTGGCGCTCCTTCGCGCGCTGGCCGGCGCGTGAGGGCACTTATTTCATCCTCGTCGTCTAATCTTTGCGTCCGGCTTCTCTGTCCGTACTGTACCCTACTCTATGCTGGCCGAAGGCGTCGAAGCTCCTGATTTTGTGTTATCGGCCACCACGGGCGGCCCATTTGTACTCAGCCGGCACCGAGGGCGGCCCGTCGTGCTGTTTTTCTATCCGCACAACCAAACCCCCGGCTGTCGGGGCGAGGTGTGCGGTTTCCGCGATCAATACGAAGATTTTCTGACGCTCGACGCGGTGGTAGTGGGCATAAATGCCGGTGATGAAGCAGCCCACCAGCAATTCAGTCAAAAATTTAGCTTACCGTTTCCGCTGCTTTCCGATGTGGGCGGGCGCGTGCGGCGCCTCTTCGATGTGCCGCGCCTGTACGGCGTATTGCCGCTGCAAGCGCGCGTTACGTACGTCATTGATGCGCACGGCCTGATTAGGCACGCCTTCAATTCCAACCGCAACCCCGTTGAACACGTGAGTCGGGCGTTGGAAGCGTTGCGGCGGATTGAGCCGGGAGGGGAATCTTGATACGGCGTAGCGAGCGTATGTAGCGAGCGACGTGATGAGCGAAGTGGCGAGCCCTGTCTCGGTGCCGCGTCGTCGAATTACGCTCGGTTACGTCTTCACGCGGCACCGGGACGGTGCCCGCCACATAAAAACGTACCGAACATTGTCCCGGCGCCGCGTCGAAGAACTGTAAAATACAGAATTCAGGGGCGCGGCGCCAGCACTCGCCGCCAACCAAGCTAGCTCAACACAATCCGCTGACCAGGGCGCAGCGCATCCGACTTGAGCCGGTTCAACTTCCGAATCTGCTCCACCGACACATTGCGCTTGCGCGAAATGTCCCAGAGCGTATCGCCGGGCTGCACCAAATGGGTGTTGCGGGCGCGTTGGCGGGCGGTGGCCGTCCAACGGGCGCGGGCTTGGGCGGCGGCGATAGCGCGAGCTTGCGCCCGGGTCTGCGCGCGGTTGGCCGCTTTCGGAGTCGCCACGTACTCATCACCGGCCAGTTCGCCGCCGGGTTGCACGGCGGTTTGGGCGAGGGCAGCGGGCTCGGTTTCGTCGGTGGTGGCGGCGGGCTCAGCGGCGGCGCCGCGCACGACCAGCGTTTGCCCAAGCTGCACTTGCGGGTTGGCAAGGCCATTCCACTCCGTAATCTTCTTCACCGAAACGCCGAACACGCGCGCAATCTGGAAGAGATTATCGCCGCGCTGCACGGTGTAGCCGGTGGCGCGGGCACTATCGAGCTGCGGCGCAGTAAGGGCGGCTACGGCCGCGAGCGGCGCGTTGAATTTGGCGGGTGCGGCAGCCGCTACTACGGGGTCAGAATCGATTTTCGGCACGGAAACGGCGGATGCAGCGGCAGGTGCAACAGTCGTTACCGGCAGCGTGGCGGCCGTTCCAGCACCATTTCCCGCCGCAGGAGTGGCGGATGAGGCCGCTGCCACGGCGGTATTATCGGCGGCCGTAGCGGGCGCCGGATTGATGACGGGCGCTACTGGTTTCACGGCGTGCCACACTACCAGACCTTGACCGGCGCGCACGACCGAGCGCGATTTCAAGCGGTTCCAGGAACGGAGCTGGGCTACGGTGCAGCCGTTTTTCCAGGCGACACGCTGCAAGGTTTCGCCCCGGCGCACCACGTAGCGGGCGGCTTTATAAGTAGGACGGTTGGCGGCCCGCGCCGAATCTTCGGCCAACGCCACGGTGGCTTCGGGCGTGGGGCGGCAAGCGGCGTATACCTCCGCGCGGGTGAGCGCATCGAAGGCGAGGCGTTTGTCGGCTGGAATCCGCAGGGCGTAGTTGGCGGCGGTGGCGGGCAGCAACGGGCGCCGCAGTTCAGGGTTGAGATCGTGGAGGTCTTTGACGGCGAGACCGAGGGTTTCGGCCAGTTTGGCTACGTTGAACGGGCCATTGACTACGACCGTATCCGTGGTAATCGGCAGCAGCACCGCTTCGGGTACGATACCATATTCGGCGGCGTGGTTCATGGCGTACACCACGGCCGTAAACGACGGCACATAGCCGCGCGTCTCCTGCGGCAGGTACGGGAAGATCGCCCAGAAATTGGCGCGCCCACCGGCTTTCTTGATGGCGCGACGCACGTTGCCGGGGCCGCAATTGTAGGCGGCCAGCGCCAGTTCCCAATCGCCGCTGAACGCCCGATTGAGGTTGCGCAAATAGCGGCAAGCGGCATCCGTAGCCTTTTCAGGGTCGCAACGCTCGTCTTTCCAGGAGTTGATGACGAGGCGGTAGTCGGTGGCGGCCTGCGGGATGAACTGCCACAGACCCACGGCTTTGGCGTGCGACGCCGCTTTGGTATTCAGCGCCGATTCGACCACCGACAGATACTTCAGCTCAGTGGGCATCCCGTACTGCGACAGCTTACGCTCGAACAGGGCGAAGTACAATTCTTTGCGTTCGAGCATCCGGCGGGTGTACTTCGGATTTCGGACGGTGAAATAATCGATGTACCCCCGCACATACGGGTTATAGACCAGCGGAATTTCGCGTTGCAGCGCTTGCAGCCGCGCCGTAATGCGCCGGGTACGCGTGAGCGCGGCCGTATCGACGGCGGGTGCCACGGCTACGGGCGCCAGCAGCGCGGGCAACACCGGCCCCACGAAACCAGCCGGGGCAGCAGCCGCCGAATCGGCCCCTACTACGCCCGGCAGGGCGGCTACCGTGGTGTCAGAGGGCGCCAGCATAGCACCTACCGGCGCTTGCCCAGACCGGCCCAGGCCCGGCTCAGGCGCTTCCTGCGCGTGCGCCGGAGCCACCGCAAGTAAATGGAGCAGGGCGGCGGCAGCGGCCAGGCCGGCGGCGAACGGAAGGCGCTTCGTCATACGGTCAGGAGGCTAATGGATGAGAGGAACGGAAGGAAAAGAAGGAGGATGGCGGTGGGCTAAGCCCGTGGCGGCGCCGAAACGTTCACGGGCGCGGCCAACGTATGCGCTTCTTGGGCAAATGCAAGCAGCGCGGCCTCGCCGAAAGCGGGGCCGATAATTTGGAGGCCGAGCGGCAAACCGTCGTCGTCGCGGCCCATCGGCACCGAGATGGCGGGTACCCCGGCGAGCGACGCCTGCACCGTAAAAATATCGGCCAGATACATCGCCAACGGGTCTTTATCGGCGGTGTTTTCGCCGAGACCGAAGGCGGCCGTCGGCGCGGTGGGTACGAGCAGGAAGTCGTAATCGGCGAGCAGCGCGTTGGTTTGGTCGCGGATCAGGCGGCGCACGCGCTGGGCTTTGGTGTAGTAGGCATCGTAGTAATCGGCCGACAGCACGAAGGTGCCGAGGATGATGCGGCGCTGCACTTCGGCGCCGAAACCCTCGGCACGCGTCTTTTTGTAGAGCGACTCCAGATCGGTCGCGTTCGGCGAGCGGTAGCCGAACCGGATGCCGTCGAAGCGGCTTAGGTTCGACGAAGCCTCTGCCGTGGTCAGCAGGTAATACGTCGGGACGAGGTATTCCAGAATCGGCAAATCCACGGCTTCCACGGTGTGGCCGGCGGCGCGCAGGGCGTCGAGCGTGCGCTCGAAAGCGGTGCGTACGGCGGGCGCAAGGCCGGGGCTCGCGAGGGCATCGCGCAGGTAGGCCAAGCGGCGTGGACCGGCAGGCGTCAGCAGGTCGGAGTACGCGGGCACATCACGCAGGGAGGCGGTGGCGTCGAAGTCGTCGGGCCCAGCCATCACTTCGAGTAGCAAAGCGGCGTCGGCGACGGTGTTAGTGATCGGGCCGATTTGATCAAAAGAAGAGGCGTACGCGATCAGGCCGTAGCGCGAAATGCGGCCGTAGGTCGGTTTCAGGCCCACCACCCCGCAAAACGCGGCCGGTTGGCGCACCGAACCGCCGGTATCGGAGCCGATAGACGCCAGGCACAAGCCCGCCTGCACCGCCACCGCCGACCCGCCCGACGACCCACCCGACACCTTCGTGGGGTCGGCGGCGTTGCGCACGGGGCCAAAAAACGACGTTTCGTTGGAAGCGCCCATCGCGAACTCGTCGCAGTTTTGGCGGCCAATCACAATGGCATCGGCGTCGAGCAACCGCTGCACGGCCGTACCGGAGTACAACGCCGTGAACCCTTCGAGAATCTTGCTCCCCGACTGCACGTGGTGCCCTTGGTGCAGCAGCACATCCTTGAGCCCGATGACCATCCCCGCGAGCTTACCGGCTGTGCCGTGCGCCAACCGCGTATCTATTTCGGCGGCACGTTGGCGGGCTTCATCGGCGTATACCTCCACGAAGGCGTTGAGGTGCGCGTGCGCGCTGATTCGCCCCAAATACTGCTCGACAAGCGCCGCGCAGGTGAGGATGCCGGCCGCCAGGTCGGTGCGGATTTCGGCTAGTGAATGATACGGTTTCAGCGCCACGGTCGCAAGGTCAGCCATCAACGAAATCAGCAATCTATCAGGAAACGAAGCTGCAAGTTAGCCCCGGAGGGGTTTATGCCGGGTTTTGCGGGAAGTAAGCCGGGCAAGGGAGGGCCAGGCGCGTTACCACGAATCAATTACCCGCGCTCCGTGGCGGGCGGGACACCCGCAGGTACACATGGGGCAGAGCTCCGCACGAACCGCGCGGGTACGCAACCGTGAACTCGTCATCGCGTCGGCACTCGGGTACTCTAAATACAGCGAGCGCCGACAGACTATACCGGCCAGTTTTAATTACCGGAAGACAAAATACATCAATCCTTTTTTACGACTACGCTCCCAGCCACCATATCGTGCAGTGTCCGGCGCTCAGCGTTGAAGTGAATGAATAGGTACGATAGCCAGCCAAAAAATAGTTTTGCAATAAAGCGGCTGGATGCCATCAGAAAAGAAAGCGACTGGTCCGGCGTTCGGTACTGCCGGACGCGGATGCCCGTCAGCCGCTGGCCGATGGTAAGCGAATGGCTGGTCAGAATGGGCTCGTAGAGTAGGCAAATGAAGACCAGTGCCAATTTACCGGCTATCGGCCACCCAGCAACTCCAGGTATTATTGCGGCAAGAAAAAACAACGTTCCCAGCGGCAACACGGTATCGACGAACGCTGCTTGTACCCGTTTCAGCAGCGCAGGAAATGGGGGGTAAATAACTACCGACGTTAGAAGTGCGTGTTCTTTCGAGACCGGCTCGCTATCTACAAAACCGGCATCAATAATAGCTGGGTTATTCGCTTGCCATTGTGCGTGCAGAAATTCCCGCATACCAGGAAGCCATAGTTGCACCAACCCGAGTGTCAGCAGCAACCACCCAATTATTTTCAATTCGAGTTGAGATTCGGCGAAGCCGGAAATGATAAACACAATTCCAAAGAACAATTGGGTACTACCTAGTAGCCACTTGGCCCACTTATATCCTCGGTAGGTCAGGATTAGAATGGTCAGGAGTGTGACGACGAAGACGGTTGCGCCCAGTAAATCACCATTACCTACTGTCGTAACGCTGACCAAGAAGGCCAACAGCAATAAGGTAAACAGGAATGCATTCAGCAGGAATACTGTCCGTGCCTTTCGGTGCGAGGAGTTCATAAATGATTATTTTAAAGAAAATTTGCGGCAATTTTACAAGTATGCGGTGCTACAACTCCTCCACGGTCAAGCTCACGGCGCCTTTGGCGATCAGCGTGGCGCGGATGGACTTTTCGGTGAGGTAAAGGGCGCCCGGCTCGAAGGTGGTGAGCTTGCCGCCGAGGCGCAAACCGGGTGGCAGGGCGCCGGGCGGAGGCTGGTCGAGGAAGCTTTGGATGAGGGTGCGGGCTTGCAGAAGCTGCCCCTTGACGGGGAAACTCACTTGTTGCTCGAGGCGCTGGCGGAGGTTGCCGTGCAGCAGCCAATCGGCGGCTTTGAGGAGGCGGTCGCGGGTGTCGAGCGTGAAATCGGCGTCGCGCAGGCGGATGCTTTGCGTGGCGGCGTCGTAGTACGGCGAGGCTTTGAGGTAGACCTTGCCGACGAGCTTTTTGGTGAATAAGCCCGCGTGGGTTTGGCCGCTGACATCGAGCATCAGCACGAGTTTTTGGCCCGCGCCGGCCACGTTTACGTCGTGGACGGTCAGTTGGTCTTCTTTGTTGAAAGTGAAGGTTTTGCCCGTTAGCTCGGCGCGGGCCAAGCGGGTGGCTTCAGCGTACGGCACCTCTCCGGCGACGGTAATCTGGGCGTCGTCGGCGAGGCGGCCGTCGGTGAGGAGGGGCGGCAGGGTGCGGTTTACGGTCACTTTCGGCTTCGGCCCGATGAGGGTTTCGAGGAACGAGGTGACGCCGACGCGCAAAAACAACTGCCCGTCCTGGGCGCGTAGCGGCGATACGCGCAGGGCTTGGGGCGTAATGACGAGCCACGTTTGCGAGCGGCCATCGAGCAGGAGCGGCTGCTGGATTTGCGTCCAGGCGCGGAGTAGGGGCGTACGCAGAGTCAGGCGGGCGGCCAGCTCGCGGTCGAGGCGCGCGGCGATGTCGGAGAGTTGGCGGCGCAGAGCGGGCTCGACGAACCGCGCCACCCCGATGGTCAGCGGCCCCAAGTGCAACTCCGGCCGCTGGGCGCCCCATTCAAAATCGACTTCCGAAGTAGACAGCAGCCGGTAATCTTCGCCGAGCTTCACCCGGCTGACGGTTTTAGCGACCAGATCGAACTCGGTTTCTTCGACTTTATCAATCTTCGGGCACAGCTTGCACGGCTCCCACAGCCAGCGCCCTTTGGCTTTGATGCGCAGCGGCAGCCGCAGACTGAGGCGGTCGTCGAGGCCGGTCAGCAGGAGCGGCGCGGCTTTCGTGACGGTGACGGCCACGTTGTCGCCGTCGAGATTATCATCGCGGTACAGCTCGCCGGTCAGCTCGCGGTTGAGGCGGTCAGTGAGGGCCTGCACGGGCACCGTAATGGGCACGCTCAGGGTCGAGAGCTGGCGTTCGAGTTGCGGCGCGACGGGCGTTTCGAGCGCCGGGGCGGTAGTGGCAAGCTGGGTAGTTTGCTGGCAGGAGGCCGTCAGCAGGGCCAGTAACAGAAATCGGAAACGCATCATGGGCGGCGCAAAGGTCGGGGCGGCAACGCGGGCATTATACGCGCTGGAAACGCCATACCTGCTCCTCGATCTTCGCCGTGCGCAACGCCTCCGCCAATTCCGCATCGTCCTTGAAAACCAGTTGTGTGAGAATGGAGGTTTCGACCGTCACCTCGAATGTAGGTTCCGCGAACGGCCACGGCGTTATTACCACCGGAATGGACGCGTCGGCTTTCAGCAGCGCCCCGCCGGCGCCTACGCCGGGGCGGTGGCAATGGTAGGTACGGCCGTCGGGACCGCGCCCGATTTCGAGGGTTCGTTCATCGTCGGGTAGCTCTTGCAGGCAGAGGATGAGGGAGAGGCGGTCGCAGAGCTGCACGAGGTCGTAAGCCGACTCGGCGGCTTTTTTGGCGATTTTCAGCCCCCTTCTGCACGCCATCTGCGTGGCGCGCTGCTCGTCGAGAAACGCATCGGTTTCGGCGCCGTGGTGCCCGCGCAACGGCTCGTACAGATTGCTGAGGTGCATCGAGGTCAGCAGCCACCGCCACCGCCCCTGGAAACGCGCCTGCGCCACCACGCGCCGCGCCTGCGCCAACGAAAACGGCACGAGCTTGAAGGGCGCGGGCGCCCCGGCGGGTGTCAGGCCCTGCGCGCCGGTCCAGGCGTCCTGGCCGTCGTCGTGCTGCGCGAGGGCGGCGAGGGTTTCGACCCACCGCGCGGGCACGGGCTGCAAATCGGGGTGCCAGTGCGCGCCGATTTGCGCCGCCAGCAAGGCGTGCGCTTGCTGGTAGATGCACGCCCAGCCGTCGGGTTGCAAATTGACGATCATAAGGAAGAATCCTGAAAGAACCCGTTGCAAAAAATCCCCTCCTGCGAGCGGCTTGCCGCGAAGTAGGAGGGGTGACCCGAAGGGGCGGGGTGGTCCCGCATAGTACCCAGAGCGGTTGAGCCTACGCAGGCCCACGCAAAGCGGAAGCCTTGGGGTGGCACTAGGCGGGACCACCCCGTCAGCCTACGGCTGCCACCCCTCCTACTTCGCGCCGCTGGCGCTCGCAGGAGGGGAATCCGTAACCATATCAACCCATCTCTAAACCAGTGCCGGCAGGTGCGCGAGCATATCGGTGGTCATTTTCGCCAGATCGAACTCCGGCTGCCAGCCCCAATCGTGGCGCGCGACGGAATCGTCGATGGAGCGCGGCCACGACTCGGCGATGGCTTGGCGGGTGGAATCCGGGGCGTAGGAAATCTGAAATTCGGGGCGGTGGAGTTGGATGGCGGCGGCGATTTCTTCCGGCGCGAAGCTCATCCCCGCGAGGTTGTACGATGAACGCACCGTGAGGCGCGCGGCGTCGGCGTGCATCAGGTCGAGGGTGGCGCGGATGGCGTCGGGCATGTACATCATCGGCAGGGTGGTGCCGGGATTGAGGAAGCAGCTAAACGCCTCACCGGCCACGGCTTTGTGGTAGATATCGACGGCGTAATCGGTGGTGCCGCCGCCCGGCAGAGTTTTGTAGCCGATCAGGCCGGGGTAGCGGAGCGAGCGCACATCGACGTTCCATTTGCGGAAATAATAATCGCACCACCGCTCCCCGGCGAGTTTAGAGAACCCGTAGACCGTGTTGGGATCCATGATGGTGCTTTGGGGCGTGAAATCGCGAGGCGTATTCGGCCCGAAAACCGCGATGCTGCTCGGCCAGTACACGCGCCCGACCCGGAACTCGCGCGCCGCTTCCAGTACATTGAGCAGCCCGTTCATATTGAGGTCCCAGGCGAGGTGCGGCTTGGCTTCGCCGACGGCCGAGAGGATGGCCGCCAAGTGGTAAATCTGGGTGAAACGGTACTGCTGCATCACCCGCGCGATGCCGTCGCGGTCAAGGACATCGAGCAACTCGAAGGGGCCGTCCTGCACCAGATCGAGCTGGCGAGGCATCCGCACGTCGGCGGCCACTACCTGGGCGTTGCCGTAGCGTTCGCGCAGAGCCTGGGTCAGTTCGTAGCCGAGCTGCCCGCTGGCGCCGATGACCAGCACAGTTTCAGGACGAAAAGTGGCCCGTGTGGGGCCGGGAGCGGCGGAAGTGTCGGCGGTGGCCATGGGAAAGTGGGTTGATTGGGGGTGGGGGAAGTAGGCTCGACGGTGGGGGGTCGGTCGAGCGCAGAAGCGGTAGACAAAACTACGCCGCCGGAGCGGCCGGGCCGTAGTTTTGAGCGCCGGAGCCCGGCTCTTTTCTCTGTCATGACTTTCGACGATTATTTGCGTCGCCGCCGCCTCGATGTAGCGGCCTTTCGGACGGCCGAGCCTGCCCGCGCCGCCGAGTGGGAGACGTGGTACGCCGCCCTTCACCCCGATTCGTTTTTGCTGCGCATCAAGCAGGTATTGAATGATGTGCGACGGCGTTACCACCTGACCGAGGCACCCCCGCCCCCACCGCCCGCCGAGGGCACAGCGGCGCGCCCCAGCGGCCGGCGGGCGCGCCCCATCGGGCCGCTGACCGAGATTCCCGTCCTCGACCCTACGGTGCCGTTGGCCGACCCGGCGTCGATGGTGGGCAAAAGCGACCCCGTGGATAGTCCATCGACGTCGATGGAAGGCCAAAGCAACCGCGCAGAAAGTCCATCGACGTCGATGGTGCCCGAAACCGCTCCTGACCAGGGGCCATCGGCGTCGATGGTGCCCGAGGCCATTCCCGGTCAACCACCATCGACGCTGATGGCCCTTTTGGCTGCGCCGGAGCTGCCTGCGCCCATACAGCCGCGCCCCCGGCCGGTCATTCGGCGCCCCGCGCCGGCCGCCGCCCCCGCCGCTACGGCGTCGGCCGTGCCCGATGGCCCCGCCGTGCCGCCCGAAACCTCCGACCGCCCCGGCCCCGATGTAACCGAAACCACGCCCGGCCGACCGGAAGCGGCGGCGGCAACACCCAAACCCGCCCGACCCCGGCCCATCATCCGGCGGCCACCCGCGCCGCCCCCCGCCGACTGACTCCCTCCCCCGGCCCACCGCGCACGCGGCGGGCCGGTTTTTTTTCGACGGAAGGTTGCGTTTGCGGCGGCGCCTCAGTCTTGGGGCCGCAACGAGTAACTGCCCCGGTTGGCCCCGCGCCGGGCAGCGGCTTACCTTCCCTTTCTCATGTCCGTCTCGCCTTCGTCTGCTGCCGCCCCGCCGACCCTGGCCGACCTGTTGGCCCGGTGCCGGCAGCACGAACCGGCCGCCCAACTAGCCCTCTACGAGCGGTTTGCGGTGCCGATGCTGGCCGTGGCCACGCGCTACGCCCCCTCGCGGCCCGATGCCGAAGACGCCCTGCAAGACGCCTTCATCAAGATTTTCGCGAATCTGCCCGACCAGCGCGAGCCCGGCGCCTTTGCCGGCTGGGTGCGGCGCATCGTGGTGAGTACCGCCATCGATGCGTGGCACCAGCGGCGGCGGCGGCGCATCGAGTTCGCCCTCGACGACGCCCTCGACGTGCCCACCCCCGATGCCTCCGCGATTGAGCAGCTGACGGTGGCCGAGATCAAAACCCTCATCGACCGGCTCCCGGCGGGGTGCCGCCTCGTGATGCTGCTCTTCACCATTGAAGGGTACGCGCACGCCGAAATCGCGGAGTTGCTCGGCATCGCCGAAGCCGCTTCCCGGATGCAGCTCGCCCGCGCCCGCCAACGCCTGACGGTACTGATCGAACAAGCCAACCGCGAACGGCGCCCCGCCCCCACGCCCACCCCCGCGCCGCGCCCCGACGCCGCGCGCCTCCCGTTTCACCCCCCGCTGACGCCCCTTTTCCTCCCATGAACACGCCCCACGAATCTGATCCGTTTGCGTTCAACGACCGGCTGCGCTCAGTGTACGACGCCGACGAAAACCCCACGGCGGCCACGCCGCCCCTGCCGCCGCAGATTTGGGCGGGCGTGCGGGCGCACCTGCACCCGGTGGCCCCGGCGCCTGCGCTTACCCGGCGCGGGTTGTTGCTCGGCGGGGCGACCGGGCTGGTACTGGGCGTGCTACTGATGGGTTTTTGGGGGAACGGCCCGGCGCCGCAAACCGCCGCAAGTCGTACAAATCAGCCGACAAGCCTCCGGAGTAGCTCCGGCGACCCTGCAAACTTGCTGCATGTCTCCCGGAGACGCTCCGGCACCCCTGCAAACTTGCTGCATGCCATCCGGAGCAACTCCGGCGGCCATGCACACGATTTGTACGACTTAGGCAGCAGTTCCGCCCCCTTGGCCACCCCCCCGACGGGCAGTATCGTCCTGCTGACTACCTCGACCGCCGCCGATAGCAGTACCCGCGAACCGGCCGCTCACGTACCGCCGACCCATGGCACGGCCGAGGTAGCGGTGCCCGGCGTGCTGGCGCCGCTGGTACAGATCGAAACCACCTACGCTGCTGCTTCTGCGACCGATTCAGCTGCGGAAAGGGCCAATTTGCGCGCCGCCCGCCGCGCCGCCCTGCTGCTGGAACGCGCCGCGCTGCTGGCCCTCACCCGCCGCGCCGATTCGCTGCTGCTGACCCTCGGCGAAGTCGCCATCTCAACTGATTCCCTCCCACCCTCCCAACCTCCCACCCTCAAACCTTCCAAATGGAGTGTGGCGCTGGCCTTCGCGCCGGAGCGCAACTTCTTCGGATTGAGCGCGCCCGCCGGCGATTCGCTCGCCGCCCTGCGCCGCACCCACGAGCAAGGGCGCGGCGGCTGGAACGCCAACCTGATGGCCGAATACCGCCTAGATGAGCGCCTGAGCGTGGGCGCCGGGGTGGGAGTAGCGTCGGTGGGTGCCGAGCTACGCCTGACGGATGTGCGCACCACCGTGCAAACCCGGTACGACACCATCCACACCATCCGCATCGACTCGGTATCCACAATTGCCTACGCCATAAACCCGGTACCCGACTCGATTCTGGCGCCCATCGTCAATTTCAACAACGAGATCATCGGCTACGAGTACCTGCCCACAACCCGCCTCGATACGGTCTGGACGCACCTCACGAACACCGAAATCACCAACACCAACACCGTAACGCCCACCGTAGTGACGCGCCAGGAGCGCACGGCCCGCGTGCTGCGCCCCAACTACCGGTTCCTGACCGTGCCGCTGCTGGTGCGCTACCGCCTGGGCCGCGCCACCGACTGGACGAGTTCGCCCACTGCCCCACGCTGGTGGGCCGATGTGGCCGTGGGTGCGCAACTGCAATGGTTTTTAGGCGGCACCCAGGCTACCACCCTCGACGGCCTCACCTACCGCACCGAGCGGGTAGGGCCGCGCGGCGGGCTGTTCCGCCCCCTGAACGTGGCGCTCACGGGGGCCGTGGCGCTCAACTATGCGCTTACGCCGCGCCTGAGTGCCAGTGTGGCGCCCACGCTACGCTACCAACTCGAATCTGTGTATAAAGCCAGTACCAACCTGAGTCAAAAACCCACGGCTACGGGCGTGCAGGTAGGGCTGAAACTGGCTTTCTGATTGGTGTAGGGCGGTTTGCTTGCAAACCGTTCCCCAAGCGGCTTCGGCCGCCCGGCGCCAGCGAACGCGGTTTGCAAGCAAACCGCGCTACTTTCTTCTTCCGTGGCCGGCCGGCGCAGGGAAGCGAGTAGCAAGGCGTCTTTTTTCTTCCATCGTTTTTTCACTTCCCCAGGATGCTTTCTCTTCGGACAAGTCTTCACCCCGGTCTTCGGACTTCCTCTTACAAGCTCCTCGCGCTCCTGCTGCTGACGCTGGCGGGCGCCTTTACCCCGGCCGCTGCCCAGCGCGTGGGGATGATCCAGTCGCTAAGTTACCCCTCCTCGGTGGGTAACCTGCGCACCGCCACCGACCCGGCGGGCAATACCTACTACGTGGGCTGTTTTCAAGACCGGATCGACATCGCCGGCACCGTGATGACGGCCCTGCCCGCCGGCGACCAGTCGGTGAACATCTACTTCGCCAAATTCGACGCCGCCGGCCAGCTTCAGTGGTTGCGGCAGGGCGGCAGCCCCGGCACCGGCGGCAGCAACTCCACCGGCCACGAAATCGTGTACGACGTGGCCCTCGACGGCGCGGGCGCCGTGTACGTGGCGGGCATCAGCCGGGAGGGGGCGCAGTTCGGCACCACCACCCTCGACAGCGTCGGCACGTTCCTCGTCAAGCTCGACGCCGCCACCGGCAACTTCCTTTGGGCGCGGCTGGTGGGCCACAGCACTTCCGTCGGTGGGATACACCCGCGCTCGTACCTGGTGGATATCGCGGCCACCCCCACCGATGTGTACTTCAGCGGCACCTTCCTCGACAACGACGAACTCGACGGCATCCCGCTGCAAAACGGCCACCTCGGGCAATCCGCCGTCGTGGGGCGCTGCTCGCCGGGCACGGGCTTCCAGCCGGGCATCGTTACGGCCGTGTGGCAGTGCGTGCCCACGGACACGCTGGCCCGCAGCCTGGCGGGCGCCATCTGCATCAGCCCCACCGGCGGCCTGGTGATCACGGGCGGCTACACGGGCACCGTGCGGTTCGGCGGCGAAGCCGGCAGCCCCACCCACACGGCCGGCCGCATCTCGCCCTACGGGGTCGAGTATTTCATCGTGCGCCTCACGCCGTCGGCGCTGGGCGGCAGCACCCAGGAGGTGATCGACCGCCTGCCCCTTGCGAGTACGCTGGTGCTCGATGCCCAGGCCAACTGCTACTTCACGGGCTACGTGCCCCAGGGCGACAGCATCGGCCACGTGATAGCGGCTGATTCGGGGATGTACATCGCCCGCCTCGACCGCGCGCCGGGCCGGGGCGTACGCTGGGTGAGCATCGCGCACTCCGCGAGCCGCGCGGCCACGTATTACCTCAAGGTGGTGCTGCACCCCGGCACCGGGCGGCTCTATGGGATGGGGCAATTGACCGCGTCCCAGCTCCAGATGGGCGCATACAGCCTCACCAACCCGACCGGCAACTTCGGCGCCTTCGTAGCGAGCCTCGACACCGCCGCCGGCACCGTGCAGTGGGCGCGCGCCTTCAACGGCGGCCTCGACGGCCTCAACCTGCCGATGGGCCTCGGGGTCGATGCCAGCAGCCGCGCGTATCTGGCGGGTATTACCAACTTCGGCATCTCCTCGCCGGCAATGACCTTCGATGGCCTGACCATCCGGGCCGGCTCGGCGTACCTGATGCGGATTGACCCCGGTGCGCAGGTCACGGGTACGGCCTACCTCGACCAGAACGCCAACGGCGCGCGTGATGCCGGCGAACCCGCTTTCCCGCGCCCCGTGGTGGTGCAGGATGCCGCCGCCGGCACCGTGGCGACCTCCGGCCCCGATGGCCTCTATCAGGCCGTGGTGCCCATCGGCAACTACACGCTGGCGGCTGATGCGCCCACCCACTACACCGTAAGCGCCCCGGCCACCAACCAGCGTACCGGTAACATCGCGGTGCTGGGGCAGGTGGATACGGGACGAGATTTCGGCCTCGCCCCCGTGGCCAACCGCCCCGATGTGCGCGTCACGTTCACGCCGGTGGGGCGGGTGCGGCCAGGGTTCGCCAACCGCTACCGGGCGCGGGTCGAAAACCTCGGTACCACGCCCGTGAGCGGCGTACTGCGCGTTACCCTCGACGCAGCTACACCTTACACCGGCGCCCAGCCGGCGCCCGCCACCCAGGCCGGCGCGGTGGCAACGTGGAACTTCACCAATCTGGCGCCCTTCGGCATTCTCAACTACGACATCGCCGCCACCGTGCTGCTCAATGTGGCCCTGGGCACGATTCTGAACTCCAGTGCCACCGTGGCGGTGGCCGCCGACATAGACCCGACGAACAACGCCGATTCGGTGCAGCAAACCGTGACCGGCTCCTGGGACCCGAACGACCTGGCGGTGAATTACACGTCGCTCACGCCCGCGCAGATTGCCGCCAATACGCCCCTCGACTATACGGTGCGGTTTCAGAATATGGGCACCGACACGGCCTTCACCGTGGTGATTACCGATACGCTGCCGGCGCACCTGCTGCGGATCGGGACGTTGCAGCTCCTGAGTTCGTCGCACAACTGCTGGTGGCAGGTGCTCGACAACAACCGCCTGGTGATTCGCTTCGAGAACATCAACCTGCGGGCGCAGAGCCAAAGCTCGCTTGGCTCGATGGGGTTTGCCCGATTCCGGGTGTTGCCGGGCGCGGGGCTGCAAGCGGGAGCTACGATCCCGAACACGGCGCACATCTTCTTCGACTTCAACGCCCCCGTGACGACCAACGAAGTCAGTACGCTCGTGCAGTCGCCTAACGGGCTGGTGGCCGAAGCCGCTGCCGACGCCGCTATGTGGAGTTTGTACCCGAACCCCGTCAGCCGCGCCGACCTCGTGCGCCTGACGACCGACGCGCCCGCCACCGTGGCCGTGGTCGACGCCCTTGGCCGCACCGTCGCCACGGCGGCCATCGCCCCTGACGCGCCCAACCTCGACGTGCGCGGCCTCGCGCCCGGCCTCTATGTGGTGCGCCTGACCCAGCCCGACGGCACGGCCACCAGCCGGCAGTTGGTGGTGCGGTAGCTCCGTCGTCTGACCGCTCCTGGCGGTCTGACGACTCTCGCACGCAGCATTCGTCAAGTGGCCGGCGAAACTCATCAGACCGCTGGGAGCGGTCAGACGAGGCCGCCTTAAGTCGCCCCCGGTCTCTCGCAGCAGCGCGGGGCCGGGGGCGATTTTTTTTTTACGTCGGCGTTACAGCCCTTCGCGGAGGTAGGGCGTCCTGAGGGCGCAATCCACCACCGGACGTTTTACTTCCGGCGGGCTACCTTCCCCCTTCCGATGCCGGCTTCCCCTTCGTCTTCTGCTGCCGCCCCGAGCCTGGCCGAGCTGCTGGCTGGCTGCCGGCGCCGCGAGCCGGCGGCGCAGTGGGCGCTCTACGACCGCTTCGTGGGGCCGATGATGGCCGTGTCCCAACGCTATGCCCCCTCCGTGGCCGACGCGGAGGATGCCTTGCAGGATGCATTCGTCAAGGTTTTCCAGAAGCTCGATGAGCAGCGCGAGCCGGGCGCCTTTGCGGGCTGGGTGCGGCGGATCGTGATCAGCACGGCCATCGATGCGTGGCACAAGCGCCGCCTGCGCCGGATCGATTTCGACCTCGACGACGCGCACCACGTGCCGGCGCCGCACGCCTCGGCCCTCGACCAACTGACCGTGGCCGAGATCAAAGACCTCATCGACCAGCTCCCCGCCGGCTGCCGGGTGGTGATGCTGCTGTACACCGTGGAGGGCTACGCGCACCCCGAAATCGCCGAGCTGCTCGGCATCAGCGAGAGTGGCTCCAAAGCCCACCTGACCCGCGCCCGCCAGCGGTTGAGCTTGCTGGTGCAGGCCGCCAACCGCGAGCGCCTGCCGGCGCCGACCGCCTCCCCGGCCACAATGCCCCCGGCGGCGCCCGCCGCCCCTTTTCATCCGCTTACGACCCTGCTGTTTCAATGAGCCCGCTTCTCCCTACCGACCCCACCGATCCGTTCTCCCTCGACGAGCGCCTGCGCGCGGCGTACGCCGCCGATGAAGCCGCCACGACCCCCACGCCCCCGACCCGGCTGCGTTTGTGGGCGGGCTTACAGCCGCAGCTGCATCCGGCGGCGGCGCCCGCGCCGCGCCGCACCCCGCTGTGGGCGGGTCTGGGCGGTCTGGTGGCGGGGATGCTGCTGATGGCGGGCCTGCACGGCGAATTGCCGGGCCAACCCGCCGACTCAGCCACCGGCACGGCGCCAACCGCCGCTTCGGTAGTGGAAACGGCTGCTCCAGTAGTGAAAACGGCCGCTCCAGTAATGGAAACGGCTGCTCCAGTAGTGGAAACGGCTGCTCCAGTGATGGAAACGGCCGCTCCAGTGCTGGAAACGGCTGCTCCAGTAGTGGAGATGGCTGCTCCAGTGTTGGAGATGGCCGCTCCAGTGGTGGGGATGGCTGCTCCAGTGTTGGAAACGGCTGCTCCAGTAGTGGAGATGGCTGCTCCAGTAGTGGAAACGGCTGCTCCAGTAGTGGCAATGGATTCGGCAAAAAGTGTGAAGGGCGATGGAGCCGTCGCCCTAGCGCCGTTGAATCGGGCGGAAGCTACCTACGTATCGCTACCGGCCACCGACACGGCCGCTGGCACCCGCTCCGCCCGCCGCCGGGCGCTGCTGGACGAGCGGGCCGCGCTGGCCGCCCTCACGCACCGCGCCGACTCGCTGCTGCTGACGCTGGGCGAAGCCCCGGTTCCAACCCCCGATTCCCTCCCGCCTTCCCACCCTCCCACCCTCACCCCCTTCAACCGCTGGTCGGTGGCGCTGAGCTTCGCGCCGGAGCGCAACTTCTTCGGGCTGCGCGGCCCCGCCGCAGACACCCTGAGCACCGTGCGCCGCATCCACGAGCAGGGCCGCGCCGGCTACAACGCCGCCGCGCTGGTGGAGTACCGCCTCGACGAGCGCCTGAGCATCGGCGCGGGGGTGGGGGTAGCGTCGTACGGCGCCGAACTGCGCCTCACCGACCACCGCACCCGCATCACGACGCGCCTCGATTCCTCGATCACGCACAGCGCCACTGTCACGACCGTCATCCGCGACGCCTACTCGACCCAGTGGGTACCCGACTCGATCCTGGCGCCGATTCTCAACGCCAACCAGCAGGTCATCGGCTACCACTACCTGCCCACCACGCGCCTCGATACGGTCTGGACCCACATCGAGAACACGCAGGTGGATAGCGTGACCAAGAAAACCTACACGCCCGTCATCACCACCCGCGACGAAGTCAGCGCCCGCATCCTGCGGCCCAACTACCGGTTCCTGACGTTGCCGCTGCTGGTGCGCTACCGCCTCGGCCGCGCCCAGGACTGGACGTCCTCCCCCACCGCCCCGCGCTGGTGGGCCGATGTGGCGGTGGGCGCGCAACTCCAATGGTTCCTCGGCGGCACCCAGGCATCTACCACTGACGGCCGCACCTACCACACCGAGCGCGTGGGGCCGCGCGGCGGGCCGTTCCGCCCGCTCAACGTGGCGCTCACGGGGGCGGTGGCGGTCAACTACGCCCTCACGCCGCGCCTTTCGGCGAGTCTGGCGCCCACGCTGCGCTGGCAGGTGGAGTCGGTGTACAAAGCCTCTACCGGCCTCACGCAGCGGCCGATGGCCACGGGCGTGCAGGTGGGGCTGAAACTGGCTTTTTGAGTGCCTGTGGTGGGGGCTTTTTTTCGGAGTTTTAAATTGGGTAAAAAGCGGGCTAAATAGCCCACCACCACCCCCCCCTATGGCGAAATGATT
>JANPJM010000068.1:0-73553 GCA_031425525.1 Hymenobacteraceae bacterium | reverse complement strand
GGCTCATCACGTAGCTATTGAACTTACAAATTTGCGGAGGTGATCTTAGCAGGCCGCTGAAGTTAGCGCGGTTTCGGAGTCGGTGTATGGGTCAGGTGCGCGGGTCTCCGGCCCGCCCACAGTTGCTCCGCCGCCGGGGGCGGGCCGGAGACCCGCGCACCTGACCCATACACCGACTCCGAAACCGCGCTAACTTCAGCGGCCTGCTAAGATCACCTCCGCAAATTTGTAAGTTCAATAGCTACGTGATGAGCCGCTGGTCTTTCCTGAGTCTTTGCGCTGCGCTTGTGAGCGGGTGCAACGCCACCAAAACAGTTTCCTACTCATCCACTCCTGTAGTAACACCCACTATTTTTAGTGAGGGGGTCATTTCACGCCCCGACGAGAGTGTGTTTGATATTACGTTCACGCCCGATGGGCAGACAGCCTATTTCACCCGGCGCAAAGTGAACGAGAAGCAGAAGATTTTTGAGTCCAGCTTCGCTGCTGGTCAATGGTCGACGCCGAAAGTCTGCGCTTTCTCGACTGACCGCGACGAAGCGCCCTTCATCAGTCCGGACGGCAAAACCTTGTTTTTCGGCTCTGAACGGCCCCTGCCGCAGCAGCGCAACGAGGGTAATTTTGATATGAACATTTGGCAGGTGACGCAGACCGCCACCGGTTGGTCGGCCCCAGTGCCTTTGCCACCCGTAATTAATAGCGTACAGCAAAAAGGGGAAGAATGGCCTTCTTCCAACGCTAATTTCATCTTCTCCCTCGACGGCACAAATTATCTTTACACCACGATGGTACGCGGCACCAAAACCATCGAAGTGTATGCCACCACCCGCACGGACAACACCTTTACGCAACCCGCGAAAATCAACGGATTGTTTGGGGATGGCGAAGAAGATAAATACTGGAAATATTCTGCCGTAATCTCGCCCGACGGCCAGTATTTGCTGTTCAATTCCACCAACGCGCCCGGCGGCGTGGGGGGCGAGGATATTTACGTCTGCCGCAAAACCGCCACTGGCTGGTCGCGCGCGCGCGGCGTCGGGAGCGCCGTAAATACCAAAGCCGAAGAAAGCAGCCCGCGCTTTTCGCGTGACGGTAAGTATTTTTTCTTCGGTCGCGAAAAACGTATCGACCCCGCAGCGGATGGTGTTTGGAGCATTTACTACGTCGAAACCGCTGCTTTACACCTCGACAAGCTATTCTAAAGCAGATTCTGCGTCTAGGTACGTGCGGCAGGCAGTTGGTGCGCGGGTCTCCGGCCCGCCCCCGGCGGCGGAGCAACTGGGGGCGGGCCGGAGACCCGCGCACCTACCCACTGCCGAACGTACACAGACCCTAAATCTGCGCTAGGCAGCGCGCTCCTGAGATGACGCATTTCGGCTTTCAAGAGGACAAAACTGTCCTCTTGAAGGGTGTTCGTTCTTGCGTGTGCGGGCAAGACTATTTCAGCAGAGGACTTGCCAGCGCCGCCACCGCCGCGCGCACGGCTTGGGCAATGCTCGCCGCATCAATCCCGCACTCGTGGTACAGCTCTTCCTGGGTGCCGTGTTCGATCCAGCGGTCGGGGATGCCGAGGCGCCGCACGGGCAGCGCGTAGCCGTTATCGGCCAGAAATTCGAGTACGGCCGAGCCGACGCCGCCCGGCACGCAGCCGTCTTCGACGGTGATGATCGAGCGGTACGAGCGCGCCACGCGGTGGAGCAATTCTTCGTCGAGGGGTTTGGCGAACCGTAGGTCGTAGTGGCCGACGCGAATGCCTTCCTGCGCGAGCGCATCGGCGGCTTTGGCGGCGTAGTTGCCGATGTGACCGAGCGTCAGAATCGCCACGCCGCCGTCGCCTTCGCGCACGGTGCGGCCGGTGCCCGTCACGATTTTAGCGAACGGCCGGCGCCAGTCGGGCAGCACGCCCTCGCCGCGCGGGTAGCGGATGGAGTAAGGACCGGCGTTTTCGGGCAGTTGGGCCGAATACATCAGGTTCCGCAGTTCTTCCTCGTTCATCGGCGCCGACACCACCATATTCGGGATGCAGCGGAAGTAGGCGATGTCGTAGGAACCGTGGTGCGTAGGGCCGTCGGCGCCGGCCAGGCCGCCCCGGTCGAGGCAAAACACCACGTGCAGGTTCTGCAACGCCACATCGTGGACCACTTGGTCGTAGGCCCGCTGCATGAACGACGAGTAGATGTTGCAGTACGGCACCAAACCCTGCGTGGCGAGCCCCGCCGAAAACGTGACGGCGTGTTGCTCGGCAATGCCCACGTCGAAGGCGCGGTCGGGCATTTTCGCCATCATCAGGTTCAGCGAGCAGCCGCTCGGCATCGCGGGCGTAATGCCCATAATCTTCGGGTTCGCCTCGGCCAGCTCGATGATGGTATGGCCGAACACGTCCTGATACTTCGGCGGCATCGGCCGGTCGGGCGCCTTCTTGTAAATCTCGCCCGTGATTTTATCGAACAGGCCGGGAGCGTGCCATTTGGTCTGGTCTTTTTCGGCCAGTTCGTAGCCTTTGCCCTTCGTGGTCACGCAGTGCAGGAGTTTCGGGCCGGGGATATGCGCCAGGTCGCGCAGCACGCTCACCAGATGATGCACATCGTGCCCATCGACGGGGCCGAAGTAGCGAAAGTGCAGACTCTCAAACAGGTTGCTCTGCTTGAGCACCGTGGCTTTGAGGCCGGCTTCCACGCGCGCCACCACTTCGCGGGCGCTCTTGCCGAAGCCCGAGAGCTTGCCGAGCAGCTCCCACACATCGTCGCGCACTTTATTATAGGTACGTGAGGTGGTGATGTCGGTGAGGTATTCTTTGAGCGCGCCCACGTTGGGGTCGATGCTCATGCAGTTGTCGTTGAGGATGACGAGCAGATTCGTATCCAAAACGCCCGCGTGGTTGAGCGCCTCGAAGGCCATCCCGGCCGTCATCGCGCCGTCGCCGATGACGGCGACGTGCTGCTTTTTGGTATCGCCGAGGTAGTGCGAGGCCGTCGCCATCCCCAACGCCGCTGAAATGGAGGTCGAGGAGTGCCCGACGCCGAAGGTATCGTACTCGCTTTCCGTGCGTTTGGGGAAGCCCGATAGCCCGCCGTGCAGCCGCTGGGTATGGAAGATTTCGCGCCGCCCGGTCAATATTTTGTGGCCGTACGCTTGGTGCCCCACGTCCCACACAAGCTGATCCTGCGGCGTATCGAGGACGTAATGGAGCGCCACTGTCAGCTCGACGACGCCGAGCGAGGCGGCAAAGTGCCCGCCGAAAATGCTCACATCGTCGATGATGAACTGCCGAAGTTCGCGCGCCAATTGCGGCAATTGCTCTTCGGTGAGGTGCTTCAGATCGGCCGGCGAGGAAATCTGAGCGAGTAGCGGGCCGGGTTCAACGACGATCATAAGCAGCGGACTGGGGGCGGTGCAGAAGCGGAATCGGAAGCAAACTCCGTTCTGGTGAAAAAGTTACGCGGCGTGGCGCTACGCAACGGTACAAAAGTACGGCCGGGTGGGGGCCGGAGTAGCGCGGTTTGCAAGCAAACCACCTCTCACCCCCGCCGAACGCGGTTTGCAAGCAAACCGCGCTACTTTCTCGCGTGAAACGTGCCGCCGTGGAACACCGGGCCGTACCTTTACGGGAGTCGCCTATGTCCACGCTCGTTGCCTCGCCCGCCACTCCGTTTGCCGTTCGGCTGCCGCTTTTCGAGGGGCCGTTCGATTTGTTGCTGTTCTTCATCGAGCGCGATGAATTGGATATTCACGACATCCCGATAGCCCGCATCGCCACCGATTTTATGGCGTACCTGCGCCAACTCGAAGCGCTCGACGTAGAAGTAGCCGCCGATTTCATCCTGACGGCCGCCACCCTGATGCGCATCAAGGCGCGGCTCCTGCTGCCGCGTAAGGAGGTAGACGGCGCCACGGGGCAGGAAATCGACCCCCGCCAAGACCTCGTGCGGCACCTCCTCGAATACCGGCGCTTCAAAGCTGCCGTGGCCGAGTTGGCCGAGCGCGAAGCCGATATGCTCGCCCGGCACCCGCGCGGTGCGGCCGAAGCCGAGCAGCGCGCCATCGCCAAAAAAGCCGTGCAAACGCCCGAAGACGAGCTGCACGACGTGACGCTCTACAAGCTCCTGCGCACCTTCGAGCGCGCCATGGCCCGCTTTGAGCATACCCAGGCGCGCCTTTCGCACACGGTGTACACCTACGCCTACACCGTGCAGGAGCAGAAAGAATACCTGCGCCGCGCGGTGGCCGGGGCGGGGCGGCGGCTGCCGTTTACGCACCTCATCAGCACCTTCGCCACCGACCGCCTCGGCCTCGTGTTCACCTTCATCGCGCTGCTCGAACTGCTCCAACTCGGCGAAATCAGGTTGGGAGAAGCGGAAACGGTGGGCGAAGCTGATTTCAACGCGTTTTGGGTGGAAGCGGGGGAGTAGCGCAGGGCATCGGCCCAGCGTTACACTCCCGTCATCGGCCCGAACGCGGGCGCCGCCGTTGCTTTGTGCCCCCATCCAGCCCACCTTCCGCTTGGAACGCCCAACCGATCTTCTCAGCCGCCTTTCGCCGCGCCGCATCATCATTCCCGTGGTCATCGGGCTGTCGGTGGTGGCGGGAATGTTCTGGTATTCGTACAAACCCGGCGATCTGGCGCCCCTCGCCCAAGCCAACTGGATGTGGCTGTTCGCCACGTTCGCCGTGCTGGCCGCGCGCGATTTCGGGTACATCTACCGCATCCGCCACCTCACGCACCGCGCCCTGAGCTGGCGCCAAAGCCTCGACGTGATCATGATCTGGGAACTCGCCTCGTGCGTGATGCCCTCGGCGGTGGGCGGCACCACGGTCGCCACGTTCATCATCGGCAAGGAAGGCGTGCCGCTCGGCAAATCGCTGGCCTACGTGATGGTCACGGCGATGCTCGACAATCTGTACTACGTCGTACTCGTGCCGCTCGTCATCCTTTTCGCCGGCGATGGGCTCTACCCGCACGAGGCCGTCGCAGGCGGGTTCATCACCACACTGAAGCTGTTTTTCGGCGTTTCGTACCTGCTCGTGCTCTTTTATTCGGGCCTGATGCTGTACGGCCTCTTCGTGAACCCGGTAGCCGTGCGGCGCCTGATCGTGCGCGCCTTCAGCATCAAATGGCTGCGGAAGCGCCGCAATTGGGCCTATTTGCAGGGCCAGGAAATGGTGCTGGCGTCGGAGGTATTGCGCGGCTCCGGCTGGGGCTATTGGGCGCGCGCCATTGGCAGCACGGCCTTCGTCTGGACGGCGCGGTACCTCGTCATCAATACCCTCATTGCCGCGTTTGCGCCCCTCACGGCCACGGGCCATTCGCTGGTATTTGCCCGCAACCTGATTTATAAGGTGGTGCTGCTGGTAGCCGTCACCCCCGGCGGCGCGGGTTTCGCGGAAGGCGCGTTTCCGACGTTCTTCAAGAAGTTCATCGGCACCGATACGATGGTCAATTTCATCGTCTTTCTGTACCGCATCGCTACGTTTTATTTGTATCTGGTGCTGGGGTCGTATTTTCTGCCGCGCTGGGTGGCGCGGGTGGTGGGGAAGGGGGAGGAGGCGCCAAGCGAGTAAGGATAGCGGCACGCCGTTAGTCGTCGTACAACCCCGCCGCCGCCCTCCAAAACGACCGCTACCAATTAATCGGCGATTACTGACAGCCCGGACTGGTGCCCGTCCATATTCTACCTGATTTGGTGGTGGAGTGGAGCGCGGTGTTTGAAGAATAATTATTTCTGCGCGATTTACGGCAAGTGAAATTTGTATTTGAGCCGGTGGCGATTTTAACGAGTTACGTCCACCTACTATTGCTAAAGAAGGTATGATCACCGGATAAATAAATTTTTGCCCGCAAGTTGTCGAATGATCGCTGATTTATAGAAAATTCTCTTTGTGTTGTCACGCAAATTATTAGCCAAATACCAGCTTTAGGAAACACGTCGCAGAGATAAGCCACCCCAACAGTTCAAGAAATATGGGTTTCTCCGGAACCAGTAACTGCCGTAGCTTCTCAGCCACCCAGAATGGCGCAAAAACGATAAGGGATACTATTATCAAGATAATGCCGATGCCATACCATATGTAAGCAAAAATGATGTATACATGGCCAAAGAATATTTTTTTAAAAAACCCATCACTTTCAACTAATTGAACAAAGTCAATGTCTTGTTCGTCAAATCGGAAGTTTAGCAGTTTATAAAAAAAACTAAAACTCTCACCATTAAGTAAGGGTAGAATAATGTCAAAGCAAGGGCAATCCAGTTAAATAATGTAAAATCTTCGCTATTTTCAGGAAGCCTTATTATTATTAGCACAGTCCACCAACTGTAAGAATACACAAAGGCAGCACCTACTGCAAATCCTAACAAGACGGCGCGAAAGCTGCGAAAGCAGTACCTAACTAAGCCAAGAATACCTTCTTCTATAAAACGAGTTCTTTTCTCTCCTATCAGTTGACTAATGGAAGTAATAGGCCCAGTGGCAGCCAATAACTCCCACAGATGCTGCTCAAACATAAATAATAATCTTTTCTGTATCTGACGCTGAGACTATTATTTTATCAATCAGGAGGTTACAAACCCGACCACCGATTCGCACGCGACACCATCGCGCGCGAACCGGTCAAGCCAAATCCCTACTCCCCACCCTCCTTCGCGGCCCGCTCCTGCCGCATCCGCTTTTTCAGCCGGGCCATCGTGTACGCCATCGCCTTGCGCGGCTGCTCTACTTTGTACATCAGCCGGCCGGCTTCCATCATCTCGCTCATCAACTCCCACAGCGCGTTGGCCGCCGTCATATTCTCCACCGTCAGCGTCAGTTGAGCGTTCAGGTTATCATTCTGCGTCGTGTTGTAGCGGCTGAGCGCCGTGCGGGCATCCGCAAACAGCTTTGTATCAGCGGCCATGTGGCCCTGGGCGGTGAGCGTCGGCTCGTTTTCCGCCACCAGATACAGCAGCGTTTTCAGCGCCCCGTCGAGGCCCTCCATCTCGCGGTTGTTGATCTTGGTGCGCACCTTACCGATATTGAATTTCGCGGCCGCCACCGTCAACCCGGCCGACTTTTTCGCCGCCCGGTTCACCCGAATCTCCAGCAGGTTCAGCGGCTCGCGCAGGCTCTTCGCCAACTGGTTCATCGTCTTCGTCACCTCCGCGTCAGTCACGCGCCGCACCGCCGTCGGCACCAGATTTTCCAGCGCAGCGTAGCGCGCATCGAATTCCGTTAGAAAAGTCGAACCCTTAAAATCGGGCGACACCTTACCAAAATCTGCCTGATCCGTCACGAACGACGAACGCAGCATTTGGGCCGTAGGCCCAACTTCATCGAGGCGGCACGGGTAGCGCCGCTTCGGGAGAGTGGAAGAAGACATATCAAAGGAGTTAAAGAAAGATACCGCCCCCCGCAGCGCCTTGCTACGGGGCTCAAGGTTACAAAGAAAATGGCACATCGCAGTACCTGCGCTTCCCGCCGGCTTCCCCGCGCGCTGCCAAGCCTTCCCTCAACTCGTTCAGCCCTTCTCCAGTCCCTACGCACCCTACCCACCGCCGCACGGCACCTCCCCAAGCCCCATCAGACCCTATCCGGCCGTTGCATAGCCTCCCCAAACCCCATCAGACCGTATCCGGCCGTTGCAGCCCTTACCCAGCCGCTGCTGAACCTAACCCGATGGGGATGCGGTGCAAATCCGCAACTTGGGTTGGCTAATCACCAGGGCTACTCTACAAAGGCATTCCGCAAAATCTAATCGGTTTTGACAGCGGCGGTTTAACCGGCTGAAAAAGCGGAAAGACCCTCAAAACAAAGCGGCGCCTGCACCAAAACCAGGTGCAGACGCCGCCGTGCATCAAAAAAATCTTTCTCTTACCCCTCCCTCACTCAAACACCACCCGCACCGCCGCGCTACCCACGCGCACCACGTAAACCCCCGGCGCCAGCCCGGCGCGCGGCACCAGTTGCTCGGCCGTTTCCCAGCGGAAACGGCGCACGAGGCGGCCGGTCGCGGCGTCCACCAACTCGGCGTCGAGCGGCTGGAAGGGGCGGCCGGTCGTCCAGCGCAACCGCACGGCGTCGGGCGCGGGCACGGGCCAGGCGGCGGCGCGCGCATCAGCGGCAACCGGCGCGGCCACGCCGAGCGGCGGCGCACTCGCCACGAGGGGGCGCAGGAAATCACGCACCGTCCAGAATGTGCTGTCGGCGTAGCGCGGCAGGGTGTTGTAGGGCACGTGACCGGCGTTGCGGAAGGTGCGCAGCGTGGTGGTGATGCCGAGCGCCGTGGCCGTGGGCGCAATCACGCCCGACCCGTACACCCGCAACGGCGGCAAGCCGCCGCCGGCCGTGCCCCGACCGTAGGGTACCACGCCGTCGGCGGTGCCGTGCACGACGCACATCGGCTCGTCGCCGGGGGCCAGCCAGGAGGCGCGGTTCAGGCCGCCGCACAATCCGATGGCCGCCTGCACGGCGCTGCTGAACCCGGCCGGGCCGCTGATGCCTTCGAGCGTGCCGAGATTGAGGGGCGCCAAAAAGGCGGGCACCTCGCTGGGTTGGTCGAAATAGGCTACGTTGAGCGCCGTAACCGCCCCCGCCGACGAACCCGCCGCGACGATGAAATCCGACGCGATGCGGAACGTATTGGCGCCTGCCGCCCCGGCCCGCAAAAACCGAATGGCGCCGCGCATATCCTGCATCGCGCGAAAACCGGCGCCGCCGAGCGCTACCGTGTCATTCAAAGGGAAGAACAGGAGGCGGTAATCAATGCTCGCCACGCAGTAGCCGAGGCGCGCCATCCGACGGGCAAACGCCACCGAATACGCATCGTTGCGGGTGCCGCCCACGAACCCGCCTTCGTGCGCAAATACGATGAGCGGGCGCTGCGCCAGGGCATCGCCGGTGGGTTCGTAGAAGTCGAGGAGGAGGGTTTGGTTTTGCCCGATTACGTTCACCGCCGTGCCGAACGCCACGCCCGTAGTGACGGTGACTTGCGGAAAAATCGGCTGATAATACCGCCCGCCGGTCGTATCAAAACGGGCCGGTTGGGCGTACGCCGCGAAACCGGTAGTCAGGAGCGCGAGCAGAAACGAATAAAACCGGGTACGCATAACAATAAGCTGAAAATGAGCGAGAGAAGGGGCGGAGCGGGGGGAGGTTACGGGCGCAAAAGTACCGGCGCCCGCGCTAACCCGTAAGTAGCTACTCGGTCCGCAGATTTTAACGAAAAAACGGCTTCCCGCCCCAAAGGGCCGGAAGCCGTTTTTGCAGACCAACGGCAGCATAAGGCGGCCCCCAATCTCGCCTAAAAATTACTCCGCCTGCAGCTTGATGGCCGACCCGTCGGGCGCCGTGAGCGTCAGGTTATCGTCGGTGAGGGTCGTGACGGCGAACACGCGGTCGGTGCCCATATTCTCGTCGGTGAGCGTGATTTTCTTGCCCGCCTGGTCGAAGGTGTACTTGCCGGTCAGGGTTTCCATGGAAGTAGCCATGTTATAGGTACCGTTCTGGAAGAAGGTGAACGTCTGGTCGTCGTCGGCTTGCTCCACTTTGTCGCCGGTGGCACCGGTTTCTTTCGCAAGCGACCATTTTTTCGACGTCGTGCCGTACAGCGACGAAGCTTCGCCGACTTTGCCTTCCTGCGAGCAAGCGCTCAGGACAGAAATTAACAGCACGAACGCGGCCAACAGCCACGTAGTGGGCAGATATGCGAGTTTACGCATAGGAATTGGGAGGGGGTTTGGGGGTAACGGGCAAAAACGCCGGGTTATTTGGCGACAATCTACGACCTCCACGCCCATCGGGTTGGCGGGCGGGCGCAAACAGTGCGGCCCAGTCTGCTGGCTCTGCAACCTGCCTCGGCGGGCGGGCGTACGTGGGGCCGCGCGTTGTGGCGCCGTTATGCGGCCGGATGCCGCGCATCGGGCGCCGGGTTTTTACCTTGCCGCGCTTTCCACCGACTACTTTCACCCCCCCCCCCTTTTTTTTCTGCCGATGAAGACCCTGTACCTCATGCGCCACGCCAAATCGGATTGGGCGCACGCGGGACTCGCCGACCGCGACCGCCCCCTCAACGAGCGCGGCCGACGCGATGCGCCCTTTATGGCCCAGCAACTGCTGGCGCGCGAAATCAACCCCCTCGACCTGCTGGTGTGCTCGCCGGCGGTGCGCACCCTCAGCACGGCCACGCTCGTGGCGAAAGAGCTGGATTACGAGCCGCTGAAGATTCAGATCGAGCCGACGCTCTATGAAGCCGATAGGGAGGCGTACCTCGACGTAATCGGGCAGTTGCGGCCGTCGCTGGAAGAGGTACTCATCGTGGGGCACAACAACACGATTACCGACGTGGCCAATTTCCTCTCACCGCAATTCGTGCCGGAACTGCCGACGGCGGGCATTGTCTGTCTGCGCTTCGATACGATGTCGTGGAAAAAGCTGGAGCGCGATTCGGCGGAGTTCGGCTTTTTTGATTTCCCCAAAAACTACGATTTGTAAGCTACAGTAGTCGGTACTTGGTAGTCGGTATTGGGTAGTTAGACCGAACAGCACGTTCGTCTGACTACCAACTACTGACTACCACTTACTTTTTACTGACTACCCCCACGAAATGTCGAAGACCGATTTTCCCCTCCACAACCGCGAGCTGAGCTGGCTGGCCTTCAACGAGCGCGTGCTGCTGGAAGCGCGCAACCCGGCCGTGCCGCTGCTCGAACGCTTGAAGTTCCTGGCGATTTTCTCGGCCAACCTCGACGAGTATTTCAAGGTGCGCGTGGCCACGATGCGACGTCTCGTGAAGCTCAAACGGAAGACCCGCGCCAAACTCGCCGCCGACCCCGCCGCCGAACTGCGCTTGGTCTTGGAACGCGTGACGGAACTGCAACACGCGTTCGGCGATACGTTCCGGCAAGAAATTGTGCCGGCGCTCGCCGCTGAAGGTATCGATCTGGTAACGTCCGACACCACGTTTTCGGCCGAGCAGCGCGCCTGGCTCACGCAGTACGCCCACGAGCGCGTGCGCCCGCTGCTGGCGGGTGCCGTGGCGCTCGACCAACTGGCGGGGCCGCTTTTTCTGCGCGATTCGGCCACGTATATGGTGTTTCGGCTCACCCGGCCGCGCCACGCGGCGCTGCCGCAGGAACGCATCGTGGTGGTGGAGCTACCGACCAAAGCGCACGGCGGGCGGTTCGTGCAACTGCCGCCTGACCACGGCCGCCAAACCGTCGCCTTCCTCGATGATGTGCTGCGCGTGGCCGCCGCCGACCTCTTCCCCGACTACGAAACCGCGAGTGGCTGGGCGCTGAAACTCTCGCGCGATGCCGAACTCGATATCGAAGAAGAAGTCTCCGGCGATTTGCTCGCGAAGATCAAAAAGGGGCTCAAGAAGCGCGAAACCGGCTTTCCGGCCCGCCTCCTCTACGACCCCGCCATCCGGCCGGCCGTGCTGATGCAGGTGGCCGAGCGCGCCGGTATCGGCGCCGACGAAGCCGTGGAAGGCGCGCGCTACCACAACTTCCGCGACTTTTTCGGCTTCCCCGACCCCGGCCGCCCCGCGCTGAAGTACGCCCCTGAACCCGCCCTGCCGCACCCCGGCCTGCAACGCCGCCGCAAGCTGCTGAAGGCGGTGGGCGAGCGCGATTACCTGCTTCATTTTCCGTATCAGACCTACGATTACGTCGTGCGCTTCTTTCGCGAAGCCGCCGCCGACCCCGCCGTTACGGCCCTCGCCGCGACGCTCTACCGGGTGGCGGCGAAGTCGGAAATCGCCAAAGCCCTCGTGAAGGCCGCCAAAGCCGGCAAGCAGGTAACGGTGGTCGTGGAATTGAAGGCGCGCTTCGATGAAGCCGCCAACATCAGTTGGGCGGGCAAGCTGCAAAAGGCGGGCGCCAACGTCATTTTCGGTTTCCCCGATTTGAAGGTGCACACCAAGATGGCCCTCGTGACGCGCACCGAAAACGGCGCCCTGCGGCAGTACGCCTACCTCAGCACCGGCAATTTCAACGAGCAAACCAGCCGCGTGTACGCCGATTACGGCCTGTTCACGGCCGACCCGCGCCTGACCGCGGAAGTCAGTCAGGTGTTCGCGTTTCTCTCGACGCGGCAGCGCGCGGGGCTCACCTTCGAGCATCTGCTGGTGGCGCCCTTCAACCTGCGCGAGCGCCTGACGGAGTTCGTGCAAACCGAAATAACCAACGCCAAAGCCGGCAAACCCGCCTACATCTGGCTCAAGCTGAACGCCTTGCAGGACGAAGAAATGATCCGGTTGCTGTACCGCGCCGCCGAAGCGGGCGTGTACGTGAGCCTCAACGTGCGGGGCATTTCGTGCGCCGTCCCCGGCTCGGCGGGCGGCCCGGCCCACCTGCACGCCCGGGGGCTGGTCGACCGCTACCTCGAACACGGTCGCGTGTACCTGTTCGGCAACGGCGGCGGTCCCGAAAACGAGCGCCTCTACGTCGCCTCCGCCGACTGGATGAACCGCAACCTCTCGCGGCGCGTCGAGGTGGCGTTTCCGGTGTACGACCCCGCGCTCAAAGCCGAAGTGCGCGCGATGGTGGTCTTGCAGGACAACGACAACGTGAAGGCCCGTGATTTTGATAATCAGCCGGTAACCAGCCCGCCCGACGCGCCCGAAGTCCGCGCCCAGACGGCGACGTATGACCTGTTGCGGGCGGCGGTGGGGTAACTGCTCCTCTTTCGGGCGTCAGCAGGGCTGAATCAGGGGATCGGGCATCTTGTGTTCAATGCCACATCGGCGGCCATTATAGAGAAACGGAGGCAGCGTCAACAAAACATCGAGCTTGGTGGTACGGTCAGTACGCGATACCGTACGGTCGGAGCGGGGCCCGTAAGGCGCAGCCACAAAGTAGAGTTTTACGCTGCGAATCTGCACGTCGGGGCGATTAAAGTGCTGACCGAGTACGCCGCTCATAAGATCGCCCAAGCAAGTGCTGAATTTCTCCCGAATGTCATTCGGCTCAAACCGGGCACCGTCAATGTCCTTCAACTCTATCACAAACACCTTATGCGCACCATCGGCGCAACGCACCACGACCAAGCAATCGGGTGATTTGGGGCGGTATTTAATGTTGAGCGAATTATAGTACCCATCCGGGCTAATGATTACGTACTCCTCGGCCCGCAACGTGGGGCTGAGGGTAGCGCCGACGCCATGTTCGGCACACGTATGCTTCAGAAACGGCTGGATCCGCGCGTCGGCGCGCAGAGCGTTGAGCAGGGGTAGGGGGCGCGGCGTGGTCACGGGGCAACCGGCTGATCGGGGGGAGCGGCGGCCTGGTCGTCGTAGGCTTGCAGGCGCTCGTTGTAGAGCTGCTCGGCCACGTCCACGAAGTTTTCGTCGGGGATGCCTTCGCCCGCGATGGCTTGCATCGCATCCGAATCCATGACGCTGCCCGTGGGCGTGGCGCGCATCAGGTGCGAGCCGACCTGCTGCTCGGTCAGTTCGCCCTTCAATACCATGTTACTGAGCTTGTTGAAGAGGTAGTTGGAGTGCGTGGTCATCATCACCCGCACGTTGCACTTCGTCAGGCGGGCGAAGAATTCCATCAGCTTGACCTGGATTCCGGGGTGCAGGTGGGCTTCGGGTTCTTCTATAAAGATGAGGGTGGTAGGCGTGTGCCATATGCGCGGGTCATCTTCCGTGACTTCCTCGCCCGGCTCCGGCTCAAACAGCAGATTGGCTCGAAGCTCCGGTAGTACGTATTTGAGGTACGCCGCAATGGGGGCAATTTCCGAAATCATCGAAGAAGTAAACGCTAGGTCTAGCGTCGTTGCGGTCTTCGCTTCGGTAAACAGGAGCTTCTTCGTCTGGAGATCAACACTTACTTCTCCGCCCAATAGCTCCTGCTCCATCTGTTGGCCTAACTGGTAAAGCTCTGGTCTTGAAGGACGGTCAGTTGCATTAGACAGATGAAGAAAGTAATCGGCTACCGGCTCCGAAATACTCGGCAGACTGATGTTGCGCGTCGTAAACCGCCGGCTTTTGGAAAGCTCGGCCACGATGCCGCCAAAGGCACTCAATGCTTGATACAGACCGGAGCGGGAAGCTGGCAAGAAATAAACGTATTCCGCGACGGAGACCAGCTCATCTTGAAAAAAATGCAAGACATGAAATAATACATCACTGGCCTCGTGGTTAGCCGCAGGGATGTCTATTGTCGGAATAGTCTCATGAGGCTTTGCGTCAAAGTAGAGCGTGATTTGTTCGTCTGAAAAACGATGGGAGCGATGCATTTTATTCCACTGCCCCACTACTGGCTTGTTGCATACTGCTCGTTCCAAAACAAGTTTGTTGTCTTGCGCTCCTAGATAAAGCGTGGTAAAGCGGGTGCTTATCTTAATGACAAGCTTTTGGCGCGAGCTGTTCGCTGCTAGTTGGTTAATGGAAGCGAATGAGTTGTTGAAAGAGTCTGATAGCTGTTCGTCAAAGACAAGTGAGAAACATTCTTTCAGCAGATCCTCAAACGCTGTGGTTATTACTACGTCGGCTGTTTGGGGTTCTTGCCGAAAGATGCTTTGTACTTGGTCAATGAATCGGTCGAGAACTTGGGGCTGGCGGCTTTCCCCAAATCCGCCTAAATGCACTTGGTGTACTATGCTATACACGTCCGCACTTTCAGACAGCATTCCCAACAGCTGCTTCACCACCAAATACACCGCCGTCATCGCGTAGGACTTACCGATGTTGTTCTTGCCGAACACCACGTTAATATCTTTGGTGAGGTCGAATTCGGCGCGCGCGATGGGGCCGAAGTTTTCGATGAGAATACGCATCAGCGAGGGGGAAAAAGACGGCCGGGCCGGGGGTGGCAAAGCTACGGAGGCCGGGCGCGGCCGGTGGAACCCTGACCCAGGCCTACGGGGGGCGCCGGGTGTCGCTCACGTTTCGCACAGAGCGGCTTCGGTAGCGCCGGTTTTTCCCCGACACCCCAACCCCCACCCCCGGGGCGCGTCCGGAAAAAACCGGACGGCCGCCTAGCCGGTCGGCAGGGCCACCGGATTTCTCCGGCCACGCCAACCGGGTGCGGGGTAGGCCCACCGGATTTCCCCCGCCACCCTACCCCCGTGTGGGGCGGTGCCACCGGATTTCTCCGGCCACACCAACCGGGTGCAGAACAGGGCGTTCGGTTTTTTCCGGCCACCCCAATCGGATGTTTGCGGTGCGCGCTATATTTGACGCGGCCCGCCCGCCCGGCGCGCCGCGTCATTTTTTCTTTCTGCTCGTTTACCGCCTTTTTATGCCCAGTATCAAAGCCCTCTGCGACGACCAATTCCGTAACCCGGATCGTTCGCAGGCCAACACCTTTGCCGGGTTGCAAGACCACGGCGCGCGTTTCACGGCCCAGCCTTTCAGCGGCGGCCCCGTCGGTGCCGCCCTCGCCGCCGCTCAAACCGAAACCATCGCCCTGATGGCCGACGTGAAAGCCGCGCAGGTGGCCGTGGGCGGCGGGCAGGCCCGCCAACAGGCCGGGCGCGCGGCCACCGAAGCCGATAAGAAGCAGGCCATCAAGCGCATTCAGGAAAACGCAACGGCCCTCGATTCCGATTATTTCATCGCCGATGCCGCCGAACGCGCGCGCCTCACCGCGCTGCTCTACCCCAGCGGCCTGATGACGTTTACCGAAGCCTCCCTGCGCGACCTGCCCGACCTGCTCGCCACCTACCTCGACGCCGTAGACGACGAGCAGGCCGCCCTCGGCAAGCCATTTACCGACCGTACCACCGCCGATCTGACCCCCTTCACCGGCACCCGCGAGGAACAGATTGCCCGCAAAGCCACCACCACCAAAGCCCGCGACGACCGCCGCGCCCTCCTCGACCGCTGCACCGACCAGCTTACCTACAACTACCACCTCCTCAGCGCCCACCACCGCGCCAGCCTCGCGGCCGTGGCCGCCTACTACGACGCCCGCTACTTCGACGATCAGCAAACCGGCCGCGAGGGCCAGCGCCGGGGCCGCGCCGCCGCCGGCGAGGTGAAGACGGTACTCGATCTGGGCGCCGCCGACCCGGCTTTCGTCAGCATTGCCCTGGCGGTAGAGGCCGACGCGGCGCCGCTCGAATTCGCCCGCGCCGCTTCCGCCGCCGAGCCGCCAAAGGCGTGGCTCGCCGTGGCGCCCGGCGTGCCGCAGACCGTGGCCCTCACCGACCTGCCCGGCACCGGCCCGCTGCTGGTCGTGCGCAACACCACCGACCGCGTGGGCCACTACCGCGTGACGTTGGAGAAGTAGGGCGGTGGCCCTCGCTGGCCCGGCCTTGTAAGGCCGGGCCAGCGAGGGCGCACGAAACCAACTTCGCCATCCGCGCGTCTGCCCCGTATGTCTTTCCTGCCCGTGTTGCGCTTGCCGTTTTTGCTACTAACCGGGCTCCTCGGCGCCGGGCTGCTCGGCGCCAGCGCCCCGCCGCGCGCTACGGTATACGTGTTTTTGGCGCCTACGTGCCCCATTTCGCAAGCCGTGACGCCGGCCTTGCGGGCGCTGCACGTGCAGCACGGTGGTGCGGCGGTGCAGTTCGTGGGCGTCTTCCCGGAAGCGGCCATCACGGCGGATGAGCGGCGGCAGTTTGGGCAGACGTACCAGCTCAAATTTCCACTGCAAGCCGACCCCGGCCACCGCCTCACGCGGCGCCTCGGGGCCACCATTACGCCGGAAGCCGCCCTCACCGATGCCGCCGGTACGCTCCGCTACCGGGGCCGCATCGACGACCAGTACGCCCGCCTGGGGCAGCGCCGCGTGGTAGTGCAGCACCACGAGCTGGCCGATGCGCTCGCGGCCTTCACCGCCAACCGGCCCGTAGCCGTGCCTCGCACCGAAGCCGTGGGCTGCCTGATTGAGTTGTAAGCTGCGGCGCCCCGCGCGGCATTTTTCCGTATCTTGCTGAGCGTTATCCATTCCGCCCCCGCCCAATGATCGTACGTTTTCGCTCCTTCCTGCTGCTGACGGCTTTGGCCGTGGCGCCGGCACTGGTTTCGGCCCAAGGCGGCCAGATCACCTACGCCGAACACATCGCCCCGCTGATTTATCAGCACTGTTCCAGTTGCCACCACGTGGGCGATGTGGCGCCGTTTCCGCTGATGAGCTACCAGGATGTGCGTACCCGCGCGCACACCGTGGAACTGGCGACCTCCACGGGCTATATGCCCCCTTGGAAAGCCGACCCCTCGTACAGCCATTTCCTCGATGAGAATGTGCTGACGACCACTGAGAAGCAGCAGATTACCGATTGGGTAGCCGCCGGGATGCCGCGCGGCAATGTGGCCCTCGAACCGGCGCCGCCGACGTTCACCAGCGGCTCATCGCTCGGCACGCCCGATGTGGTGGTGTCGATGGCGGAAGCCTTCACGCATCAGGGCAACGGGCTCGATATGTATCAGGTGTTCGTGCTGCCGGTGCTGCTGCCGACCGACCGCGACCTGGCGGCCGTCGAGTTTCGGCCGGGCAACCGGTCGGTGGTGCATCACGCCATCATCGCCATCGACACCACGGGGCAGGCCCGCCAGCGCGATGCCGCGCAGCCGGGCTACGGCTACACGTCGTTCGGCGGGTTCGGCTTCACGCCCACCACCGACAATCTGGCCGGTTGGGTGCCCGGCACCCGCGCCCGCGCCTTCCCGCCGGGGATGAGCAAAAAGCTATTCCGCCGCGCCGACCTCATCGTGCAGGTGCATTACGGCCCCACGGGCATCACGCAAACCGATTCGTCCACGATCAACCTGTTTTTTGCACCGCCGCCCGCGCCCGGCGGCCCCACCCCGCGCGAGGTGCGCACGCTGCCGATTTCGGTTTTCGCCCTCACCAACGGGCCGTTCGTCATTCCGGCCAATCAGGTCAAAACGTTCAATGCGCGCTTCACGATGCCGTTTTCGGCCTCGTTGGTGAGTACGCTGCCGCATTGCCACCTGCTGGGTAAAACCTGGGAAGCCTACGCCGTGAAGCCCTCCGGCGATACCATTCCGCTGATTCGAATCCCGGACTGGGATTTCAACTGGCAGGGTTCGTACCGGTTTCCGAGTCTGATTCCGCTGCCCGCCGGCTCGCGCGTTTTCATGCAAGCTGTTTACGACAACACCGCCAACAACCCGCGCAACCCGTTCTCGCCGCCCCAGCAAGTGACGTGGGGCGAGGAAACCACCGCCGAGATGTTCGTCATTTACTTCGACGCCGTGCCGTACCTCCCCGGCGACGAAAACCTCGTCCTCTCGACCCGCGCCGATGCCGGGCTGCCCGCCCTGCCCACGCGCCTGTACCCGCCCGCGCCCAACCCCACGGGCGGGGCGCCGCTCACGGTGGGGTTCACGTTGGGCCAGGCCGGCCGGGCCAGTGTCAGCTTGCTCGATGCGCAGGGTCGTACCGTCCGCCGCCTGACCCGCGCGGGGCAGCTTTTCCCGTTTGGCGGTTCCGAAATCACGGTGCCCACCGCCGGGTTGGCGCCGGGCCTATACCTGATTACGCTCGACGTAGCGGGTGCCAAGCGCCAAGTGCAGCGCGTGGTGGTAGAGTAGGGGAGGCGTGTCCTGAAATGACAATCGCCCCCGCTAGCCGTTATGGCTGGCGGGGGCGATTTGGTTTATACATACTCGAACACCTCGCTCCACTCGATCACCAGATCGGGCAAGATATGTACGGGTACCGGGCCGGGCTGCCAGTAATCGCCGACCAGCTTGTAGCGTTCGCCTTCCAGGACGAAAATGGAAATATTCTTCTCGCCCGGCGCTACAATCCAGTATTCGGTCACACCGTTTTCCTCGTAGAGGGTAAATTTCTCGTTGATATCGCGCCCGGCCGTGCCCGGCGACAGAATTTCGATCACCCAGTCGGGCGACCCGATGCACCCCCGCTCGTCGAGCTTCGCGGGGTCGCAGATGACGCACAAGTCGGGCTGCACCACGGTGGTAATGGCATCGTCGGCGGCGTTGGCGCCGCGCGTAGTCAGGCGCACGTCGAAGGGCGCTAAAAACACTTGACAAGGCTTGCGATGCAAGTAGCTGCCGATGGGTAAGAACAAATGGCCCACCAGGCGCTGATGTTGCGTGGTGGGGGCCGGACTCATGCGGCGAACGTGCCCGCGTACTAACTCTACCCATTCGCTCAGGCGCCATGTCAGGTAGTCGGCATAGGTATACGACCGGTTTAAATCGAGGTCGGCGAAATGCGTAACTTGGGGCATAGCTCAAAGCTACTGCGGAACCGGTTAACTACTGATTGCCGCTCGGTGCGTTTCCCAAGCACTTCCCACCTCACATTACCCTGCCATTACGGCCGAAACCGGCGACAACCTTCGCGCCGGTTCTAGGTTTGCCACGCGGTTCGGCGCCGCCGGCACAACATTTCGGCGCGGGGTGCGTCTGCCGCCCAAACAACCCAGATCAATGGCTGAATTGATGAAGATTGGAATCGTGTGTTACCCGACCTTCGGCGGGTCGGGCGTGGTGGCCACGGAACTGGGCAAGGCGCTGGCCCAACGCGGGCATCAGGTGCATTTCATTACCTATTCGCAGCCCGCGCGGCTCAACTTCTTCACCGAAAACCTCTTCTACCACGAGGTGTACGTGCCCACGTACCCGCTCTTCCAGTACCCGCCTTACGAGTTGGCGCTGGCGAGTAAGATGGTCGATATCGTGCGTCATCATCAGCTCGATGTGTTGCACGTGCACTACGCCATTCCGCACGCGTCGGCGGCGTTTATGGCGAAGCAGATTCTGCGGGCCGAAGGCATTCAGATTCCGGTCGTCACGACGTTGCACGGCACTGATATTACGCTCGTCGGCAAGGATGCGTCGTATGAGCCGGTCGTCACGTTTTCGATCAACCAATCGGACGGCGTAACGTCCGTGTCAGCCGATTTGCGGGAGGAAACGTACGCGTTTTTCAAGATTGAGCGTGAGATCGAAGTCATTCCCAACTTCATCAACCTCGACCGGTTTCAGCGCCTCAACAAAGACCATTTCCGCGCCGCCATCGCGCCGAACGGCGAAAAACTGCTCGTGCACGCGTCTAACTTCCGCTCCGTGAAGCGCGTGCAGGACGTGGTGCAGATTTTTGCGCAGGTGCGTGCCGCGATGCCCGCGCGGCTCCTGCTCGTGGGCGACGGCCCCGACCGCCCGCAAATGGAGCGCCTCGCCCGCGACCTCGGCGTCGCCGACGACGTGCGGTTCCTCGGCAAGCTCGAAGCCGTGGAAGAAGTGCTTTCCGTTTCCGACCTCTTCCTGATGCCTTCCGAAAAGGAAAGTTTCGGCCTCGCCGCCCTCGAAGCCATGGCCTGCGAAGTGCCCGTGGTGAGTACCAACGCCGGCGGCATCCCCGAACTGAACCTCAACGGCATCACCGGCATCACCGCCGACGTGGGCGATGTGGCCACGATGGCCGCCGGGGCCATCCACATCCTGGCCGACGAAAATCTGCCGCGCTTCCGGGCCGCCGCGTTGGCCCGCGCCCGCGAGTTCGACCTCGAAACCATCGTGCCCGCCTACGAGGCGTGTTATGCCCGCGCCGCCGCGCGGCTGGCGGCCTCACCGTGTCAATAAAAACGGAGGCGCGTTGTGCGTGGTAAGGCGCCGCCCCCGGCCGCCGTACCTTTGCCGCCCGGTTTCGCTACGCCGGTTTCCTCACCGCCTCTATGGGCTTGTTCAGCTTTCTTACCTCTGACATCGCGATTGACCTGGGAACGGCCAATACGCTCATTATTCACAACGATAAGATTGTTGTCGACCAGCCGAGCATCATTGCCAAAGACCGCCGAACGGGCAAAGTGCTCGCCGTCGGGCGCGAGGCGCAGCAGATGCACGAGAAGACGCACTCCAACATTCTCACCATTCGGCCGCTGAAAGATGGCGTGATCGCCGACTTTACGGCCGCCGAGGAGATGATTCGCGGGATGATCAAGATGATCGACCTGTCGTCGCGCTTTTTTACGCCGTCGCACCGGATGGTCATCTGCATTCCGTCGGGCATCACGGAAGTGGAGAAACGTGCCGTGCGCGACTCCGCCGAACACGCCGGCGCCAAGGAAGTCTGGATGATTCAGGAACCGATGGCCGCCGCCATCGGCATCGGCGTCGATGTGGAGCAACCTGTCGGGACGATGATCGTGGACATCGGCGGCGGTACCACCGAAATCGCCGTCATCGCGCTCTCCGGCATCGTCTGCGACCAATCGATCAAGATTGCCGGCGATGTCTTCACGCAGGATATCCTCGATTATATGCGCCGGCAGCACAACCTGCTGATCGGCGAGCGCTCGGCGGAAAAAATCAAGATCGAAGTCGGCGCGGCCCTCACCGAACTCGAAAACCCGCCACCCGACTACGAAGTCCGGGGCCGCGATTTGATGACCGGCATTCCGAAGGTCATCCGAGTAAATTATGGCGAAATCGCCGAAGCGCTCGACTCGTCGGTGGCCAAAATCGAGGAAGCCGTACTGAAAGCCCTCGAAGTATCGCCGCCGGAGCTTTCGGCCGATATTTACGATAACGGTATCCACGTCACCGGCGGCGGCGCCCTGCTGCGCGGCCTCGACAAGCGCCTGGCGCGCAAAACCAAGCTCCCGATTCACATCGCCGAAGACCCGTTGCGCGCCGTCGTGCGCGGCACCGGCGCGGCGCTGAAGAATATTCAGGGTTTCAGAAACGTACTACTCACCTAATAGTAGTTTGTCATTGCGAGGAGGCTTTGCGGTTGCGAGCGAAGCGCGGCAAAGCAATTCTCGTTTGCTCGGCATGGTGGTTAAGCGAACGCACCCTGCAAAAGGCACCGAGCAAACGAGGATTGCTTCGTCGTCCACCACGCTTCGCTCGTGGCAGGCTCCAAGCCTCCTCCTCGCAATGACAGAAACGGGGTTTTGCGCAATCTTCTACTTTTTTTCATTCGCTATCGCTCCCTATTCCTGTTTCTGGGGCTGGAGGCATTGGCTGTTTACCTGATCGTGCAGAACAGCACGTACCACCGGGCGGCGTTTTTCAACTCGGCGAACGTGTACGTCGGGCGGCTGCTGGCCGTGCAGGCGCGCGCCACCGAATACCTGACGCTGCGCGAGCAAAACACGATTTTGCAGACCGAAAATGCCCGGCTGCGCGAGCAGCTCTACGGCCGCCAAGCCGCCGCCGACACGGCGCAAGCGCCCGTTGCGCTCACCACTCGCGCCGATCTAGATTCGGTGCTGCGGCCTGGTTTGGCGGCGCGGCGCGATTCGCTGCATTCCACGTTTAGCGGCCCGTTGCCGTACCGGTTGCGGCCCGCGCGGGTCATCAACAATTCCATCGCTCGGCCCGATAACTATATCACCCTCGATGTGGGCGCCCGCGACGGCGTGCGCGTCGGGATGGGCGTAGTGGGGCCGTCGGGCGTGGTGGGTCGCGTGAAAGTGGTCAGCGACGAATACGCGACCGTGGTAAGCCTGTTGCACTCGAAAAGTCTGCTCGGCGCGCGCATCCGGCGCGATGGCACCATCGGGTCGTTGCGCTGGGATGGAGCCGATGCGCGTTTCGCGACCCTCGATTTCGTGCCGCGCCATGTGCGCGTGCTGCCCGGTGATACCATCGTGACGAGCGGTTACAATGCCGTTTTTCCGCCGGGTATCGTGGTCGGGCACGTCAATCGGGTGCAGCAGGAGGCCACGAAAGGCTTCCGTACGATCCAAGTTCGCCTCGCCACCGATTTCCCGCGCCTCCTCAACGTGTACGTCATCGAGAGCCTCGCCAAACCCCTGCGCGACACCCTCGAAGCGCGCTCGTCGTACGGCGAAGGCGCGGCCGGAATGGCGGCTGAAGCCAAAAATGCGCAATCCGCCAAGTAATGAACCTGACCCGCGAACTCCCGATTCAGGCGGCGCGGTTTGCGCTGTTCGTACTGGCGCAGGTGCTGCTCGTGCGGCGCTTGGAGTTGTTCGATACGGGGTTTTGCTTCTTGTACATAGGGTTTCTGCTGTTTCTGCCGATTCAGTTGGGCCGCCCGTGGGTGCTGCTGCTGGGTTTTCTGCTCGGGTTCACCGTCGATTTATTCTACAATACCGGCGGGCTGCACGCCGCCGCGTGCGTACTGACGGCTTTCGTGCGCGGCGCGCAACTGCGCGTCATCCGCCCGCGCGACGGCTACGACAGCCTCGATACCGTCAGTGGCCACCGGATGGGGTGGGCGTGGTGGGCGCTCGCCACGGTACCGCTGGTGTTCATTCACCACCTCGCGCTGTTCTGGATCGAAGACGGCCACGCCCTGCCCGGTGGGTTTATGCTGCTGAAAGTGCTGGCGAGCGCCGTGTTTACGAGCAGCACACTGCTGATTGCGCAACTGCTGTTTTGGCGCGTGCGCGAGCAGTAGGGATTGAGGCAGAGTGAGGGCGCTGGAGAGTAGTAGGCCATTGGCGGGAACTGTATCTTTGGATTACTCGTCGGCTGTTCCGGCCTGAAATATCAATCTATTGCTCAACGCCGATTTCGTACCGAATCACTTGTATGCTGGAGCCCGTTTTACCTAAAATAGACTACTCTCGCCGGTATACCGTGGAAGAGTATTTCGATATTGAAACTCGCACTGGCATTCGGCACGAGTATTACCACGGGGAGATTTTTCCGCTCGAAGGCCCGCACGCACCGCCGGAAATGATGGCCGGCGCGACGAAAAAGCACAATCAACTTCTCCGAAACGTGGCTCGCGCCCTGGAAGACGGCCTCGACGAACGCTCTTGCCGCGTGTACACCGAAAATGTGCGCACATTGGTAGCAGCCGGTATGCGTCATTATCTCTACCCGGATGTGGTAGTGACGTGCGCCGAAGCTGATGAGCGCGATGAGCTGACGGTGCAATTTCCCGTCGTAATTCTGGAAGTGCTTTCTGATTCAACTGAATCGCGCGATCGAGGCTGGAAGATGGAGCAGTTCATCAACGTGCCGAGCCTGATGCAATACGTACTCATCAATCAGCAGCGCGTGTTGGTTGAATCATACACGCGCGAGCAAGGGAGGGGCTGGCTGCGGATTTCGTACCAAGCGATGAGCGACGAAGTGCCGTTTCCTAGTCTGGATGTGACTGTCGCCGTTCGCGATATCTACCGGCGGGTGCAAGTGCCCGAATTTAGGTTATGGCGCAATCCGTTGCCGCCAGTTGATGGGCTATGATGCACGAGTGGGAACAACTGAAAGCAGCTTGGGCTAATGGCGACCGTTCACGTGAAACGTGTCTGCGAATCACCTTCTTTATCTGGTATAGTTGTGCAGAACCGCCCTTTTCAAGCGGTTTAGAAGGTGATTTTCCAGTTTCATTCATTCTTGAGGCTTTCGAGCGATTAGGCGGTGAGGGGTCTACTGATTCTGAAGTACTGTTTGTATTTGCGGTAATGAGCGGAGTGGCCGCGTTCTGTTTAGGTGACGAAGCATACTGGCAGAATGTGGGGCACCAGTTTCGACAACAGCTAGCGGGCGAGACCGTATTTGCTGACCTTTTTGCCAATCGCGGCGAATACGGGGAATACTTTGCGCATCAGGCTCGCAGTCGTGACCCCAGCCCCGGAACCCCCACAACCCCCGCCACCCCGCCGTACCTTTGAGTTACTGATGGAACAGTTGCTCGCAGAAACCCCCCGCTTCGTCGTTTCGGCCCGAAAATACCGGCCCGCTACCTTCAACACGGTAGTTGGGCAGGGGCACGTGACTACCACTCTCCAGAACGCCGTGGCGTCGGGCAAGCTTGCGCAGGCGTTTCTGTTCTGCGGGCCGCGCGGCGTGGGCAAAACCACCTGCGCGCGCATTCTGGCCAAAACGATCAATTGCACCAGCCGCACCGCCGACACGGAGGCGTGCGATGTTTGCGACTCGTGCCGGGCCTTCAATGGGAGCGCGTCGTTCAACGTCCACGAGTTGGATGCGGCGTCGAACAACTCCGTCGATGACATTCGGGCACTCGTGGAGCAGGTGAGGTATGCGCCGCAGGCCGGGCGGTACAAAGTGTACATCATCGACGAAGTACACATGCTCTCCAACGCGGCCTTCAACGCGTTTCTGAAGACGTTGGAGGAGCCGCCCGCGCACGCCATTTTCATTCTGGCGACCACGGAGCGGCACAAGATCATCCCCACGATTCTGAGCCGCTGCCAGACCTTCGACTTCAACCGCATCCGGCCGGAGGATATGGTGAAGCACCTGGCGCACATTGCCGCGCAGGAAGGCGTAACGGCCGAGCCCGACGGGCTGCACCTCATCGCGCAGAAAGCCGATGGCGGCCTGCGCGACGCACTTTCGATCTTCGACCAGATCGTGACGTTTTCGGGCGGCAACATCACGTATCGCGCCGTCGCCGACAACCTGCACGTCCTCGACTACGACACGTATTTCCGTCTTACCGACGCGCTGTTGGCCGAAAGCCACGCCCAAGCGCTGTTGCTTTTTGATGAAGTTTTGCGGCACGGCTTCGACGGTCACCTGTTCGTGACCGGTTGGGCCGGCCACCTCCGCGACCTGCTCGTGAGCCAGACGCCCGCCACCATCGGCCTACTCGAAGTGGCCGATTCGGTGAAGGTTCGGTACGGGCAACAGGCGCAAGCCGCGCCCGCCGCTTGGCTGCTGAGCGCCTTGACCCTGGCCGGTTCCTGCGACCGCGACTACAAGCAAGCCCGCCACCAACGGCTGCACGTGGAATTGCTGCTGCTGCGGGCCGCGCACCTGCGCTCGGCGCTGCGTTTTGCCGATGGGGCGCCCGCCGGTCACTCAACCCTTCCCGTCGCGCCCGTCAATGGCGAGGCGAAAAAAAAAACTGACGACGGAACCGGCCTGAGCGATTCCGGTGGCGTGTCTTCAACGGCTACCACCGTTGCGCCGCAGGTTTCCATTTCCGCTGAAACCCGCCCGGCGTACGGCCCGCCACCCATCACCGCGCCCCTTACCGCTCCCGTAGACGCCGACCCGGAGCCCGCCGCCCGACCGGTTGCCACCGTGCCCGCGCCGCAGCCTACGCCCACGTTGGCAACGGCCGGGGCACCCCGCCCCACCGGCAAGCCCGCCGCACTGGTGCCCGGCGGTCTGAAATTGCCCGGAATGGCCGATGCCCTCGCGCCAAAACCGGCGGCCGGCCTGGCATCGGTGGCGCCCGACCCCGGCACCACGTTCGGGCTCGAACCCGTCAGTCCCGAAGCTTTGACAGCCGCCATTCAAGCCCTCGCCGCCGAGTTTCGCGCCGACAATCGCATCAACGAATACACGCTCTTCAACCGCGAATTCGACCTCGATCCCGCCACCCTCGAAGTGCGACTGCCTGTAGACAATGCCATCCAGCTCAACCGTTTCCACGAACTCAAGCCCGACTTGCTGCACCGTCTGCGCACGCAATTGCGCAACGGGCGAGTTTCGCTCGCAGCCTACGTCACGCAACGCACCACCGAGCGGCGGCTGTATACCGACACTGATAAGCTCGCGTACCTCACGGAGAAGTATCCGGCCATCGCGGAGTTGCGGGAGCGGCTGCACTTGGAGCCGAATTTCTGAGCTGATTGGTCGCGCAGCATAGCCGCTGATTGGCCTGAGGAGAGCGCACGACGCCAAGCCGGGAATTTTGCTTTTTTTTCCTACCTAAGACATGTACCTTTGGCCCCCGATTCGGTGGCCTCTATGAATAAACCCTTTGCGCTGGCAGCGATTGCGTCGGCTCTGACGCTCACGCACTGCCGCGCGCCGCAGCAAGCTGCTGCGCCTACTGCTGCTTCCACGCCGGCTCCGGTAGCTGCGGCACCGGCTGCCCCCAAGCAGTACCGGTTCCAGGAAGTTGCCAACGACCCGCTGCATACCCGCGTGTATACCCTCGACAACGGCCTCACGGTCTATCTGTCGGACTATAAGAATACGCCCCGCATCCAGACGTACATCGCGGTGCGGGCGGGCTCCAAAAACGACCCGCATACTGCCACCGGCCTGGCCCACTACCTCGAACACATGGTGTTCAAGGGTACTAGCAAGCTGGGCACGCAAAACTGGGTGAAGGAGAAGGTCGAACTCGATAAAATCGAGGCGCTTTACAACGTCTACCGTACCAAAACCGACCAGCAGGAGCGCGCGCGTCTCTACCACCAGATCGATTCGATTAGTGGAGTGGCCGCGACGTACGCCGTCGCCAACGAGTACGATAAGGTGATGTCGGCCATTGGCGCGCGCGCGTCAAATGCCCATACCTGGCTCGAAGAAACGGTGTATCAGGAGGATATCCCCGCCAATGAGGTGCAGCGCTGGGCCGAAATTCAGGCCGAACGCTTCCGTGAAATGGTGCCGCGCCTGTTCCACACCGAGCTGGAAGCAGTGTACGAGGAGAAGAACCGGGGCCTCGATTCCGACGGCAGCAAACAGTTTGAAACCCTGCTCGCCGAGCTGTTCAAGAAACACGAGTACGGCACGCAAACGACTATCGGGACGATTGAACACCTCAAGAATCCGTCGATCACGGAGATCAAGAAGTATTTCAACGCCTACTACGCGCCGAACAACGTCGCCATCACGATGAGCGGCGATCTCGACTTCGACCAGACCATCCGCATCATCGATGCGCAGTTTGGCGGCTGGAAGCCGAACGCCGCGCTGCCCACGTTTACCGCCGCGCAGGAAGCGCCGCTCACGGCGCCCGTCGAGCGCACGGTGGTGGGGCCACAGGCCGAAAACCTAATGATAGGCTTCCGGCTGCCCGGCCGGTTGCACCCCGATGCGCTCGCGCTGCGGATGGTCGACCGGTTGCTGGCGAACGGTCAGGCGGGGCTCATCGACCTCAATCTCAACCAACAACAGAAGGTGTTGGGCGCGGGGTCGGGCGCCGTCGAAGCGAACGATTACTCGGTGGAATACCTCTCGGCCGGGTTACGCACCGGCCAGACGATGCAGCAAGCGCGCGACCTGCTGCTCGGCGAGCTGGAAAAAGTAAAGAAAGGCGATTTCCCGGATTGGCTGATGCCGGCCATCGTCACGAACGAGCGCCTGAGCCGCCAGAAAGCTTTTCAGAGCAACGACGGCCGCGCCTCGGCGATGTACGGCGCCTTCATCGCCCGCGAAAATTGGGCAGATTACGTGAGCGAAGACGACCGGTTCGCGCGCCTCACCAAGCAGCAAGTGGTGGACGTGGCGAACCGCTACTTCGGCAACGGCTACGTGGTGGTGTACAAGAAGGCCGGTAAGGACGAAATGACCCAGAAAGTCACGAAGCCGACCATCACGCCGGTGCCCGTCAATCGCGCCGTGCAGAGCGAGTTCGCCGCGCAGGTGATGGCGAAGACCACGCCCGACATCGCGCCGACGTTTCTCGATTATCAGAAAGATATCGAGCGTGGTGCCCTGAAAAGCGGCGCGCCGGTGCTGGCTACCCGCAACACCGAAAACAAGCTGTTTTCGCTCGGTTACGTGTTCGAAACGGGTACCGACGTAAACCCGCGCCTCGATCTGGCGCTCGATTACCTCAAGTTCCTCGGCGACGACCAGCATACCGCTGCCCAACTGCAACAGGAGTTCTACAAGCTCGGCTGCTCGTTCGACGTGAGCGCCGGCGGCGACCAGACCCGCCTCACCCTCACCGGCCCCGACGAAACGTTTGAGCAGGGGCTGGCCTTGTTCGAGCATTTCCTGCGGAACCCGCGCCCCGATGTGGGCGCTCTCCAGAAACTGGTGGCCGGGGAGCTGAAAGACCGCGCCGACGCCAAGCGCAGCAAAGGCGTGATTCTGCAACGCGCGATGGTGAGCTACGCCAAGTATGGCCCCCAAAACCCGTTCACGAACCTGCTCAGCGAGAAGGCGCTGAAGGCGCTCAAGCCCGCCGGGCTGCTGGCGGAGGTCAAGACACTCCTCGGCACCGAACACCGCGTGCTGTACTACGGCCCGCGCCCGGTTGCGGCCCTCGCCACCGCCGTGGATGCGGTGCGCACCGGCACCCCGGCGCTCAAAGCCGCCCCGGCCACGAAAGACTTCGCGGAGCGCGAAATCACGAAACCTACCGTGTACTGGGCCAACTACGATATGGTGCAGGCCGAGCTGCTCTTCCTGACCCGCGCGCAGCCGTTCGATAAAACGCTCGTGCCGGCCGTTACCGTGTTCAACGAGTATTTCGGCGGCGGAATGGGCTCCATCGTCTTTCAGGAACTGCGCGAGTCGAAGGCGCTGGCCTACTCCACGTATTCGAGCTACGGGCTGGCGCGCAAAACCGGCCGCTCCAACTATATCAGCAGCTACATCGGCGCGCAGGCCGACAAGCTGCCCGAGGCGATGGCCGGAATGGAAAGCCTCCTCAACGAGATGCCGCTGGCCGAAGCCAATTTCACGAACGCGAAAGCGGCTATTCGCTCCAATATCGCCGCCGACCGCGTGACCCGCGAAGGCATTCTGTATTCGTACGAATCGGCGCGCCGACTGGGGCTCGATTACGACATCCGTCGCGATGTGTACGCCCAGGCGGCCACGATGTCGTTCGACGACCTTAAACGCTTTCAACAACAGAACGTCCGCCAGAAACCGCAGACCGTGCTGGTCATCGGCTCCAAAGACCGCCTCAATTTCAAGGAATTAGCCAAGTACGGCACCGTCAAGGAACTGACCCTGACGGAGTTGTTCGGCTACTAAGAGTTCATTGCGGGATTTTTCGGTTGCGTGATTTCTGATTTGCCTTCGCATCAGCACGCAACCGCCTCATCCTCAATCGAACATCATTCAATCATTCAATCGAAAATTCTTCTCCCCCAATGGCCGCCTCGAAAATTACGATTGCCAAAGGCAAGCTCTCGGTTCCGAAAAATCCCATCATTCCGTATATCGAGGGCGACGGTACCGGGCCCGATATCTGGGCGGCGTCGCAGCGCGTCTTCGATGCAGCCGTAGAGAAAGCCTACGGCGGCGACCGCAAGATCGAGTGGAAAGAAGTACTGGCCGGCGAGAAAGCCAACCGGCAGGTCGGCAACTGGCTGCCCGCCGAAACGCTGGCGGCTTTCCGCGAGTACCTCGTGGGTATCAAAGGCCCGCTCACGACGCCCGTCGGCGGCGGTATCCGCTCGCTGAACGTGGCCTTGCGCCAGGAGCTTGACTTGTACGCCTGCGTGCGGCCGGTGCGGTGGTTCGAGGGCGTGCCCTCGCCGGTGAAACGCCCGGAGCTGACGAATATGGTCATCTTCCGCGAAAACACGGAAGACATTTACGCCGGCATCGAGTATATGAGCGGCACGGCGCAGGCGCAAAAAATGCTCGAATTCCTGCAAGACGAGATGGGCGTGAAGAAAATCCGCTTCCCCGAATCGTCGTCGTTCGGCGTGAAACCGATGTCGAAAGAAGGCTCCGAGCGGCTGGTGCGCGCGGCCATCAAGTACGCCTTGGAGCACAAAAAGCCGTCGGTGACGATTGTCCACAAGGGCAATATCATGAAGTTCACGGAAGGTGCCTTCAAGAATTGGGGCTACGATGTGGCCGAGAAGGAGTTCGGGGGCAAGGTGTTTACGTGGGTGCAGTACGAGAAGATTGCCGCCAATATGGGCGTTTCGGCGGCCGAGGCCACGATGAAAGCCGCTGCCGCCGCCGGTAAGCTGATTGTGAAGGATTCCATCGCCGATGCCTTCCTGCAACAGATTCTGCTGCGCCCGGCCGATTATTCGGTCATCGCGACGCCGAACCTCAACGGCGATTACATCTCCGACGCCCTCGCGGCCATCGTTGGTGGCATCGGCATCGCGCCGGGCGCCAACATCAACTACCTCACCGGGCACGCCATCTTCGAGGCCACCCACGGCACGGCGCCCAAATACGCCGGCCAGGACAAGGTGAACCCCGGTTCGGTCATCCTCTCCGGCGTGATGATGCTCGAATACCTCGGCTGGCAGGAAGCGGCCGACCTCATCACCAACGGCATTGAGGCAGCTATCGGCGCCAAGCGCGTGACGTACGACTTCGAGCGCCAGATGGAAGGCGCCACGCTCCTCAAAACGAGCGAGTTTGGGAATGAGATCATCAAGCAGATGCAGAACGCTACGGTGTAAGGCGGGCTGCTGCTGATAACGGAAAACGCCCCGGTTGGACTTGTGAAGGTCTGGCCGGGGCGTTTTATTTACTCAGTTTATCCGCTTGCGCGCCGGAGAGAACACGTAATATAGGCTGTACGAGTCGTACCGAGTAGCAGTGGTCTTGTGGTTATCGAACAGCTTCCGTCCGTCCGTCATCAACCGAAAACCGAAACGGTGCAATGTTCCCCCGGCGCTGGTTGCTGCCCAACCAAAGGATGCGATAGCTGTAAGAAAACCGTGGTTGAAACGGTAATTTGACCGCCGAATGTTACCCGCAGAATCCTCTGCTATTTGGTGTCGGTTCGCGAGCGTTCCGGCAGCCGCGCCAATCATGGGCTCGAAGCGTGCCGTGCCGGAAGTATTCGTCGGAACAGATACTGTAAACAACAGAGGTATTTGAAGGTAGGAATCGGCCCGGTAAAAAGTAGTTCTTCCGTTGCTGATTTTATGCTCGCGGTAGGCGAGTTCAATAGCGGTGCTGAGTTGTCCGCTACGTTTACCGATACGCGTAATGGGATAGCGTAAGCTACCCAGTATACCTGGCCGGAACGGTTGCCCAACGCCAAACGCCGCGTCATTTAATTTGGGGCGAGCCGCCAACAGGTGAATCTGTATACCGGATTCTGGTGGGACTGCTGAATCTTCGGCGTTGGTTTGAGCGTAGGCGCCAACGGGCAACACTAGTATAAGCAAAATATTTCGCATACTCATATAATTGCCTCAGTAAGGGCGAAACCACTGGCCATTATTCCAGTTAAAAAGCCGAAAAGTATATTTCCTGTAATTACCACACCAATACAAAACCCTACGCAATCAGCAAGTTCAATTATGGGTAAATCAGCTTGTCCGGAATAGGAATGTATCAAGCCGTTCCAAGGGCTTAGGTTGTCCTCGAACGCGTTGTTCCAATAATTTAAGCTGCTTACTGCCACATTTAAAGCGGCCTGAAGCGGCATTTTTTCGCTCTCTGAAATATCGGTTCTCGCGTTCAATAGTTGAATTTTTTCAGATAGTAAAATTCGTGTTGAAGCAACTATTTTTTCTTCTAAAGAGCGTCTATTGCTCAACGTTAGGTTTAAATCATCTAACACGTCGTATTGAGATTCCGTAATGTTATCCTCTTCAAGCAACTGCCGGATCATCGCCATCGGGTTGGCATTAATTCGACGAACTAATTCATCGGTTTCTTGAAATGGGAGCGGAGTAAAGTCTTCAAACCCCAAAGATTTGGCTGTGGATTTAACATTTTCAACAACGCACTCATATGTTTGCATTCTTGAAATCTTAGGAAAGCCTTCTAGTTTCGTCAGAGCGTCAAGGCCTTTGTTGTGAATTGCACCGGAGAGCAACATCAGGGCATCTGCCATAGTGGTAATGTTTTTGAGGTGAAAAAAGCTCGGATTGAAAGTATCCTGACGCTAAGATAGCGCTACCGATTCAATTTTATCGAGCTAGGGACGCTTTGCATCCGATCGTCATCTCTAATCCTTGTCGCTTGACCCTGAAGGTATTGTGTTAGTTTAGGGGTGACACTTGCTTTTGTAAAGTGTCTGGATATCAGTGTTCCTCGCTTCGTGCCCCATACAAAAAAACGGACGGCTCCTTTTCGGTAACGTGCCACCGCGCTACCGCAAGATTGCTTCGTCGCAAAGCCTCCTCGCAATGACAGGTTGGGTTGGACTTATGAAGGTCTGGCCGGGGCGGTTGGTGTTTGGTTGCCTCTTTCGCGCGGGGCTACAAGTCCGTCACCAGTACGACCCTGATTTCCGTCACCCGCTGCAATTTACGGTCGTTGGTGAAGAAGATATCCGCTTGTAGTTCCAGGGCCGTGGCGAGTTGCAAAGCATCTACTCCCTGCAAAAACAAATATTTCGCTCGTAGTCGGGCAGCAGCTAAGGCAACGGCGGGCGTGATTGGGGTAAGCACCACTTCAAAGTTGCTCAACCATCTCTCAACTTCCTGAATGAGGTGAGGACGATCTTGCCGAAGAGGCTGAACGCAGTACTCCGAGTAAGTCAGGACGCTGGTTTGAAACAATGCATCTTCCTGCCAGGCATCTGCCAGAAAATTGCTCACGAGGCTACAGAAAACCGGATGGTTTTCGAGTAGATAAATGAGGGGGGCGGTGTCGAGGAACAGCCTAGAACCGGTCATCGGCGCGCTGCTGATTGACCCACTCCTGCGCGTCCATTCCCCAGACGCCGGTACCCTTACCGATGATCTTACTGAGAAATGCCTGCGCCTGCGCGCGCCGGTCAAGCCGGCGCTTTAGCTCCTGATACACGGTTTCGGCTTCCTCGGGCGTGAGGGCGGCGATTTGCTGGAGGATGAGGTCGGTCTTGCTCATGGCTTTGGGTGGGCTACTGGCGCGCTAACCAAGCGCCGGTGTAGCGGGTTTCGCGCGGGGGCGGAGGCCCGCACGAAAGGGGCGGTTAATCTTTACTAGCGATAACCAACGCAAACAGGGCATCGGCCGGCTTATGAATTTTTGTGAAATACTTGATTTTTTCCTCCGTAACTTTATTACTTCTGATAGCAAAATTCTCCATTATTTCGTGGGGGTGTGGCTCACAATACCAGTTGTCGTACGTGCATATCAATTGTCCATCGCTAATCAAGTATACATCTCCGCCTAAAACAGCCGTTTGCAGCCGAAGCAAAGCCTGTAATACTTGGCGGGTTTGGGGCAGCGTCAGCAGGTAATTATTGACGCCAATACTGGCCATAGGTACCCCTTGTTGGACAATGTGCGCAATTGCCGGGTGAAGCATAAGGAGCAAATTTTATTTTATCATTGTGAGCGAAGCGAAGCAATCTCACGGTAGCACAGTGCGATAGAGCCATACTACCGCGCGATGGCCTCCTCGCAAAGCCTCCTCGCCATGACAGATTGGGGGCGATTGGGGCGCCGTTTTCAGCGTCTGGTAGCGCTTCCCAAAACGATTGAGATCTTTTCGGCAAAAGATCTCAATCGTTTACCCAAAAGATCCCGTTCGTTTGGGCAAACGAACGGGATCTTTTAGACCGATGATCGGGAGCGGCCTATTTGCTGCTCTCGTCCTTCTTGTAATCGACCGTAGCGACGGCCTTGCTCAGCTCTTTGCCCGGCCGAAATTTGATGCTGTACTTCGTGATACGCGCGGCGGTGAATTCTTCGGCCGTATCAGCCCCGTCGCTACTGACGGAGGCGCTGAAAGACCCAAAATCGCCGAGGCGGACGATCTGGCCCTGCGCCAGCTTTTCGGGCAGGATTTCGAGCAGGCTCTCGATGACCGCCATCGTATCGGCGCCGCTTACGGTCGAGCGGGCACTGATCTCTTTGATGAGCTGCCGCGTGGTGACTTCGCCCGTGCTTTTGAGCACGGCGTAAAATTTCTTCGGTGCGGTGGGTTTGCTCGGATTACCGCGCTGCACCAATACATACTTGACCGGCATAACTCGACAGAAAAAAAGGGGTGAAGCCAAGCCGACTGGCCTGCGCGCCGACAAGGTAAAACGGAAAAAGCAATAGGTGCGCCTTACGCCTCGCGCACCGCCACCACCAGCACCGTCGAGCCGCCCTTGTCATCATCCGTCACGAGCAGCAGCTCGTAGCCGGTGGCGGTTTTTTGGCGCACGGCCACCCCCTCGACCTTCTCGCGGAAGGGGCGGCCGTCGGGCCACGCCAGATGCGCGAAGTGGCCGTCGGCGGGCTGGCGGAGGTCGAGCAGCCCGACGAACGAGCCCAACACTTCGCCGTCGCGCACGGGGTCGTCGCTGATTTCGACGGAAGCCGTCACGAACAACCGCCCCTCGAACACGCACGCGCCGGAGAGGCCGCCGGGCTGGCCGTCGAGGTCGGGCACGTTGTACGGCATCCCCTGGAAGGCCGGAATCGGCGGCGCTTCGGTGTGCAGCAGCGCGCGCACAGCGGGCAGCGGCAACCGAAAGCAGACGCGCCCGGCAGCCGTCCCGACCGACCGCTGGAACAGCAGCAGCTCGGTATCGGTGGCGGCTAAGGCTTCGAGGTTGAGCTTCTGGTCGGCGGGCAGGTGGTCGCGCAGCACGTCGTAGAGCGCCTCCAGGTCGAGGGGTTGCACGGCGCCGGTGGCACCGTCGGGGTCGAGGGCCACCCAAAACCCGCCATCGCGGCGCTTTTTCGAGCCGGAACCCGCGATGAGGAGCCCCGCGCCGCCCGCCGCGTCGGCGGGCAGCAGCGCGATGGCTTCGAGGTCGGGCTTGCGTTTTTTGGGGATGCGGCCCTCGACGATTTTCTCCGGCTCGAACAGCCGGATCGGCTCGTGGGGGGTGAGGTCGGTGGCGCGGAAGCGGTACAGAAACGGCGAATCGTCGGAGATGACGTAGGCGGTGGCGCCCACCAGCTCGATGCCGGAGGCGGACGGTAGCGGCAGCGCGGCCGAGGACAGGATGGTGGCGGTTAGCATGAGGGCAAACCTACGGCGCTGGGGTGTAAGGGTAGCAGCGTGGGCGCGTCTGGCGGGTGACACAACGCAGTTTTATGATGATTTCAGGACTCAAATGGGCACTCGCGGCCGGGTTTTTCGTGGGCGTGCTGGCGCTCAACGCGTGTAAGAAGGACGAAGCCGCTGCGCTTCCGCCCGATACGACCGACCGCGACCTCGCCGTGCTGGCGCGCGATACCACGGGCAGCACGTGGTTTGGGCGGTCGGCGGCGTTGCGGCCTCGCAGCAGCGGCAGTGCACACGGGCAGGCGTGGTTGCGGGCGCGCTTCAACCCAACGGCCGCCGCCGCGCTCGACGGCGCCGGGCGCGTGCGGCCAGGCGCCACGTTTGGTACCGGCTCGCTGATCGTGAAGGAGTTGCACGGCAGCACGAGCGGCGGCGCGTCACTCCTGGCCGTGATGCAGAAGAACCCCACCAGCCCGAATGCCGCCGCCGATGGCTGGGTGTGGGCCGAGTTTGACCCTGCCGGAGCAGTAGTGGTGAGCGCTACCGCCAAGGGAGCCGGCTGCACGGGCTGCCACGCGCAAACCGGCAGCACGGATGCCACGCTGCTGACCAAGTACTTTCCGTAACGCACTGCCAAACGGAGTAGAGGCGAGCCAATTAAACTAGTAAGCCAGAAAAGAAAAATCTTGGCCGATTAGGAGCCATTTGGCCAACAAAGCGGTTCTGCATCGCCTTCTCTTTCCAAGAAGGCACCGCCGATGGACGCCGACCGCATACAAGAAAAGCTAGCCATTTTAGCCGATTCGGCGAAGTACGATGTGTCGTGTTCGTCGTCGGGCGGCAAGCGCAAGAACGCCAACGGCGGGCTCGGCAACTCCGAGGGCAACGGTATCTGCCACTCGTTCACGGAGGATGGGCGGTGCGTGTCGCTGCTCAAAATCCTGCTCACCAACTACTGCATCTTCGATTGCCAGTACTGCGTCACGCGCCGCTCCAACGACATCCGGCGCGTGGCCTTCACGGTGGCCGAAGTGGTGGAGCTGACGATGAGCTTCTACCGCCGCAATTATATCGAGGGGTTGTTCCTGTCGTCGGGCATTTTCAAGGATGCCGACACCACCATGGAGCGCCTCGTGCGCGTGGCCCGCGAGCTGCGCACCACGCACAAATTCAACGGGTACATCCACCTCAAAACCATCCCCGGCGCCTCGAAGGAGCTGATTGCCGAGGCCGGCCGCTGGGCCGACCGCCTGAGCGTCAATATCGAGCTACCGAGCGAGATGAGTCTGCAAGCCCTGGCGCCGGAGAAAAACTACCACGACATCGAGGTGCCGATGGAGCTGATTCGCGACCAGGCGCGCGCCGCTAAAGAGGAGGCGAAGGTGCTGAGATCGGCGCCGCGTTTCGCGCCGGCCGGGCAGAGTACGCAGCTCATCGTGGGCGCCTCGCCCGAAACCGACCAGCAGGTACTCACGCTTTCCGACCATTTGTACCGCGATTTCGGCCTCAAGCGCGTGTATTACTCCGGCTACGTGCCCATCCGGGCCGAAGGGCCGCTCGCCGATGTGGTGGCGCCGCCCGTGCTGCGTGAGCATCGGCTGTACCAGTCCGATTGGCTGATGCGGTACTACGGCTTCGATGCGCAGGAAATCACGACGGCCGCCGCGCCGAATCTGCCGCTCGACATCGACCCGAAACTGGCCTGGGGGCTGCGCAACCGCGATTTATTCCCCGTCGATGTCAATGCCGCCGACTACGAGTTACTCTTGCGCGTGCCGGGCGTCGGCGTAAAGTCGGCGCAGCGCATCGTGGCGGCGCGGCGCACCGTGCGGCTCACCCTCGACCACCTCAAGAAACTGGGCGTAGTGCTGCGGCGGGCGCGGTTTTTCCTCGTCGCCGACGGCCCCGTCCCCTTCGCCGACCGGCTGCTCGGCGAACTCGATTCGGTGGCGCTCAAACGGCGGCTGCTGATGCTCGATACCGGCGCGCGCCGGGCCGTGAAGCAGGGGCAGTTGAGTTTGTTCGCGTAGCCCGTAGTACCCGGCACCGTCCCGGTGCCGGCGAGTTATCAACCGACTGGCTTGCGCCTGACTCCGGCACCGCCCCGGTGCCGGGTACTTCTAAACCGATGCACTACACCTACGACGGCTCTTTCGATGGCCTCTTGACTGCCCTGCGCCAGATTTGGCAGCGGCGTGTGGAGGCGCTCAGCATCCGGCCCACCGACGGCGCGCAGGCGGGGCTGTTCGCCGAAACTATCTACGTCGTTACCGACGAAATAACCGCCCGCGCCGTGTGGGCCAACCTGCTGCGTTGGCTGCCCGAAAAAGCCCGCGAGCGCCTGTATTACGTGTTTCTGGCCGAGCAGCCCGACTCGGAGCTACTCATCTACCGCTACATTCAGAAGACGTTGGCGCAGAAAGGCGCCGACATCAGCGAGCAATGGGCCGACGATACCGTGCGCCGCGTCTACGACCTGAGCCGGTGGCTGGGTCGCGAAAAGCACCGAATGGAAGCGTTCGTGCGGTTCGAACAAACCACCACGGGCCTCTACCACGCCACCATCGACCCCGAAGTAAACGTGCTGCCCCTGATTGCGGGCCACTTCACCCGCCGTTACGCCGATCAGCAGTGGCTCATCTACGACAAGCGGCGCCACTATGGCCTGCGCTACGACGGCCGCCGCACGCTGCTGGTGCGGCCCGTTACCGGACGCAAGCCACGCAAAAACGACCAAAACGACTTACTTCCCGATGTTTTGGCCGCCGACCTGGCCGAACGCGAGCCCACTTTCCAGCACCTGTGGCAGACGTACTACCGGTCGGTCACGATTGCGGCGCGCCGCTCGCCGGAGCGCCACCGGCGGCATCTTCCCAAGCGCTATTGGAAGTATCTGACGGAAAAGACGCCCACTGATCTACTGCCGCCGAGGGTTGCAAACGGCGCAAACGAGAAGCTCCCGACGCCCGGCAGCAAGTTGCGCGGGCGTCGGGAGCGACCCAAAACCTGAACGAGTGGGTGGTGCCGCTATTTCTTTTCGGCTCCCTTCTCCACGCTTTTCTCGCTCGTCGCCTTGCCGATGGCGGTATCGAGGAAATACACCGGGCCATTGGTGCAAGTTACCGAGTTGAATGACACCGGAATACGCTGCTTGGCGGCGGTAGTCAACCAGATTTCCTTGCCTTCGCGCATAATCTCCAAGCTTTCTCCAGCGAGGGTTTCGAGGCTCACGGGCTCGTTTTCGGGCAATTCAGCCAGAATATGGTCGCCTTTGATGATGTAAGACTTCAGTTGCTCGGCGGAAATGGTGCCCTTTGGCGCGACGGGTACCAGCGCGCCGTCGGTGGGGAGCAGTACCGTGATGGTTTCGGTACTCAAGGTTTTGTTGAAATCGGCGGCCGCTGCCGACACCTGAAAAATCAGGTGGTTACGCCAGTATTTCAGGTTGTCGGCGATGCTTCCTTTCTGCACCGGAAACTCGTCGTAGACCACCGTTCCTGTGGCAGTAGCGGCAGCGAGGTATTCTTCGGGTCGCTGGCCATTCGTAGCTATTTTGCGCGTAGCCATTGTCTGCTTGCGGGCGGCTACTAATTCGGGCGTGTTAGGCAAATTCGCCGCGCGGTTCGCCGACCGCTTGACGGATACCGGGGTAGTTGGCGCTACCGATTCCGCCGCAGGTTTTGGGGTTGAAGCAGCCGCCTTAACCGGTTTGGGCGCTTTGCCGAGTTTGCCGGCTTTAGGCTTGGCCGCCGATTGAGCGGCTTTTGGCGCGCTGCCCCCGGCAGCAGGAGTTGTTTGGCCGAGTGCTGGCAGTGTAGTGAGCGCCAGTAAGGCCAGGCCGGCAGCGGTAGGCCGAAAGGTGAAATGCATCAGATGAAGGGCGAAAAGTGCAAAGCGAAAACAGACCCCAAGGCCTTAGACAAAAGTACGCAACTGCCAGCCAAAGATTCAGCCAGCGGAAAGGCCGCCATTACATTGCTGATGGATGAGCTCGCCGGACTCGATCCCTGGTTTTGTACCGAACGCAAGACGCCCCGCGCCGCCCGTTGAAAGGCAGCGCGGGGCGCTGTAAGCGGTTTAAGAGAAGCGCAACGCGTCGCGTTACATCCCCGGCGTCAGTACGCCATCCACTACGTGCGTGACGCCGTTGGACGAGATGACATCGGCGGTAGTGACGTTGACGGTAGTGCCTTCAGTGTCTTTGAGCGTCACCCGGCCGCCGGCTTTGGTCACGGTCAGGGTCTGGCCCTGTACGGTAGTCAGCTTCTGGCCGTTGGTGAGATCGGCGGCGCGCAGGGCACCGGGCACGACGTGGTAGGTCAGGATCGACACCAAGTTGTTTTTGCGTTCCGGGAGCAGCAATTCATCCACGGTGCCGGCTGGGAGCTTGGCGAAGGCGTCGTTGGTGGGCGCGAAGACCGTAAACGGCCCTTTGCCTTTCAACGTCTCCACGAGCCCGGCCTGTTTCACGGCCGCCACGAGCGTGGTGTGGTCACGGGAGAGGACGGCGTTATCGACGATATCGCGCGAGGGGATCATCATCGCCCCGCCGACCAGTACGCCGCCTTTGGCGTCGGCGGCGGGAGCCGCCGGCTTGGCCGCCGTTTTGGTGGCGGTAGATTGGGCGAACACCACGGGGGCAGTCAGCATGAGAGAGGCGGCCAGTAGGCCACGGCGCAACAAAGCAGGGGTCAGCAACATTGGGTATCGGATGAGAAGATGGAAGAAATTCAGCCTGTCGGCCGCAAGCCGACAATGGCGCCTTAAACGCCGGGGGCGTTTTGGGGTTACATTTTGCCGAGCATAACCCGTGGCGGCGGGCCGAATAAGCCGCCGCCGGGCCGACCTTTGCGGGTGTTTCCGTGCCGGGCATCTGCCGGGCTCTTCTCCTCGCTTCCGTCCTCTTCGATGTCCGCATTGCCATTCACTATTTCGCGCCGCGCCGTGCTGCACGGCCACCGCGATTGCGTGTATGCCCTGGCGCCGGGCGCCGCCGGGCGGCTTTTTTCGGCGGGCGCCGATGGGCTGGTGGTGACCTGGGACGTGGCCGCGCCCGACCCCGACACCACCGGCACGCTCGTGGCGCAGGTCGAGGGGTCGGTGTACGCCGTGCGGTGGCGCGCGGCCACCAACCATCTGCTGATCGGGCACAACCGGCAGGGCATTCACGTCGTCGATCTGGCGACGAAAGCCGTCGTGCGGGCGCCCGCGCTCGGCCCGGCGCCCATCTTCGAAATCGCTTTGAGCGAGGCGCTCGGCCGGGCGTGGGCCGCCCTCGGCGACGGCACCCTCGCCGAGCTTGATTTAGCCACGTACGCCGTGCGCCGCACCGTGCGCCTGAGCGCCGCCGCCCTCCGTACGGTGGCCGTAGCCGAAGGGCGCGGCGAGCTGGTAGTAGCGGGTTCAGACCACCGCGTACGCATCCTCAATGCTGATTCGCTGCAAGTGAAACACGAACTGACGGCGCACACCAATTCGGTGTTCAGCGCGGCCTTCAGCCCCGACGAAAATTTGCTCGTGACCGCTGGGCGCGATGCCCAACTACGTTTTTGGGCGGCCGATGCCGCGTATGCACCCGGTCACGCGGTGGTGGCGCATCTGTTCGCCATCAACCACGCGGCGTTTTCGCCGGATGGCGCGGTGGTGGCTACGGCGTCGCTCGATAAGAGCATCAAGCTGTGGTCGGCGCGGACGGGGCGACTGTTGCAGGTGCTGAGCCGAGGACGTGCGGCGGGCGGGCACGGCACATCCGTGAATCGGTTGGTGTGGCCGGTCGGGCGCCGCGAACTAGCTTCGTGCAGCGACGACCGCACGGTGGTCGTGTGGGCGCTGGCGCAGCAGGAATAGTTTTGAGTTTCGAGTTTCAAGTTTCGAGTTTTGCCGATTGCGCAGCATTAGTGGAATCAAAAAGATCAGCTAAATCAGCGATCAATCAGCGAAATCAAAAAATCAGCTAAATCAGCGATCAGATGCGTATTACCCCAATTGAAATTCGCCAGAAAACCTTTGAAGCCAAAGCGTTTCGCGGCATTGACAAAGATGAAGTTCAGGCTTTTCTAACCACCCTGGCGCAGGAGTGGGACAAACTGCTGGAAGAAAACCGGCAGCAAAAAACGGCGTTGGAGCGCGCCGAAAGTCAGGTTGCCAAGCTGCGCGAGGTGGAAACAGGAATGTACCAAACCCTGAAAACCGCGCAGGATACGAGCCGCAACATCACCGAAAAGGCCGAGCAAGACGCCCAAGCCTTACGCGCCACCACCGAGCAAGAGACGACCGCCGTGCGCACCGCCGCCGAGCAAACCGCTGAGAAGCTGCTGACGGCCTCGCGCCTGGAAGCCGACCGGCTGACAACTTCCTCCAGACAGGAGGCGGAAAAATTGCTGACTTCTTCTAAGCAGGAAGCCGATAAGCTGGTGGCCGATAGCCGCGCCGCCACCAAAAAGCTCGTCGATGACGCCCAGCGCGAGGCCGACCGCATCACCGGCTCCCTACAAACGCGTTACGAAGAATTGGAGCGCGATCATCGGCGCCTGCAAAGCAGCTTCGATAAACTCCTGACGGAATTGCGCGCCGCCGCCGCCACCGCCCTCGAACGCGCCGACGCCGCCCAAGCTGCTCGCGCCAAGGCCGAGCCTGTGCTGCCCCTGCCCACGCCGTCCGCCCGGCCAGCCACGCCCGCGCCATCTGCGCCAACCCCGCCCCCGGCGGCGGAAAGCAACCCGCCCGCGCCGGTTGCGAATAAGGACGCGGCGCCGGCCACACTTTCTCCGGTGCCGCCCGCGCCCGTGCCCGTTCTCACCGCCACTGCCCCTTCGATCAACTCCCGCCCGACTGCCGGCGGCCCGCACCCCGGAATGCCCGAAATCGCGCCGATGCCGTCGCCGATGACGGTGCCCTCTCCCACGCCGCCCTCCGTGGAGCCGGTGCAGCCCGAAATTACGCCGCAGCGCCAGCCGCAGCCGATGCAACCCGAGCCGTTGCCCCCCACGCCGCCCGCTCCGGCACCGGCGCAGCCCTCGCCCGTCACGGTGCCCCAACCGATGAGTAAGGAGGCGGCGCTGGAGGCTAAGCCCAGCGCGCAACCGGCGCCGGGCGGTTCGTTCTTCGACGAGATTTAGGCCGGACGGCGGCGCGCGCGATGCGTAGTACCGAACTTGCCGCCGTGAATACTTCTCCCGCCTCCGGTTCGCCGTTCATGGCTGCTTTTTCCGCCTCAGCTTCCCCCATCGATTGCGTCGCGCTCGAAGGAATGGAGTTTTTTGCCTTCCACGGCTTCTACGACGAAGAGCAGAAAATCGGCAATAAATACGGCGTCGATCTGCGGGTGTACGTCGATTTATCGGCCGCTGCCACCTCCGATTCGTTGCCGCGCACCATCAACTACGAGCAGCTTTACAACATCGTGCTGGGCGAGATGAAGCTGCCCGCGCGGCTGCTCGAACACCTGGGCCAACGCATTCTCGACCGTGTACTGGCGCAGTTTGCGCACCTGGCGGCGGCGGAGGTGAGCGTTTCCAAGTTCAACCCGCCCCTCGGCGGGATTTGCACGCGTGCGTGCGTCACGCTGCGCAGAATGGGCGCGGGCGCGTAGGGTTGGCAACCTTCCGGGGGCGCTTCGGCTCCTTGGTGCATCCTGAACTTGTTGTCGCCCGCGCTGTGCGTTATTTTTCTGTTTTCGTTGCTGCCAGAGCCAAGCTTCGGGCGGTGTGGCTGCCCTTGCTAAGCGTGCTGCTGGTAGCGGTACTGCCACATTTCAGCTGGGCGCAAGCGCCGAAACCGCCCACCGCCGTTCGCCGCGAGTTGGGCGCGGTACGCACCACCGCCGCCATCCACCTCGACGCCGACCTGAGCGAGCCCGCCTGGCAAACCGCCGCGCTCGCGACTAATTTCACGGAGCGTCGGCCGGTGCCGGGGCGCCCCGAACGGCACCCGACCGAAATCCGGCTGCTCTACGACGACGATGCGATTTACGTGGGGGCGGTGATGCACGACGTGACGCCCGACTCGATTTTCCGGGAGCTGGGGCGGCGCGATGAACTGGGGAACACCGATTTCATCGGCATCTTCTTCGATACCTACCACGACGGCCTCAACGGCTACGGCTTCTTCGTGACTCCCGCCGGCGTGCAGCTCGACGCGCGGTATTCGTCGGGCACCGATCAAGGAGAGGATTTTTCGTGGAATGCCGTCTGGGAATCGCGCGCGGCCGTGCGCGGCACCGATTGGGTGGCCGAGCTGCGGATTCCGTACTCGGCCATTCGGTTTTCGGCGGATGCCGTGCAGGAGTGGGGCGTCAATTTCTCGCGCACCCGCAAAAGCACGAATCAGCAGTTTTTCTGGAACGAAGTGCAGCCGCAGGTCAGCGGGTTCGTCAATCAGTTTGGGGTGCTGACGGGACTCGTCGATTTGCACCCGCCGTTGCGGCTGTCGCTGTCGCCGTACGTCAGTGGCTACCTCAACCACTACCCATACAACGAATCGGGCGTCAAAAACACCACGACCACCTTCAACGGCGGTGCCGATGTGAAGTGGGGGCTCAACGAGAGCTTTACGCTGGATGCCACGCTCGTGCCCGATTTTGGGCAGGTGCAGAGCGATAACGTTGTGCTCAATCTGAGTCCGTTCGAGGTGCGCTTCAATGAAAACCGGCCGTTTTTTCTGGAAGGCACCGAGTTGTTCAATAAAGGCGGGCTGTTTTACTCGCGACGGGTGGGCGCCACCCCGATTGGCTACTACGATGCGCCTGGTCGTTTACGCCCCGGCGAGCGCCTACGCGACAACCCGCCCACCTCGCGGCTGCTCAACGCCACCAAACTCAGCGGACGCACGCGGAGGGGGCTCGGTATCGGGGTTTTCAATGGGTTGAGCCGCCCGATGGAGGCCACGGCCGTCGATTCGGCGACCGGCGCCGAGCGCGGCATTGCCACCGCGCCGCTCACGAATTACAACATCGTGGTACTGGATCAGAGCCTGAAAAACAACTCATACGTCACGCTCATCAACACCAATGTGCTGCGGGCGGGCGCCGCCTACGACGCCAACGTCACGGGCGGCCTGTTCCGGTTTGCTGATAAAACCAATACGTACGCCATCAACGGACGCGCCACCTATGCGCGGCGCCGGGGCCGCGTTTTTGCGTCGGAGCAGCCCATCGACGACCGCGACGGTACCGCTTGGGGCGTGGAGGCCGGGAAAGTGAGCGGTACCTGGCAGTACTCGCTTAAAGTACAGAGCGAAAGCCGCACCTATAATCCGAACGATTTGGGGCTGCTTTTCAACAACAACTCGCTCAACATCAACCCTAATTTCTCCTGGAATCGCTTTCAGAAGCTTGGGCCGTTCAACAATTTTTTTGTGTGGACGGGCGGCTGGCTGCAGGCACTGGCCGCGCCGCGCCGGTTTCAGGAAGCCGGCGCTTACCTGGGCTTCAACACCACGCACACGCGCTCCTTCACTACCCTGGAAATGAACGCTGATTACCGCCCCGCCGGCGAGCGCAATTTTTTTGAGCCGCGCACCGAGCCACTGGGGCGCTATTGGCTGCCCATACCGGCTTCCGCAGGTGCCAACGGCTTCATCAGCACCGATTACCGAAAAAAGCTGGCCCTTGATCTCAACTTCGACGTGCGCGCCCACGCCCAGCGTCGGCGGCGGCAGTTCGATCTGGCCCTGACTCCGCGCTACCGGTTTTCAAACCAGTTTTCGGCGAAGCTGACGACTACCCTGGCGAAAGCGTTTCGGCAGGAAGGGTACTTCGGCGGGCCGGATGGCGCCGAACCCCTCGATGCACCGTACGTCGGGCAGACGCTCCTTGGCACGCGCACGCTCACCACGGTGAGCAATACGCTGTCGGCGACGTACATCTTCACAAATCGGATGTCATTGGCGGTGCGCGGGCGCCATTACTCGTCGACGGCGCGGTATCAGCAGTTTTTTGAGTTGCTCGAAGGCGGCGCCCGGCGCGAGACGACGTACGCCCGCAACCGCGACGTGGCGTTCGACGCCTTCAACCTCGATGCTGTGTATTCGTGGTGGTTCGCGCCGGGCTCCGAAGTGGCGGTGGTCTGGAAGGATGCCATCGCCACGACCCGCCGCGCCGACCGTGCCACCCCGCTCTACTTTGATAATCTCGCCAACACGCTCAACGCGCCGCAGAACAACTCGGTGTCGGTGAAGGTGTTGTATTATTTGGATTATGCGCGGGTGCGGCGTAGCGCGGTGGGGCCGGGGTGAAGATGCGGCTTTTATTCGCGAACGACCGGTGGCGGCAGGGCGCGCAGATCGGTGAGCAACCGGCGGCGCAAAGCTGTCGCGCCGCGCGGGCTGAGGTGGTCGGGGTCTTGAAAGAAGTGCGGCTGCCGGGCGAAAACAGTAGCGTAATCGAGCAAGGTATCGGGCGGGGCGGCTTGCAGCAACGCGCGAACCGGGCGCGAGTCGTAGCGCCGCGCGACGGCGGCTTGTAACTCAGGACTCAGGGGGTAGCGCACTCCTATCACCCGAATGCCGTTCGCCCGGCAGAGTGCCAGAATCCGGTGCCAGGCATCAGCCAGCGGCGGGTGCGGCTGGAGCGAATGGGGTGGCCCAAAGAGCATTTCGCACCGGCGGTCAGCCAGTCGGGCGCGCGTCGGAGCGGGCAAACGTGCCCACGTTTGCCCGGCCCCCGGCCCTGTCGCGCGGGGGTGCAGCGTGCCCCTAAGCCGCTGTATCTGCTCCGAAAGGGCTAAAAAAAGCAGGTTTCGGTTGGCCACATCGGTTAGGGGGAGGTGCGCCATCGTCCATTGTTTGACGGCCGTTAGCGGCTGGCCGTACACGGTGCGGTACGCGGCCCGGTCGGCGCCGATGGCGAGCATTTCGCGGTTGCGCGACCCCGCCACGGCGGGCGCGAACAGTTCATCATCCGCTTGCAACACGACGTAGTGCGGCACCACGCCACGCGCCAGCAACGTCCGGAGCTTAACCTCGACCTCGCGCAGCCCATCGCTGCCGTACGCGGCATCGGTCACGTCTGGCGGGAGCGTGCCGGTCGGCAATTCGCCGTTGCCGAAGGCCGTGTGTGCGTGCGAGTTGCCCAGCGCCACGATACGCGCTTGCTCCGGTCGGCGCGCCGTGAACGCCGCGACGTACGCCCGCGTGCGGCGCCCCATCATTCGGTGCCACCGCACGTTGAGGTAGGTTTCGAGCGCCCCCACCACCAGCAGCAACGCCAAGGCCGCGCGTAGGCGGCGCCAGACGATGCGGCGCTCAGGCATGACCGATTCAGCAGAAATGCGCACCGCTCGAACTCAGAATTGGAAGTAGATGAATTCGGGGTTGCTCGTAGCGTAGGCCAGCAACAATAGGCTCAGAACCAAGCCGTAATACGCGGGCCAGCGCACCCACGCGGGGGCCAGCACCAAGCGCGGGCGGAGCGGCCCGGCGTGTTGCAGCCACTCGATGGCCACCAGTGCTGCCACGGCCGCCCCTCCGATGGCCAGTTGCGATTTGGGCAGCCCCAACCCGGTGAGTAACGTCGGTAGCGCCCGCCAATCGGTGAGCTGTTGGCCGAGGCCCGTGAACAGGTGGCGGCAGATGTAAGCAGCATCGGCCAGGGTGGCGGCGCGGAAGAAAATCCAGGCGAAGGAAACCAAGGCGCCGGTGGTCAGGATGTTGAGAACAGCGGTGCGCCGGCGGCCGGCGTGCAACCCCAGCGCGGCGGCCAGTCGGTGGCGCGGGGCGGCCGTGGCGGTTGCGGCCACGAGATAAGCACCGTGCAGCGCGCCCCATACCACAAAATGCCAACTGGCGCCGTGCCACAGGCCGCTCAACACGAACGTGATACCCAAATTGATATAATGCCGCCCGGCACCCACGCGGTTGCCGCCGAGCGGGATGTACAGATAATCGCGGAGCCAGGTGCTGAGCGAGATGTGCCACCGCTGCCAAAATTCCGCCACCGATTGCGCGAAATACGGCCGGTCGAAGTTCTTCATCAACGAAAAACCCATCGTTTCGGCGGCGCCGAGGGCAATGTCGGAATACCCGCTGAAATCGCAGTAAATCTGGATCGCGAACGCCGCCGTGGCCAGCAGCAGCGGCAGGCCGGTGTACTGGCTGGGGTGGTCGTAGACCTGATCGACGAGGACGGCGAGCCGGTCGGCGATGACCATCTTTTTAATCAGCCCCCACGCCATCAATTGCAAGCCGCTGATCAGGCGCGGGTAGCTGAATGCGTGCGGGGCGCGCAACTGCGGTAGCACGTTTTGGGGCCGCTCAATGGGGCCGGCCACGAGTTGTGGGTAGAACATGACGTACAGCGCGTACAGACCGAAATGCCGTTCGGCGGGTTGGCGGCCCCGGTACACTTCGATGGTGTAGCTCATCGCCTGAAACGTATGGAACGAGAGGCCGATGGGCAGCGCCCACGCCACCACCGGCAGCGGGTTGCCCACGCCGAGCGCCGCCGCCAGCCCGCCGAGGTTTTCAGTGATGAACGGGTAGTACTTGAAGGCGGCCAGTACCCCTAGATTCGCCGCGATACTGAGGATGAGCCACGCCTTGCGGCGCTTACCGTGGGCGTGTTCAATCAACCGACCGGCGACGTAATCGACGGCGATGGTGAAGACCAGAATCAGCAGGTACACCCACCGAAACACCACGTAAAACCCCGCCGACGCCGCCAACAGCCACCACCACCGGTGCCGGTGCGGCAGCAGGAAATAGCCGAGCGTGACGACCGGAAAAAACGCCAGAAACTCCACGGAGTTGAAGAGCATTCGCGCGGCTGTGCGATGGTGGTACGAGTGGTTGAGGGGATAATTGAGTGGGTGCCCAAAACCACAACCGGCGGCGAAGGCCCTCGCCCTCGCCGCCGGTTGCGGTGCCAAACCTACGGCGGGCCGCCGCTACGGCGCGCTCTAATCGTTCCGGTTCGGCGCGCCGATCTTGAAGCGCAGGAACCCCGCGACGAGCGAGAGGTACGGGTTCTTATCGCCGAAATACCCCGCGATGTCGCGCGTGGCGATACCGCCTTCGTAGGTGCGCGTCACGATGGCCAGGCCCAACGGGATGCTCGCGCCGAAGCCCGCACCGCCGCTCACGCCGGTACTCAGGTGCAGCCAGTACACGGGTTTGTACGTGACGCCCGCGCCCACCAGCGCCGACCGGTACGAGCCCGGCAGGTCTTTCTGGAAGGGGAGCTGACCATCAATGGCGACCGTGAATTTCTCGCCCAGATCAGCGCCGGCGCCGAGGCGGAGGCGGGTCGGGAGTTTCACCTTACGCTCGCCGGCCGGCCGGTAGGAGAAGGGCGAGGAGGCAGAATCGGAATTGACCTGAAAACGCTTCAGAGATTTCCAGAAATTGTACGTGCTGATACCCTGGTAGCCATCCACCGAATTGACCTCACCTGGATCCGAAGCGTCGCGCCCGAAGGCATTCAAGCGTTGCGTAGGATCAATCTCGACGGAATTGGCCTTCCATGTCATCGTGCCGATGTCGATGATGGAGGCGCTTAGGTGTACCTTTTGGGAGACCGTGGCCGACACGCCCAAGTCGATGCCGGAGCCGGAGCCGACACTCGGAAACTGAGCTGATGACCCGGCCTCGGTTTTCTGGTTGAATTGGGCGTTGCTCGCAATACGCACCGGATAGTTGGCGTCGAAAACGGGCGATAGTGCGCCGTACGTCGATAAGGTTTTCCCGTCGGAACGGATGTCGAGAATCCCAATGCCCCGAATGAATCGGTAGCCGATGCCGACCGAAAGCTCCACGCCTTCGCCCTCGAACACCTTCCGGCCGTAGCCAATATTGAACTCCTGCACGGCCTGAATTTGCAGCCGGGTACCTTTCAGTGCTTCCGCGACCGTGGGAATCTTGGCACCCGCATAGGGCTGGCCGTCGCTGTCGAAGTTTTTATAAATGATGGACGCGTTGTTACCCGCAAAAATCATCTCCGCCGCATCCTTGCCCAAGTCGGCGGAGCCGAACATGCGGTAGCGGGTATTGATGGCGATGCCCCCGAAACTGGGGTGATAATAGGAGATGGCAAACGGCGTGGCATCGGCCTGCACGATGCCGACATTCTCGCCGGTAAAGGCGTTGATGACGCCCTGGCGCTCCGTACCGATGGGGTTGGCGGAAGTAGACCCCGGCTCGACCCCGTTCACGTCGCGGGCGAATTGCCGGTCAGTGTTGAAAATATAATCGTTGAAAATCGAACGCGGCGCGGTGCGCGAGCTGAGGCTCACCCCAAACTCGCCGAGCGTAAACGCCACTTTGGCGCCGCCGGCGCGCCCCAGGTTGGCCGGGTTGATGCCGAGCGCTTGGTATTCGGTGGCGAGCGCGTTGATGGCGCCGCCCCGGCCGGTGGCCGTGAAGTTGGACAGCTCGTTTTGGGCAACGGCCGGCACGGTACTCAGCAGAGCCGCCACCGCGAGGGCCGCGCGCCGGCCGCCGACCGCGTGAATGAAGGAGTATGATTGCAGCATAGACAGCAGGGCAGTGGGGTTTCGGCCGCCCAAGCGCCGGGGGAAAAAGGTGTCGGTACCGGCAGGAAGGAGAGGAGAGGCAACGGGCCGGAGGGCCAACCCGCTGGTCAAATGTACTATAACAACCGCTGGTTTTAGCGTGTCTTTTTGACGAACGGGCCATAGCGGGCGGCTGGCGGGCGATGCGCCCGGCCAACGGCACCGCCCCAACGCGGTACCAACGCCCTACCAGCCCGTTTCTTTGCGTCCGATGCGCGCCGCCACCCCCCCCTGGAATGCCCTCGACCTTGCCGCCCGGTTGGCCCCCGCCCGCACGGGCGGGGCGCTTGACCGCGCCGCCCTCGGCCGCGTAGTTACCCTCGCCGAAAGCACCCGCCCGCCGGATCGGGCACTTGCCGCCGAGGTGGCGGCGGCCCTCGGCACGCCCGCCCGGCCCGCCGCCCGCGTGGGCCTGACGGGCGTGCCGGGCGTGGGGAAATCGACGTTGATTGAGGCGCTGGGGCGGCATCTCGTGGACGCCGGGCACCGGGTGGCGGTGCTGGCGGTCGATCCATCGTCGCAGCGGACGGGAGGCTCCATCCTGGGCGACAAAACGCGAATGCCGTTCCTGAGTACGCACCCGGCGGCTTTCGTGCGGCCCTCGCCTGCGGGCGGGGCGCTGGGCGGGGTGGCGCCGCGCACCGGTGCGGTGGCGCAGTTGCTGGAGGCAGTAGGGTTCGACGTGCTGCTGATCGAAACGGTGGGCGTGGGCCAGAGCGAAACGGCCGTGCGCGGCCTCACCGATTGCTTCGTGCTGCTGCTGCTGGCCGGGGCCGGCGACGAGTTGCAGGGCATCAAAAAAGGCATCATCGAGATGGCCGACGTGCTGGCCGTCACCAAAGCCGATGGCGCCAACGCGGCCCGCGCCGCCGCTCACGCCCGCGAAATGGCCGGAGCCCTGCACCTGCTGCGCCCACCCGAAGGCGGGTGGCTGCCGCCGGTCCTGACGTGTTCGGCCGCCGCCAATACCGGCATCGGCGAGCTATGGACGATGGTCGAGACCTTTCTGGCGCACCAGCGCACCACCGGCCGCTTCGAGCGCCAACGAGAGCAGCAACGCCTGGCGGCCCTGCGCGAAATCCTGCGCCAGGAGTTGGAAACACGGTTTTATGCCCAGCCTGCCGTAGCGGCCGCGCTACCCGAAATCGAGGCTGCCGTCGGGCGTGGCGCCCTCAGCGTGGCGGGGGCGGTAGCGCGGTTGCTCGGCACCGCGCCCACCGATTAGGCGCGCAAGTCGTACAAATTAGCTGCATAGGCTCCGGAGTAGCTCCGGCAGGGTGTCGTGCGATTTGTACGACTTGGCGCGCGGCTTCAGCGCGGCGGGCGGCGGAAAAACTTCAGCGCCGACGGCCGTTTCACCGTCGATTCGAGCTTGAGGGTTTTCTTGAAACCGTCTTGCCGGATGACGAGCCGCGCGGTACACGGCCCCTGCCCGGCGTTGATGGTGCGCATGATGAGGAGACCGCCGTTTTCGGGGCACGGCAGCGTGAAGCGGCGCGGCTTTTTGCGCAGCGTAATTACGCCGGTCAGCGGCCGGTCATCGAGGAAAAACTGCACCTGGTCGCCATCGACGATATTGTAATCGGTGGCTTCCACCACAATCTCGGCACCCGTACAAAACAGCGAATCGCTGACGCGCGGAGTGGGTGGCTTGGGCGGCGGAACCGGCCGCGTTTCGGGTCGAATATCAGGTTGAACCGGCGACGGCTCCACCACGGTCACGGGCGGCTCGGCGGGCGCCTCAACTGCGGGCGGCACCACCGGCACCTGCGCCACCACGGGTTTCGGGAGCGGCCCCGGTTTCAGCAGCGCAAACCCCTCGGTACCCGCCGAAAAGGCGAAGGGCACCGGCCCATCGGCGCCGAGTAACTCGTTCAGGGCATCGAAAAACGACGATTGCAGCGCCATCGTATACTTTTCGGTGGCGCCTGTGCCCGTGTGCCGGCCGCCGCCGAACCAGCGCACGTAATCGGCGAAGGCGGGGTCGGCGCTGAATTCGAGGGCCTCGCCGCGCTGCCGGAAGTGCCAGCCGATGGCCCAGCGCCGCCCACCGAACGCCACCGAATCGAGGCGGCCGGCTGGCGCGAAATGCAGTGCGATGGCGGGCTGTTCGGCAAAATCGACGTACAACGCGCCGCTGAACCAGCCGCGCCACGTGGTGGCGCGCGGCCACGGCGCCTCCGCCGGGTGCGCGGGCGTGAGCGACAAATCGGTGCATTTGACCGGCGCCACCACCTCGGCGCGGTCGGTGGCGAGGTCGTACGTCACGAGCCGCGAATCGAGGCGATTTACTTCGGCGAAGAGCAACGTCGGGCGGGCGTTGGCGGGGGCGCCGCGCCGCGCGGGCACCACCTCGATGCCGCCTGTGACACCCGCGAAGGCCAGGTTGAGGGGCGCTGCCACCGTCAGGCGCCCCGCTTTTTCAGTAAACGTCCAGAGCGTGGGCGTGAAGTTTTCCTTCAAATAAAACGTCCGATCCGGCCCGACGGTCATATTCATCACCTTCCCCACGAACCCGGGCACTTGCGGCGCCCGCAGCGCCCCGGCCAGCAGGTTGCGCGGCGCTCGACCGGGCGCCAACTCCACGAGGTTGGTGCCCACGTCGTTGAGCAGGTACAGGCAGTCGCCCCAGGCAGCGGCGCTCAGCCACTGATCCTGCGCATCGTGCAGCAGCGGCAGCGCCAGGTTGGAGCGGAACAAGCGCCGGGCGCGCGGATCGAAACGGTAGAGCGTGCGCGAGTCGCGCGGGTCGGTGGAGGTGAGGTAGAGGTCGCCGTTTGGCCCCTTGCACAGCGCGTTGCACGGGATGGGCAGCCGCGCGATTTCGCGCACCTCAAACTGCCCGCTCGTGCCCCGTCGCAGCGTATACACCATATCCAGATTGACGGCGTACGACACGGTATCGGCCACGCCGCCCTTCAACTCCAGATGCCGCAGCCCGTCGAACTCGTTGGCATACAGCGCCGTCACGTCGGGCGGCGTCTCCGGCCGGGGCCGAAACGCGCGGTATTCGGCGTCGAAGGTGGTGATGAGCTGCTCCCAGGCGCGGGCGCTGGGGTCGGCGCCGAACAGCGTTGGGGCCGCGCCCACCGGCACCCCGATGCCCCCCAACCGGCCGGGTTGCGGCAGGGCCACCTCGCGCTTGCCCTGCTGGGCGAGGGCGGGTGTGGTGGCCCCAACCAGCCCCCCGGCTACTGCACCGACGGCCAGTGCCCGGCAAGCCCAGCGGAGGAGAAAGCGCACGGTTAGGAAAGGAAAAGCATTAGCCGTTGAAGCCGGGCCGGTTGTCGGGTTGGTCGACGCCCTGGCTATCGCGCGTGTTTTTTTGCACGGCAATCGCGGCAAACAGGCTCAACAGAAAAGCCATCGCGTAGAACCCTTTTTCGCTCAGGGTCAGGGTGGCGTTCCAAAGGCCCACCGTCAGCAGCCCGACCGCCAGCAGCGTGCTGAACCACGCCAACCCGTAGTAGATATTGGTAACGGGGATGCCTTCGAGGCGGTCGCGCACGCTTTTTTGCACCGAAATGGCCGCGAACAGCCCAAACATCAGCACCGTGAAGTAATAACCCTTTTCGTTGAGGGCCATCGTGGTGGCGTTCCAGAGACCGGCATTGAAACCAATGAGGCCCGCGCCGAGGGCCACCCACGAGGCGCCGATAAAGGCGGCGGAAGGTTGTTGCGTTGCCATACGATAGAAAACGAAAAAGCTTCGATAACAGGGAGGAGACGAGCAAATATAGGGGAAGCCGCTCCGCTACGGAGCGCGGTTGACGGGTACGTGGTGAGCGCCTGCGGTTCTCGTCCCTTGCCCGGCATTTAAATGCCGGGCAAGGGAGGGTAACGCGCGCATTGTGCTTGCGCGTCGCGGTCGGGCTACTGGCGGGCCAGAGGCCCGCGAATACCCCACACGGGGCAGAGCCCCGCGCGAAACGACGCGTTTTGAAACGAGCCCCGCGCGCAACCGTCGCATTTCTCACGTCCCCACATCACCATATCACCACATCTCCCACCCAATCTCACCATCCATTCGGCAACCCCAACCTCGAGCTGCCTTTTTCGAGCGGCACGCCATCATCCAGGTACCCGCAAGCAGCCCCCGCTGCGTTGGGTTTTTCGATTACGCCGAGCCACCGGCCGCCGTTGCGCGCCACGTAAATGCGGCCGTCTGGGCCACGCAGCAGGGCGCCCAACTCCTTCGCTTTTGAGCGGCCGACCACCACGTTATACTGCCCCGTAGCCGACGATTCGGCCCCCGGCCGCAGGTCGAACTGCCACACCACGCCCTTGCCACCGGCGCTGTCTTGGCAGGTGCCGTAGAGCTTGGAGCCATCAGCCGAAAACTCGACGCCGTACGCCCGATTGTACGGTTCCAGCGCCACTCGGCCGAATACCTGTCCGTTGGCGGGGTCGAAATCGAGGACTTCAAATTTGTTGGCATCGCGCCAGAGGGCGGCGGCGAGGTGGCGGCCATCCGGCGCCGCCCGCAGGTAGCCGATGGCCTGATAGTTCGGCCCCGCCAGCGCCGTACCCGCCGTGCTGAACACGGGCGTGGGTTGCACGCCGTCGGGCGTGACCAGCACCGCCAGATACTGAGGCGATTGCCAGCGATGCGCCACCACCCACACATCGCGACCGTTGGCGTGGCGCACGGCCGTCAACTTTTCGGCCACCGGACTGAAAACCAGTTCGTTCTTCTGAATCACGTCGCCCGCGCCGCCACGTCGCGCCATACTCACCACCGAATAGCGCAAACCCTGGTCGCCACCCTGAAAATCGGTCGTGAAGAGGTACCAGATCGAATCTTGCCCCGGCCCGCGCACCGCCAGCGCGCTCTGCGCCGAGTTCTGCGAGCCAAGCAGGCCGCGCCCGTTGGGCAGCAGCCGGTGGTCGGCGCCCCAGACGCGCTCACCATCGGAATAAAACAGGAGCCGCCCGGTGGCCGGGTCGCACGCCACCGCCGACCCTTCCACGGTGTTCATCGACGAGCCGGGGAGCGCGCGCGGCGCACCGCCGCCGGTAAAATCGAGACTGCCCCGGTTGCCGAACAGCCAGATGGGTGGGCGGCTCTCGGTGGGTTGCGCGCGGACGGCGGAGGAGAGGAGGAGCGCCAGGGCGCTCGTCAGAAGCAGCAATCGTTTCACGCGGGCGCCTACGGCAACGATTGCGCCGACGGTGCGGCGCGAGCCGAGATGTTACAGCCGCTTGGTCAAAAAATAATGATCAATCCCTGGCGCCACTCCCTCCACCGTCCCGAAAACGTGGTAGCCCTGCTTTTCATAAAACGGTCGGGCCTGAAACGAGAGCGTATCGAGGTGCGCCACGGTAGCGCCCTGGGCACGGGCGTGCGCCTCGGCGCGCGCCACCAGCGCACCGCCGAGGCCGAGGCCGCGTTGGTCGTCGCGGAGCCACAGCACGCCGATGTGCAGGGTCAGCCCCCACACATACCCGCTCAGGCCGCCGACGAGCGAATGATCAGCGGGGTCGCGGATTTCGAGCAGGAAGAACCGCCCGCGCGGCTGCCCGCTGGCCCGTTGGTTGAAATCGCGCAGCCGGTCGAATAGCTCAGCGGCGAGGGCTTCGGGCGGGTTTTCGAGGAGGGTGATGGTCATTGGGGAGATAGCTTATTCAGAGAAAGGACGAATCTCCACAGTCTGCGAGTGGTATCGGCGGTCGGCAGTTCCCGTAGTTCATTTTTTGAAAGCAACCACTTGCTTCGCAAAGGCGATGGGGCGTTGAATGTCAGCAACACAGTATCGCCGTGTACATCATAGTGGCCTCGTTCAACCGTTCGGCCCCAGAAGACGGAGATGTCCTCGGCGGTGCCATCCTGACGAAGCACAATATGGGAGTAGGCGATGGGATGCTCGCAAACGCCGGCCAAAACACGCGGACTTTTGACGGCCTCCGCGATTTGCCGAAAGGGAAAAAACGCGGCGAATAGCCCCGCTCCGCCCGCAATAAAAATGGGCACCGCGTACCGAAAACTGCTGCGATTAAAAAGCTGAAACCCTCGGCCAATCGAGAGCAAACCCAACGCGAAACCAGCCCCGGCAAAACCTAAAAAACCCCAAAACTGCGATTGGCCTTCTCCAATTTCAATCTCGGCGCAGGAGCCAATAAACACGAGTGCCAATGTCAGCGCAACCCACGAAAGCCGATCCATCAGCTTTCCGTCGTCGCCCCCAACTTCTCCAAAATCTCGGTCGCGGCCGTCGCGATCACCGTTCCCGGGCCGAAGACGCCCGCTACGCCTGCCGCGAACAGAAACGCGTAATCCTGCTGCGGAATCACGCCGCCCGCGACCACCAGAATATCGGGCCGGTCGAGGTCTTTTAGCTCTTGGATAAGCTGCGGAATCAGGGTCTTGTGCCCGGCGGCGAGCGACGAGATACCCACCACGTGGACATCGTTCTCGACGGCTTGGCGCGCTACCTCGGCAGGCGTCTGGAAGAGCGGGCCGATATCGACATCGAACCCTACATCGGCGAAGCTCGTGGCGATGATTTTGGCGCCCCGGTCGTGGCCGTCCTGTCCCATTTTGGCGACGAGCAGGCGCGGGCGGCGGCCTTCGGTTTCGGCGAACCGGTCGGCCAGCTTTTGGGCGTGTTCAAAGGCGATGGTTTCGTCGGAACCGATAGCGCTGGCCAGCTCGCGGCCGTAAATGCCGCTCACGGCGGTGGCATCGGCCTGATGGCGGCCCCACACGGCTTCCAGGGCGCTCGAAATCTCGCCGAGCGTGCAGCGCGCGCGGGCGGCTTCTACGGCCAGGGCCAGTAAGTTTTGCGTGTCGAGTGTCGAGTTTTGAGTGGGTTCTGATTCTTCACTCGAAACTCGAAATTCAGAACTCGAAACTCCCCCGGCGGCGGCCGTGAGGGCGGCGATCGCGGCTTGCGCGCGGGCTTCGTCGCGGGTGGCGCGCAGGGTGGTCAGGCGCGCGATCTGGCTTTCGCGAACGGCGTTGTTATCGACGGACAGCACGTCGGGCATCGCGGTATCGTCCACGGCTACGCGGTACTTATTGACGCCCACCACCACATCCTGGCCCGAATCGATGCGCGCCTGCTTGCGGGCGGCGGCCTCCTCGATGCGGCGTTTCGGCAAACCCGTGGCGATGGCCTTCGACATTCCGCCCAACTCCTCTACTTCCTGCATCAAGGCCCAGGCTTTGGTGGCCAATTCGTGGGTCAGCGTTTCCACGTAATACGAGCCGCCCCACGGGTCTACCACTTTGGTGATGTCGGTTTCGGCCTGCAAGTAAAGCTGCTTGTTGCGCGCGATGCGGGCCGAGAAGTCGGTCGGCAGCGCGATGGCTTCGTCGAGGGCGTTGGTGTGCAGGCTTTGGGTGCCGCCGAGCGCCGCCGCGAGGGCCTCCACGGCCGTGCGCGCTACGTTGGTGAAGGGGTCTTGCTCGGTGAGCGAGTAGCCGGAAGTTTGGCAGTGCGCCCGCAGCATCAGGCTTTTTTCTGATTGGGGCGCGAACTGCTGCATCAACTTCGCCCACAGCAGGCGGCCGGCGCGCAGCTTCGCGATCTCCATAAAGTGGTTCATGCCGATGGCCCAGAAGAACGAAAGGCGCGGCGCGAAGGCATCGATACTCATCCCCGCCGCCAGGCCGGTGCGCACGTATTCGAGGCCGTCGGCGAGGGTGTAGGCCAGTTCGAGGTCGGCGGGGGCGCCGGCCTCGTGCATGTGGTAGCCGCTGATACTGATGGAGTTGAACTTCGGCATCAGCCGCGCCGTGTACGCGAAGATGTCGGCGATGATCCGCATCGACCCTTCGGGCGGGTAGATGTAGGTGTTGCGCACCATGAACTCCTTCAGAATATCGTTCTGGATGGTGCCCTGTAACTGCTCCGGCCCGACGCCCTGCTCTTCGGCCGCCACGATGTAAAAGGCGAGAACGGGTAGCACGGCGCCGTTCATCGTCATCGAAACCGACATCTCCTGTAGTGGGATCTGGTCGAAGAGGATTTTCATATCCTCCACCGAATCGACGGCCACGCCCGCCATTCCCACGTCGCCGACGACGCGCGGGTGGTCGGAATCGTACCCCCGGTGCGTCGCCAGATCAAAGGCCACCGACAGCCCTTTCTGCCCGCCCGCCAGGTTGCGGCGGTAAAACGCGTTACTCGCCTCAGCGGTGCTGAACCCGGCGTATTGGCGCACCGTCCAGGGCCGGATGGTGTACATACTCGCGTACGGCCCGCGCCCAAACGGCGCCGCGCCTGCCCCAAACGGCAACTGCGGCAGCGCGGCCACATCGTCGGCGGTGTAAAACGAGCGCAGCGGCAAGCCTTCGGCCGTGGTGAAGGTTTCGGGTTTGAGCGCGATGGGCCGGGGGTACACCACGGTGGCGGCGGCGGAGTAGGGGAGGTGGGCGAAGTCGGGGTGCATCGGACGAGGTGCGGGGAGAGTGGCGAAGATGGTATTTTTCTAAGATAGGCGGCGGCGGGCGGCTAACCGGGAGGTAGGGGGAAGGCCTAGAGTAGATGTACTCTTCGTCCGGTCTTCGTTTTGGGCGGCGGCGGCGGGCCGAATAGCACTCTGCCGGGGAGGGGCCGCGTGCTTTTCGCCACTACCCTTGGTACTTGTTGACGCCTACGCGTACCTGCTGTACGCTGGCCTCGGCGTCGTCCTGCGCCTGGCGTTGGGCCGTTACCAATCCGGCGATGTGGTTGTGGGCTTTGCGATAGCCGCCGCGCGCTTCGAGTTCCTGAAAAATGGCCCACGCCTCGCGGGCGAGTTGATCGGTGAGGGCTTCGAGGTAGTAGGAGCCGGCGGCGGGGTCGACGGCGTGCGCCAAGCGGGCCTCTTCGCGGAGGAGGAGCGCGATGTTGCGCGCCTGACGCCGCCCGAAGGCGGTGGCGCCGGTATCAGTGGCGGCGTCGAAGGACGGGATTTCGAGTGAATCGCAGCCGCCGATGACGGCCGCCATCGCGGTGGTGGTGAGGCGGAGGAGGTTGGTGTCGGGGTCGGGGGCGAAGAGGACGCGGCGGCTGGGGCGGCAGTGTACCAGCAGCCGGGCGGCCTGGTAGGGGGCTACCTCGAACGCGGGCAACGCGTTGGCCCACAGCAGCCGCAACGCCCGCTGCTGCGCAATGGCGTGGAAGTACGAGGTGTCGAGCCCCAACGTGCAGCGCAACTCGCCGACCACGGTTTCGGGCGAAAATCCGCGTTCGCTCTGCTCGCTCAGTACTTCCACCAATTGGCTGAGCGTGAGAGCGAGGGCGAGCGTGGGGCCGGCGCCGGCGTCGGCGAGGGCGGCGCCATCGACGGTGAGGGTATAGAAATCGGGCGCCGGGCGGCCCAAATCGACGAGCGCGTCCAGCACGGCGGCGGGTGGTAGCGTGAGGTCGTCGGGGCCGGCCAACACCACGTGGCCGCGCCGCCCGAAGGCGGCTTCTCCGTGCGCGGTCATGGCCTGGGTGAGGCGCTGCCCGAAGCGCGATACATCGGTGCCCGCCGGCAGATGAAAGCCGATGTACGTTTTGGTGAGGTCGAAGGCGGAGGCGAACGCCGTGTAATCGAAGGCGGTGGGGTCGGGGAGGTATAGGCTGAGGCCGTCGGCGCCAGTGGCGAGGGCGGTCAGGCCGTCGGTGAAAGCGGCGTGGCCAGCGCCGTCGGCGGTCAGCGGTTCCAGCGTCCGCCACGCGTTGATGTCGGGCTTGTGGCCGCGTACGTAGGGGTAGGTATCGGGGGCGGTGTGCAGGTAGGGGAGGGCTGCTACGTCGGGCGCCGAGTAGTAGGGCGCGAGGGCGGCGGTAGTGACGGGCTCGGCGGTGGGGCGCCAGGCGAGCGTTTCGGGGCCGCGCCCGGCGGGCAGCTCGCGGGCCAGGCGGCGCTCCCACTCGGCGCGGGTGGCGGGCGGGAAGTCGTAGGTGAGGGGGGGGGCGAGAGGGACAGAATCGGTGGCCATAAGCAGTGCGAGCTGGGAGGGAGGCCGCAAGTTACGGCCCGGCTGGGAGGGCGTCGGCGGGCGCCCCACGGAGAGTTGCGGTAACGTCGGAACTGCCCGTGTCAGCCCCACCTTTGCACCTATCCATGGAAACTCCCCGCCTCGACCGCACCGCGTTCCGTGCCGGCACCTTCGCCGAAACCGATGCCTATTACCGCACCTACTGGCAGGGCGCTACGCCCGCCGAGCGCTTACGGGCCGCGCACTACCTCAATAGCATTGCGTACGGCTTCGACCTCAACAACCCCCCGCGCGTGGACCGAACGGCGTTTCGGATTCGGCATCGCGCCGAGTTTTCAGCGTTCGAAGAACAACCCGATGGTGAAAATTAGCCCTGTGCGTCTATCCGCTACTTTGACGCCGATGTAATTAGCTACCTTCACGTCGAAAATATTGTCGCTTAGGTATGTATCGTGAATTTGTAATTGCCGCGCTCAGACGCTGTGTAGTTTTTTGGTTGTTGTGGTTTGTCGTAAATGCCGTCGCACTGGCGCAGTCAAATTTTCAGCCTGGGTACGTCGTTCCCACCGCTGCTGATACCGTGCGAGGCCTTATCGATTACCGCAGCTTAGCTTTTAATTCGATGCAGTGCCGATTTCAAGCACATTCAGCAACAAGTCAGCAAAGCGATTTCTTGCCAAGTAAGATTTTAGGTTATGGTTTAACTGGCGGGCCTCAGTACGAGGCGCACACCGTTTTGCGGCCGGACAGCACGTCAGGAACGTATTTTCTGGAAGTGGCTCACCGAGGGAATTTGGGCCTACTGCTGCTTTACGATGAAGCGAGTCATTTGCGCTATTTTTTGAAGAAGCCCGATGGTCAAATAGTCGAACTCGTTGAATATGTGACGACGATCAGCGAAGGCGGGCGCGTTTACAAGCGGGTGCGAAAACCGTATCTAGGGGAGCTGGCCGTTGCGTTTGCGGCTTGTCCGGCCGAGCAAACAGGTGTTCAGTCGATAGAATTAAATACGAAAGCCTTGGTAGATGCTCTGCGACGCTATAACTATTGCGTTACCGGCCAGCAGATCGAGCCACTGATTAAGGCAAAAAACGATCAGTTGATTGTCGTAATTGGCGTGTCGGCTTGGCACAAGCTAATTCTTGGCAATGGTAATGGTACGTTTGAACACGACGACTCTTACGATAATGGGGGAATAGCGACGACCATCGGAGTCCAATACCGATTTGGCGTTTTTCACAGCCAACGCATTAGTGCTGTTTGTGGCGTATTGTATCAATCCGGCTTTCAGTATAGAATCACGAATCGAACATATTCACTCTACACCAACTTTTTAGGAAACAATGACCGACGTATCTCCGCTGAATTTAAATTCAACTGCGTACAGTTGCCGCTGTTAATGAGGTATTATTTTCCTTTCAGCTTCGGGAAGTTGTATGTAGAGGGCGGGCCGATGGCTCGGATCATCATCCGCACGCAACGTAATGAGTTGGTGTACGCCTACGGGTCAGGGCCAGATGAGCGGTACGTTTTATTTGAAGGAGGAGCGCGAAGTATCAATCTGGGTTTAATTGGAGGAGCCGGCATAGATATCGGCCACGGCAAGCGAGCGCCCTCTGTTGCGGTGCGCTACGAAGTCGGATCGGGCGGCTCACCACTTGCTACCGGCTCGGTGCAGCGAGTGCTGAACGTGCAAGTGGCATATCCGGTCTTCTGAATCCAGTACTCCTGTTAGTCATTCTGCGTTATGAGCCGCTATGTGATCGCACTCGTACTTGCGGGTTTATTGCCCGCCTGCGCCCCCCGCGCCGCCTACGTCGCCACGCTAGCCCCCACCACGGGCGCCGCTGCACGGCCGCTCACCGCTGCCGTGCCCACCGATTCCGCCGCCGAGCAGTTTATCCGGCCGTACCGGCGGCGGGTGGTGCGCGAGATGAGCGAAGTACTCGGCACTTCCGCGCAGGTGTGGCTGAAGCCCGGCAAGCTCGGCAATCAGGCACCGCTCACGCGCTGGGTTACGGCCGTGATGCTCGTGGAGGCCGGGCGGGCACTGGGCAAAGTGCCCGATTTTGGGGCGATGACGAACGGTTCGGTGCGCAGCGGGCTGCCGGCCGGGCCGATAACGGTCGGTAATATTTTCGAGATTATGCCCTTTGAAAACGAGCTGACGGTGCTGCCCGTGACCGGCCGGGGCGTGCGCCAACTCTGCGATTACGCCGGGCGGTTCACCAACGTCGGGGCCGTAAACCTGACGTGGGAGATGGATTCCGTGACCAAGCGCGCGCGCAACATCCGGGTCGGCGGGCAGCCGCTCGATTCCGCGCGTACCTACTCGTTCGTCACCAACGACTACCTCGCCAACGGCGGCGACGGGATGGATTTCCTGCGCCCGCTGCCGCAAACGCCCATTCGCACGACCATCCGCCAGGCCATCATCACCTTCCTGCGGCGCGAGAAAACGGTGCTGCCGGTAGCCAATTAGCCCGAAATCTGCGGGTGGTTTCTGCCTTGCAAAAACTCAAAACTCGAAGCTCAAAACTTCCTATGAACCGTCGCCATTTTCTGCGCACCACGGCCGCGTCGGCGCCCTTGTTGCTCGCGCCCGGCTTACTTGCGCCGGCACTGGCCCGTTCCGCTGAAACCCGTCTCATCGTGCTGCATACCAACGATATGCACTCGCGGCTCGACCCATTCCCGGAAGACGGTCTGCCCACCGCCGGGCGCGGCGGCATGGCGCGCCGCGCGACCCTCGTGAAGCAGATACGGGCCGAAGCGGCGGCGGCCGGCGCCCACGTGCTGCTCCTCGACTGCGGCGACATTTGGCAGGGCACGCCGTACTTCAATTTCTACGGCGGCGAACTGGAATACAAGCTGATGAGCGCGATGGGTTACGACGCGGCCACCTTCGGCAACCACGATTTCGACAACGGCCTCGAAGGCTTGCAGAAGCAGTTGCCGCACGCCACGTTTCCGTTTCTGAGTGCCAACTACGACTTTTCGCGGACGCCGCTCGCCGGGCGGTTTGCGCCGCATAAGGTTTTCGCGCGCGGCGGCGTGCGGGTCGGCATCTTCGGGATGGGCATCGAGTTGGCGGGCCTCGTGCCCGATGCCAAATTCGGCGCCACCCGCTACCTCGACCCCGTGGCGGTGGCCGCTGAACAGGTGAAAATCCTCCGCGAAAAAGAAAAAGTCGATTTCGTGATTTGCCTCAGCCACTTGGGCTACGCCTACGATTCGGCCAAGATCGACGACCGCAAGCTCGCTGCCCAAGTGGCCGGTATCGATCTCATCCTCGGCGGCCATACGCACACCTTTTTGGACACGCCGCAGACCGTGGCCGGGCCGGGCGGCTGGTCAAGCGTCATCAACCAAGTGGGCTGGGCGGGGCTTAACCTCGGGCGCTTCGATTTAACTTTCCGGCGCGGTAAACCCTTGATGGCGAGCGCTTCCGTGTTGCCCATCGGCCCACTTGCGGGGTAAGCCCGCGAGAATAATGCAGGCGGCAGGTTGCCGGGGCGCTGATTTTTCACCACTTTTGTGCCCCCCAAACTCCCTGCTACCCCAAACCGGCCCGCCCCGTGGTGCGCCGGTTTTTTCGGCCCTTCAACCGCCGTTCGGCTGCCGCCCGTTTGCCTCTTGTCGCCTTTCCTGCCCTCCTGCTTCCTGTGCGCGCTGCCCCCCACGTCATTGTCTGGACTAACTGCCTGCGCCTGATTCAGGCGCGGGTGGAGGAGCAGAGTTTCAAGACGTGGTTTGAGCCCGTGCGGCCGGTGAGCCTCTCGGCCGACGATGTGCTGACGATTCAGGTGCCGTCGCAGTATTTCTACGAGATGCTGGAGGAACACTACGTCGAGGTGCTCCGCGCGGCGCTGTTGCAGGAACTGGGCGCGGGCGGGCGGCTGGAGTATTCGATCATCGTCGATCAGGGCGATGCGCGCAACAAGCCGCAGGCCGTACACCTGCCCACGGCCGGTACGGCGCCCAAAACCAAAGCCACCGGCCCGGCCGAGCCCGCGCGCAACCCCTTCGCGCAGCGCGCCCTGAACCGCGATTTTCAGGAGTCGCAGCTCAATTCCACGTACACCTTCGAGAGTTATATCGAAGGTTCGTGCAACCGCTTGGCGCGCGCCGCCGGGCAGGCCGTGGCCGATAAGCCGGGCCTCAGCGCCTTCAATCCGCTGATGATTTACGGCGATGTGGGCCTCGGCAAAACGCATCTGGTGCAGGCTATCGGCAACCAGATCAAGCAGCAGTGGCCGGAGAAATTCGTGCTGTACATCTCGTCGGAAAAATTCGTGAATCAGTTCATCGATATGGCGCGCAACGCCGCCATCGATGATTTCATGAACTACTACTTGCAGGTCGATGCGCTCATCATCGACGATGTGCAGTTCTTCGCCAAGAAGGAAAAGACGCAGGATATGTTCTTTTCCATCTTCAACCACCTGCACCAATCGGGCAAGCAGATCGTGATGACCTGCGACCGCCCCCCGCGCGAGTTGGGCGGCCTCGAAGACCGGCTGCTCTCGCGCTTCAAATGGGGCCTCACGACCGACGTGCAAAGCCCCGACCTGGAGACGCGGATGGCCATCATCCAGAGCAAGATGGCGAGCGACGGCATCGACATTCCGCCGCACGTCGTGGAATATCTGGCGTACTCCGTCGATACGAACGTGCGCGAACTCGAAGGCGTGCTGGTGGGGCTGATCGCGCAATCGTCGCTGCTGCGGCGCGAGGTCGATCTGGAAATGGCGAAACAGGCGCTCCGGCACGTCATCAGCGACATCGACACCGAAGTCAATCTCGATTTCATCCAGAAGACCATCGCCGAGCATTTCAACCTCACCGTCGAGCTGCTCAAAGACAAGACGCGCAAAAAAGAAGTCGTGGAAGCGCGCCAGCTCGCGATGTTTTTCGCCAAGGAACTCACGCCGCTTTCGCTCAAAGTGATTGGCTACGGCTTCGGCGGGCGCGATCATACCACCGTCATCCATTCCATCAAGGAAGTGAGCAAGCGCTCGGAGATGGAAGCCCCCTACCGCGCCACCGTGGAGGAGTTGCGGGCGCGGTTTAAGTAGACTACGCGTTTTCCGTTTCTGATTTCGCGCGGGGCAGAGCCCCGCGCGCTAACGCGATATCGCGCGTTTTAAGCCTCGTCACTACTCACCCGTCACTACTCACTCGTCACGCTCACTCCGTGGCGCCCGGCAAACGCCTCCAAACCGGCCCGCAGCCGTGCCCGCTTACGCGCGCCGCGCACCTGCCGCAGCGGAATTTCGTGTATTTCGCCTGTTTTCGGAACAATTCGTAGCACCCGGTCAGAAAGTGCAAAACCGGCAATTTCCTCCGCCCGAAACGCCGCTTTCGGCTGGAACAGCCCGCGCTTGTGCACCAGGTAATCGGGCGTCAGTTCCAGGTAACTCTGGGTGCCGAACAGCGGCGCCGACCGCGCAATGACGTAGCCTAAATACGCCACCGCAAACCCCATGAATACGGCGTGCAGCAGCGGATGCGCGGTGGCGGCGCCGGGGTCGGAGCCGGTGAGGAGGGCGGCGGCGGCGTACGCCACCATTACGAGGCCCAACACAAGCTGCGCCGGAAACGGCAGCCGGGCATCGGCGATGGGATTAAGGCGGATACGAACGAAAGTAGACGGAGCAGCCATACGGCGAAAAAGCAGAGATGAAAAAAGAAGTTTGTGCGCCTCGCAGGTTGTTAAACGGCAGGCAAAAGTCTGCCCGTAAGCGCCATCGCGCGCCTTCAGCCGCAGTCCCAACGCGAAAGTAGCCGTTAGCCCGCAGCCCGCGACGACTACGCGGCCCCGCACTGCGCCTCGCTCTTGGTTTGCGTACTAGATTCGCACCTCCAAACTGCGTTCCCGAGCCTCTCCTTTCCGACTCCCACTTCTTGGTGGAACTCCTCTACGATGTCAATTTGCAGCTCCTCGACGAAAGCCATCTCGTCGGGCACTGGCGTGTAGCCAGTCGGGTGCTTTCGCAGGCTGATCCCGGCTCGCTGCTGGCGCGCACCACCGATATGCAGCTCGCGCGGCCGAACCGCCTGACGCTTTTCGCCGCCGTGCCCGACGAGCAGCAGCCCGGCATCTGGCAGGTTTTGCGCGATGAGTTGCTCAACCGCCCGTACCTCGCGTTGGGTCTGGCTGGCACCGAGCCCACGCGCGCCCTCGTGACGCGCCTCCGCCGCGCGCCCGATGGCAGCGCCCGCCAACTGACGCTGTATTTTCTGTCGGGGATGGAAGTCGTGCTGGACGCCACCACCGCCGATACCGCCAACCACGCTTCCGAAGCTCCCTGACACCGCACCGCCAAAACCAGGGGAGCAATTGCTTGTAGTAACACCACCGATAGCCTCTCCTTCGATTTTCTGCCCGCGTACCGGCCCCCGGCTGCCCCTTTTTCTTCCGTTCGCACCAACTCTTTTCCGCCCGTTTCCGCTTCCACCGAACAACCGTCTGTGCCAATGGCCGCCGACTCTGCTACTTTACCTGCGCCTTCCGCGCCAGATTTTTTGCTGATCGTCGATCAGCTTCCATTGATTATCTGGACGAGTACCGTCGAGGGAGGGAATGATTTTTTGAATCGGCAGTGGTTCGCCTACACCGGCCAAACGGAGGCCGATACATTCGGCGAACACCGGTGGGCGCGCGCCCTGCACCCCGACGACCAAGAGCGCACGTTTGCTAAGTGGGGCGCCGTGCGCGCAACCGGCGAATCGTTTGAGATCGAGTACCGGTTGCGGCGCCACGATGGGCAGTACCGCTGGTTTTTGGGCCGCGCACACGCGTTGCGCGATGGCACCGGCAGCATCACCAAATGGTTCGGTACCTGCACCGACATTCACGAGCAGAAAGCGGCCCAGGAAGATTTTGCGGCCCTCGCCGATACCATTCCGCAGCTTGTCTGGACGACCGGCCCCACCGGCAGTCACCTCTATTTCAATCAGCGCTGGACTGCTTTCACCGGCCTGACGATGGCGCAGAGCCTCGGCCCGGAAGTTTGGGCGCTTACCCTGCACCCCGACGACCAGGCCCGCGCGCGCCAGCGCTGGCAGCAATCGCTCGAAACTGGCGAATTTTACGAAATCGAATACCGGTTTCGGCGGCACGATGGCGAATACCGCTGGTTTTTGGCGCAGGCATACCCGGTACGCGGCGCCGACGGCCACATCACGAAGTGGTTTGGTACCTGCACCGATATTCATGAGACGCGCCAGCGCGACCTGCACTTGCGGCGTTTGCTCGATTCTCAGGTGATCGGGGTACTCTTTTTTGATCTTGATTCAAGTCGTCTGCCCGATGTTAATGATCGGTACTTGCAGATGATCGGCCGGAGCCGCGCCGAACTGACGGCGGGTACCCTCGACTGGCGCGAGATTACGCCCCCCAAATACGCCGCCACCGATGAGGTCGCCATCGCCGAGCTACTCGCCACGGGCACGCACCAACCATACGAGAAGGAATATTTGCGCCCCGATGGCACGCTGGTACCTGTGTTGATGGCCGGCTCGCTCACCGAAGGGCATCAAGGGGTTTCGTTGTGCATCGACCTGACGGAGCAGCGCCGCGCTCAAGCCACGCTCCGCGAGCGCGAACAGGAACTCGATACGCTCGCCAACAACATTTCGCAACTGGCGTGGATGGCCGATCACACCGGGCATATTTTCTGGTACAATAGCCGGTGGTACGCGTTTACCGGCTACAATCTGGAAGAAATGCAGGGCTGGGGCTGGGAAAAAGTCCATCACCCCGACCACCTTACTACCGTCGTCGAAAAATGGTCGGCCGCGCTCAAAGCCGGCATCCCCTGGGAAGACACGTTTCCGCTACGCCGCGCCGATGGGCAGTTTCGCTGGTTTCTGAGCCGCGCCGAGCCCATCCACGATGCCTCGGGCCAGATTGTGCGCTGGTTCGGCACCAACACCGACGTTACCGAGCAGCGCCTGCTGCAAGAGCAACTCCGGTCGGCGTACGCCGATTTGGAAACGAAAGTCGTCTTCCGTACCCTGGAGTTGGAGCGGCAGCTTAAGGAACTGCGCGGCTAGCGAGTAGCTTCGCGGCCGATGGGTCTGAAAGCTTTCCTTGCTCGGCCGCTGGCGGCGTTCGTTCACGCCCGCCGGGCGCGCCTCCTCGCCGACCCCGCCGCTACCCAGCGCCGCGTGCTGGCCGCGCTGCTCCGGCGCGCGCGCGACACGGCATTTGGGGGCGCGCACGGTTTCGGGCGGCTCACGGGCGCGGCCGATTTCGCCGCCGCCGTGCCCATCCGTACCTACGAAGATCTACTGCCCGACTGGCTCACCCGCACCCAGCGCGGTGAGCCCGACGTGCTGTGGCCGGGCCGCCCGGCGTACCTCGCCCAAACGTCGGGCACGACGGCCGGCACCAAGCTGCTGCCGCTGACCAAAGAGTCGATTCCCGGCCACATCAACGCCGCGCGCGATGCGCTGCTCGCCTACGTACACCGCACCGGCCGGGCGCAGTTTTTCGATGGAAAACTGATTTTTCTGTCCGGTTCGCCCGCGCTCACGCTGCACGCCGGTATTCCGAGCGGGCGGTTGTCGGGCATCGTCAATCACCATATTCCGGCGGTGCTACGGGCCAACCAACTCCCCACCGACGCCACCAACCGCCTCGACGACTGGGAGACGAAGCTCGACCGCATCGTCACGGAAACCCTCGGCCAGCCGATGACGCTCATTTCGGGCATTCCGCCGTGGGCACAAATGTATTTCGACCGGCTGCAAGCCCGCGCCAACGGTCGCCCAATCGGCGAGTTGTTTCCTGATTTTCAGTTATTTGTCTACGGTGGTGTGAGCTTTGCGCCGTACCGCGCCAAGCTGTTCGAGAGCATTGGCCGGCCAGTCGATTCGGTGGAGCTTTTTCCGGCTTCAGAAGGTTTTTTTGCCTTTCAGGATACCGATTCGGCCGCCGATGGGCTGCTGTTGCAACTCGATTCGGGCATTTTCTACGAATTCGTCCCGGCCGCCGAGTACGGCACGCCCGGCGTCCGGCGCCTGACCATCGGCGAGGTCGAAATCGGCGAGAACTACGCGCTCATCGTGAGCACCAACGCCGGGCTTTGGGCGTATTCCGTCGGCGATACGGTGCGATTCACGAGCCTCGCGCCGCCGCGTGTGGTGGTGACAGGCCGCATCAAACATTTTCTGAGTGCCTTCGGCGAACACGTCATCGGCGAGGAAGTGGAGGCCGCCCTGAGCGCGGCCCTCGCCGCGCACCCGGCCGTGCGCGTCACCGAGTTTCACGTCGCGCCGCGCGTCAGCGCCCACCCCACCGAACCCTCGCGCCACGAGTGGCTCATTGAGTTCGCCACGCCCCCCGCCGACCCCGCCGCCTTCGCCGCCACTCTCGACGCCAACCTCCGCCACCGCAACCACTACTACGACGACCTGCTCGCGGGCCGCATTCTCGCGCCGCTCTTGCTCACCAGCTTGCCTACCGGGGCCTTTCAACGCTATATGGCGAGCATCGGCAAGCTCGGCGGCCAAAACAAAACGCCCCGGCTCGCGAACGACCGGGGCGTAGCGGATGGGCTGCTGATGAAGGGTTGAAAACCTAATGTGTTTTAAAGGTATTCCACTCGTACGTATCAAGCTCCATGGCACAATAAGCCTCGAAGAGATAGAGAATGAGGTCATTTTGAATTTCCACAAATGCAAAATGACATTTCTGTATCCTCTCTTTTGAAAGCTGAAAGAGATTGAGGAATTCTTCGTCTTCCATCCGTTCGTTGCGTGATAATACAGACACGAAACCGTGTGCTGCCATTGAGTAGGCAAGCGTGGCTGAGAAATGCTTAGTGCCCCTTCCGTGATGCCAGAGCCTCCGGAAGACTTGTCTGGATATTCCCACATACAAAGGCTTGCCGTGTTCAATCAGCACGTAGCAACCGGAGAAATCAGCTTTACGGCGATGATTGCGAAGTAGAGTTTTAACTCCCTGCTTAGGCTTAAGGAAATCATTCATCGGAGTGGCTGTAGCAATTGCACTTTGCATCTCCGCCATCAGCTTTGGAAGTTCATTCTGCGCAAGGTCAGCAAATTTTTGCTGGCAGCCATTGATAGCCATTACACTTGATGAAGAATCTACTTACCTACTCCGCCTTCGGCTTGCCCACAATCTCCAGCAGTTCAACCTCAAAAATCAGCACCGAATTCGGCCCGATGTCCTGCCCTGCGCCTTGCGCGCCATAGGCCAACTCGGCGGGAATGAACAGCTTCCATTTCGCGCCGACCCGCATTTTCTGGAGTGCTTCCGTCCAGCCCTTGATTACCTGCCCGACGCCGAACTGCGCCGGCTCGCCGCGCTTATACGACGAATCGAACTCCTTGCCGTCCAGCAGCGTACCGCGATAATGCACTTTCACCTGGTCGGAGGCGGCCGGAAAATCCTTGCCGTTGCCGAGTTTTTCAACTTTGTACTGCAAGCCCGATGGCAGCGTTTTCACGCCTGATTTTTTGGCGTTTTCGGCTAGAAATTTCTTTCCAGCCGCGTCATTGGCGGCACCGGCCTGGTCTTGCACGGCTTTTTGCGCAGCATGCGCTTCTTGCTGCTTGGCTTGGGCCGCTTGCTGAAATACCGCCATCACCTGCTGAATTTCTTCGGGCGTGAGGCGCGAGGGCGCGCCGCTGAGCGCTTCCGTCAGCGATTGCGTGAGCGTGGCGGCATCGACCGGCATCCCGGTACTTTTGAGGCTACGGCCTATTTCCTGCCCGATGGCGTACGCCGTCTTTTTCTCCGGCGTGTCGAGGGTGGAGGTTTGGGCAAAAGCCGGAACGGTGAGGCCCAACAGGGCCACGAAGGCGAAAGAAGCGCGCATGGAAGCGGTTTGGGGTGGAAAACGACCCGCAAGTTCGGTACGCGCCGCCGTAGCGTCCGGCGCCACCGCCCGGCGGCGTACTTTTGCTTTCCTTCCGCTGATGCTTCCCGCCGCTTTGCCTGCTCCCGCTTCTTTCGCCGCTTCCGCCATTGCGCCCGTTCGCTTGGCGCTGTTGGGCTCCACTGGTTCCATCGGCACCCAGGCGCTCGATGTGGTGGCGGCGCACCCCGGCCGGTTCGTGGTGACGGTGCTAACGGCCCATTCCAACGCCGACCTGCTCATCGAGCAAGCCCGCCGCTGGCGCCCGGCCGAGGTAGTCATCGCCGACGAAACCCGATTTGCAGCCGTTAAGGCTGCTTTGGCGCCGCTCGGAATTATGGTCAGCGCGGGCGCTGAAGCCGTAACCGCCGCCGCCACCCGCCCCGATGTCGATACGGTGCTGACGGCCCTCGTGGGCTACGCCGGTCTTGTGCCGACCCTCGCGGCCATCCGTGTGGGCAAAGCCATTGCGCTGGCCAACAAGGAAACCCTCGTGGTGGCCGGCGAACTGGTGATGGCCGAAGTCAAGCGCTACGGCACGCGCTTGCTGCCCGTCGATTCGGAGCATTCGGCCATTTATCAGTGCCTGGTAGGGGAGGCGCCCGAATCCGTTGAAAAAATTATTCTGACGGCTTCCGGCGGCCCGTTTCGCGGCAAAACCGCCGCCGATTTGGCCACCATCACCAAAGCCCAGGCGCTCAAACACCCCAACTGGACGATGGGCGCCAAAATCACCATCGATTCGGCGTCGTTGATGAATAAGGGGCTGGAAGTGATCGAAGCCAAATGGCTGTTCGGCCTCCGCAACGACCAAATCGACGTGGTGGTGCATCCGCAGAGCATCATTCATTCGCTGGTGCAATTCTGCGATGGCTCGCTGAAGGCGCAGCTTGGCCTACCCGATATGAAGCTGCCGATTCAGTACGCCCTCGGTTTGCCCGACCGGCTTGCCAACGACTGGCCGCGTTTTTCTTTCCTCGATTACCCCAGTCTCACGTTTGAGGCGCCCGACTTCACCACGTTCCGTTGTTTGCCGCTCGCGTTTACCGCGATGCGCCGGGGCGGCACGGCGCCGTGCGTCCTCAACGCCGCCAACGAGGTGGCGGTCGCGCGATTTCTCGACGGCCACCTGCCTTTTCTCGCCATCCCCGACCTCATCGGCGAATGTCTCGAAACCCTGCCTTTCATCCCCAATCCAACCCTCGCCGACTACGCCGCGACCGATAAGGAAACCCGTACCCGCGCGGCAGAGGTTAGCAACCAAATGAGTAGATTTTGAAGATGAGTACGGGAGAGTTGAGCAGATGAATAAGTGTACTAACAACACCTTCATATCCTCACATCTCCACATTCTCACATCTTCTCACCTACTCATCCAACGCACTAAAAATAAGAAATGACGTACTTGATTATGGCCGCGCAGCTCATTTTGGGGCTGACGTTGCTGGTTGGCCTCCACGAGTTGGGGCATATGCTCACGGCCAAGTGGTTTGGAATGCGCGTCGAGCGTTTTTCCATCGGCTTTCCGCCGCGCCTGTTCGGTAAGAAAATCGGCGAGACCGATTACCAGTTTGGCGCCATTCCGCTCGGCGGCTATGTGAAAATTTCGGGGATGGTCGATGAGTCGCTCGACACCGAAGCCTTGCAGGGAGAGCCGCAGCCGTGGGAGTTTCGGGCTAAGCCGGCGTGGCAGCGGCTGATCGTGATGCTCGGCGGTATCATCGTCAATGTCATTACCGGCATCCTCATTTTCTCGGCCCTCGTCTGGACGTACGGCGAGAGCTATCTGCCCGCTTCCGAAGCCCGCTACGGCGTGGTGACGAATGCGCTCGGCCGCGAAATCGGCTTTCAGGATGGCGACAAAGTGCTGGAAGTCAATGGTAAGCCGCTCGAAGCCTTCGACGACATCTACGACCCCGACGCCCTGCTCGCCCGCGATGGCGCCTTCATCATCGAGCGCAACGGCCAGCGCCGGGAGCTACCGATTCCCGCCAACATCCTCGACCGCCTTTCTCAAAACCGCGACGAAGCCGCACTTTTCGTGGCGCCCGCGCAGCCGTTTTCCGTGGAGCGCGTGTTGACGGGGCGCCCGGCCGCCAAAGCCGGCTTGCAACCCGGCGACCGCGTAACCGCCATCGACGGCAAGCCGGTGGCGTTTTTTCATCAGTTTCAACAAGCCCTGCAAGCCCGTAAAGGCGAGCCCGTTCAACTCACTCTCGACCGCGCCGGCCAGACCATCCAAACCTCCGCTACCGTTGAGAAGGAAGGCACGCTCGGCATTCAAATCAAGCCGATGCTGCACCTCGAAACCCGGCAGTATGGGTTCCTCGAAGCCGTTCCGGTGGGCACCAAAAAAGCGTTCGGCGTAATTACGGCCAACGTGAAAGCGTTTTCTAAGATTTTCCGGGGCGAAGCATCGGCGTCTAATTCGCTGTCCGGCCCCATCGGCATCGCCCGCGAGTTCGGCGGCGTTTTCGACTGGCTCAAGTTCTGGAACCTCGTCGGGATGCTCTCGATGGTCCTCGCGTTTATGAACCTGCTGCCCATCCCGGCCCTCGACGGTGGCCACGCGGCTTTCCTGCTCTACGAGATGATTCTCGGCCGCAAGCCGTCGGAATCCTTCCTCGAAAACGCCCAAAAAGTAGGGATGGTGTTACTGCTTGGCTTAATGGTTTTTGCCTTCGGCAATGACATTTACAAGGGGATGTTTTAAAGAATTACGGGTCGTGTCTCAGTGGTATTGATTGAGTTCGAGGAAAAATGGTGAATAAATAGGGCAATGACGCCCTCGTGAAATTCCACTTTCTTCGAGAAGCAAATCGTTTTTCGGGTCAGCCGCTTGATGCGGGTTCGTAGGGTGAGG
>JANPJM010000067.1:0-8523 GCA_031425525.1 Hymenobacteraceae bacterium | reverse complement strand
CCGGGGAGGCGGAGCTGCGCTCCACCCCACGTTGCCGATTGCCTTCCTTCTATTTAACCACCACCCGGCGCGCAAACCCTTCGCCGGCACCTTCGCCGCGCAGCAGGTACAGTCCGGCGGGCAGGCCGCGCACATCAAGCACGGCGCGGGTGCGGCCGGGGGCGGCCACGGCCACCGCTTCCGTCCGCACGGCGCGGCCGAGCGCGTCGAGCAGGGTGAGCGTGAGGGTGCCGGTCGTTTCGCGCGGCACTTCTACGTGCAGCGCGCCGCTGGTCGGGTTGGGCCAGATGTGAGGTTGGGCCGCGTTGGCGGCCGGGTCAGTCGCGAAGCCGGTGGGCGTGGAAATGCGCGTGAGGGCCGTATTGGTAGCGAAGGGCGCGTTGTAATCGAAATGGATGTACGCCTGATTCGGAATCTCGTCGCCGACGGCGAGCGTGGCGACGGGCCGGATGCGGAAGCGCACGAAGCCATCAGCCGCGAAAATGTTGGTCGATTGCGGCGGCAAATCGATGCCGGTGAAGCGCACCAGCACCTGCCCGGTGGGCGAGATGCTCCACCCGCAGCCGTGCGAGGCAGCGCGGAGCTGCATCGTGCTCAAGCGCAGGTGGAGGGCCGAAAGCGAATCGTGTACAAGCACGGTGAAGGCCGTGTCGGAGCCGTGATTCTGGAACCGGATCGTGTATTCGAGCCACTCACCGGCCGCCACCTGCGTGGTACTCAACTCGATGTGATTGACTTGAATGTCGTTGGGGTCGAAGGAGCCCGTGATGACGCGCGTTTCGGTGGCGGCGTTGTCGGCGGGCACCAGGTCGCCGGTCAGCGGCAGCACCTGCGCGGTACTGCTGAGGATTGAGTTGAGCGCCGCCGAATTTGCCAGCACGTACTCGATGCGCACGCGCCGCATTTCGCCGGGCAGCAGGTTGGCGTAGGCCCACGTCAGCAGACCACCCGCGCCGGGCGTAGCGGCCGGTTGGCTCCGCCGAAACGCGAGGCGTGCGTCGGGCGCCAGCGTAAGGGTACCGGCCGCAATGGTCACGGTGCCCACGTTGCGGTATTGCACATCGTAGACGGCCGGAAAGCCGGGCCGGGCGGCTGAGTTCAGCGTCAGCACCACGGCTATATCCTGCTGGCCGGCAATGGGTTGCAGGGCGAAAGAACGGCCCGCCGCCACGTTGCCGTAGGTGCTGAACAATGTGGTGGCTGGTCCCTGCGCCACCACCGTGTAGTGCGGCGGCGGGTTGGGAAGCGAGGCGGTGAAGTTCACGCCCAGATCGAGGTAGGCATCGTAGCGCCCCGTGGTTTCGGGCGCGGCGCACGGAATGGCGCCGGGGTTTACTTCTACCACGAGGCCGCCGGGGAAGCCGCCTTCGGTGGCGTTTTGCAGGCCATCGGCGTTGGCGTCGAGGTAGGCGGCGCCGGTGAGGGTGTTGTAGCGTTCGGCAATACGGGTAATCACTGCTTTACCGTTGCGGTCGCCGGGCGTCAGGACCAGCAGGTTGCCCAAACGCAGCGAATCGCTGCCCGTATTTAACCCAAGTACCACGCCGTTGGCAGCGGGCGCCAGATAGTAAGCGGCAGTAGTGGTCGAGCCGGACGAACTCAGTCCCCATAACCCCCGGCCGCTTTTCTGTTCCAGCGCCGCTACCCACATCTGATAGGGCGCGATGGGGGCGGTAGGTGTCGTGGGTAGTAGCAGGCCGGCGCCGGCCAGCGCACCGCGGTACTGCCCGGTGGCGTACAGCGTCTCGTCACCGCGCAACGTCAGGTTCCAGCCCCACGCCTCATCGGCGGGTGTGGAGCCGCCGAATTGCCGCGTCCATTGAATATGGCCGTCGGGGTCGTAGCAGATGAGCAGCGCGTCCTGTCGGCCGGTGGGTTGTACGTTCAAGCCCGGCGCCAGCGTCGCGGGGGCACTCAGGCCGTTGATTGAGTAGCTGAATCCATCGGGGGCGACATCGAAGCCGATACCGTTGGCGGGCAGCGCACCGGGGTCGTAGGTACGCACCTGAATTACCCGGCCGACCGGGCTGACTTTTGCCCAGAACCGCCGGAGGATATAGGTATTACCGACCCGTGTAGGCGGCGCGTAGGGAAATATGAAGCCCCCAAAGGAGCAGTTGTAGAGGTACTCTCCCAAGAAATACGCGTTGCCTGAACGATCGAGGCCGATATTAAAAGTCAGGCTGATGGAAAGGGTGTCGGTGTTGACCACCGCTGTGGCCCAACGCGCTACTCCGGCGGGCGAGAGCCGAGCGCAATAGGTAGCCAGCTTCTGTCTTCCCGCTGGTTGACGCAGATGCACAGTATCGAGCGTGGCCGAGATGCGAAACTGACCCACCAACAGAATGTCGCCCGTCGTGGGCTCAACGCGTAGTGCTTCCGGGTAGGCTTCGCCGCCGGTCTGAACGATGCGCGCCAGCAGCAGGGTGCCCGTAGGCGACCACTTCACCAGGTAGGCCGCGATCTGGTTGCCGGGGTCAAGCGTGGTGGTCGAGTCGAAGGTAACGGGGGTTTGAAACAGGCGCCCGGCCATATACACGTTGCCGGCGGCGTCAGTGGTGAGCGCCCGGCAATCGATTCGGGCGTTCGCCGGGCCGAACTGCCGCACCCACGTCACGGCGCCTGCGGCATCGTAGCGCACCAGCGCTAGATTTTCGGTGGAATCGGCTGCATACGTCACCCCACCTAGCGTAAGCGGCCCCCAGTGAGCAATCCACGCGTAGGTATTGCCGGCCGCATCTGTAGTGTTGCGGCCCACGCCTGCACCGTAACCACGGCCGGGCGCGGGGCTCTGGGTGGATGTGGCCCACTGAAACTGGGCACTGGTAGGTTGCGCCCGGCTCGTCAGCGCTGCTCCCGTGAGTAACAGCGCCACCAGCAAAAAGTAAAATCGAAAGAAAACCCGCATCACAAAAAATCATTTAGAAGGCCAAAGGAAAACAACCTGTCGGCGCCCCGGCAGCGCCCCTCCCTCACCGGTTCAGGAGGTTATTGACCTGACGCCCGTTTGGTGGCAAGTACGGCGGGGAGTGGGGAAAAAATTGGTGACATTTAAGTAGCTAGCCATAAGCTTCTAGCTGCAAGCCAGACCATTGGATGTCAGAAAGTTACGAGACTCACGTTATCAATTTACTTTTGGCGCAGTACTTAATGCCGACGGCGCAAACCACCCGTAAAAACGTGGGGTGGAGCGTTAGCTCCGCCTCCCCTGCTTACCGGGGAGGCGGAGCTACGCTCCACCCCACGTGGCCGATTGATTTCCTTCTACTTCACCACCACCCGGCGCGCAAACCCTTCGCCGGCACCTTCGCCGCGCAGCAGGTACAGCCCGGCGGGCAGCCCGCGCACATCGAGTTGGGCGCGGGTGCGGCCGGGGGCGGCCACCGCCACCGCTTCCGTCCGCGCGGCGCGGCCGAGCGCGTCGAGCAGGGTGAGCGTGAGCGTGCCGGTCGTTTCGCGCGGCACTTCTACGTGCAGCGCGCCGCTGGTCGGGTTGGGCCACACCTGGGCTTGCCCGGCGGTGGCGGCCGTTACAGCCCCCAGGCCGGTGGGCGCGGCCACGGCCGTCAGCACGGTGTTGGTGGCCATCGGGGCGTTGTAATCGAAGTGAATTTCGGCCTGATTCGGAATCACATCGCCCGGCACCAGCGCCGTGACGGGGCGCACCCGGAACCGCACGAATCCGTCGGACGCAATCTGGTTAGTGAGCTGCGCGGGCAGCAGAATATTCGGAAACTGCACCGTCAGCTCGCCCTGCGGGCTCAACCCCCAGTTGCAGTAGTGCGACGCCGCCATCACCCGCAGCGTCGCGAGGCGCAGCCGCGCGGCGGGCAGCGAATCGGTGAGGCGCACGGTGAAGGCCGTATCGGTGCCGTGGTTCTGAAACCGGATGGTGTATTCGAGCCACTCGCCGGCCGCCACCTGCGTGGTCGAGAGCGTGAGATGATTGACTTCGATGTCGTTGGGGTCGAAGGAACCCGTCACTACGCGCTCGGCGACGGACGTGTTGTTGGCGGCGTCGAGGTCGCCGGTGAGCGGCGTGAGGGTGGCCGTGCTGCTGACCACCGTGCCCAGCACCGCCGTAGCGGGCAGGCGGTACACCACGTTGAGGCGCCGCGTTTCGCCGGGTTGCAGCCCGGCGTACACCCACGTTTGGGCGCCGCCCGCGCCGGGTATGCCGGGGCTGCTGCTGCTCTGCCACACCAGGCGCGCGTCGGGCGTAAGCACTACAGTGCCGCCCGTGATGGCCACCGTGCCCACATTGCGGTACTGCACTTGGTAGTTGAGCAGGTTGCCGGGCCGAGCCGGCGAAATGAGCGTGAGGATGACCTCTACATCGCGCTGGTTGGCGATGGGCTGGAGGGCGAAGCTGCGGCCGGCGGCGGTGTTGCCGTAGGTGCTGAAGGTGGCCGGTGGCGCGCCCTGCGTCACCACGGTGTAGTAGGGCGGCGGGCTGGGTAGGGAAGCGGTGAAGTTCACGCCCAGATCGACGTAGGCATCGTAACGACCGGTGGTTTCGGGGACGGCGCACGGCACGGCGCCGGGGTTTACTTCCACCACGAGGCTGCCGGGGAAGCCACCCTCCGAGGGGTTCTGCACGCCGTCGGCGTTGGCATCGAGGTAGGCAGCGCCGGTGAGGGTGTTGTATTGCTGGGAGATACGGGCGCTGATAATCTTGTAGTTCAGGTTCCCAGGAGCAGACACCCCCAAACCTCCCAATCCGACGAATTCAGCCTGCGTTTGGGCTACCAGCACCGCCTGCCCGTCGGGCAAGGCGTGGATTTGCCGCGCCAGCTCGCCTTCTACGCTCGTCATTTTCTGCCCCCAGAGGGCTTTACCGTCGGCCGTTAACGCTATCGCCCAAGCGTGCGACGGCGTATCGCGCGACGCAGCGGGTAAGCCGAGCCGCACGTTGCCGTCGGTAATAACCCCGCGCGTAGTACCACCTACCAGTACGCCCCCATCGGCGGCGCGTGCCAGTAGCCGGTCGCTGGTGGTGGTCAGGTCGAGCGAATCGCCGCCTCCGATCTGATGCACCCATCTTGTGGTGCCGTCAGGGTCATAACGAAATACAAACACGGAACCGGCACCGGCCGGGCGCAGCCAGTCGCCCGACGCCATCCGCACGGGACGGGTAAGTGGGTAAGAGGCGTAGCTGGTGCCATCGGGCAAAACCACCATCGGCGCGATGCCCCCCGTGATGTACGTATCGGTTTGGGTGTTAATTACTTGGCCCGTAGGGCTGAGTCTCACCCAGAAAGTGTTGTGATTGGTGGGAAAAGTCACGTTGCCGATGCCGGTTATTGCCCCGGATGGGCCGCCGTAAATACCGTTCACGTAAGTATTCCCCGCCGAGTCGGATCCCATATCCGCCACGAACGCAAAGGCAAGCGTATCAACCGAGTGAAACTGCTTGACCCACTGCACGGCACCCGCGTTGGAAAAGCGTGCTACGAAGCTCCCCGTGCGCACGTACCTGTTGTTGCGGCGGTCGCGCTGGCGCAACGTATCCGTGCCGATCACCATTTCGCGCCAGAACTGCCCGATCACGGCCAACTCGCCGGTGGCGCTTACGTCGAGGCGCCACGGATCAACGTCGCTGTCGATGGCGTAACCCACGGAACGCGCGAACTGGATGGCACCGCTGGACGACCACTTTGCCACCCACATCTGATTTATGTTGGGCTGGTGCCCGCTGACGGGCGCACCGTCAATAGTCGCGTTTGCAACCGAAGAATGGAATTCGCCCAGCCCGTACACGTTACCGGCGGCGTCGGTTTTAACCGAATTACACGTGAGGTAGCCATTCTGCTCGCCAATTTCGCGCAGCCAGACCAGCGCACCGCTCGGGCTAAGTTTCACCAGCGCGGCGCGGTTCACCGAGTCGGGCGGTGCCTGATGAAAAACTCCGCCGATGGTGAAGTCGCTGGTGTAATGAACCCAGAGATAGGTATTGCCCGTCGCATCGGTGGTGCCATCGAAGGAACCGATATAGCGCGAAGGGTCTGATCGGTGGTTGTAGGCCGTCGCTACCCCCGTAAACCGCGCCGACTGCGCCGCGCCGCGCAACGCAGGCACCAGCAACCCCACCAACAAAAAGCAAAATCGAAAGAAAACCCGCATCACAAAAGTCATTTAAAAGGCCACGAGAAAGGAGAAAACCCATCGGCGCCCCGGCAGCGCCGCCCCCGTTCCGGTTCAGGGGGTTACTTCCCTGACGTTGCTCCGGCCCCAAGCACGGCAGCGGCCGGAAAAAATGTATTCGGCCGCGCTACCACCCCCACACCAGCCCCACTTGCGCGGCGGGCAGTACCCGCCGACCCGCCCCGCCCGGCGGCACAGCCCACCCCCGCAGCGTAGGCGCTACTAAGGCGGTGAGGCGCGGCGACAGGCGTATCTGGGCCTCCAAACCCACACTCAGGCTCAGACTGGCGCGGCGCGGCAGCCCGGCGGCCGGGCCGGTGAGGCGGCGCAAGGCGTACTGCTCGCCTGTCCAGACGGGCACCTGGGCATCGCGCAGCACGGCAAGCTGGGCGCCCGCGCTCGCCGCCAGATTCCAGCTCGGGCGCGTGAGCAGGAGGCGCTGGGCACTCACCGGCAACGTCCAGAAGCGGTACGTGGGCCGCAGGAGTTGTTGCAGCTTGTCGCGCTGCGTGACGGTTTCGTCGCGCACCGTGATGGTCTGCGTCACGAGCGTATCGAGGCGCGAGACGAGCGTGCGCACGGTATCGGTGGGGCCGATGATGAGCACTTCGTAAGAGCGCACGCGGTAGGAGGTATCGTCCTTGGTGGTAGTGATTTGGGTGGTGGTTTGCCGGGTGCGCTCGGAGGTGTAGCGCGCCTGCGTTTGCACGGTGGCCTGGCCGAAACCCGCGCGCACTCGCCACTGCGGGCTCAGTTGCCGCTGCACCTGCACGCTCTGGGTCAGGCTGGCTTGGGTGCGTTCCTGATCCACTACGCCGGTGGGCACCGTGGGCAGCACGCTCCAGTTCGGCGTGGTTTCGAGGAGGAGCGCCACCGCCCACGGGCTACGCGGCGGCACGGCGAGCAACGGTTGTTCGGTGGAATCGGGCGCGGGTAGCGGCGCCGGTTCGGCGGCCAATTCCGGCGGCGCTTCCGGCAGAAACTGTTTGAGGGAATCGAGGCGGGCGGCGTAGTGCGCCAGCGCCTGGCGTTGCGTTTTGATGAGGGTGCGCAGCCGGGTGGCGCGGGCCGTATCGGCGGGGGCTGCCACGGGCGTCAGGTACGCGCTTGCCTCCTGGTGCAGCACGGAATCGCGTTGCTCAATGGTAGCAAGAGTGATGGCACCCGTAGCGGCGCCGGGAATTTCCCGCACAAATTTCGAGGTGTCCATGAGCGATTCGCCGGCGCCCATATTAGGCTTACCGGCGCTCATAGTAGGCTTACCGGCGCCCATAGTAGGCTTACCGGCGCTCATAGTAGATTTACCAGCGCCCATAGTAGACTTACCAGCGCCCATGATGGGGCCGCCGGGTCGCAGTTCTCCCCCGCCCCACCACAACAACGCCCCTACCAGCAACCCGGCCGCGAACGGCCGGGCGCCCCACCTGCGCGGCGGCAGCGCGGGCGGTTCGGGCACGGGCAGCCGCCCGCGCAACCGCTCCCAGCCGCCCCCGATGGGCGCGGGCGCGTGCTGTTCGGCGGCGTGGCGCAGGTGGGAATCGAACTGCGAATCGGCGGCCGAATCAGATGGGGGAAGGTGCGAGGCGCTCATAAAACCGGAATGAAATGCGCGCGCCGCAACTGCTCGGCGAGCAGCCGCCGCGCGCGCGACAGTTGAGAAGAGGAAGTTTTTTCGTCGATGCCGAGCTGCGCGCCGATTTCGGGGTGCGAGTAGCCTTCGATGCAATACAGGTTCAGCACGAGCCGATAAATCAGCGGCAGCCGCTGAATGTGGGCCACCAGCTCGTCGGCGGCGAGTTGGGCAGGGGCGTCGGCTTCGGCGGCGGTGAGGGCGTCGGGCACGTCGTCGAAATCGATTTCGCGCCAGCCGCGCGCTTCGGCCCGGCAATGGTCGAGGCAGGTATTTACGCCGATGCGGCGCACCCAGGCTTCCAGCGGCCCTTGCCCGCGCCACTGCGCCAGCCGCCCAAACACGCGCACGAACGCCTCCTGCACCAGGTCTTCGGCCACGGGCCGCGCCCGCACATACCGCAGACACACCCGCAGCAGTGGCCCCTCGAAGTGCCGATACAGCGCTTCCTGCGCGGCCGGGTCGGCGCGCAATACGCCCGGCACGAGCGATTCGGGGAAGGAGTCGGTGGGCACGCGGGGAGACGGGGGCGAATGCGGTAGCAGGGCTGGTACCCGCCCTGACGCCGAACACCGGCAACCTACGGCAACGGCGGCGAAAAAAATTTGTGGCAAGAAAACGTGGGGTGGGGCGAAGCTCCGCCACCCCGCAAGCTACCTAAAGAGGCGGGGCGACCCTCACACCCAACTAGCGGTAACTTGGGCCCACCGGGGGTGGAGGAAATGGCCGCCCCCCCGCAGCGGTCCACC
>JANPJM010000066.1:0-17243 GCA_031425525.1 Hymenobacteraceae bacterium | reverse complement strand
AACTACTCTCCCGCAGCACCCTTCCGGCAAACCGGATTTCTTCCAGCGAAATAGTCAGCGGCGGCGCGGCGCGGAGCGAGTTATCGCAGAACAGAAACCAGTCGGTGAGGACACCGGCGGCGAGGGCGCGGTCGATGACCGGTTTCAGCACGGCGTACGATTCCATTTCGGCGGCCAGTAAAAGCCCCCGGCCGCGCACCTCGCGCACGCCGGGCACGCTAGCTAGTTCGGCGCGGAGGAGGGCCGATTTTTCGGGTATGCCGGCGAGCAGATTTTCTTCCTGAATGACGCGAAGCGTGGCCAGCGACGCTGCGCAGCTCACCGGGTGGCCGCCGAACGTAGTGATGTGACCCAGCACCGGATTGGTGGTGAAGGCGGCGAGGTTTTCGGCGCTCGACAGCACCGCGCCGATGGGCATTCCGCCGCCCATCCCCTTGGCGCACACTATTGCGTCGGGCCAGACGCCTTCGTGTTCGCAGCCCCAAAACGTACCGGTGCGGCCGAAACCGGTCTGAATTTCATCGAAAATCAGCAGCGCGCCCACCTCGGTGCAGCGGGCGCGCACGGCGGCCAGGTAGCCCGGCACCGGCTCACGCACGCCCGCCTCGCCCTGCACCACTTCGAGCAGTACGGCGGCTGTGGTGGAAGTGATGTGCGCGAGGTCATCGAAGGAATTGTACCGAATTTGCCGCACCCCCGGCAGCAGTGGCCGAAACGCCTGCCGGAACCCCTCGTTACCCGTGACCGACAGTGCGCCGTGCGTGGCGCCGTGGTACGAGTCGATGGCCGAAATCAGTTCATAGCGGCCCGTCAGACGCTTACCGAGTTTGAGGGCGACTTCCACCGCTTCAGAGCCGGAATTGACGAAGTACGCGCACCCCAAGTGCGGCGGCACAGTAGCGGCCAGCGCCACCGCAAGCTGCACCTGCGGCGCCTGCACCACTTCGCCATATACCATCAGGTGCAAATATTTGTCGAGCTGTGCCTGAATGGCGGCCAGCACGCGCGGGTGCCGGTGCCCCACATTCGAGACGCTGATACCCGAAATGAGGTCGAGCGTGCGTTCGCCGGCTGGGCCGTACATCCAGCAGCCTTCGGCGCGCTCGATTTCGAGCAGAAGCGGGGTAGGGGAGGTTTGGCCCTGGTGCTGAAGAAAAAGCTGGCGGTTGGTGAGCATCCGGCAAAATTACCCAGTCACGCAGTCGCTCAGTCATCCTCGCCGGGCTCGATGGGCGTTGCCGCACCGCCGCGCCGCTCTTCCAGTTTGCGGAGCAGGAACTTGGCAAACTCGCGCTCGGCGCGGAAAAGCTGTAAGGTTTGGCGGAGCGTAATGACCTTCTGGAAGCGCCCGGCGTAGTCTTTATCGAGGTTCAATTCTTCTTGGCGGGCCGCGAACAGGTCATCGACGGCGGGTTGAAGCTGGTTGTCGGCGAGGGTGGCGAGGTCTTGCTTGCGCCCCGCGATGCGTTTGCGAATGGCGCGGCGCTTGCCATCGAACTCGTTGTAAACCGGCCAGAATTTCTGTGCTTGGTCGGTGGTGAGATTGAGGCGGGTGGTGAAGAAGGCGACGCGGGCGGCCTCGATTTTTTCGTGGCGACCTTGGCGGCCCGCACCGGCACCCGGCTGGGCGGTAGCGGCCAGGCCGAGCCCTACGCCAAGCAGCAGGAGCGCAACGGTAAACAGACGGCGGAAAACGGGCAGGGAGGGTGTAAGGAAGCGGTTCATTATCCGAAGTAATGGGGGAGAAAGAAGGGGCGCCGAAAAAACGGCGGAAGAGATTTTACAGGTAGGTTTCGTCGAAGGGTAACTCGTCGATAGCATCGTCGAGGTCGGCGCGCGGGATGGCGAGCAGGGCGGCGTCGGTGGGCGCGTCGGTGGTGGATAGCGCCGCCAAATCAGCAGCGGTAAGGCGCACGGTGGTGGGGTCGGCGAGGTACTCGACAAGTTCAGCGGTGCCGACGGTGGCCAGCGCGCGGTCGGCCGAAACGGCGCTTGCGGAGCGAACGGAGGCGATTTGGCCGAGCCAAAACGCGCCCACGAACGCCGCACTCAACGCCGCCGAGGCAAACGCGACCCGTAGGCGCGGCCACCGCAGGCGGCTCAAATCGGTTATTTGCTCAACCAGATTTTCGGCTAAGTGCCCAAATCGCTGCCCGAATCCGGCGCGGGTGGTGGGGGCAAGCGCCGCTTCTTCCGCCCGAATCCGGGTCAAGACCCGCACCGGCAGCGCCTCGAAATACCCGGCGGGCGGCTCCGCGAACGGTACTTGACGGGGGCGGTCGCGCAGGAACGCGGGCAGCGCGGCGTAATCGGCAGCGCGGTCGGCGGCATCGTCGTTTGCAGCAGATGCTAGACCGGCGGAGGGCGGAAGTTTCATATCAAAAGAGTTAGTGGCTGAAACGAGGAGCAGAACAGCTGGATGGAACAGATAAACCGAAAACTGGTGACTTGGAGCGATTTGCCGGGCGCAAGCTTAATGGGGTCATCATTTAATCGCGGCGCGTCATAAACTCTTCGATTTTTTTGGCCGCGTGGTGGTAACTCGCCTTGAGCGCGCCCACGCTGGTGCCGGTCACAGTGGCCATTTGCTCATAGGGCATCTCGTCGTAATAGCGTAGGTTGAACACGAGGCGCTGCTTGTCGGGCAAGGCCAGAATGGCCGCCGCGAGCTTCGTTTCGATGGCGTCGGCGGCGGGCATCTCGTCGGCCTCCAGGCGCGCGCCGAGCAGCTCGCTGGCGTCGGTCATCGGCAGCAGAAACTTGCGTTTCGTGCTGCCTAAAAAGCCCAAACATTCGTTGGTGGCAATGCGGTAGAGCCAAGTAAAAAGCTGCGCATCCTGCCGAAAATTGGGTAGGGCGCGCCATACTTTCACCAGTATTTCCTGCAAGAGGTCGTCGGCGTCGTCGTGGTCGCCCACCATCTTGCGCACGTGCCAGTATAGGCGCGACTGGTACTTGCGCACCAGGTGCGCAAATGCCGCTTCGCGGGTGGCGGGCTCGGCGAAAAGAGTCAGAATCTGGGCGTCTTCCAACGGCGGGTGGGGCGTGGACGGGCCGCTTGGAGTGGGTGGGCCGGGGAGGGTTTAACGGCGCGCCGGCTAGTTGCTGCGCGAAGACCGAATCAACCGAAGACCGAGTACGAAAATCCCTCCTCCGGCGCCTATCGTGAAAAACCCAACCATGAGTTGTCCTGCCAGATATCCGCTGTTGTACCCTACATCGGCAGTGTAAGCGGTCGGTTTCAATAGTGCCCCTAATACGCCGAGCCAGAGGAATAGCGCCACTATCAGTAAGACGATGCCGAGGATGGTTTTGAGGATGTTCATTTTGACTTTCGAGGCATTAGGGAGTAAGCGTCTGATTTAGGGGTTATTTCGCTGAAGTAATTTGTCGTTGCGAGGAGGCTTTGCGGTTGCGAGCGTAGCGAGCGGCAAAGCAATCCTCGTGGGTTCAGCAGATGTAGTGCGGACTTCAGTCCGCAGTTTTACAACACGACTAACTGTCAAACTGCGGACTGATGTCCGCACTACAACGCACACGGCAGCCAGCGCCGGATTGCCACATCGTCGCAGAGCCTCCCCCTCGCAATGACATAATTAATGATAAAACGAGCCTCAAAAGCACCTTATACTGCCCCCAACACCTGCGCGGCGTGCGCCTTCGTATCCGGCTTTTTAATCACGCGCTCGATCTTTCCATCCGGTCCGATGATGAACGTGGTGCGCACCGTACCCCAATACGTACGGCCGTAATTTTTCTTCTCCTGCCACACGCCGTAGGCTTCGACCAACTGCTTCTCAGGGTCGGCGAGGAGGGGAAACGGCAGGTCGAATTTCTGGGCGAAGCGGGCGTGACTTGCCTCATTGTCGGTACTCACGCCGAGGATGGCGTAGCCCGCCGCCGTAAATCGCGCGTGGTTGTCGCGCAGGTCGCAGGCTTGGGCCGTGCAGCCGGGGGTGTCGTCTTTGGGGTAGAAATAGAGGACGACCGTGCGGCCCGCGTAGTCTTCGGGGAAGCGATGAAGGTGGCCGTGTTGGTCGGTAGCCGCGAAAGCGGGAGCAAGGTCGTTGGGTTGGAGCATCGGGCGGGCGAGGGGTGGTTTGAGTCGATTTTTTGCGAAGATATGAACTTGGCGGCGCGGCCGTTCGTGGCACCAGAAGCGCCGTTGAACCGGTTTGCGGGTGCAAATTGCCACAACAGCCGGGGCCGCGCCTAACCGGAGCGCTGCCCTTGCGTACGTGCCGACCACGCGGCGGTCAATCTGCGTCGTTTTTTCTTCTTTTACAAGCCTTCTCTACGCCTGATGCGTCGCTTTCTCTATCCGCTATTGGTGGCCGGCTTTCTGGGGCTGGTCGGTTACGTGGTCTTTTTTCATCAAACCGACCCCATTCCGAAGCTGCAACCGCGCGGCGCCGATTTGAGCCTCGGCGGTGAGTGGACCAACACCAAAAAGGCCGTAGATGGCCTGCTGGCCCAACTCCGCGCCGACCCCGACAATACCAAAGCCCGCCTTCAACTCGCCGAAGCGTACATTCAGGAGGGCCGTGTTACCGGCAACCACGCCTACTACGACAAAGCATCCCTCGACCTGCTGGCCGAGGTACTCCGCCGCGAACCCGACAATTTCGAGGCGCTGTGCTGCCAGGCCACCGTGCTGCTCTCGCAACACCATTTCGCCGAAGGGTTGGTGGTGGCCGAAAAGGCGCAGCGCATCAATCCCTACAACTCCTATATCTACGGTTTGCTGACGGATGCCCACGTCGAGTTAGGCGATTACAAAAAGGCCGTGGCGTGCGCCGATAAAATGGTGAGCGTGCGGCCCGATTTGCGCTCGTACGCTCGTGTGTCGTACCTGCGCGAAATTCACGGCGATGTGCCCGGCGCCATTGAGGCGATGAAGCTGGCCGTGAGCGCCGGCTACCCTGGTCTGGAGCAATCGGCCTGGACGCAAACCCAGCTTGGGCGCCTCTACGAAGCGTCCGGCGACCTACCCAACGCCACCGCCATCTATCAGCGGACGCTCGAAGAACGCCCGAAATACCCCTTCGCGATGGCGGGTTTAGGACGGATTGCGATAGCCCAAAAACGCTACCCCGCCGCCATCGAGCTGCTGACAGCCGCGCGCCGCGCCCAACCCGATTTCACGTTCGCCGAAGAGCTGTCGGACGCCTATCGCCTTGCCGGGCAGCCCAAAGAAGCCCAACGCTGCGCCGAAGACGTGGTAGAAGCATTGGCGGGCAAAACCGGCGACGAAAGCGAAGCCAATCATGGCCACTACGCCGACCGCGAATTGGCTTACGCCTACCTCAAAGTCGGCAACAAAGAAAAAGCCCTCGAACACGCGCTCATCGAGTACGAGCGGCGCCCCGAAAACATTGATGTGCAGGAAGTAACGGCGTGGGCTTACGCCCAAAACGGGCAAGCTAAAAAAGCACAAACTCTCATCCAAAGGGCGCTCCGTACCAATTCGCAGAGCCCGACGCTGCGCGCCCGTGCCGGCATTATCGCCGTGAAAGCCGGCGATGTAGCCACCGGCCGCGCGCTGCTCAAACAAGCCCTCGACCGTAACCCATACCTGGAGGAGGAGTTGGCCACGCCCGCCCGGCAACTGCTGGCCGTCGCCGCGCCCGTCGCCGCTGCCCGCTGATGCTGCGTAGTGTTGGCCGCCGGACAAGGGAGGCAAACATCACTTGTCCAGCCTTTCAAGGCTGGGCACAGGCGGTGGTTGTGCTGGCTTTTTTGCTGCTACTGGTCGGCGCCCTGCCCGCCGCCGCGCACCCCACCGGCCACGACCTGAGCAAGCTCTCGCGCTCGGCCGTGGTCTGGGAGTACGTGAAACTCGGTTTTGAGCATATCATTCCGCTCGGCTTCGACCATATCCTGTTCGTGCTGAGCCTCTATTTGCTTGAGCCGCGCCTGAAGCCGGTGCTGGTGCAGGCCACGGCCTTCACGGTGGCGCATTCCATTACGCTGGGGTTGGCGTCGCAGGGGATCATCTACGCGCCCCCGGCGGTGGTGGAGCCGCTGATCGCGCTTTCCATCCTATTCGTTGCCCTGGAAAATATGCTCGTTCGTCAGTTAAATCCGTGGCGGATCGTCATCGTTTTTGCCTTCGGATTGATTCACGGCCTCGGGTTCGCGGGGGTGCTGGGGGAGCTGGGATTGCCCAAAAAACAGTTCTTTTCGGCGCTTTTAGCCTTCAACGGCGGTGTAGAGCTAGGCCAGATCAGCGTGATTCTGCTCGCGTGGGGCTTGGTGGGCCGCTGGACGGCCGATAAACCGTGGTACCACCAGCGCGTAGTAATGCCGGCTTGCGCCGTCATCGGTCTGGTCGCGGCGTGGTGGACGGTGGAGCGGCTGTTTTTGACGTGAGTCGGCGGCCCGGACTACCCACGTATCTGGTGCCCACAACCCACGCATCTGGTGCCCACAACCCACGTATCTACTGCCCACAACCCACGCATCTGCTGCCCATAACCCGGCCATCTGGTGCCGGCAATCCCCGCATCTGCTGCCCGCAAACCCCGGACTGACAGCCTGTCCCCGCCCCTCCTGATACTGCCAATGCGCGCTCCGCTGACCTTTGTGCTGTTGCTGCACTACCTCCTGGTGGGGGTGCTGGGCAGCGCTTGGGCCACGCTCGACCGCCAGCAGCGCGCCCCCACGGCGGCGCGCCCCTACGTGCACTCGGTGCTGTGCCAGTCGCACAATTCCCTGCGGCTCGACTGCTTCGATGCCTGCAACGGCTCCCAGACCGATAGCTTCCTGCACCAGTTGGTAGATGACGATCACGGCCACACCGGCGCCCCCAAGAGCTTCAAAGCCAAGTTGTTGATCGACACGCACCTGCTTGCGGCGGCCGTACCCGTGTTCACCCGGCCCCGTTATGTGCGGGCGTCCCGCCACCTAGCCGAACCGCTCGCGAGCCGCTTGGCTGCCGGCATACTAAACATCGAGGGCCCCCCGCCGAAAGTCCGTCCCGCGTTTGCTGGGTAACTGATTTTCACCGGGTGCGCACCGCGCCGGGCCTGTTTGGCGCCGGTCGGGAAGTGCCGCTTTCCTTCGTTTTCTGATGTTTTTTTATCTCCTTTGTCCGGCCAGGTTGGTCGGCGCGGGGGGGCGTATGGTGCGGTTGGCGCTGGTTGGTAGCCTGTGGCTGCTGACGATGGCGGCACACGCACAAGCCCCCCAAAACGGTACCATTCGCGGCATCGTCCGCGATTCAGCCACCCAAAAGCCCATCGTCGGGGCGAGTGTACGGCTCGATGGGCTCGCAAACGGCGCGGCCACCGATGCTGTGGGCAATTTTCATTTGCACGCGCCCGCCGGTACGTATTCGCTGGTGGTGTCGTACCTCGGTTTTGCGGCCACTACCCGCCGTGTGATGGTAGGCACCAACGAAACCGCCACCGTGAATATCGGCTTGGTCACCGCCGCGCTCAACCTCGACGAGGTGAGCGTCACGCAGAACGCCGACCTTAACCAGACGCTCTCGATCATCGGGCGCGTCGATAAGCAGTTGCGGCCTACCAACTCGGCGCAGGACCTGCTGCGGTTGGTGCCGGGCTTGTTCATTGCGCAACACGCGGGCGGCGGCAAGGCCGAGCAGATTTTCCTGCGGGGCTTCGACATCGACCACGGCACCGATTTCGCCGTCAGCATCGATGGCATCCCGGTCAATATGGTCAGCCACGCGCACGGCCAGGGCTACGCCGATTTTCACTTCGCGATTCCGGAAGTGGTAGAGGCCGTGAACGTTTATAAAGGCCCATACACGGCCCGGTTTGGCGATTTTGCCACGGCCGGCGCCGGCGAGTTCACCACGAAGAACGAGATCAAGCAGAGCGTGGCGCGCCTTGAGGTCGGGCAGTTCGACACATTTCGGGGGCTCGTGGTGGCCGATGTGCTGGGCGGGCGCCACCTGTTCAGCAAGCAGAAGGAGAGTGCGTACGTGGCGGCCGAATATTATTTTACGAATGCCTACTTCCGTTCGCCGCAGCACCTAAAGCGCTTCAACGGGCTGGCGAAGTACAACGGGTTGCTGAGTGAGCGGACGTCGCTGACGCTGCTGGGGTCGCACTTTACGTCGAACTGGGACGCTTCCGGGCAGGTGCCCGACCGGGCCGTGCGCGATGGTCGCATCTCGCGATTCGGCGCCATCGACGATACCGAAGGCGGCCAAACCGACCGCACCAACGCCACCGCCAAACTCACGACCATCGTCGGCGATGATGCCGTGCTGACCAACCAAGTGTACTACTCGAACTACAATTTCAACCTGTATTCGAACTTCACTTTTTTGCTCGAAGACGAAGAAAACGGCGACCAAATCCGGCAGCGTGACCGAGGGCGCGACATTTACGGTTATACCGGCACTTACGAACACACGACGGAGCTGGGCGCGCGCACGCTCAAATCGACGGTCGGCGTCGGCACCCGCCTGGATGATACGGAGGTCGGGTTGTTCCGTTCCATTCGGCGCACCACCACCGATACCACCTCGTTGGCGCACGTCTACGAGCAAAACGTGAACGCGTACCTCGACGAGTCGCTGACCCTCACCGACCGCCTAACCCTGAACGCCGCCGTGCGCTACGACCACTTCTTCTTCCGGGTGAAGAATCAGCGGGCAGAAGTGACCGACTCCATTTCGGGCCAGGCCGATAAGGGAATTGTGAGCCCGAAGCTGAATCTGTACTATACCGTGAGCCCGCGTCTGCAATTCTTCGCCCGTTCGGGCCTCGGCTTCCACTCCAACGATGCGCGCGGTGTAGTGCGGGCCACCACCCAACGGATTCTGCCGCGCGCCACGGGCGCCGAGGTAGGCGCTACCTTCAAAGTAGGCCCGCGCATTCTGGTAAATATGGCGGTTTGGGGGCTCGATTTGCAGAACGAGTTGGTGTACGTCGGCGATGCAGGCATCGTGGAAATCACGGGCCGCACGCGCCGCATCGGCACCGATTTCGCCGTCCGCGCCCAGCTCACCGACCGCCTCTACCTCGACGCCGACGTGAACTACAACTACGGCCGCCTCCGCGACGAGCCCGACGGCGCGAACCGCATCCCGCTGGCGCCCACGTTCACGAGCATCGGCGGGCTGACGTACCGCGCGGCCAACGGCCTGAACGGTTCGCTGCGCTACCGCGCCCTCGATTCGCGGCCCGCCATCGAAGACAACTCGATCCGAGCGCTCGGTTATGGCCTTTTCGATGTGGTGGCGTCGTACACGCAGAAGCGGTACCAGGTAGGTTTCACCATTGAAAACCTGCTCAACCGTAATTGGAACGAAGCGCAGTTCGCGACCCAAAGCCGTTTGCCCGGCGAAGGCCCCGACGGCGTGGAAGAGCTACACTACACGCCCGGCACGCCGTTTTACCTAAAGGGTAATGTGAGCGTATTTTTTTGAGGAGCGGAAGTAGGATGTAGTGCGGGCTTCAGTCCGCAGTTTACCGCCTATCTGCACGGGTTGAACTGTCAAACTGCGGACGGAAGTCCGCACTACACAGCTACCCGTTGCCCATCCGGCCACGCCGGCAGGCTGATTTCGTTGGCTAGGGAAAAGCGCGCCGTTGCCGGAGCCTGAAAGGCGCTGGAAAGGAAAGTAATGTCGCAGAAGTAACCCGGTATCCGCCGCCCCGTTCGCTAGGGGGTCGGGTGCCGGGTTTGCCGGCGTTCCGAGTTGTGGTAAGCCTGAGCAGCGGCCTACCGGGCACTCCGACGTTAGCATTTTTTCTTTTTCCCTCACTTTTCCTCCCTCATTATTTTTATGAGAAAGAAATCTCGCCACCTGACCATTTTGGCAGGTGCAGCGGTAGTGGCCGTCGGGGCTTCCATCTGGAGCCAGGCGCGCTACACACCGCTGGAGGCTTCGTCGCACCGGGAAGCGCCGCTGATCGCCAACGATCCGCTCGCCGACAATACCGACGTGTACGCCTTCCGGGCCCCCAACGACCCCTCGCGGGTGGTGCTCATTGCCAATTACATCCCGTTCCAGCTACCGCAAGGCGGCCCGAACTACTACACGTTCGGCGAGAACGTGCGGTATGAAATCCACGTGAAAAACGACGGGTCTACCCCCGGCGACAACATCACGTACCGTTTCACCTTTACCCGCACCAACGGAGACCCTTCGACCTTCTTCAACATCCGCCTTGGGGCGCGCAACCTGCGCACCACGTACGTGTGCCAGAAAAGCGTCAATGGTGGCGCGTTCACCAATATCGTGACCGGCGGCGAGGTGGCGCCCAACAACATCGGGCCGCGCTCGATCAACGGCGCTGCCGGGCTCAATTCCAATATTTCCTACACCAACCGGCGTCTCAACACCGTAGCAACGGCAAGCGGTGGTGGCGGTGAGCAGGTGTTCTGCGGCCCGTCCGACGATCCATTTTTCGTTGATCTGGGCGCCGTGTTCGATCTGGCCGGCTTGCGGCCCAACAATGGCCCGCGCGATGGCGTAGGCCATTACAACGTGCACTCCATCGCGATCAGCGTGCCGATTGCAACCGTCTCGAAGACCGGCACCAACACGCCTGCCAACATCCTCGACCCCAACTACGTGATCGGCGTGTGGGCGTCGGCTTCGCGGCCGACGACGCGCACCTTCAGCACGGCCGGCGCCAATCCGGCTGATGCGGGCACTTACGTGCAGGTATCGCGCCTGGGGATGCCGCTGACGAACGAAGTCATCAACCCCATCGGCGCGAAAGACCGCTGGAACTCGCGCACGCCGTATAACGAAGACGCCATTACCGACGATTACCTCAGCAACCCGGAATTGGGCCTGTACGTCGATGATCGCCTGTTCGGCGGCGCCGTGCCGGCTTTGGCCGCGCTGCGCATCCAAACGTCGTCGCTCGACGGTGCGCCGGGCATTCCGGCCGGTGGCTTCGACTTTGGTAACAACCAAGCGGGTCTGTTCCCGATCAAAGGGTCGGGTCTGGTGGCGGGTACGGCTCTTGCCGATGCCGCTTTCGGTAATTATCTGCTCGTGAGCGGCAAGCCGCGCTCAGTCGACATCAAGCCGATTTTCCACACGGGGGTGCCTAACCTGGCGCCGTACCAACTGGCCACCGGCAAGACGCCCGGCAACCCGCTTTCTGCTGGTAAGCCGTTCGTCAACAACTTCCTGCCGTTCACTTTTCCCGGCAACACCGGCCCCGGCGGCGATATGCTGCGCCTCAATATGGCCGTGCCCGTAACGCCCCGCAACTCGCCTGATTTCAGCAATGATGGGCTGTTGGCGGCGGCGGTGCTGGGCCTCACCGACTCGCGTTTCAACCAAAATACCACGATTCAGAACATCCCCAACATGGACGGTTTCCCGAACGGGCGCCGCCTGGAGGATGCCGTCGATAAGATCGAGCTGAAAGCGGTGGGTGGCGCGGTGCTGGCGGCCATTGGCCTGTGGTACGACGACTACACGTTCGGCGAATCGCCGATTACGCCGAAGCTGGTAAGCACCTTGGGCTTTACGAGTGGCGTGGAGCGTAACGACACCACGATCCGTGCGGCGTTCCCCTATGTGCAGACGCCGTGGCAGGGATTCGCCGAGCGCCGTTAATCGTCCCTTTCACCTCTAAACTCGTCCGAAAACAATGACGTCAACGTCACTACGTAATATCCTGCTGGTGCCGGCTTTAGCCGCTGCGGCGGTTGGGGTGTCGGTCTGGTCGCAGGCGCGGTACACGCCGCTCGAAGCCTCCTCGCACCGCGAAGCCCCGCTGATTGCCGACGACCCGCTCGCCGACAACACCGATGTGTACGCCTTCCGCTCGCCGGACGACCCCACGCGGGTGGTACTCATCGCCAATTACATTCCGTTTGAGCTGCCGCAGGGCGGCCCGAACTACTACACGTTCGGCGAAAACGTGCGGTATGAGATTCACGTCAAAAACGACGGCGCTACCGCCGGCGATAACGTGACCTACCGCTTCACGTTCAGCAAGACGAACGAAGACCCGACCACGTTCTTCAACATCCGCAACGCGGGTGGTGGGCCGAAGCAGAACGAGAAGACCACCTACATCTGCCAGAAAAGCGTCGATGGTGGCCCGTTCGTGACCATCGTGAATGGTGGCATCGTGCCGCCTAACAACATCGGCCCGCGTTCCATCGAAGGGCCGGTGGGTCTGGGTGCGCCGAACTACGAGTCGCTCCGCACCGGCGCCATTGCCAACGCCACCGGCGGCGGCAACGAGAAGGTGTACTGCGGCCCCGCCGACGATCCTTTCTTCGCCGACCTGGGCGCCATCTTCGATTTGGCCGGGCTGCGGCCTACCTCGGCTACCGACGGCCTGGCGAAGAAGAACTGCCACACCATCGCGATCAGCGTGCCCATCGAGGCCGTGTCGAAGAACAATACGCCGGTGTCGGCGGCAGCTAACATCCTTGACCCCAACTACATCATCGGGGTGTGGGCGTCGGCTTCGCGGCCGCAGGTGCGCACGCTCAACGCCAACGGTACCACGGGTACGTCGGGCGCGTGGGTGCAGGTCTCGCGTCTGGGGATGCCCTTGACGAACGAAGTCATCAACCCCATCGGCGCGAAAGACCGCTGGAACGCGCTGACCCCGTACAACGAGGACGCCGTGACCGATGACTACCTCGGCAACCCCGAGCTGGGCCTGTACGTCGATAGCCGCCAGTTTGGCGGCGCCGTGCCGGCGCTCAACAAGCTCAAGATTCAGAAGCAGTCGCTGAAAGGCTTCCCCGGTCTGCCGGCGAACGGTTTCGACTTCGGCTTCGGCAAAGACGGCTTGTTTACGGTGAAGGGCGCGCCACTACTCGCGGGCTCGGCCCTGGATGATGCCTTGTTCGGCAACTACCTACTCGTGGACAACAACCCGCGCTCGGTCGATATCAAGCCGATTTTCCACACGGGCGTGCCGAACCTGGCACCGTACCAGTTGGCCACCGGCAAGACGGCCGGCAACCCGCTTTCTGCTGGTAAGCCGTTCATCAACAACTTCCTGCCGTTCACTTTCCCCGGCAACACCGGCCCTGGTGGCGACATGCTGCGCCTGAATATGGCCGTGCCCGTGACGCCGCGCAACTCGCCGGCGTTCAGCAACGATGGGCTGCTGGCCGCCGCTGTGGCGGGCCTCACCGACCCAGCTTTCGCGAACACGAGCCTGCAACCCATCCCCAACATGGACGGTTTCCCGAACGGGCGCCGCCTGGAGGATGCGGTCGATAAGATCGAGTTGAAAGCCATCGGTGGCGTGGTGCTGGCGGCCATCGGGCTGTGGTACGACGATTACACCCCCGCGAGCGCCTCGCCCGTAACGCCGACTCTTGGCGGCGTGCTGGCGTTCACGACCGGTTTGGAAGTGAACGATACCACGATGCGGGTGGCCTTCCCATATGTGCAGACGCCATGGCGTGGTACGGGTCGGGCTTCCGGCCCGCGCGATGCGGCCGACATGCGCGACCTGACCATCAACGATGCGCGTAACGTGACCGGCGGTACCTACCGCAACGTCATCATTACGTCTACCGGCAACGCCACGCTCACCACGCCGCTCGTGCTGACGGGCACGCTGTCGGTGGCGCCGGGCGGTACGCTCAACACCAACGGCCAGCCTATCACGGGCAATGGCAATGTGGCCATCGGGCCGTTGGCGACGCTTCAGATCAGAGATCAAGCAGGTTTGTCGGCTGCCGGCAATACTTCGTCGGGTGCCTTGCGCAACACGGGCTTCCGCTCGCTCAGCACCGATGCCACGTACAGCTACGTGGGGGCTATGACGCAAGTCACAGGCTTGGGTCTGCCCACCACGGTAGGCAACCTGGTCATCAGCAATGTGGCGGGCGTCACGCTTACGCGCCCTGTAAGCGTGCGGCAAGTGCTGCGCCTGACGGCAGGTACGTTTAACCTGAACAGCCAAGCACTCACGCTCCTCAGCAATGAGGCCGGTACGGCGATGGTGGTCAATGCGGGCGGTACCGTTAGCGGTACGGCTACGGTGCAGCGCTTCATCTCGACGATGAGCAACCCAGGGCTTGGCTACCGCCACTTGAGCTCGCCGACGACGAACAGCGCAGTGTCGGACCTATGGACGCCCGGTTACACGCCTATCGTGAATCCGTCGTACAACGCGATTCCGACGCCCTCGCCGCTGGCGGGTAATTTCCCTAACATATTTGCGTACGATGAGCAGCGCGGTGGGCCTACCGTTTCCGACTTCATTACCGGCTACTTCTCGCCGAATGCTGTCGAAGATGGTCTGCAACCCGGCCGTGGCTATTCGGTCTACATTCGAGGTGGCCTGCGGCCCGATTTCGTGGGCACACTCACGCAGACCAACGTGGTGCGCGCGGGCTTGACCCGTACGGGTAACTTTACGGGCAACACCGAGAAATCGGGCTGGCACTTACTCGGCAACCCATTCCCGAGTCCCCTCGATTGGGATTTGGTACCGGTACCGGCTGGTTTCAGCTCGTCGATTTCGGTCTTCAAAAGCACCGGTGCCGGTCAGGCGGGCGTCTACCAAACCCGCCAAAACGGGTTGGGTACGCTGCCTAATGGCTTGCTGCCACTTGGGGCGGGCTTCTTCGGCCGTGTTACTGGTGCCGGGCCGGTCAGTCTGACATTGCCGAGTGCGGCACGTCCGACCGACTACCCGTTCACGCAGCCGGTGCAGAACCGCGCCGCGCCCGATCAGCGGCCGGTGTTGAGCCTGACGCTGCGTGCCACCACCGGTACCAATCAGGTAGCCGACGAAACCATCGTCTATTTCCAGAACGGCGCCTCGGCCAACGTCGATGATCGCTTCGATGCCCAGCGTCCGGCGCACAACCCCGGTGGCGTCCCTACCCTCTCGACGATGACCGTCAGTGGGCAGGAAGTAGCCATCAACGGGTTGCCCACCACGGCGTACCGCGCCGGTACGGTGGTGCCGCTGCTGCTCGATGTAGCCGCCGCCGGTAGCTACGAACTAGCACTTGGTAAGTGGGCCAACATGGCGCGCACCGATGTGGGCGTCGCCCTCCTCGACCGCCAGACCAACACCCGCACGCCACTTGGGCCGGGGGCTACGTACGCCTTCCGCACGGCTGGTGGCGGGGTAGACATCACGCGTTTCGCGCTGGTGTTCGGCCCAGCCGGTACGCCGACGGGAGTCAATGCTGATGCCGTCGCTGCACAAGCGTTGGTGTTGTGGCCTAACCCGGCCAGCGGCCAGGTGCAACTGGCCGGCAGCATGCCGGGCGCCGTAGTCACGGTGTTCGACGTAACCGGCCGCGCCATCCGCAGCTACAAAGCCGATACGGCCGGTGCCGCCGCGCTCGATCTCACGGGTATCACCAAAGGGGTGTATACGGTGCGTGTGGGCACGGTGAGCCGCCGCTTGGTGGTCGAGTAGGGTAGTCAGAATCACTCCGCCGCGCTTCGGGCGCGAAACCAAAAATCCCCGCCGAGCAAGCTGCTCGGCGGGGATTTTTTTTGTGTGCGATGAACGTGGGAATATGCGATGCGCCCGCCATGCGCCACTGTTCGGTAGCCTCAACGGGGCTACAGACGGGTCAGTCCTGCCGCGTAAACAGCAAACTATCTGTCGGGAAGCCGTCGAGGCGGGCGCGGGCTACGAGGTTGCGCACTACTTCGGGGTGGAGGCGCGGCTGGCGGCTCAGAATCCAGAGGTATTCGCGGGAGGGCTCGCCGATGAGCGCCCATTCGTAGTCGGGCGCGAGTTCGAGTACCCAATAATCGCCTTTGAAGGGCCAGAAGAAGCTGACTTCGAGCTTGGCGTTGGTGGTGGCATCGGCGACGGTGGCGCGGCCGGTGGCGGTTTTCAGCTTGCCGGTGCGGCGCCCGCTATTCAGCACCTGCACCGAGCCGTCGGGTTGGCGGCTATACTCGGCCGTGACGTGCGACATGCCGCGCTCGAAGCGCGTGGGGAGGCGCGCGATTTCGTACCAGCGGCCGGCGTACCGATCAAGATCGACGTGCGCGACGGTGCGGAGCGGGGCGGCGGGTTTGCGCGCGGCCACGGCGACGGCGGCCGTGCCGGCCACGACGGCCGTAGCGGCTAGCCACAATTTATTTCGACGGGAGAGCATCACTAAGAATCTTTGATCGTTGATCGATAACCGAGAACCCAGCAGCCCTCAATCACCCGGCAATGCGCGCAGCGTAGCCAGCACGAGTGCGGGGGTTTCCTGCTGATCGACGACCAGCAGCGTGACTTCCTGCCCGACGGGCGCGCCGGTATCGCGGCGTTGGCTGACCCACTCGAAGCGCGCGTGGCCGGTTTGCAGCGCCACGGCGAGCCAGTGGTCGGCGGAGGCGGTACTGGCACGGCCATCGGGTTGCGTGGCGGGGGCGAGCTCGTTGGTCGAGCAGCCGATCAGCGCGGCCTCGGTGGGCGCGCCCAAGAGGCGGGCGGCGGCGGCGTTGGCCGCCACGATCTGGTGCTGCCGAACGAGCAGCATGCCATCGGGCGAGTTGGTGAGCAGGCGCTGAAACCGCGCTTCGCTGGTGCGGTGGGCGGTGGTGGCGATATGCTCGGCGGTGAGGTCGGTGAGGGCGAGGCGGCAGAGACGGGTGCCGGTGGGGTCGGGGAGGGAAAGGCCGTCGAGGCGGATGCGGAGGGGGGTATCGTCGTCGCGCAGTACATCTACGTCGAGCGTGATGGGGTCGTCGGTGGCCAATACGTCAATCATCAGTCGTAAAAAAGCCTCGCGCGAATCAGGCGCGATGAACTGCAAAAACCGCCGATTGGTGATGCGGTGCCGCGCCGTGCCCAGTAGCTTGGCGCCGTGCAGGTTCAGCTCGCGCACCATCCCCAGGACATCGAGCGTGACGTACCCGACGGGCGCAAAATCGAACAGATCGAGGTAGCGGGCCCGCACACTTTCGGTTTCGGCTTGCGTCGCCAGCAGCTCTTCGTACTGCATCTCCAGCTCGATCTGGTGGACTTGCAGCTCCTGAATGAGGTGTTGAGTCTCCGGCAAAGTATTGCCCAGGGTGGTGAGCGCGAGCCGCTCGCGCTGCTTCTCCGCCCGGTCGCGCAGGTTCCGCATCATCAACTGAAAATTGCGGTCGCGGGTGGCGGAGTAGTCTGTGCTCATTATACCTCTAAAGGTAGGCCTTAATGGAGGCAATACCTAAAGTTGGGCGGAAGAAGTAGGTGGACGGTGCCGGGAACCCCCGGTGGCGGCCTACACACGCGGGGCGGCCCCAGGGTCGGTCCGTGCATCACCAAAGCAGCATCACCAGTGGTGATGCAGCTTTGGTGATG
>JANPJM010000065.1:0-48548 GCA_031425525.1 Hymenobacteraceae bacterium | reverse complement strand
CGGTCATCGACCGCGCCCTCGCCGCCGGTGTCCTCACCGACTGGTTTCTGTTCTGCGATAACTCGCTCCGCGCCGCGCCGCCGCTGACTATTTCGCTGGAAGAAATCCGGTTTGCCGGAAGGGTGCTGCGGGAGAGTAGTTGTTAGTTTCTCGGGGGTTATCGCGCGGGGCTCTGCCCCGTGTGGGCGATTTTCGGGGCTCCAGCCCCTGAACGGTGCGCGGTTCGTTCGGGCAACGCGTTACATTGGAAAGCCGCGTTATCCTCCCTTGCCCGGCATTTACATGCCGGGCAAGGGAGGGTAACGCGGCGCGAACCGAGCTACTGACGGGCCAGAGGCCCGCGAATACCCCACACGGGGCAGAGCCCCGCGCGAATTGAGACAGCTGAGCTAATGAGCAGATACTTTTTCCTACTCACCTACTCAACTCCCCTAATGCCCTGGGTAATGCAGAAACGCGTGCGAATCGTGCTTGATTTGCTCGCGGGTGAGGCCGTCTTTCACGCCCATCGAGATTTTGCGCACCAGCAACCCCACCACCGCTTTGCGGAAGCCGAGGCGTTGGGCCATCGAGGTACAGAAATCCATTTCGGCGTCGTCCACGATCCCGTCGGCGAGCATCATATCGACCAAATCAAAAATCTGGTCGAACCGCTCATCGTCGTTGTCCGGGATCACGAGATGCTCTTTGGTAGCGTTGGCCACCAGCGTGCGCACATCTTCGGGCTTCAAGCCGTGCTTACGACCGACGTTGATGATGAAGTTCATTTCCGATTCGTCCACGTGGCCATCGGCTTTGGCCAGCGCGCCCAGGTTGAGCAAATGGCTTTTCAGACGCTTCGTTTCGTCACTTTCGAAGAAAGAAAACATATGTAAGGAGGGGGCTTGATGGGGAAAGGGAAAATCAATGGTACCACTACGGACATGCGCCCCGTACGGACGAAACAAATAAAGGGGTGCCGCGCCGAAAATAAAAGTTGAGCGTACCCGTTTGGGGTGGGTCAGGTGGCGGCCGTAACCCTGAGCCAACGGGCGCACCGCCGCCGGGTGCGCCCCAAGGCCGTACTTTGCGCGCTGCAAGCCGCCGATACCGCTACGAAAGGCGGCGGTCTACAGTTAGTATCTGTCGAAATGAAACGAATCGCAGTGTTCACATCCGGGGGCGATGCGCCGGGGATGAATGCCTGTATCCGGGCGGTTGTCCGGACGGCCGTGTACCACGGCATCGAGGTGTATGGCGTGTTGCGGGGCTACACCGGCCTCATCAAAGGCGAGTTGCTGCGGATGGATTCGATGTCGGTCTCGAACATCATCCAGAAGGGCGGCACCATCCTCAAATCGGCGCGTTCGGCGGCATTCATGACGCGCGAAGGCCGCGAGCAGGCGTACAACAACCTGCTCAACTACCACATCGATGGGCTGATTGCCATCGGCGGCAACGGGACGTTTACCGGGGCGATGACTTTTTTCGAGGAGTTCGGAATCCCGACCATCGGCGCGCCCGGCACGATTGACAACGACCTGTTCGGCACTGATTTCACGATTGGGTACGACACGGCCGTCAATACTGCCCTCGAAGCCATCGACAAAATCCGCGACACCGCCGACTCGCACGAGCGCGTCTTTTTCATCGAGGTCATGGGCCGCGATTCGGGCTACATCGCCATTCCGTGCGCCATCGGCGGCGGGGCGGAAATCGTGCTGGTGCCGGAGCAGAAGATCACGACCGAAGACGTAATTGAGACCCTGAAAGCCGGTTTCAACCGCTCCAAAACGTCGTTCATCGTGGTAGTGGCCGAGGGCGAGACGGCAGGCTCGGCGGTGGCCGAAATCGCGGCGCGCGCCAAAGAGGCTATCCCGCAAATGGATGCGCGCGTGTCCATCATCGGCCACATTCAGCGGGGCGGCTCCCCTACTGCCGCCGACCGGCTGCTGGCTTCGCAAATGGGGATCGCGGCGGTAGAAGCCCTACTCGCCGGGCACCAAAACCAAATGGTAGGCGTGGTGAATCGCGAAATCTGCCTGACGCCGTTTCAGCAGACGATCTACATGAAGAAAAAAATCAACCAGAATTTCATGAAGATGGTGGAGATTTTATCGGTGTAGGCAATTAGCTTTATCGGCCGAGACATTTGAGAACGACATAGTGGCGACGAGCGCGTTTAGTTTAGGCTTGAGTACAATCGTCCGGCGGCGGATTATATGCTGCTGAGCGGCGAATTGCTGCGCGAAATGTCGGACACCCAATTGCTGCCTTCTGCGCGCAAAACCGCACGCTTCGACTGGAACGCCGCGCTGACCGATGCATCATTGCGCGCCTACCCTGGGCACCGATACCAGCCGCCGCTTAGCGCATTTGACCGGTCTGCTTAGTCAATGGGCAATGACGCACGCCGATTCGGGCGTATTTTTCGCCGCCAGAGCCGGATTTACACTACCTGATTCTGCTATTTTGGCTCCGAGTGCTGCGTGGGTGCGCAGCGCCGTGTGGGATGCCCTTGGCCCCGAACACCAACGAGGATACGCCAGCGTCTGCCCGCAGTTTACTGTGGAACTGAGCTCGCCCCTGGACGAAATCTCCGAACTGCACGGTAAAGTGCGCGCGGGCTGGCTCGCCAACGGCACCCAGCTCGCGTTCCTCATCGACCCGGAAACCGAGACCTCGTGGATTTACCGCGCCGGGCAAGCCGTACCCGACGTATTCGCCGGTTTCGACCGCGAATTATCGGGCGAGCCGGCACTGCCGGGTTTTACCCTGAATTTGCGGCTGCTGCGGTAGCCGGTAGTCGCTGGCACCGTCCCGGTGCCGGATGCAGATCGATAGCCCGCGCGGCGGCTCCACACCGGCACCGGGACGACGGTGCCGACGACGCTATCAGGCCGGTGCCAGTAGTTTCAGCACCTCCTCCACCCCCGCCTTCGGCCCAAACCACCGGAACCGCGCATCGCGCCGAAACCACGTAAGCTGCCGTTTGGCGTAGCGGCGCGTGTTGCGTTCGAGCAACCGGATGGCTTCGGTGCGGCTGTAATGGCCCTCGAAATACGGCCACCACTCTTGATAGCCAACGGTTTGCAGCGCATTGAGGTAGCGCAACGGGTAGAGCGAGCGCGCTTCGGCCTCCAACCCGGCGGCGAGCATTTCGGCGACGCGTTGGTCGCAGCGGGCGTAGAGTTCGGCGCGGGGGCGGTCGAGGCCGATGAAGACCGTGCGCCACGGCCGAACGGCCTCACCAGAAGCAGTGGGCGCGGCGCGGAAGCTCGAAAACGGCTCGCCGGTGCCCATCGTCACTTCGAGCGCCCGGATGATGCGCTGCGGATTTTGGCGGTCGATGACGGCCCACGCCTCCGGGTCGAGGGTACGCAGCTCCTCCACAAGCGCGGGTAGGCCATCGGCGGCGAGCCGAGCAAGGAGCGCGGGCCGCAGCGCAGGGTCTACGACCGGGATGGCGGGCAGCCCATCGGTGAGCGCCTGCTGGTACAGCCCCGAACCGCCCACGGCCACCACCATGGGCAGGCGCCGAAACAAGTCATCGGTGAGGAGTTGCACGGCATCGGTGGCGAACCGGCCGGCGCTGTATTCGTGCGTTACGGGGTGCGAGTCGATGAAATGATGCCGGATGCCGCCCTGCTCCAGCGGCGTGGGCTTGGCCGTACCGATGGACATTTCCCGGTAAAACTGCCGCGCATCAAAAGACAGTATTTCGGTACCGAGCCGCTGCGCGAGCTGCACGCTGAAGGCCGTTTTGCCCACGGCCGTGGGGCCGGCGATGAGGAGGAGGGTGGGCAAGGCAGTCATACCGCCGCAAAGCTATTTCAGGAACCGGTGGCGGCGAGTAGTTTTGGGATATGATAAATAAACTGCTATTCGTGGGCGGGGTGTTGAGCGGGTTGCTCGCACCGTCGGGGCTTCACGCGCAAAGCAGAGCGGTTGCCGCTTCGATTTATCATCTCATCAAAGGCACCAACATTGAGAAAACACGAGCAATGGAAATAAACCCAGCGCATACGTGGCCCGCGGAATTTGCCACCCGCAAAGCGATGATCGCCCATTCCAACCCGATTGCGACTAGCTACAAGCGCACCTCCATCAAATTGAGCAAGCGAATCGATGCTCATCCCGACAGTGCCGACCTGTACCGGCAGCGGGCGATGGTCAGTGGGTCGGAAGGCGCAGTGGCTGATATTGCCATTGCTCGCGAAAAAGGCTCCACGCACCCGGAATTGGATTTGATACTGGCGCAAGCATATTTCGAAGGCGGCGCTTACACCAAAGCTCAAGCAGCGGCAGCAACCTATCAACAGCGTTTCCCGATGGATGCGCGCCCGCTGATTATCAGTGCGTCGGCCGATTTAGCGCGTAAAAAAGGCGAACACCCGGCTCACTGCCGAAACGCGTTGGTTATGCTCAATCGCGCGCTGGCGCTCGATTCGACCAATTTTGCGGCGCGCGTGATGCACGCCTACGCCCTGACGAATACAAACTATTTTGCTGCCGGCATTGCCGAATACCGGCGTATTTTGACCGTAGCGCCGCATAATCCACAAGTACATTTTTTCCTGGCCGAGGCCTACATCAGTGCCGGAAATTTGACGGCCGCTTGCGCGCATCTTGCGCAGGCCACTGAATATGCCGAATTGACGGTCAATGCGTATATCAAGGCTTACTGCCGTTAGCCGCTGCGCTGTTCCGCCCCCACCGCCTCCCCAAAAATTCTTACCACTTCCCCACTTTCCCGCTCCCAGTTCCAGACCAGCGCGGCGCGGGCGCAGTTGGCGGCCAGCCGGGCGTGTTCGGTGTCATCGGTTAAGAGGCGGTTGAGGGCGGCGGCCAGGGTAGCGGGCGCTAAGTCGGGAATCAGCAGCGCTACTTCGTGTTCGGTGTTGAGGGCGCGGTATTCGGGGAAGTCGATGCAGACTTGCGGCACGCCGGCCTGCACGTAATCGAAGAATTTGTTGGCGAGGGAGTAGTAATAGCTCAGTCCCCGGTTTTCGAGCAGCATCGTGCCGACGCGTACCGTGCGGGTAAGGGCCGCCAACTCGGCGGGCACCACGTAACCGCGAAACTCGACGCGCGCAGCCAGCGCCGGGTCGGCGGCCACGCGGGCACGTAGGCTGGCCGACAGGTCGCCTTCGCCGCAAATAATCAGCTGGGCCGATGGCTCGATCAACGGCATTGCATCGAGCAACTCCGCCAACCCCCGCCCCACGTTGAGCGCGCCCTGGTAGAGGAGTTTCGAGTTTTGAGTTCTGAGTTTTGAGTTCTCAGGATGGAGTTCTGCGGGTGGACTTTCGAGGGTGGGATGTTGCGTTTGGGTTTCTGCGGGCGGGCGCTCATCGCGCAATTTTTCAGCTTGCAACTCACTCGAAACTCGAAACTCCAAACTCGAAACTTTACTTGGCACGTTGCGCACGACGCCGAACGGACGGCCGTAGCGCGCCCGAAACACCTCGGCCAGCGTCGGCCCTACCGTGTAGCAGCGCGTGACACGCGGCACGGCGAAGGCTTCGATCCAGCGCCAGATGCGCTGCACGGCGGGGCGCGCCACCACTTCGGGCACTTCCGTAAACAGTTCATGGGCATCGTAGACCCACGGGCGGCGCTTGAGGCGCACGGCCAGCCAGACGGGCAGCACTGTGTCGAGATCGACGGCGCCGTACGCCGCCGGGGCGGGCTGGCGCAGCAGCCACCACGCGAGGCGCAGCGTAAATTCGAGGTAAAACAGCTTCCCCGCGTGCCACCGGCACCGGATGCGGTGCTGGGCATAGGGCAACCCCGCCGCCAACGGGCGCGACGTGGGCAGCGCCCGCCCCACGAGCAGCACGTCGTACCCGGCAGCGGCCAACGCGGCGCAGGTACGCGCCATCCGCTGGTCGTAAGTAAGATCGGTGGTGGCCGTGAGCAGGAGCCGGGGACGCATGGAGGGCAGATTCGCGGGAGCGGGTGCAATTTAGGGGGCGCATTGGCTGGCCGGACGGCGCCCTTTTTTGTTACCCACACTTTATGCCTGATTCCACCGCTGCTGCCGTGCCTCCGCTGCCCCCCGCCGACCTGGCCGCCGCCCAGCCCGCCCCGCCACCGGAATCCCTGATTGCAGGGCCGTGCCCGCTTGCGCTGGTGGCCGAAGAATTACTGTCGCTGGCGGCCGAACTAAGCGCCGCCGCCGCCGCCGACCTGCGCGTAGTGTGCGCACCCGACGGGCACGTGCTGGCCGTCCGCCGGGGGGCAATCGCGCTGCCGGAAAAAGCACTGACGGAAGCCGTGCCAGCCCTTATTGCGCAGTACGGCCCGGCCTTGCTCAACCCCGAACACGCGGTGGCGGGCGTGCTGCCGGCGGGGCCGCCGTACCCGCATCCGCTGGCGTACAACAGCCGGCCGTTGCAGATGGGCGGGTATCCGTTGCACCTCATCGAACTCACGGCACTGCTATCGGCGCTGCCCGTCGCCGACAGCGGCGCGGGCCGCATTGCGCCGTCGGAGTTGCCGGAGATGACATTTGCCAACCTCGCCCTCGAAACGCAGCGCCTGAGTACCCTCATCGGGCTCGATGGCACGTACCGCGCCATCAACCCCGTGGCGGAGCGCCTGTTGCACCAGTCCAGCGCCACCCTCGTGGGCCGGAGTGTGGGGCAGGTACTGCGGCTGTCGGCGCAGGAGGTGCAGACCCTCGACCACGCCCTGCAATTATGCGCGCACGGGGTGCCGCAGCACCTAACGTGGTGGTACCGCCTACCGCACCAAGCCACCCCCGTAACGGCCGACGTAGCCCTGCGCGCCGTCCGTTTCAACGGCGAGGTCGTGGTGCATACGCTCACGCGCCTCCTCAGCGACCCGCGCAACCCCGTACACGCGGCGCACTTGCGCAACTCGCAGTTGGAGTTGGCGAATTTTATGCTCAGTTCGGCCAACCGGTTTCAGCAATCGGCTAAGCTGCTGGAGTTTGTGTTGCAGCAACTCGTGATAAAAACGCCGGTGCAGAGCGGCACGCTGTACGCCTATCATCCGCAGGAACACCACCTCGTGCGGGTAGTTACGCTGGGTTTGAAGCCCGACCCTGCCCACGCCGATGAGCTACCGGAACACCTGGCGCTGCGCTCGTCGGCGGCGACGCTCGCGCGCCTCAGCCGGCGGAAGATGCGCGTAGTCAGTCGGGTGCTTTCAACGGAATTTGTGCTGACCGGCACCACCGAAGCCACGCTCACGCTGCTGCCCATTTGTTCCGATGAAGCCCTGCATTACGTGTTGGCGCTCACGCTGCCGCTGGCCGCCACCATGCAGCGCGATTGGGTGACGGCGCTGCTCGGCCTCATCAGCGACGGCCTCAACTCGTTTGTGACGCGCGAGCAGTTGCGCACCGAGTTGGCCACCACCGAACACCGCTACCAGACGCTTTTTCACTCGTCGGCCGATGGTATTTTGCTCACCGATGGGCAGCGGGTACTCGAAGTGAACCAGACCGCCGCCGACCTCCTCGGCTACGCCCCCGCCGAACTACTGGCCCTGCCCGACATTGCCGACCTGCTGGCTACCCAAGTGCCCGTGCGGCCCGGTAGCGCGGCGGCCCCCGCCCCGCCTACCTGGCGCGAATTGGTGCGCGCCACCCGGCGCACCGGCGCCGCGCACACCTTCGAGGCGCGCTTGCGGCTGGCGAACGGACGGCGCCTGGCGGCCGAAATCCGGCTGCGGCCGGTACAGCTTGGCCCGAGCGGCGGCGGCGCGCTGGTGCAGGTGCTGATCCGCGATGTGGCCGAGCGCCTGGCGGCCGACGAAGCGCTGCTCCGCGCCGAAGTGCAGCGGCAATCGACGCGCGAACTGCGCAACCTCCTCGGCACGCTGGCGCTGGCGTACGTGAGTTTTGATACGGAAGGGACGATGCTCGCCGTCAACGATTTTTTCGTCGATATCAGCGGTTACGCTCGCGAGGAGTTACTGGGGCGCAATTATTTTGAGGTGTTCGTGCCCGACCCCACCGAGCGCGCCCGGCGGGTATCGTATTACCTCGACACGGTGCTGCGTCACGAGCAGATGGTGGCGCAGTACGAATCGACGATCCATACCCGCGCCGGCGAACGCCTCATTATGCGGTGGAGCCGCCTCTTCGAGCGCGGACAGGATGGGCAGATTCAGGCGACCATCAGCATTGGGCGCGATGTGACGGCCGGCGTGCTGGCGCTCGAAGATTCGCAGCGCAATCAGGCGCGCTTTCAGGACTTGTTCGACAACGCCAACGACCTGATCCAACTTCTGGCGCCCGACAACACGTTTTTGAGCGTCAATCGGGCGTGGCACCAGACTCTGGGCTATCCCGAAGTGGAGTTGCCGGGCCTGTCGCTGCCCGATATCGTCCACCCGTACCATTCGGCCAAGCTGATGCACCAACTGCGGGCACTGTACAAGGGCGAGGAAATCGGGCAAATCGAAACGGTGCTGCTTACGCGCGAGGGCCGACCGGTGCATTTGATTGGGTCGGTATCGGCGCAGTGGCAGGATGGCGTAGTGGTGGCCGCCCGCCTGATCCTGCACGACATCACGGAGCGCATCCAGGCCGAGCGGTTGCAGAAAGCGTATTACAGCATTGCCAATCTCGCCATCAGCGCCCGCGACCTCGACACGCTCTACGGCGCCATCCACCGCGACCTGAGCCGCCTGCTCGACACGCACAATTTTTTCATCACGCTCTGCGATGAAAACCGCACCCGCCTGACCCTCGCGTACGCCACGGAGTCGATGATGAGCGGGCGCGCCATCGGTCGGGCGCGGCCGTTCGCCAACGGCATCACTGAGTACATCATCGGGCAGGGCAGCCCGGTGCTGCTCCAACGCCGCGAGCTGGAAACGATGGTGGAAGCCGGCACGCTCGTGCTGCAAATGCGGCTGCCGGAAGTGCTGGCGGGCGTGCCGCTCACGGTGGGCGGGCGCATCATCGGCGCGCTCACGCTCGTCGATTTCACCGACCCCGATACGTACCTGCCCGCCGACCTCGACGTGCTGTACTTCATTTCCAGCCAAGTGGCGCTCGCCATCGACCGCAAGCGCAACGAAGTGCAGCTACATCGGCAGAACGCCCGGCTGAGTGCCATTTTTGAGAGCGGCTCGCACCTGATGTGGTCGGTTTCGCCGACGCGCCGCCTCACGGCCTACAACCACAACTTCGCGCTCGCCTTCTTCAACCCCGACCAACTCAGCACGCCTGCGGGCGGCCACCTCGGCGGCCTCGAAGACATTGGGCCGCAGCCCGATCTGCGCCTCGTACTGGCGCAAAACGAGCGGCTTTGGGAGCGCGAATACACGGCCGCATTTGCCGGCGAAACGCGGCAGTTCGAGGTGCGCACCGTGCAGGCCGACGGCAGCGAGGCGTGGGCGGAAATCTACCTCAACCCCATTCTGCTGCCCGACGGCACACTAGAAGAAGTGTCGGGTATTGCCCACGACATCACGGAGAAAAAACTTACGCAACTGGAGCTTTCGCGTCAGGAAGAGCTTTTTCGGGGAATTTTCGAAGCGTTTCAGGACGTGTACTACCGCACCGACGAAGAGGGGCACCTCGTGTTGCTCTCGCCGTCGGTGGAAGCCAACTTCGGCTTTTGTGCGCCCGACCTCATCGGCCGAATCGGTGGCGAGTTCTTCACCGAACCGGCTACGTATACAGCCTTCCTCGACGAAGTACGCCGCGAGGGGGTGGCGCGCGGTTTCGAGGCCGTCTTCACCGACCGCGACGGCCAACCGCGCGCCGTCCTCATCAACGCGCGCCGCCTGACCGGCGCCAACGGACAGCCCGGCGGGATGGAAGGCCTCGTCATGGACATCAGTCCGCTCAAGCAGGTGCAGCACGCTTTGCTGCTCGCCAAACAGGAAGCGGAATTGGCCCTGCACGCCAAAACCCAATTTTTGGCCAACATGAGTCACGAGCTGCGCACACCGATGAACGGCATCATTGGCATGATTGAGCTGCTCGAACACACCGTGCATTCGCCGTTGCAGGGCGGGTACGTCGAGACGTTGCGGCGGTCGTCGGATGCGCTGCTCGCCATCCTGAACGACATTCTCGATCTCTCGAAGATGCAGGCCGGCAAACTCGCCATCGCGCTCTCGCCGGTCGATCTGCACGATATGCTCGCGAAGGTGAAGGCGTTGTTCGCGAACCGGGCGACGCAGAAATCGCTCGCCTTCACCCACGAAATAGTGGGCGACGTGCCGCGTTTCGTGGAAACCGACGAAACCCGGCTGCTCCAGATTTTGTCGAACCTGACGGCCAACGCCATCAAGTTTACCAGCCACGGCGGCATCAGCATCACGCTGCGGGAAAGTTTCGAGTTGGAAGTTCCGAGTTTCGAGTTTCGAGTTCCGAGTTCCGAGTTGGACGAAGAAGTACCTACTGACCAACTCGAAACTCAAAACTCGAAACTCGAAACTGTCACCCTCCGGTTCGAGGTCATCGATTCGGGCATCGGCATCGACCCTACCGACGCCCAGCGGCTCTTCACCGATTTCACCCAACTCGACACCACTTCCACGAAGGCGTTCGGCGGCACGGGCCTCGGCCTGTCCATCTCGCGGCAACTCGCCGATTTGCTCGGTGGGCGCATCGGCGTGGAACCCAACCCGGCCGGCGGCTCCATTTTCTGGTTCACCATTCGGTGCCGCCCCGCCGACGACGTCATCGGCCGGCGGAGCGCCGCCGAACGCGAAGAAAACCGCACGCGGCGCGCCCGTGGCCGGTTTACCGACGCGCCGCTGGTGCTGCTCGTCGACGACAATGTGGTGAACCAAACGGTTTCGGCGCGGCTGCTGGAACTACTCGGCTGCCGCGTAGAAGTAGCCGTCAACGGCTTCGATGCGTTGCGGCGCCTGACGCTACCCACCCCGCCGCCGTACGCTATCGTGCTGATGGACATACAGATGCCCGAACTGGATGGCACCGAAACCACGCGCCGCCTGCGCCAGCTATACGCCACGGCCGGTCGGCAATGCCCACCCGTGGTGGCCATGACCGCCTACTCGATGCCCGGCGACGCCGAGCGGTTCCAGCGCGAGGGGTTCAACGATTATGTATCGAAACCCGTCACCTCGCGCGAGTTGTTCACGGTCATTCGGCGGCAGGTGCCGGCGTTGGTGGTAGAGTCGCTGGTGCCGTTGGTACTCGATCCGGCGGCGTACGGCGCGCCGCTGCCCGTGCCGCCGGCAATGGCGGCGGACGCGAATGTCCGCCCGATGCTGCCGCCCGAATTGGCGCCCGATCCGGCCGTAGTGGCCCAACTGCTTGAGGTCGGAGGCCCGGAATTCGTGGAACAGCTTTTCGCCGATTTCGTGGCCGATTCCACCCCGCAATTTGCGCAAGCGGCGGCCGATTTGGCCGCCGGCAATTCCGCCGCGCTGCTTGGCCCGGTGCATCAGATCAAAGGCGCCAGCGCGCAACTCGGCCTGGCGTTACTGACCGAAACGGCCCGCGCCCTCGAACAACTCGTCCGCTTACCTGAGCCGCCGATGCCCACCGTGACGGCCGATTTTGAGTACCTACGCGCGTTGTTCACCACCTTTGCCGCCTCACTGCCGCCGCCAGCGGCCAATAAACCCACTTAACACACCTCATCAGCGGAACCGACAAACGGTCATCGCTTTCGTTTTCCCTCTCTTCACCCACTATGGCTGTGCCTACAATTTTGATTGCCGAAGATTCGTCGGTCATCCTGAACCTGACGAAAAAGATTCTCGAAAACCAGAAATACGCCGTCGTATTGGCTAAAAACGGCGCCGAAGTGATGCGCCAAGTGCAAAGCCAGCACCTCGACGGCATTCTGATGGACATCAACATTCCGATCCAGAACGGGCTCGAATGCACCCGTCAGATTCGCGCGCACCAGGATCAGCGGATCGCGAGCATTCCGATTATCGCCGTCACGGGCAACGCCGAAAACTACACGGAGGCCGATTTCAAAGCCGCCGGGGTCAATGCGTATCTGCCGAAGCCGCTCGATTTTGATCTGCTCGTGCGTACCGTGCGTGAGTTGTTTTAGGTTTAGGGTTTAGTTTTTAGGGTTTGGTTTTTCGTCTAATCAGGTTGTACTTACTGCGCCCTATCAACTCCCTCAATGCCTAAAAACTAAACCCTAACATGAAATACACCAAAGCCACGCTCTCGCGTCTCGAAGATGTTTTCGCGGAATCTGACTACGCCTTGCGCTACGAAAAGGGCCAGTTTCGGGCGGGTTCGTGCATTTTGCGGGCGCAGCGGGTGGTGGTCGTAAACACGTACTTCCCGCTCGAAGGCCGCATCAATTGTTTGCTGGATGTGCTGCGGACGCTGCCAGACCTGAACCTCGACCACCTTACCCCGCGCAGCCGCGCGCTGGTGGCCGAAATCCGGGCGCAAAAGCCGTAAATCAGCAAGTACATAAAACAACTCAGCCCCACCACCCGCGCCAAACTGAAAACTCGAAATTGAAAACTCGAAACTAAAAACTCCCCATGACCCTCACCTTCCTTGGCACCGGCACTTCGCAGGGCGTTCCGGTCATTGGGTGCCGGTGCGCGGTGTGTCGATCCATCGATTTTCGGGATCAGCGGCTGCGGGTGGCGGTGCATATCGCGGTGGGCGGCCATAGTTTGTTGATTGATGCCGGCCCCGATTTTCGGCAGCAAATGTTGCGCGCCGACGTGCGGCGCCTCGACGCCATTTTGCTCACCCACGAACACAAAGACCACACGGCGGGTCTCGACGACATCCGCGCGTACAATTTCGCCCAAAACCGCGCGATGCCGCTTTGGGCCGAAGCGCGCGTGCTGGCGCAGGTGCGGCAGGAATTCGCGTACATTTTCGCGGCCAACAAATACCCCGGCACGCCATCCATCGAGCAGCACGAGATCGATCCCGGCGTAACGTTTTCGCCGGTGACGGGCGTTAGCGTGACGCCTGTGCGCGTGCTGCATCATCGGCTGCCGGTGGTGGGGTTTCGCATCGGCGATTTTGCGTACGTAACCGACGCCAACGCCATCGCCCCGGAAGAACTCGATAAACTGCGCGGCTGCGATACTTTGGTGCTGAACGCGTTGCGCCATGAACCGCACATCTCGCATTACTCGCTTCGCGAGGCCGTAGCCGTGTTGGAAGACCTGGCGCCGCGCCGCGCCTACCTCACCCATATCAGCCACCTGCTGGGGTTGCACCGCGAGGTCGATCCGACGTTGCCGTCGTTCATCCGGCTCGCGTACGACGGCCTGACCCTCACCCTCCCCGACCCTACTTGAGCGCGCCGGCTGTCGTTTTTGCCGCCGCGTTCGCCGCCGATCTGCCCCTTGATTGGCTGCGGGCGGGGTGGTTCAGCCCCGCCACGTTGGCGGCGTTTGAGTGGGCGCACCGTTGGCTGCTGTTTGCCATTGGAGCGGTGCCGGTATTGTTTGGTTTGCGCGCGGCGCTGGCGTGGCGCTCGCAACCGCACCTCGATTTGGCGCTGCTGCCGGGCGCGGGCAGCGGGCGCACGGCTAGTAGGTGGCTGCGGTTTTTGCCCGACGCGGTACTCAGCGTGGCGTTGAGCTTGATTTTGGTGGCACTGGCCCGGCCGCAACTCACTTCGCAGCTGGTGGAACAGACGTCCAGCGGGCTCGACATTCTGCTCGTCCTCGATACCTCGGCGTCGATGCAGCTCCCCGACCTCGCGCCTACCCGCCTGGAAGCCGCCAAGCGCACGGCGCGCGACTTCGTGCGCGGCCGGTTTCACGACCGCATCGGCCTGGTGGTGTTTGCCGGGGAAGCGTATTCGCTCTGCCCACTCACCACCGACTATACGCTACTGTTACGTCAGCTCGATGGCATCCGGCCGGGCTTGATCGCCGCCGACGGCACGGCCATCGGGTCGGCGTTGGGGGTGGCCGTGAACCGGTTGCGGCTGGCGCCCACGCGCTCGCGGGTGTGCATCTTGCTCTCCGATGGCGAGAATACGGCCGGGCAACTCGCGCCCGAAACAGCCGCGCAGTTGGCGCACTCGTTCGGCATTCGGCTGTATACCGTGGGCCTCGGCGCCGATGGTTCGGTTGAGCTACCGCCCGATTCGCTGACGGGCGCGCCCCGCATCATCGACACCCGCCTCGATGAAACCACCATGCGGCAGTTGGCGCGCATCGGCGACGGCCAGTTTTTCCGCGCCACCGACGAAGCCGGCCTGGCCGCCATTTTCCGGCAGCTTGATCGCCTCACCAAATCGCCGCGCCGTGAAACGCGCTTCCGCGACACGCGCGATTTTTACCCGGTGTATTTGCGCTGGGCGCTGCTGTTTTTCCTCGGCTGGCTCGTACTCAAAAGCACCTTCACAACCAGCGCCCTGGAAGATTAGCCGAGCAATGTGGGGTGGAGCGTAGCTCCACCACCCCGCCAGCAAAACGCAAGAGGCGGAGCTGCACTCCACCCCGCGTATCACTAATCCTCGGCCCGCACCCGCGCGCGCGCGGCCTGCGCTTCATCGTCGGCCAGAATCCGGCGGGCTTCGTCAAGCAGCCGTTCGCCGGGATCGAGGCGCCGGATGGCGAGCAGCACCGTGAGAAACGCCAACGAAATCACCGGCAGCACCAACCCCAACCCAAACCACAGCCAAAACCGCCGCCCGTGCGTGTACGCCGCGTAGCCCGTCAGCAGCGGCACGAACAGCACCACGGCCGCAGCCGCCAGGAACATATCGACGATCATCGGCTTGGGAAGAGTTGAAGTGACTGGCGGGCTTGTAACAAAGTTAATCGGATTTGGGCGGCTTCCGGCAAAAAAAAGTGCCGATGCGAAAAACTTCACATCGGCACCTTATCGGTACTCAAGGATTCGTCATTCAGACGGGGAGCACGCGGTTAGTTAGATGATGTCGGTCACGACCAACAACCCATAAATTACGCCCGGCAGCACGAAGAAAATCAATCCAATCAGCGTAATCCAGAATTTGGTGTTGATGGCGTTTTCGTGGAGATAGACACCCAACAACGTTAGCGGCGGCAACAAGCACAGAATAATCTGTAAAATGAGGTTGGCATCCCCATCGGCACGAGTTGATTTTGCTTCCGCCTTCTTCGCCCGGTTCAACACCCGCTCATACCGGCGCTCCTGTGCGCGGGTCAGGTTCTGCCCGGCGCGGGCACTCGTTAGCTGCTCAGATAAGCGCGGCGCAGCTGGGGCAGTGGCCGGAACGGCAACCTCGCGGGTGGCGGGAAGTGGCGCAGTTTCGGGCGCGTTGCTGGCCGTCAGGTTGGGCGCCGCAAGGGCGGGAGCTTCCGCAACAACTACTTCGGTTGCGGGAGCAGCAACGGGATTGAGCGACGTTGGGGCCGTGGGTTTAGCCGCTACCGCGTGGTACGCCGACTGGCGCGACGAGGCGGTCGTAAAATCAAAATACCGGGCCGAACTGCACGAAGAAAGCGCGGCGGAAAGGCCAACCGCAAGGGCCAGCAGGGGCGAACGAAAACGTAGCATTATACAAAAGATGAAGAAGTGATAACCAGGGAAACCCCCAATCAGGTGGCAACTTACCACCCAAAACTTCCCGGCCTACGCAATGCGGGGCGGTAAGTTTGCGGCAGTTTTAACTGCGGCACGGCCCATCGCCGCCATTCGCCTAAAGCTCATCCCTTCTTTAGCTATCGATTTGCTTCACATTTTTTTCTCCATCGAGCGCGCCGCTCTAGGTTCGCTGACGGTCGCGCTGCTGTTGTTGGCGGGCTGCCAACCCGACACGCCCGCCACCACGAGTGCCCCCGAAACTCCACCCGCCGCCGTCGCGGCGCCCGTGGTGTCGCCCCTCGAAACCCGCGTAATGGCCCAGCACGATTCGCTGATGGCCCTGACCGACCGCCTCTTCGCCTTCCGCCAACGTCTGGCGCGCGTCCGGGCTGCCGCACCTGCCGGCCCGTTTGCCGTCCGCCTCGACTCGGCCACCCGCGCCACCCTGCGCGCCGACGACGCCATGACCGACTGGATGCACGCCTACCAGCGCCCCGCCGCCACGGCCGCGCCCGACTCGGCGGCGGCTTATTTCCACCGCCAACTTAGTGCCCTCCGCCTGGTTGATACGCTCACGCACCGCGCGCTCGACTCGGCGGCGGCCGTACTGCGGGCGGCCCCGCAACCTTCTGCCAAATGATGTTTTCGCTTGATTTTCCCGGCCGTGCGCGGCTGCCGGTTCTCCTGCTGTTGGGGGCGCTCTTGTCGGTGGGCAACGGCTGCGATTCGCCCTCGGCTTCGGCCCCGCCCCTGCTCACCATCGGCGAATACGATTTGGTACCGAATCCGCAAGGCACCACCGATACCGTGCGGCAAGGCATCCCGGCATTCGCCCTCACCGACCAACTCGGCCGGCCCTTTACCAACGCCACGGTGAAGGGTAAAATCGTGGTCGCCGATTTCTTTTTTGCCTCCTGCCCCACCATTTGTCCGGTGGTGAAAAAGGAAGAGCTACGTCTCTGGCAACGCTACAAAAACGACCCGCGTGTGGTGTTCGTGTCGCACACCATCGACCCGCGCCACGATTCCGTGGCCGTGCTGCGCGAGTACGCTGAACGCCTCGGCGTGGCCAACTCGAACTGGTATTTCGTTACCGGGCCGAAGGATACCATCTACGCCCTCGCGCAGCGCTATCTCGTGGCCGCCGTGGAGGATAAAGACGCCCCCGGCGGGTTCACGCACTCCGGTGCGTTGGCCCTCGTAGACCCGCGCGGCCACCTGCGCGCCACCCTCTCGCCAGGGACGGCCGAATTTGCCCCGGCGCCCGTGTACGACGGCATCCGCGCCCCCGACGTAGACCGCCTGATCCGCGATGTGGGCCGGCTGCTGGAAGAAGAATTTCCGACGAAAAAATGACGCGTACCGCCCGGTTTCTCCGCGTGAGTTTCGGCCTTTTGGTCATTGCTACGGGCTCCGGCAGCGTCAGCGGCTGCTTCACGGGGCAGGAGCGCAGCGGCCAGGCGCTCTACGAACAGCATTGCGGCAATTGCCACGGCCTCGACGGGCGCGGCCTCGCCCAACTGATGCCGCCCCTCGCCGGAGCCGACTACCTGACCCAGCACCGCGCGGCGTTGCCGTGCATCGTGCGGCGGGGTTTGCGCGGGCCGATTACGGTCAATGGCCTGACGTACAACGGGGTGATGCCCGGCCTGAGCGCCGAAAAATTGCCCGACGCCGATGTGGCCAACATCCTCAACTACGTGCGCCGGGCGTGGGGCCAACCGCCCCCCGCCGACCTCATCACGCCGCAGGAAGTAACCGCCGCGCGCTGCGAGTAACGTAAACGGGGCGTGAAGCTTTCGCTCCCCGCCCCGCCTGCGACCGACTACCGCCGCCCGCTTACTGGTTACTGCTTGCTGAACCGAACTTGCCGCACGGGTGCGCCATCCGTTTCCGTCAAGCGCAGCACGTAAGTGCCGGGTGCCAGCGCGGTGGTGTTGAGGCGGGCTTCGTCGGCGCCCAGCGCGGCGCGCAGCACGCGGCGGCCGGTTAAGTCGAGTACGTCGGCGGTGCGTGGGCGGGTGGCAGCAGGCACCGTCAGCGCGTTGGTGCAGGGGTTCGGGAAAACGGCGATGGGCACCGATGCCACCTCATCGGCGCGGCCGAGTACCAGATTGACATCGCGGCGGGTGCGCAACACCTGTAGCAGATTCCAGAGCCGGGGATCGACGGCAATGCTGCTGATGGTGGTGCCCGCCGGCACGGGGATAACGAAAAGCTGCGTCGCCTGCGTTTGCTCGACGCGTACCGTAACGGCCGGCTGCCCAACGCCGGGCACGTAATCGATTTCGAGCGGCATCCGGAAAAACGGCACCGATGTAGGCGCAGTGGCCGTTTGAGCTACTTCCACGATCAAGTTCGTCCCTGCCTGATTCCAGCGCACGGCCGAGCGGGCAAACCCTTCACCGTAGAGCGATTGGTCGAAAAACCACCCTAACGGCCGGTTCCACGACGCCTCCAACGAGGCCCTCAAGTTGGGCGTACGGGCCGTGCCGTGCGCGTACTGCTGCTGATACGCCCGCATACCGGCAAAAAAAGCCGAATCGTCGTTGATGACATGGCGTAGTGCGTGAAGCGCCAGGCCGCCTTTTGCGTACGTCGTGCGGCCATCAAAAATGCGGCTGATGTCGAGCGTATCGGCCGTGGCGGGCACCACCACCGAACCCGTAAACGCCAACCCCTGCTGCCGGTAGCCCTGCAGCCATTGCACCGTGGTGCCGGGTGGCGCAATGGCTTCGATGGAAACATACTCGCCGTACGTCGCGAAGCCTTCGTTGAGCCACAGGTCGCGGTAGGAGCCGCAGGTTACGTAGTCGCCGAACCACTGATGCATCAGTTCGTGGGCCACCAGCGTGAAACTGAAACCGCCCATCGTACTCATCGTCTGGTGTTCCATTCCGCCCCCGATGGGCGCCATGCAGTGGCCGTATTTCTCTCGCCAGAATGGGTAGAGGCCGTATTTTTCGGAGTAGTTTTCGATGAGCGGCGCCGTAAGGTCGAGCCATGGCTGGGCGTCGGGCAAGACCTGCGGGTTGTTGTAGAGATACGTAAGGATGGGAATGGAATCGGCCGCCGACGGCAGATTGGCGGGCTTGGCATACTGCGTGTACTCCTGAAAATTGCTTACCGTCACGCTCGGCAGGTAATAATCGATGGGGTAGCGCGACGCCCACTCGTAGCGCACCTTGTTGCCCGGCAGCGCCACCGTGCGGCGCAGAATACCGTTGGAACCGGCCTTATTGCTGGCGTCGGTGGTGATGTTGATGGCCACCGAATCGAGCTTGTCGTGCAGCACCTGTTTGGCGGGAAACCAATCAGAGGCGGCAAACGGCGACGAGAGCGTCCAGGTAGTGGTGGCGCCGTACTGCGGGTCGGTTTCCGAGGTCAGGCCCTGCCCAAAAAACGCCCCACCCGTGGGTATGGGTGTGCCGTGGTACCACGTCACGTAATCGAAGGAAGCGCCCGGCGCCACCGGCACTACAGGCCGCGCCCAGGCGTCGCCGCTCGGCCGGCGCGTGATGCGCGCGGTAGGCACCCGCACGCCGTTCACGGTGATGGAATCGAGGACGATACCGGGGTTCAGCTCGAAACCGATGGAATCGAGCGGGGTCACCAGCGAGCGGTTGCGCGCCCGCGTGAGGGCGCGAGTGCCGATGCCGATCTCGTTGGAGGTGCGTTCCAGCGCGATGTCGATCTTCAACCACTGCATGTCGTAGCGGTTCATGAGGCGCTCGTGGCGCGGGTCGGCCACCAGAATGCGGTGGGCGGCGCGGGCGGCCGTGGCCTTCGCCGCGTGCAGGTGGGCGGCCCGGCAACCTTCGGCCCCCGCCGTAAAGTTGGCGAACGGCGGCAGGGGCCGGGGGGAAACCTGCGCCCGCGCGCCGGTAAGCGGCAGCGCAAGCAGCGCCGCCAGCAACATCGATTTTGGTATATGTGTCATCAGAAATGGAGACGGGCGAGCCGGTGAAAAAGGTACGTTGGCTGGGCTAGAGAGCCACTGCGCGGCGCGGGCGTTGCTTGTAAGGTACGAAAACTGCGCGCGGTGCTGCGCGCGGTGCTGCGCGGAAACTGATGCGCCCGCAACGGGTAATTTTGGAGCAGTTTTTTTGGCCACTTAAATCCGGCATATCAAGCTGCCGGTTTGGGCCGTCTGCCGGCGCAACTACTTTCTGCACTCCTCAATATGGTTTGTTTTTTTGCAGCAAGCGTGCTGCGTATTGTCGCCCATCGTGCGTGGCGGCTAAGGTTGGCGTTAGTTGCGGCTCTGCAACTCACGTTCGCCGCGTCTGCCCAAGAGCTGACGTTGCCTATCACCATCCGGCACCACGCCGGCGCCGTGTGGCCCACAGGCGGGCGGACCGGGCGCTTGACCCGCGTCGATGCCGATAATCCCACCACCCGTAATCCGGCCATCAATCGCAGTACTACGCGGGTGAGGTTCGAGCGCCTCGATGCCGGACTGCGCGCTACGCCCACCGATTCGGTGCGGCTGCCGGGGTGGTGTACGCCGATGTTTACGGCCGTGGGTGCGCAACACACGCTGCACCGCTTCCGGAGGCAGGGATCTGATTCAATGATTTCGCTAGCAGCTGATACCAACGGGCGGATTGTGGCCGTGAAACGGCAGCTCCACAACCGCGAGAAATCTTGGGAGTACCTTGCTATCGACCACCCGCTCGAGGGTTTTCTATTGGCCAACTATGGCGCACGGCATCGCCAGCTTTGGGTGCGTTTCTTGCGGCCCGATCTCAGCGAAGCCTGGGTTTGGAATCTGCCCGCCACGGCTAATCAAGTGCGCCTCGATGCTTACGCGGCCGATGAGCAGCACCTGTGGCTTGTGGTGACAGATCGCGCCGACCGCCGCCGCCGAGCCGCCACCACCGCTGTGTGCCTCGACCTGCGAACCGGCCGACCAGTACAGCGCCTCGCCCTCGACACGCCCAAAACCCACCGACACGTCACGGCCTGCACCCTCGACTCGGCGCACCGGCTACTGGTGGCGGGCGCAGCGTTCGATAAGCGCCGGCCGGCCCACGGCGCGCCCGGCAAGCTGTTTACCCGCCACCTCAGCCCTGATGGTACTCTCAGCCCGGAACTGCAGGTCGATTTGGGCGGCCGGCGGATCAACCGCCACGTCTACTGGCACCACATAGAGGCGCGGCCCGACGGCAGCGTGCGCCTGGCCGGCGAAACCTACACCGCCACCTCGAAGCTGGCACACCACGCACGGGTAGCGCCGTTATGGCTGATCCCGGTACAAATTTTCTCCATTTTTTTTCACTCGAACCTGCTGAATTATTCGACTCTGCGCCCACGCGGAATGATAGTGGCTGAATTAGCGTCAAACGGTACCCTGGAAAGCTTCCGGTCGCTGGAACTACCCGATGGTGGCAAATTCAAAGTCCACGGTTTCGTGCCGCCGCGCTCGCTGGCCGTGCTGGCCGCGCAATACGGCGGGCTGCGCTGGCGCGGCATTTCACCAGATAGCGGCTCGTTTCTGCTGCGGAGCCCGCGCCGGGTCGTACGCGTCGGACTGCGCGACTGGTCACTGACGACCATTGCCACGGCGGGCCGCAAAAATGCCCTCGATGTCTGGGGCTATTCCGGGGCGTCGGCGGCACCGCTGGTGGTAGAAACGGCGCGGCGCAACCGCAGCGTCCGGTTTTTCTACGCGGCTCCCTGACGCCGCCGCTGTGGCGCTGAATCAGAAGGCCGTCCGCTCACTTCCTCGCCACCAGCCGCACGGCCGCTCCGCCGCCGGGCGCGAGCACCAGTTTCAAAGTCGATTTACTGGTAACGGTTTGCTTACTGATGCGGTACGCCATCGGATTGGTATCCCAGTGGGCGTCGGGGGCGTCGGCGTACACGGTGGCTTCAAATTTTTGCCCGGCGGGCAGAAAATCGAGTTTGATGGTTTGCGTGCGGCCGGTTTCGTTGGTGATGGCGCCCAGGTACCAATCAGGCGAGTTCTTGTCTTGCCGGGCCACCGTAATGAATTCGCCCGGTTCGGCGGCGAGGTAGCGCGAATCGGCCCAATCGGTGGGTACATCTTTGATGAACTGGAAGGCGTCGGGGCGCGCCTCGTAGGCTTCGGGCAGGTCGGCGGCCATTTGCAACGGCGAGTACATCGTGAGATACAAAGCCAGTTGTTTGGCGAGCGTGGTATGCACGGCGCGGCCTTTATTCTGGTCTTTATTCCAGAAATCCAGCTTGATTTGGAAAATGCCGGGCGTGTAATCCATCGGCCCGCCCATCAGGCGCGTAAACGGCAAAATGGTTTCGTGGGCGGGCGCGTTGCCTTGGCTCCAGGCGTTGAACTCGTTGCCGCGCCCGGCCTCGGCGGCCATCCAGTTGGGCCAGGTGCGGTGCAGGCCGGTCGGGCGCACCGATTCGTGCATATCGACCAGTAATTTCCGCTTGGCCATTTCCTGCGCTACCCGCACAAAATGGTTACTCATCCATTGGCCGTCGTGGTGTTCGCCGCGCGGGATGATGCGGCCGACGTAGCCCGTTTTTACCGCCGGGTAGCCGTGCGCCTGCATAAAATCGAGGGCGGCGGGCAGGCGGCGCTCGTAATTGGTGACGGAGCCGCTCGTTTCGTGGTGCATGATGAGCGCCACCTTTTTATCGGCGGCGTACCGCTGCAACTCCTTGACGTCGAAATTCGGGTACGGCGTCACGAAATCGAATACTTCTTCTTTCCAGTTGCCGTACCAGTCTTCCCAGCCCACGTTCCAACCCTCGACTAACACGCTCGGAAAGCCGTGTTTCGCCGCGAAATCGATGTATTTTTTGACATTGGCGGTGTTGGCGCCGTGGCGGTTGTGGGGTTTTAATTTACCGAAATCGGTCGTCGCCAGTTTCAGATTTGACGAATCGGAATAGCTCCATTTCGACCGATTGACGTGCATTTCCCACCACACCCCCACGAATTTCTGGGGCTTGATCCAGCTCACATCGCCGGTTATTTTCGACGGCTCGTTGAGGTTCAGAATGAGTTTCGAGGCGAGTAAATCGGTGGCTTTATCGCTCACCAAGATGGTGCGCCAGGGCGTGCGGGCGGGGGTCTGCAGAAAAGCTGCCGTGCCGACCACCGCGCTCGGCGTAAGCAGCGCGCGTAGCACGTGCGTGTCGGCGACGCCTTCCAAGGCGAGCTGCATCGCCGGAAAATCGACCTGCGCGGCTTCGTGCAGACTCACGTACAGCCCGGCCGGCGTCTTGAGCAGCAGCGGCGTCTGCAAGGTGCGGTTACCCGCCGAAACCTGCAAGCCAATTTCGGGCGCCGCCGCCGCTTTCGTCCGGCTCGCCTCACGCAGCGGCGAGCGTGTGTACTGGTACTCGTTCGTGTCGTAGTCGCCGGGCAGCCACCAGGCCGTCGCGTCATCGGCGAACGTGAAGGTGGTATTCTCGGCGTGTACGCGCACGTTGCCTAGGCCCGGCTGGCCCGGGATTTCGTACCGAAACCCGAGGCCGTCGTCGAACAGCCGGAACCGCAGCCGGACCGTCGCGCCGCTCGCGCCGGCTGCCGGCCCCAGGGTCAGGGCCAGCTCGCGGTAGCGGCAGCGAATGGAGCGGGTTTCGCCCCACACCGGCGTCCACGTCGTATCGACCCGTGCCGAATCCACCCGCACGACCCGCGTCGGGAAGCCGACTTCGCGACCGTTGGCTTCTACCGCCAGGCCCAGCAGCCCGCTGGTGACGGCCTGCCCGCCTCGCTGCAACTGGTACGTCGGTAAGCCGGCCGGCGGCAACTGCACCGTCAGCGCCAGCCGCCCGTCGGGCGAGTGAATGGTTTGGGCCGAAGCCAGCAGCGGCAGCGCGGCGAGGATGAGAAGGTAGAGGCGTTTCATCGGTCCAAAGGTCGGGCAGTAGTGGCTGTAGCCGTGCGAACAGCGCTGGCTGTTTCCGCAAAAATGGGTAGCTTGGCGACCTGATTACGCTCCCTGTCGCCATGGCCACCGAACCCGAAGACCCCCACGCCCGCACCGCCGACCGTAACCGCCGGCTGCTAACCCAGCGCGAAGCCATCCTCGCCCAGTTCGCCGACGACCCCGCCGTGCAGGAATGGCTCCGCCAGTTCCGCGACGACGGCAAGGGCTTCCTCGACAAATACGCCGACAACCTCGCCGAAGTCCTCGTCGATGGGCCGTGGCCCTACGAGCACCAGCAGCAGAAAGTCGCCGCGCTGCGCCAGGAAGCCATCGAGCGCCTCTGGGAGATTCAGCAGCGCAAGCTCCTGCTGCTCCAGTGCCGCTGGCGGGCCAACGAGCTCCGGCTACCCACCGAGTTTGTCGAGCTGACCGATGATTTCGAATCGTGGGGCCAGCGCATCCACGAGTGCCCGTACCTCGACCCCATCACGCCCGCCGAAGTCGAAGATTACCTCAGCTACCTGCTCAGCGATTTCTGCCGCGACGCGAACTCCAACCTGGATCGCTCCGGCAGCGGGCAAGACTACGAGCGCTACAAGCACTGGCACCTGCTGCGCGCCGAGGGCATCAACCCCGCCCGCGTCCGCGATGGCGCCTTCGACAGTCCGCCGCCGGGTATGCGCGGGCTGATCAGCATCTTCGACGCGATGTTTCTCGACTACCCGCGCTACTACCGCTGGTGCGACGACCGCGACGGCCCGCCGAACCTGCTGCTCCTGCTGCCCGATACGCGCGGCGAGCAGGAACTGTACTTTATGTGCTACGGCCGCGACGGTAAAGACCCGCACGAGGCGGCTACCAACGAAGATGACGAGGAGGAGGAATTTGCCGACGCCCGACCCGTCGAAACGCCCGACGCCCCACCCGCCCCGCCGACGCTCGAACCCGGCAACGCCGCTCAACTCGAAGCCCTGCTCCGCCTCGAAGCCCCGGAGCTGCTGCCCTATCACCGGGCGTACCTCCAGCCGCCCGTCGAGCTGACGGCCGAGGAAGAACAGGACGACGACGACGAGAATGACGACGAGGACGATGAGGACGACGCGGATATCTACGACGATGCCGACGGCGATGAAGCCGCCGACCGCTGGCTGCACGACCCCGAAGCCGCCCGCGAGGCCGCCGACGAGCTGCTCACCATCCCCGAGCGCATTCCCATCCGCGCCGCCGCCGACTGGCGCGAAGGCGTCATCCGGGCGTGGGTCGATTGGCGGAAACGCCAGCTCGCTGCCCTCATCCGCGAAGAATTCGCTGCCTACCAGACGCGCGCGCGCGCCGGCCAACCCCACCCGCCGGTGTACGGTAACGAGGCCAACACGCTCGACACCATAGACGAAGTCCGGCAAGACCGCCACAACTGGATTCTCGACGGCCGCGAACTGGCCGGCTTCCCCCGCGACCTCAACTTCTGACGACCGATTACTCTTCCTCCGATGACCGACGCCGAACGCCTACAGCAAGCCCTCGCCCAAGCCGAGCAAGCCAGCCAGCAGTTTCAAGAGCAGTTGCGCGCCACCGAAGCCCGCCTCCGCACCGACCCGCGCTGCCGCGCGTTTTTCGCCCCCTACCCCCCGGAGCAGCAGGAGGCGTTCATCGCCCACTATCTCCAGCGCAAGGCCCACTACCTCACCAAAGGCCCCAACCTGCTCAAGTACCGTCTCCACCAGGCTATCGAGTACCAGGAAGACGCCTACGAACGCCTCTTCGACATCCAGCAGAAAAAACTCTTCGACCTGCAGGTGCAGTGGCGCGCCCGCGAAATCGACCTGCCCGGCATCCGCGTCCACCAGCAGTTCAATCACTGGGAAAACAACATCCACCGCTGCCCCTTCCTGCCGCCCATCACCCCGCAGGAGTACGCCCTCTACCGCGAGTACCTCGCTACCGCCGCCCAGGACGTGGGCCACGACATCGAACACGGCCGATCCGCTGATTGGCAAGGCTACGAACACCTCCGCGACCGCTGGCAAGCTATCCACAGCGGCCACCCCAACCCCGAACAGGAAGGCGAAGACTACCCCGACTGGTACGCCTACGTCGACCGTCACCTGCAACGGCCCGCCGGCTACCCCTTCGCCACCCACCCCGATCTGCGCGGCGAGCGTCAGAAGTACTACCTGAAACTGGCCCGCGAGGAAAAACAGGCCCAACGTGCCCCCAACCCGCCCGAGCTACCCCTCACCCCGCCCGACCCGCGTCCCGCCTATGACGCGATCCTCGCGAAAGACCACCAGTACGACCGCCTCAACGATGACCCCGACCACTACCTCTCCGACGAAGACGGCCCCTACGACGGCCGGTTCACCGAATTCACCCGCCGCTTCCACCCCGCCGCCGACCACATCTTCGCCCTGCGCCGCGCGATGCGCCGCCAGTACTCCACCCACTACAACGCCATCCACGAACGCATCGAGCAAAGCATCGCGCTGCTGACCGACACCGACGACCGCATCCCCATCGAGGCCCACCCAGACTGGCGCGCCGCCGTCACGGCGGCCGCTGCCCACCAGCACCGCCGCCTGCTCCTCAAAGCCCTGCCCACCGTCTGGGCCGACTACGAGTTCCGCATCGCTACCGGCCTCCAGCCTGCTGAACCCGACCAATACCGCGCCTACCACGACGACGACCGAGCCTACAACCCGCACCCCCCCGAAAAAGACGAAACCATCGCCCCGTACCTCGAAAAAGGCATCCTCCGCGGCCGCGAGCTAGCCGGCGAGCCGCGCGACTGGGATTTCTGACCCCCATCCTCAACCGCTCCGCCGGTGGGTAGCGCCCAGGGCCCGCCGGTAGGTAGGCGCGCCGCGCAAACTCTGCCGCCGTCGCCGGGTTACGCGGGGCCGTTTCACTTTCGTGCGCCTGATGCCCATCTCCCTTCCCGACCCCCTCCTGCCCGCCCGCCTGGCCCTGCGCCACCCGCCCACCGGGCCGTGGCTGCTGCGCCAGACGTGGGGCCGCCTGCTATTTATGCACTGGCCGGTACCCGCCGACGTCATCCAGGCGCGGCTGCCGGCCGGTTTGCAGGTCGATACCTTCGACGGCCAGGCGTGGCTCGCCATCGTGCCGTTTCAGATGAGCAACCTGCGCCCGCCGGGCCTACCGGCCGTGCCCGGCCTGAGCGCCTTCCCCGAGCTGAACGTGCGCACCTACGTTCACCTGAATGGCGTGCCAGGCGTGTGGTTTTTCTCGCTCGATGCGGGGTCGGCGCTCGCCGTGTGGCTCGCCCGGACGCTCTTTCACTTGCCATATTTTCGCGCCCGCCTCACGCTGGCCCAAGCGCCCGACGGCGCCCTCACCTGCATCTCGGCCCGCACCCACCCCCACCAAGCCCCCGCCACCTTCGGCGCCACCTGGCGGATAGGCGCCCCGCTGCCGCTCGCCCAACCCGGTTCGCTGGCCTTCTTCCTCACCGAACGCTACTGCCTGTACACCGCCGGACAAAATGGCCGCCTGTACCAAGGGCATCTGCACCACCCACCGTGGCCGCTGCAAGCGGCCGAGTTGGCCCCCGATTGGCATTCCACCCTCCTCGAAAGTCACGGGCTGCCGGTGCCGCAGAGCGCGCCCTTGCTGCACGCCGCCGGGCCGGTGACGGTGCGCGTGTGGCCGCTGCGGCGGGTGTGAAGGCCTTGTGTTGGCGAAGCAGATGAATGCTAATACATTAAGATGCCACCGGCCTCCAGCCCGCCAAGCCCGATCAGTACCGCGCGCTCCACGACGGCACCGAGCGCGACCTATTTCCTCCCGAAGAAGACGATACTCTCCCGCCTACCCTCGAAGAAGACATCCTCCAAGGCCGCGAGCTAGCCGGCGAGCCGCGCGACGGGGCATTTTGATCGAATCAAACATCAAATTTTTTAATTATTAGAGCAACTTCAGCATACAGTCGGTCGAAGGAATCCAGACCGCGCAGATGCCCGAAGCCTCGTTCCAACCCCAATTCGGCCAAACGGTGTCGCTGCCGGTGGACGCTGAATGATTTCAGCCGCCGCGCATTCAACCCACTGGCTTTTTCCAGCGCCGCAAACAGCGCTTTTTTCGCGTCCACAGTTTCGACGCGCGCCTTGGTTGGTAAGTCAAGCGGCTCACTCCCACGCGGATTGTTAGCCGCTTCCCGGATAGCTGCTTCATCGCCTAACAGCCACGCTTCCATCATTTTCACCGGTATTACTCCGACGTGCCCAACGTACATTGATGGCGGCGATACTTTCTTGAAAGCAGCCAGTACTTCCTGATTAGCCTGTGCCCACCGCATATCAAATGAATCATCCTCCGCATCATGATGCAGAAAAAGTACTTGCGCGGGGTACCTGTCAAGTGCGACCTGTATTCTATCAACGGGCGTTTTTGGTGGATTAGGCAGCCCGCGCAGGTCTGCCACTTCTATAGCGAACGTATCTGTAGCCGACAAATGCTGTTGCATCAGCCAGTTCAGAATGGACTTTAGGGCCGCATCCGAGCTGCCATCTCCCAGGAGAGTTGCGCTAACGTGCATCGAGATCCACAAAATCCAGTCTCAACTGCCGAATATCCGGGCGATCTATTACCCTGCGCACGCGCAGCGCGCGTTTATCCGCTGCACTCTCGTCGTCATCACCGTCGCGCGCTTCCGGTACACCAAGTACGGCTGCGCCCAGATAGGCTAACATCTTCCCCTTTTGTATCTCGCGCAACGATCGGTCTTCCATCGTGCGCCACGTATCAGCCAACGCGCTAAATTGAACTTGGCTTGTGCCTGCTTTGGTCAGTACGCGTTCTACAAACACTAAGCTATCATCTGGTACTAGCTGCACGACTCCTGGCGAGTGTGTATTAATAATAACTTGCCGCAACGGATTATCCGTACCAACGGGTAAGTTTGGATTAGTAGCAATATCCTGCAACAACGTCAGCATCGCCTCTAGGCGCGCCGGGTGAATGCCGTTCTCTGGCTCTTCTAAGCACAAAACACCTCCCAGCTGTTGGTCTTCCTCAATAACCGTGAGCGCCAGAAAGCGCAGGGTACCGTCGGAGAGTGCTCGTGCCTTGTGGCGCGTACCGCTTCGATCTTCCACTTCCAGCGTTAACAACTCACGTTTATCGTCCCGATCTATCCTTACTCGTCGCACATCCTCGTTAAGTTCGGCCAGCCGGCTGCTCACCCGAGCATACTGGGCGGCTTCTTCTTCGTCAGTACCCTGTCGAGCCAATCGGTACAAAGCGGCCGGCAAGTGCAAGCCGTTGCTGGCAATCTGTGAGATGGCGCTGAATTCGTCGGGCTGCCGTAGCGCCGAAGGCTCCAGTTGCAACAGCCGCCACGACTGCATTTCCTGTTTGGCCAGTACTGTAGTAGCTGACTCTCCCGCCGTTGTATTTGATAATACCGTACGCGGCAACGTACCGGCTTTATACTTCCATGCTCTTCCCTGATTACCCTCTTGGTGACGCTGGATAATAGTACCTTCTGCTTCTTCTGAAGTGCTGATGAATGGTGAGGTACGACGGCCATCGACTACACTATTCCGCCACGCTGGCCGGTTAGGAAAGCCTAATCTTTTTACTGCGTATCCCTTATTAATATGTACTAGTTCCTCCGCCCGTATTACCAACCGGCCGACAGTACTCATCACTGAATCCTCTTCATACCCTAATACCAAGCGGTAGCGCAGAAAAGTAATTTGCGCTTCTGCGCGTTGCCCCAAGGCATCGATGCCAGTTGGCGGAATAATCATTTCCACCTCAAAGCTCATCTTTTCGACGTGCTTATTTCCTACCCTCGTAAATAAACTTTTCAAATCCCCTGCCCGCCGGTTCTCATCACGTACTCGCAACCCTGCTTCCAGCAAGGAATCGTCTGCCAAATTACTCAAGAATCGAATCGCATCAAACAGATTTGACTTGCCCACACCATTCGTCCCGGCAATGCAGGTGAAAGGCCCGAAGCTGACTTGAGCATCGACCAGATTTTTAAAGCCCGAAACGGAAAGGCGCGTCAGCATACAGCAGTGGTAGAAGCCGCCAAGTTACGCGCCTAAATCTCCACATCCACCCGCTTCCTCACCCCCACTTCCACCACCACCCCCGGCACCTCCTTCGTCCCGTTCACCACCAGCGTGTACGTGCCGGAGGCCAGCGGCAGGAAGTACCGCCCATCGGCATCCGTCACCGTGGTGGCATCGGGCTTTTCCTTGACCGTGACGGTAGCGCCCGCCACGTCCTGCCCGTTGGCGTCGGTCACGACGCCGCGAATACCGGCCTGCCGCACCCCGCGCACCGTCGATAGCAGCGCTTCGGCCTGAAAGAGCCGCGCCACCTCCGGCTGTCGCCGGAAAAGGCGTTGAGCGTCGGCGCTCATCGCCTGAAATTCGGCGTAGCACGCCTCGTTGGCGGCCAGCTTCTCTCCCGTGGCTTCTTCGGCGTCGTTTTGCTCCTTGAACAGGCGGCGGGCTACCCGGCGCACGTCTTCGCCCTCCGCCTGTAGGGTCGCCACGAAGTCGTCGTCCAGATCGCTCTTCGCTTTCAGCGCGGCGAGGTTGGCGTCCACGAACGCCAGCGCCTGATTCACCAGCTCCACGGCCGCCCCCCAATCCTGGTTCAGCGCGGCGCGGTAGTAGGCGGAGCCCGCCGCCTCGCGCATCGCCTTGTAATCGGGGCCGCGGTAGGCGTCCGCGAGGTAGCCATCGAGCAGGTTCCACTGATCCACAAACTCTTCTACCTGCTGCACCAGCTCGTTGCGGGTCGTTTCCGGCGTGGCCCCCCGTGCCTGCTGGTTGCGCAGCCGCCCGGCCGCTTCCACGCGGGCCACGGCCTCGGCGCCGAGCGTCGGCGAGTACTTGCTCTTCTTGTACTTGCCGAATACGGCCTGGTGGTCGGTGTAGTGCTGCCACGCCAGCGGCAACAGCAGATACAGGTCGCCCTGCGACATCTTGTACGTAGCCATCGTTTGTCTTCCTGAAAATGAAGCCGAAGCCTCGGTGATAGTGAACGCTGCAAAGGTGTGGTACTGAAAAGACGTTTGTCAATACCCCAACGCAAATTAGAAGAAAAATACAATAACTTGGCCTCGATTCAGCCGCGCGGGCACCCCGCCAATTCGCCTGCTGTCTGGTGGCTGGCGTCTTCTGGTCGTTCGCCCGCGCGTCGCGCATTGCCGGCCGCTCCGGCGCGGCTTTCCGCCGGGTATCGGCCGCAAACCGGCCTGTTTATGCCGCAAACCGCCCCGCCTACGCTGCGGCCCGGTGTGCGTAAGTCGCTGGCCGGTGGTCGTTTACGGCGGCCGGTTGCGCGTAAGCCGCGCCCGGCAGTGCATCCGCAGTGTTCCGGCGTGCGTAATCGCCGGGCGCTCGTGTATAATCCGCATGTCGGCGGTCTGGGAAATAACTAGTTCCGGTAGTCGGCAAAATCGCCCGAATCGTCTTTTTTTTCTCCTGATCAGCCGCGCCCTTACCCGCTTCCGTGGGTCAGGCGCCGCCGGGCCTGGGGCGGGCAGCGGGTCAGGATGCGCGCCCCGCCCGACCTTCGCCCGGCCAATGCCTTCTCCTACCCGCGCCCGCGCCGCCGTCTCCGCCCTGTTCGTCCTCAGCGGCTTTTGCTTCGCCACGTGGGCGGCGCGCATCCCCGACATCAAAACCACCCTGCACCTATCCGAAGGGCAGCTTGGCCGCTTGCTGCTGGCGTTGCCGGCGGGGTCGGTGGTGGCGCTGCCCTTGGCCGGGTGGCTGACCGATACCGTCGGTGCGCGGCGCGTGGTGCTGGGCGCGGCGGCACTGTACGCCGTCACGCTGCCGCTGCTGGGCTGGGCGCCCGGCGTGTGGGCGCTGGCCGGCGGGCTGGCGCTGTTTGGTTTCGCCGGCGACCTCCTCAACATCGCGATGAACGCCCAAGCGCTCGACGTACAAGACCAGTACGGCACCGAAAAACCCATCATCGGCGCCTTCCACGGCACCTGGAGTCTGGCCGGGTTCGGCGCCGGGTTGCTGGCTACGGGGCTGGCCAAATTTGGCGCCCCCGCGCCGCTGGGGCACTTTTTGGGCGTGGCGGGCGGGCTGGCCGTGCTGTTACTACTGCTGGCACCCGCGCTGCCGCCCCCCGTAAAAGGGCGCGGCGCGGGCAACGGGTTCGTCTTCAAAAAACCCGATGCCCTGCTGCTGCGCCTCGGCCTGATTGCGTTTTGCGGCCTGATTTGCGAAGGCACGATGTACGACTGGTCGGGAGTGTATTTCCAGCGCGTGGTGCAGGCCGAAAAAGCGTGGGTGCCCGCCGGGTACGCCGCCTTTCTGGGCACCATGACCATCGGCCGGTTCCTGAGCGACCGTATTTCGGCGCGCCTCGGCTTCGCGCGCACCCTGCAACTGAGCGCCCTGCTGATGTCGGGCGGGCTGGCGCTGGCCGTGGCCTTACCCGCGCTGCCCACCGCCCTGCTCGGCTTCGCGCTGGTGGGCGCAGGCACGGCGGCCGTCATCCCGCTGACCTACGCGGCGGCGGGGCGCACGGGTACCGTCTCGCCGGCCGTAGGCATCGCAATGGTCAGCACGTTCGGCTTTTTCGGCTTCCTGAGCGGCCCGCCCGCCATCGGCCTCCTCGCCGAATGGGGCACGCTACGGTTGTCGCTGGCCGTAGTGGCCGTGATAGCGCTGGGTGTGGGGGCGCTGGCAGGAAGAGGTGCGAAGTAATTGGCATAAGCACCTCTCACCCCTGACCTCTGACCTCTGACCTCTCACCTCTCACCTCTCACCTCTCACCTACTTTCGCCTCCGTGCTGCCCCTCACCGACTCCCGCCAGGCCCTCCCCGCCGACCCCGCCACGGCCGTTTTCTTCGCCTTGCGCGGCGCGGCCGGGCGCGATGGCGCCCGCTACATCCCCGACCTCTACGCGCGCGGCGTGCGGCACTTTGTGGTGGCGATGGATACCGTGTTGCCCGCGCTGCCAGGGGCCGAGATCACGCGCGTCCCCGACCCGCTCGCCGAGCTGCAGGCCCGCGCGGCGGCGCACCGCCGGGCGCTGCCGCCCACCCTGCCGGTGCTGGCCATCACGGGTTCCAACGGCAAAACCATCGTCAAAGAGTGGCTGACGCAATTGTTGGGGCCGGATGAGCGCGTCGGGCGCTCGCCCAAATCCTGGAACTCGCAGCTCGGCGTGCCGCTGAGCGTGCTGGGCCTCACGCCCGACCACACGCTCGGCATCATCGAGGCGGGCATTTCGCGGCCCGGCGAGATGACGCGGCTCGCGGCCGTCGTGCAGCCTACGCTGGGCCTCTTTACCACCTTGGGGCCGGCGCACGCCGAAGGGTTTACTTCGGAAGCCGAAAAGCTGCGCGAAAAGCTGCTGCTCTTCGCGGGCGTCGAGCGCCTCTACTACTGCGCCGATCAGCCCGCCGTCCACGCCGCCATCCAGGCGCGCGGCCTACCCGCCTTCGCCTGGAGCCGCCACGGCCACCCCGCCGCCGCCGTTCACTTCACCGAAACCGCAACCCCCAACACCTTTCACCTTTCCACCCTCCCACCCTCCCACCCTTCCACCCTCACCCTTCCCTTCCCCGACGCGGCATCCATCGAAAACGCGCTGCACGGCGTGAGCTTCCTCCTCGGCCAGGGCACGCCGCTCGCCGACATTCAGCGCCGTCTCGACCGCCTCCACCCCGTGGCGATGCGCCTCGAACGCCGCGAGGGGCTCAACGGCTGCTACCTCCTCGACGATTCGTATTCGTCGGATCTGGCGTCGTTGCAAATCGCCCTCGGTTCGCTCCGCCAACAGCCGCGCCCCGGCGGCCGAACGCTGATTCTGAGCGACATCCCCCAAACCGCCCTGCCGCCCGCCGAGCTGTACGGCCGGGTGGCCGCCCTCGTGCGCGCCCACGGCGTGACGCGCCTCATCGGCATCGGCCCGGAATTACTGCGCCACGCCGACCTGTTTGCGCGCGCCGCGCCCACGCGCACATTTCTGGCTTCCGTTGAAGAATTGCTGACAACATTCGGCGCCGCCGATTTTCGCGACGAAACCATCCTCGTGAAGGGCGCGCGGGCATTTGGCCTGGAGCGCGTGGTGGCCGTGTTGAGTCCGCGCGTCCACGGAACGGTGCTGGATGTCAATCTCGATGCGCTCGTCCACAACCTCAATTTCTTCCGCGCCCGCCTCCGCCCCGACACTAAATTGCTCGTGATGGTGAAGGCCCTGGCCTACGGCGCGGGCGCTTACGAAGTGGCTTCCCTGCTCGAATTTCACCGCGCCGATTACCTCGGCGTGGCCTTCGCCGACGAAGGTGCCCGGCTGCGCGAAGCCGGTATCACGCTCCCGATTCTCGTCCTCAACCCCTCCCCCGATGCGCTGCCGCTCTGCCGCGCCCACCACCTGGAGCCGGAAGTCTACGCCGCCGACCAGCTCCGGGAGTTGCTCGCTGTCTGGCCGTCCGACGAATCCGCGCCCATCCACCTCAAGCTCGACACCGGGATGCGTCGCCTCGGTTTTGCCGAAGAAGACTTGCCCGAGTTGCTCGATCTGCTCCGCGAACACGGCCCGCGCCTTACCGTCAAGAGCGTGTTCAGCCACCTGGCCGCCGCCGACGAGCCCCGACACGACGCCTTCTCGCGCGAGCAGCTCGCCGCCTTCGCGGCGCTGTACGAGCCGGTTTGCACGGCTCTCGGCTACCGCCCGATGCGCCACGTCCTCAATTCGGCGGGCATTACGCGGTTCGCCACCGAAGCCCAATTCGAGATGGTGCGCCTCGGCATCGGCCTCTACGGCGTCGATGCCACCGATTCGCTCGCCCCCGACGCACTGCGGCCCGTCAGCACGCTGCGCACCACGGTTTCGCAGGTGAAAAACTTGCCGGCGGGTGCCACCGTAGGCTACGGCCGCCGGGGCGAAGCGCACGATACTCCGCGCCGCATCGCCACGCTCGCCATCGGGTACGCCGACGGCTACGACCGCCGTTTCTCGCGCGGCGTCGGCGAGGTGCTGATTCGCGGGCAGCGCGCGCCCATCATTGGCAACGTGTGTATGGATATGACGATGGTCGATGTCACCACCATCCCAGAAGTCCGCGCCGGCGATGTAGCCGAAGTTTTCGGCCCCAATCTGCCGCTGCCTGCCCTCGCCGCCCGCATCGGCACCATCGCCTACGAACTCCTCACCAACGTGAGCGACCGCGTACGGCGGGTATTTTTTTCGGAGTAATTCATTCCTGTCGCAACCGTCCGCACAGGGCTCCAGCCCGGCGCGGGCGATGTACGGGAGTCCGCAATCACGCCATCACCAATAAGCTCACCCCCGCGCCGCGCGCAAAATGGCTTCCGTAGTACGGGCGCTCGGCTCCATACGCAGGCCATTGAGGGCGGCGTGCAGGTGCAGCAACTCGGCGCACTCGGCGGCGAGTTCGGCATCGTGACGGAGGGCGGTTTCGAGGTCGCGGCGGTCGCGATCAGGCAGGTCGTTGTAGACGTAGCGGATCAGCGTTTCCTGGGTAAAAATTTGGGTCATCGGGGTCGGTTTCGGTGGACGTGGAATATAAAAATGGGACGGTGCGCGTCAGGCGCACGTTGGTAGGCAGGCCGCCGGCGGCCAGCAACAAGGCCATCAGCACCGAGGCGCCGGTAGCGGAGGCGGTGGGCAGCATCCGCCGCCGCAAATTAATGAGCGCGTAGCGCATCCGGCCGAGGGCGGTATTGACGGAAACCCCCGTGGCATCGGCGATTTCCCGAAACGTCATATCGCCGTAGTGGCGCATCAGCAGTACTTGCCGTTGCGCGACGGGCAGGTCTTCGATGAGGCGTCGCAGGGCGTCGTGGTTCTCGTTCCGAATCGTCACCATTTCGGGCGATGGCGCGGTGGAATCGGCCACGAACGCCGCCAAGCCAGGCACGGTAGCGCCTGAACGGTCGGTATGGCTGCCATACCCCAGCGGCGCATCGAGCGAGATCGTCACTTTGCGCTTGGCGCGGCGCGTGGCGTCGATACCGAGATTATGGGCAATGCGGTACACCCACGGGCCGAATTTTCCTTCGTCTTTGTACCGTCCGTCGCGCAGCATTTTCACAGCTTTAATGAAGGTATCTTGGGTGAGGTCTTCGGCGAGGGCGTGGTCGCGCACAATAAGCACGAGGGTCGTGAACACGCGGCCTTGATGGCGCCCCAACAAGGAGGCAAACGCGTGGTCGTCGCCGGCCAGATAACGGGCAACGAGGGTAGCATCGTCGGCAGACGACGCGGCAGCGGGCGCGGGCGCAGAGAAGTTCATACGTAAGAGAGCTTGCACCGGAAGGTACAGAAAGGGGGAACGTAGAGCTCTACTACATAGAAAACGGGGTCGGCGCGGGTTTTAATCGGTCAGTGCGGGGCGGCGCAAGAAGCGCGCCGCAGAAGGTTGCCGAAGCAGAAGTTGGCCTTTAACGATGCACCTGGCGGGCATATTGTGTGGAAGACGAACTTTTTTATTTTATTTTTTTGAGAGCGGTTCCGAAGCTGGTTTCCGCTCGGCGCAAGAGGGTACCGGCGAGTGTAGTTCAGCGCACCAGCTACGACTGCCGCAGCCACGCAATGGCCGCGCCGGGCGTCGCGAAAACCCCCACCCGTAGGCGCTCGCTGAGGGTTTCGGGTTGGCCGCCGCCAAAGGCTTCCACTACGGCTTCCGGTACGGCGTAGGCCAGCCGCAGCGGCGTGGTTCGGCCGTCGAGCAAGACGGAATAGGCTTCCGTGGCGACCCACCGCGCCGCTTCCTCGCCAATGACGGCGCGCTCACGCGTATCGAACAGCACGCGGTGGGCGTCGGTACGCTGCAATAAAGCGGCTACCCGCACATACACATCGCGCAGGCGCTCCATCGTACACGAACCCACCCAACGCACAGCAATCAGTTCTTCGGCGGCCCGGTACTCGATGGTGAGCTGGTCGGGTTGCGTGTGTTCAGGCCCGGAGGGTAGATCGCCGGAAAAGAATGAACTGTATGGAGGCATACGGAATAGGCGAGGCAGTGGCGAGAAACTAAAAATCGTAACTCAAACCGGTACGCGCCCCTAAAGTACACTAGGCGGCTGGTTTTTTCCGACAACCTTTGTCGGGTCAGGCCGTTGCGTCTGGCCCGCCGTCCTGAAGCAATGCCCGACCAACCGACCACGCCCGCTGCCCCGGTGCAGCGCCCCCACGACCCATACGCTGCCCTGCGGCTGCCCGAATTTAGGGCGTACATCGCCGCTCGTTTTGCCCTTACGCTGGCGTTGCAGATGCAGAGTACGGTAGTGGGCTGGCAGGTTTTCAAGCTCACGCACGACGAGTTATCGCTCGGCCTCATCGGGCTGGCCGAAGCCATTCCGAGCATTACCGTGTCGTTGGTGGCGGGGCACGTGGCCGATTCGGTGCCGCGCCGGCGCATTGTGCGCTTGGCCACGCTGGGGTTCGCCATCTGCACGGCGCTGCTCTGGAGTTTCGTGCTGCCTAATGCGCACCCCGGCGGCATCGACCTCCACAACCCGCTCGGCGCGCTGCTGACGCGGTTTGGGGCGACGCCGATTTACGCCGTCATCTTCTTGAGCGGCCTCACGCGCGGGTTCATTTCGCCGGCGCTGTTCTCGTTCATGCCGCAACTCATCCCCGACCGCGCCATCCTGCCCAACGCCATCACCTGGAGTTCCACGACGTGGCAAACGGCCTCGGTGGCCGGCCCGGCACTCGGCGGACTGCTGATTGGGTTTGCGGGGTTGCCGGTGGCGTACGGCGTCGACTTGGCGCTCACGATGATTTCCTTGGTGATTTTGAGCGTGGCGGTGCGTCAGCGGGCGCTGCCGCCGCGCGTCGGCGAGCGCCCACCGCTCGCCGAAAGTCTGACGACGGGTCTGCGTTTCGTGTTCAACAACCAACTCATTTTGGGGTCGATTTCGCTCGACCTCTTCGCCGTGCTATTCGGCGGGGCCGTGGCGCTGCTGCCGGTGTACGCCGAAGACATTTTGCGGGTGGGGCCGCAGGGTCTAGGCTTTTTGCGCGCCGCGCCCGGCGTGGGGTCGGTGCTGATGCTGGCAATCCTCAACTACGCGCCCGTACGGCGGCGGGCGGGCCGCAAACTGCTGGCGGCGGTGGCGGGGTTTGGTTTAGCAACCATCGGCTTCGCCTATTCCACCAATTTTCTGCTATCGCTGGGGTTGCTGTTTGCAACGGGCGCCTTCGATGCCGTGTCGGTCATCTTGCGCTCCAACCTACTGCATTTGCACACGCCGGAAGGCATCAAAGGGCGCGTGTCGGCGGTAAACTCCATCTTCATCGGCTCGTCCAACGAAATCGGCGCGTTCGAGAGCGGCGCGATGGCCCGGCTACTCGGCACGCAGCCCAGCGTAGCATTTGGGGGGTTGATGACGCTGCTGGTAGTGGCCGTAACGGCCTGGAAAGCGAAGGCGCTGCGGGAGTTGGAGTTGTGAGATATAATAAGGTAACGCCAAGCTCCTGCTTGGCGTGCGGCCGAGCGACTGCCACCAAGCAAGAGCTTGGCGTTACGTTACACAACTGCCGCGCTAGTTGGGTCGCCAAGCAGGAGCGTGGCGTTACGTTCCTTACTGCCCCTCACAACCGCACCCCCACCTTCCACTCGATTACATCCGCCGAACCACGATGCGCCTTCAAATCGACGCACCCGAACACGTGTTTCGTAAATAAATATTTAAGCCCGATGCGGGCATAATACGGCGTAGCCGAACGGTACGGCGCGTACAAATACCACCCAAAATGCCAATCGAACGCCAATTGGCCCAATAGCAGCTCGTGGCCCACCACGGCGCCAATTTTCGTAACATCAACCGTCGTGGAAGGGCGGTACGTGACATCAATCGTATCGACGACGCGCTGCACCAACAGCGAGCGGTCGTAGAAATAATCGAGGCCGGCGGTTAGGTTGTTTTTTTGATTCATCCGCCGCCCTACTTGTCCGTGGACGCCATTGACGAGGTAGCGGCGCCGGTCGTAGGGGCTCCATTGGCGCCACCCGACGCTGGTCGCGAGATCGACGAACCACCGCCGTTGGCCGGCCGGCAGCGGTAATAGCGTACGCGCCCCCGATGGCGGCAGCCACCGGCTCCGGTGTAGACTGAAACCTACGCTCGCGGTGGGCAGGTTGATACCGAAGTTGGGCTTTGAAGTGGCGCCGTTGGAATAATGCTGAAACGCCAGCGCTACCTCCGTATCAAGGTGCTCGCTGATGCGCAGCGCGTATTCAAACCGAAAATGAATAGCTGCGTTGAGCGGCGTACTCACGATGGTGTTTTTGCGGTTATCGGTCAGTGAAAAGGAATTGGTAAAATACCCGATACCCACGCCCAATCGAAAATGCACCTGCTGCCGCGCCGATCGGTAAATAAATTTGGTAGCGTACGGACTGACGCTAAAACAATGCCCCAAAATGGGGTTGTGTAAATCGTAATACGCCACCGCGATGCCCGTTTTGGGGTAGCGCCACGCCGCGTGCCACGGCTTACGGCCTGTTGCTTGCCACTCGGCGCGCACCTCGCCGCCGGTCGGGTGCGAGCGCGTAAGGTGGTCTATTTTAGGCGTATGCGCCACGATGAACGCGCCGTGCAGTGCCGCGCCGATGGTCAGTGGGGCGGGGGCGGCGGCAGTATCGGACGTGGGATTTTGAGCTTGGGTGGGAGAGATATGTAGCAAGGCAAACGCCCCAACCGCTCCCAACCGCTTTGTCATTGCGAGGAACGAAGCAATCCTCGTTGGCGCGGTGCGTTCATTTAACCGCGTTGCCGAGCAAACGGGGATTGCTTCGTCCACCACGCTTCGCTCGTGGCAAGCTCCAAGCCTCCTCGCAATGACAAATTTTGCAAACCCGCAGACACCCACAGAATTCAGCTTACTGGCCCGCTACGGCTGCCGCGTAATTTTGATAAAAATACGGCAGTGTTTCAATTCCTTTGTAGAAATTAAAAATGCCGAATTTCTCGTCCGGCGAGTGAATATTATCGGAATCGAGACCGAAGCCGAGCAGCACGGAATCAATCCCTAACTCACTCTTGAACATCGCCACGATAGGGATGGAACCGCCGCCGCGCGTCGGAATCGGGGTTTTGCCGAAGGTGGTTTCCATCGCTTTAGCCGCCGCACGGTACGCCACCGAATCGGTGGGGGTCACTACGGGCTCACCGCCGTGGTGGGGCTTCACTTTCACGGTAATGCCGGCGGGCGCGATGCTCTCGAAATGCTGCTGGAATTTGGCCGTAATGTCTTCGGAACGCTGATCGGGCACGAGGCGCATCGAGATTTTGGCGTACGCCTTACTCGGCAGCACCGTCTTGGCGCCTTCGCCGATGTAGCCGCCCCAGATGCCGTTGACGTCGAGCGTGGGCCGGATGGAGGCACGTTCGGGCGACGAATAGCCGGCCTCGCCACCGGTAGCGCTCACCTTCAAATCGTCGCAGTAGATTTTCTCGTCGAAGGGCGCGCGCGCGAGGTCGGCGCGCTCCTGGGCGGTCAGTTCCACTACTTCATCATAGAAACCGGGCACCGTGATGCGGCCCTGCGCGTCGTGGAGCGAGGCAATCATCTTCGCCAGCGCGTTGATGGGATTTACTACGGCGCCGCCGTACACGCCGGAGTGCAGGTCGCGGTTGGGGCCGGTCACTTCCACTTCGTGATAGCTGAGGCCGCGCAGGCCGGTTTCGATGGAGGGCACATCGTTGGCGAGCATCGAGGTGTCCGAAATCAGAATGACATCGGCCGCCAGTTTCGCCTTATTGGCTTGCACGAAAATACCGAGGTTGTTGGAGCCGATTTCTTCTTCTCCCTCGATCATCACCTTCACGTTGCAGGGCAGGGTGCCGGTACGCACCATCGCTTCCAACGCCTTGACGTGCATATACATCTGACCTTTGTCGTCGCAGGCGCCGCGCGCGTAGATGTTGCCATCTTTGATGACCGGCTCGAACGGCGGCGACGACCACAAGTTGAGCGGGTCGGCGGGCTGCACGTCGTAGTGGCCGTACACGAGGACGGTAGGTAGGTCGGGGCCGACCATTTTTTCGGCGTACACGATGGGGTTACCGGCCGTGGGGCAGATTTCCACGCTATCGGCACCGGCTTCGCGCAGGCGCGCGGCCACGGCCTCAGCGCAACGCAGTACGTCGGGTTTGTGCGCCGCATTGGCCGAAACGGACGGAATCCGCAGCAAATCGAGCAGCTCGTCGAGGAAGCGTTGTTGGTTGGCGTGGAGGTACTCGGTGGTGGTCATCGGCGGGGTTGAAAACGCGGGTTGAAAAGGGAAGCGAAACGGTCGTAGCGCGGACATTCTATCCGCGTTCCGCAGCCCGGCGCGGGCACTCGGCCCGCGCAACGGCTTGTCGTCACAAAATAACGCCGCGCCGGGCGCACGCGCCGCACCTTCAGCGCCGCCGCCCGAACGGATCGACTTTACTCTCCGTACCCGCCCGCAGCCGCCCAATGTTTACGCGGTGCGTGTACACCACCAGCCCCGCCACCAGCGCGCCGAAGCCGAGCAGCCACGGGTCGCGCGGCCCCAGCAACAGCACGAGGGCTGGAAACGCGGCAGCGCTCGTAATTGAGCTGACTGAAACGTAGCTCGTAAACCAGAGAATCACCAGAAAAATCAACACGCACCCGGCCGCCGGCAGCGGCGCTACGCCCAGCACCACGCCCAACAGCGAGGCCACACCTTTGCCGCCTTTAAAGCCCGCGAACACCGAGTAGATGTGCCCCAGCACCGCCGTGAGGCCCAACGCCAGCTCAGTACGCACGAGGTGTTCAGCCCCGATGGCGCCCGCCCGCAGCAGCCCGTGGGCCAGAAATGCGGCCAGAAATCCTTTCAGAATGTCGAACGTCAGGACGCCGATGCCTGCCCGCCGCCCCAGCACCCGAAAGGTGTTGGTAGCGCCTGAATTACCGGAGCCGTGTTGCCGAATATCGAGGTTGTAAAACCACCGCCCCACCCACAACGCCGTAGGGATGGCGCCGAGGAAATACGCGAGAACGAAAGCGGCGGGGAGGAGCAGCGCGGGAGGAGCCATAGGCGGCGAAAGTACGGCGGCGGCGCGGCGGCAGTGCGCCTAGCGGCTGTACACGCCACCGCCCGACCGAAAGCTGTTCGGTCGGGCGGTGGCGTATCGGGCATCATCAGTGGCACCCTAGGGCGTAGTCGGCTCGCCGAATGCGCCGTTGTCGGAGTTCGACTCGTCAGCCTTTTTCTTCTTTTTCTTCTTGCCGCCCGTCTCGGCCGGGGCATCACCTTCGGATGGGGCGAAGTTGGGATTGACCGGTTCCGGCGCGGGCTCGGCGGGTACGGGTTCCGGTTCTTTTTCCTTCTTCTTTTTCTTCTTTTCGGGCTCGGCAGCGGGTTCGGCGGCTGGAGTTGGGCTGGCCGTGGCGTCGGGCGCAGGCTCGGCGGGGGGCGTTTCCTCGGCTTTTTTCTTCTTTTTCTTGACGGGCTCGGGTGCCGGTTCCGTGGCGGGGTCGGGGCTGAAATTGCTGTTGGCGTCGGGCTCAGCGGGCGGCGCGTCGTCGGCTTTTTTCTTCTTCTTCTTGCCGGTATCGGCGCTCGCGTCGTCGGTGGGGGCCGGGTCGGGGGCGGGCGCCGGTGTGGCAAAGCTGGTGGGTTTGCGCTTGAGCTTACGGCGATCTTCTTCGGAGCGGTACTGCTTCAGGAACCACCCCCGGAACTGGTCTTTCTGAAACTCATCGCCCGGCCAGACGCCGAATTGGCTCGCCGTCAGGTAATCTTCCTTCGGCTGTTTTTCGATGATTTCGTTGGCGAAATTCTCCCACGACGAAAACGCGAGCAGTGTGCCGTTGGCGTACTTGAAGTGGTAGCTCGTGCTGGGGTCGGGCTCCAGCAGCAACTCCACGTAATCGCCTTCGGGCGCGCGCTTGATTTCGAGGTAGCCCTCCATCTGCGCATTCACGGGGGTGGTACCGGCGTTGGATACACTGATGGCGCCAACGCTGTACCACGCCCGGTTTTTGCGGCTCCACTTGAGCTGCACGTTGTTCAGCACAAGCGTTTTATCGAACTTCGGCGACAGCTTGAACAGCGCATCCGGCGCGGCGCCCGGCCGCACCTGCGCATACTGTTTGGCGAGTTTCGAGCCCACCAGATCGCCGAGTTTGGAGGTCAGGTCTTCGCCGATTTCGAGCGCCCGCATCGCGCCTTCGCTCGATTTGGCGAGGTTGGCGCCCATCGTGCTGGTGGTTTTGCCAGGCAGTTTGGTATCGAGCAAAATCATCGTATTCAGCTCGTACACGCCCGAATCGGGGATGCCCGTGCCGAACCCCGCCGCCTCGACCTTGAAATTGGGGTTGTTGTTGATGAAGTTGAGCGTGCCGCGCATCGTGGCGCCGCCGTTGCGGCCGTTCCAGGTTAGCACGTTGCCCTCGTTCACCTCAAACCCGTCGCGCTTGTCGGAGCCCATCGTAAACTCGTCCTTCGCCTTGTTGTACGTCAGCACGTCGGCCACCTCGAACATCACCAAGTCGGCGGGGTCTTGCTTGACGCCCATATAGAGCGGGTAGAGTTTTGACGTGCCATCGGAACGCACGATGCCCGTGACGAGCGGCGAACCGTCGGCGGCGCGCAGGCCGGCTATCGGGATGCGCACGTTCGCCGGGTCGATGGAGTCGGTCACGGGGAACCAGTCGCTCGCGTTTACGTCCTTGCTCAACCGCAGCCGGCCTTCGCCTTCGTTGGAAAACCCGCGCCGCCGCGATACGATGGCCATCCCACCACGGTACTGAATGCGCGGCGCGACGAACACCTTCTCCTTCTCACCCACCAACGCGCGGGCGCGCGTCACGAGGCCGTTGGTGGATGGTCCACCGCCGAAGCTCGTGCCGGTGGCAGCGGCGTTGGCGGCCAGAATGGCCCGGCGCTTCTTCTCTTCGCGGGCGGCCTTGGCGGCAGCTTTGTCGGCCTTTTTGTCTTCCACGGGCTCGGCGAGCGGGTCGGCGAGGGGGTCTACGTTGGCGGCTAAGGCCTTCTCTTTCAGCAGCACGGAGGCCGAATCGATGCGAAAATCGTTGAAGCGGATGGTCGCCGTGTCGCCCCGATTGACGTAGCGGTACGACGCCGAACCCGTAAAACTCCGCCGCGACTGAATCTGAATCTCGCCGTCGTAGAGCCGGTGAAACTTCGTGAGCGTGTCCATCGTGATGATGGCGTGCTTGAAGGGGTCGAGGCGCGCGCCGGCCGTCACGATCACGCGCAGCGAATCGGGCTGAATCCGGGCATCGCCTACCGTGATGTACGGCACGCCTGTGGCGCGTAATTGCAGTTTTTCGAGATCGTACGTACCGCCGGCCGCCGGAAAACGTAGGCCGTCCTGTTCGGGTTTCGTCGAGACGAAATACGAATTTGACGTGCCGCCACCTTCGGGCACCTTCATCGTCACACGCTTACGCTTAAAATCCCAGCGCCCGCCCGGCATCGAGGTGCGGAACTGCACACCGGTAAGTTCAGTAGTAGCGGTGCCGGCGGTTTCAGGACTAAACTCCGCAAAGCCGCCTTTCATATCGTAATGCACGGCCACGTCTTTGGCCTTCAAGGCAGGGTGCTGCTCGTCGGGGCCTTTGATGAGGAGCAGCGCGTGGTGGGCGTCGAAGGAGGTCAAATCCATCTTCAACGTCTCCGATGCCACACTCCCCGACGGCCCATCGAGCGTGCCGGAACCGCCGAGCCCGGCGGGCGTCACGATGGCCGTACCGGCAAACGTGAACGTACCGTCTTCGTAGAGTTTGAAGGGGTCTTGCTGAGTGGTCATCGTGAGCGAATCGCGCCCGGCGTACCACTTCATCAGGTAATCAGCGCCTTCGAGTTTGGGGGCTTTTTGGGTGCCGGCTATCGTGACGGATTGCCCCACGGCGACGGCCGAATCGCGGTAGAAGACAAATTGATCGGATTTTAGCTTTGCCTCCTTCACCTGCAACGAGCCCGCGCCCTGCAAGCCGCCGTTGTCCATCTTGATAGTATTGAACAGCTTACCCTTGCCCCCGTACGCGTCGATGCCCTCCGCCGGCACTTTGTAGGTGAAACCGGAGGAGCCATCGGCCTGGAGGCTGAGGTCGGTGGTGATGTCGGGGAAAATCCCGCCGGAGTGAAAGACGCCTTTCAGCCCCACCGGCGCTTTAGCCGAGCCGTTGAGCGAGTCGAGGCGGAACGGCGGCACCTCAAAATACACCGTCGTATCGTACACGCCCCCTTGGATGGCAGGGTCGGAGAAGTAGACGTACGCGCCCGACTGCGACTCGAACGACGGAAACCGCCCCAGCTTCCGGCGCCCGCTTTTGTTGTCGGGCCGGTTGAGGTACAGCCGCCCCGAGCTGCGCTTGCCCGGCGACGAGAGCGTCATGGCGGCGGGTTTGCCGCCGGTTTTCAGCTTTTTGTCGTGTACGATGGTCGAGTCGATTTTCGCCATATCGACGTAAAAGCCTTCATAATCAAACGAAAACTCCGTTCCGACAAACGACAAGTCCGTAGCCGTCAGGCGGCCGTTGAACTTCATATTCCGATTTTTGTCGATGCGCACGAAACCCGAATCAGGCTCCATATACACGCCCATCGAATCGGCGAGAAAGTTGAACCGATCCACGCCGCGCACCAGCAGTTCATTGTTTTGCAGGTCGAGGGTGGCGTTCTTACCCGCCGACGACAACGAGTTGATATTCAAGTGGTCGTAATCCTTCTTACCCTTCGCCGACAGCACGTAATGTTCGAGCTTCGGCTTGAGTGTCACTAGGCCGGTTTGACCGTTGAGCGTCACGAACCCGTCGCGCGCGAGCCCCGCAACCGCTTTTCCAAGCGTTGGAAGCGGAATCTTGCGCGCCTCGGCCAGTTCGGCGAGGTAAAATGTTTCCGTTTTCTTCTCCTTCGCGTACGCCCACACCAGTAGCAGTGGGTGGAAACGCGAGGTCGTTTTCTGCTGCTGATAATACTCGCCCGAAAACCGGTCTTTCGACGTGAACGACGCAAACACCTGATTCTTAGCCGTAATCATCGCGAAATTGATGTACGGCGAGCGAATATCCCACGTCACCATTTCGGCGCCGATTTCGAGTTGATGGTACGAATCGGTGTACGGCGTGGTGCGGAACGGGCCTTTGTTGCGCACCAGCGTTGCCAAGTGGCGCCCCACCGCATACTTGAATTTGACGCCCGGATGACTGATGGAATCGGTGCCGCGCTGGCGCATCACCACCACGGCGCGGTCTGCGGTGATGAGCGAATCGCCGAGCTGAAACGCGTTCGAGAGCGCCCGCAGCCGCAGCGTGTCGTTCAGCGTCAGGCCAATGGTTGAGAGCGTGTTATCGAGCGCATTCGTGGAAATGCGCGCCCCCGCCAATGCAAACCCGCCCTTGTAAGAAATCCCGTCGCCGAGCTTGGTCAGGCGCGCATCATTCGTAAACGACGCAAAGCGCGGGTAGCTCGCGTTGCCTTTCGTGCCGAGCCGCAGCGCCCGGTAATCGAGGACGCCATCGATGGGTTTTTCGAGAACGGCCGGGTAGTCCAGCGTGGCGCCTTCGGCCTTAAAACCCGGCTTCGTGATGTCGAAGGTGAACTGTTGGAGCTTGGCCGTAGCCACGTTGCCGGGCTTGGGTTCCCACTGTAAACTGCCGCCGTTGCCCACAAACTGCCCTTTTGTAAGCAGCAGGGCGCCGGTGGTGCCTTTGAGTACGGTGCCGCCCGCCGGCACGGCCGCGCCCGTCGAATCGACGGCGCCTCCGGCCAAACTTATCACCAAATCAACATCCTTCAGCACCAGCACGGCGCCGGTTACGGGCGGCATCGGTTCGGGCGCGTAGCCGAGGCTCGACATGCCGCCCCCGGCGGGCTCATCGCCCCAACCACCGCCGCCGCCGGCGGGCGCGTCGGTCAGCACAGGCTCATCGCCCCACCCGGCGGGCGCGGCGGGCTTGGCAGGTTCGGGTTTGGGCGCGGCGGGTTTCGGTTTCGGCTTTTTGGCCTTCGGTTTGGCGGGCGCATCCCAGGAGCCCCACCCATCGTCGGAGCCACCGCCCCCGGCGGCGGGCACGGGCTCGGGGTCGCCCCAGGCGCCCCAGCCGTCGTTGGCGGGCTTGGGTTTGGCCTTGGCTTTGGGCTTGGTTTTCGGCTTGGTGGCGGCGGTGGGCGCGGGTTCGGGCTCGGCCACTTTTACCGGCTCCGGCACGGGTTCAGGTTTCGGCTTTTCGTACGGTTTCCCGAAGACGGGCGCCGGGTTGGTGGCGTCGTAGTACTGAAACGCAAACTGCCCGCCGGCAAATTTGAGCGAATTGGTGCGCCCTTGGTACATCGTGCGCTGCTTCAGCACCTGACTGACGGTGCTCAACAGCCGCGCCATCGCGGCAGGCGGGTCGTTGGCGAGGGTTTTCTCGAAAACGGTCAGCAAATCATCCAGGGCCGACCCACTGAGCGCCTGCTCGTTTACGGCGTTCACCAACGACCCGAAGAACTGCCGGTAATGCGGATTGGCCTTGTAGCGGCGCTCGACCATCACCTGCGCGATGGCGATGACGCGCTGCTGCTGCGCCGGCGCAAACCGCCCGGCTGCCCACGTACTCTGGAACATCCGGGCGTCGTCGCTCACATCCTCGCGTTTCACGCCGTCGAGCAGCTTGCGGGCGTCGTCGGGAAAAACAGCGGGATCGGTCGAGAGCTTGATGAAGGAGTAAACCTTCTTTTTGGTCGTTGAAGGCTTGTCTTTTTTGTCGGGTTCCGGGTCGGCGCCGCTGCCCCAAAAGTCGGTAGCGGCCTCAGCGGGCGGTTCGGGCGTGGGTTCCGGCGCCGTTTCGACGGGTTTAGCTACAGGCTTGGCCGCCGTTTTGGGCGCTGACTTCGTCGCGGGTTTGGCAGCGGTTTTGGGCGCGGCTTTCGGCTTTGGGGCGGGCGTGGCGGGCAGCGGGTCGCCCCAGCCATCGCCGGCGGGCGCGGGCTTGGCTTTAGCCTTCGGCTTGGCGGCCGGCGTCACGGGAATGGGGTCGCCCCAGCCGTCGTCGGCGGGTTTCGACTTGGGCTTGGTCTGCCCGGCCACGGGCAGCGCCAATACCCAAAACAACGCGGCCACCAGGCCAAAACGGAGCGAAAATGCGGACATCGGAACGGACGAAGAAAACGCCGCGCAACCAGAGCGAGCCGGCCGACCCGCCCCGCGTCGGCGGGTAGCTCTGCAAGTTCGGGCCGGGGGCCGAAAGTTCAGCGGCAATGGCCCGCGACTGCTACAATCCCCACGTCCAAACGAGGCTCTCGTCCCAGGTTTCAGTTTTCCGAAAAACGGCTGCCGTCCAGCTTTCGCGCACGCGATGCGTTTCGTAAGTAAGCCCGGCTGCTTCGGCCGCCGCTCTGATTTGCGGCAAATCTTCTTCGTAGAACCCACTGAGAGCCAACGGCCCACCAATTTTCAGCACCTTCACGTACGCCGGAATATCGGCCAGCAGCACATTGCGATTGATGTTGGCGAGTACCACGTCGAACGGCGCTTCGTGGGCGAGCAGGGCGGCATCGCCGAGGTGCGCGGCGATGCGGTCGGCGACGTGATTTTCGGCCGCATTGTCGCGCGCGTTTTCTACCGTCCAAGGCTCGGTATCGATGGCGACCACCTCGCGGGCACCGCGCAACACCGCAAAAATAGCCAAAATGCCCGTTCCGCAGCCCATATCCAGCACGCGCAGCCCGTCCTGATCCAACGTAAGCTGCGTTTCGAGCATCAGCGCCGTGGTGTTGTGATGGCCGGTGCCGAACGACATTCGCGGCATAATCACGACCTCATACACCACGCCTTCCGGCTTTGGATGAAACGGCGCGCGCACCGAAACTTGCCCATCGGCGAGCAGCAGCGGCTGGAAATTCTTCTCCCATTCGCTGTTCCAGTTTTGGCGAGTAATCACACGGTGACTCGCTTCGATACCGGCCCACTGCTGCCCGTAATGCCCAATCAACGCGTAGGCGGGTGCTTCGGCTTCCGCAAAATCGGCCTCGGTGCAATAGGCGTGGAAGCCGGTCGGCGTTTCCTCGAACGTATCGAACGGCAGGTCTCCCAATTCGGCAATCAGGATTTCGGCCGCCTCAGCGGAGGCAATGACGGTGAGTTCGATGTAATCCATTCGTATGTGAATGTAGTGCGGGCATACGTCCGCAGTTTGACAATTTGACGGCCCCCGCCGCCCCTAAAAAGCGGGCGGTAGGACGCACAACCGCCCA
>JANPJM010000064.1:0-9919 GCA_031425525.1 Hymenobacteraceae bacterium | reverse complement strand
ACGTCCGCTGCGGCGCATTTTCTCGAATCAGGGTGAGGTAGGGCGCCACAAACGCCCATTCCTCATCCGACACATCGCTCGGATAGCCATTTCGAACTCGCATCCCCAAATTTCGCACAAGAGTGCATAACACGCTCTAGTAACTGTGCGGGCCGGCCTTTTAGTGGAACCTGATAATCAACCAAGTGATCCAACATGGGCATGCTTTTGCCTGCTGACAACAAAAACGATGATTTTACCTGCTTAAGCTTCTCCCGCTGAAGCATTATTGAAGGTGTTACGTTTACTCCTATCCAATCTGCAGCTTCATACCATGAAGCGACTTCATCAACTGCTGGACCTATAAATACATTACCTTTTACAGAAAATTTTCCAATACTTATAGCGCCCCTCATTGGAATACTGTGCGTTAACGAGTGTCGCACAATATGTGCTGCAAGAGCTGCGTGCTCAGATATCATCACTCCTCCTGGCAAATTCTCTGAAGCAATAGGATACCCCACAATCGCGATTGTGTCAGAAATGCTAATGGCTTCAAAATGCGCGCCTGCTTCTGGATGATTTTCGTTGTGTCTCTCGTTAAGCGCATCGCATAATGCTTGTGTAAAAAACAGGATGCTTTCTAAGTTTTTTATAGGCTCGTCATCTCCTTGTCGCTGCCAAACACCTTTCCAGCCTAAAATATCTAACAGCGTGATGACCCCTTGTTGCATTTGAAAGCAATTTAATTAGTGAACATAAAAGGGGAAGCATTCCTGCTTCCCCTTTTATGTAGCCAAATCTCTACGACCCGCAAGCCTCACACGCCTCCGGGTTATCCAACGAACACGCCAGCGCCTCCGCACCATTATAAACCGGCTCCAGCGTCTCAGCGGCTTGTTTCTCGACGGTGAATTTGATGGCGCCCACGGCGGCTTTAGTGCGCAAGTAATTCACAGACACAGGGCTTGGGCAGCGAATATACGCCTGGCCGTGAAATAGCCACCTGCTGGCTCCGTCAAACCTTCCGTCTCACCCCGCGTGTTGGAAAACCACATCGTCTGCCCCAACCCAAATCCTGGCAGCCGAGGTTCGTGACGGTGCCAACCGAGCCGTTCATGCCCTGCTCCTGTTCCCAGTGATTCAGCATACCAAAGCACGTCAAGGGGCCGCTAGTAGCTATTCATTACTTGTTCGTTGAATCGGCTCACAAGCGGCGCTTGGAGCAAGTTTTTACGGCCGTCTGATTCCAGATTGCACCCAACGAGGTCAGGTATTTCCTCGGTAGAAAAAGAAATAGTAACAATTGAATAATTACCGCCCCTCCAACCGCTCCTGCCGCTCCCACTCCAACTCAGCGGCGCGTTGGGCTTCCCACTCGGCCAGCTTGCGGCGGTTGCGGCCGGCGCGCGAAAACTGCTCGTACAGAAAGGAGACGGGATTTTGGAGAGCTTCCGGCGGCGGCGGTGCTTCTACGGGGCCGGGCGCGAAAATGGGCTTGCCCACGGGGCGGCGGAGCATCGGCGGGGCAGTGGTAGGGCGCCGGATGGCGCGCAGGGCACGGTTGATTTCGGCGCGGTCGGGGCGGTCGGCGGTGATGGTTACCTGGCCGAGCTGCACGCTGTCGGGGGCGAGGGCGATTTCGATGGCGATCTGGTCGGGCGTGTTCGGCTTCACCGTAAAAAAGCGTGGCGCAAACCCGATGGCGCGCACCACGAGCGTATCCGTCCGCTGAATGGTGAGCTGGAAGGCGCCCAACACATCGGCGACGGTGCCCTGGCGGGTGGCCGTCACAAACACGCCCGCCCCCGGGATGGCGTGGTGGTCTTGCGCGGCCACCACCAGCCCGCGCACCCGCACGAAAGGCGCCGGTTTGGCCGCTGCGGGGCGCGTAACGGGCGTACGTTGTGCCCACGAACACATCGGGAGCAGCAGCACGGCCGCGCCGACGAGCAGCACGGGAAACGCAGAAAGCGCACGCGGCGCGGCCAGTAATCGAAGGAAAGGTATCAAGCTACGTGTCACGTACGACAAAGAAAACGCCCACCGGCCGGGCGGGCGATAACGACGGATGGGGGAAACAAAAATCCCGCCCCGAAGCCGTGGTAGGCGTCGGAGCGGGATTGGAGCGTGGGCGTTGCCCAGCAGACGGCGCGGCGGATTAGTCGCCGTTGATCTTGGTCTTTTCGCCGTTGGCGTCTTTCACCTTGACGTCGCCGTCCTTCATTTTCAGCTTCGAGCCGTCTTCGCCTTTGATTTTGACTTTGGCTTTGTCGCCGCCGCCTTCCATCTTGCCGGCAGCCATTTCGGCGTCGGAGCCCGACGACATGTTGCCACCGTCGGCGGAGCCGCTGTTCATCTCCCCGCCCGACATCGAGCCTGAACCACTGTTCATCGAGGCGTCGTCGGTCATGTACTTATCGTCGGAGTAGTCCATGCGGTGCATTTCGTATTGCTTGTACATGTTCGGGTCGGTCAGGACGGTGCCCTGAATCTCCTTGTCGTACTCCATTTCGGCTTCACGCATGGCTTTGTACTGGCCGGTGGTATCGGCTTGGTACTGCGTCCGCATTTCGCCGTAGCGCTTGGCGCGGCTGTAATACGTGGTGGCCAAGCGCGAGCGCATGGTGGTGTCGGTGAGCTTCAGGTCGGTGTACACGCGGTCGGCGATGCGACGGCCGCGCATGCGGTACAGCGCTTCGGGGTCGGCGGAGGCGTCGCTGATGACCACGGCGGTATCGCCGGAGGCCGAGTTGTCTTGGGTAGTCGTTTCAACGGCTTTGTTGTCGCCGCAGGAAGCAGCGCCAAACATCAGGAGAGCGCCGGCGAGCGGGCCCATCCACATTCGATTGTTCATCGGAAAGGAAATTTTAATGGAAATTAGGGAGGGGGAACTTGGTTTGAAGCACCCATACGGGCGCTGGGCCTTTGGGGTTGGGAATAGGAGGGAGTAGTGATGAGTGACAAGTGAGTAATGACGAGTAAGGTGTGATGAGCGAGGCGTAACGCGCGACATTCGCGCGGGGCTCTGCCCCGTGTGTACGATTTGCGGGCGTCTCGCCCGCCATGGCGCGCGTTGAGCTGGTGCGTGACAACGCCGGTTGCCCTCGTGGCGCACCTACGCTGGGCAACAGTAAACCGGCCCTCACTCGCCACGAGTGAGGGCGTGGAACATGTGAACCACGCCCCACCCGCCGCGAGTGAGTACTGGGAACATCTGAACCACCTCCCACTCGCGGTACACCGGCCTTGGGAAACAGCGAACCATACCCTACCCGCACCAGCGGGTGGCTCGGTGGAGAGAGGGGGGAAGCCGGCCAATTTTTACGTGCGGGGGCGGAGCGGGAGCCCCGCCGGTTGGGTCGCGCCGGAGCTTTAGCTCCGGGCGAGCGGGGTGGCTACGCCCTTTTCAGCTCGATGACCGTGATTTCGGGCAGGAACCCTACGCGGCCGGGGTAGCCGATGTAGCCCAGACCGGTATTGACGTACAGCCGCTGACGGCCTTTTTCGTATAGCCCCGCCCACTGTTTGTAGGCGTACTGCACGGGGCTCCATTTGAAGGTGGGCAGGTTGATGCCGAACTGCATGCCGTGGGTGTGGCCGCTGAGGGTGAGGTCGATATCGGGGAAGCGGGCCAGCACTTGGTCGTCGGCTTCCCAGTGCGAAGGGTCGTGCGAGAGGAGGACTTTGAACGGCACGGCCTCGGTGCCCTGGTGGGCGGCCGAGAGGTCGCCGTAGCGCGGGAAACCGAGGCGCGCCCCCCAGTTCTCGACCCCCAGAATGGCAATGCGCTCGCCGTCTTTTTCGATGATGCGGTGTTCGTTGAGCAGCAGATTCCAGCCGGCGGCGGCGTGGTGTTCCTTGAGGCGCACGAGGTTGGCGCGCTTGGCGGCGGGAGTTTCCCACTGCACGTAATCGCCGTAATCGTGATTGCCGAGGATGCTCAGGAGCGGGTATTTCGAGCGAATGCGCGAGAGCGCCTCCAGGTGCGGCTCGGCTTCGGGGGCGGTGTTGTTCACGAGGTCGCCGGTCATGACCACCAGGTCGGCGCCTTGCTGATTGATGAGGGCCGACGCCCGCAGCAGCGGTTCCGTGTTGGCGTTGTAGGAGCCGACGTGCAGGTCGGAAATCTGCAAAATCTTGAAGCCATCGAACGCCGCCGGTAGGTTGGGGTAGCGCAGCGTGAGGCGCTTGACGCGAAAATCGGTCGCGCCCTTCACCATCCCCCACACCAGGGCGCCGAACGGAATGGCCGCCGCCCCCAGCCCTAAAAGCGCCAGAAACCGCGACCGCGACGGGTCGTACGGTGCGCCGCTGCTCGTGCTGGTACTCACGGCGTTGAGGGTCACTTTGCCGAGGCGAATGAGGTCGTCGGCGAGCAGAAATACGACGACGATTATTTTCGAGAACCACAACGCCGCCGCCGTCGCGAAGGCGTAAGTCGTCCAGGCGGGCGGCGCAACCCCGCGCGACCGAAAATAAAATACGACCATAATGCCCAGCAACGTGGCCCCCGTGATGCCCCAGTAGCCCCACGCCGCGAGCCGCTGCGCGCCGGCGCTCCAGGGGCCGGTAGCCGTACGAACGGCCTGAAAAACATACACTTCGACAGCCAGCAAGACGGCCATCAGCAGCAGAAAACGAGTCATAAAAAGGAAATAACTGCCCGCCGAGACGCGGGCCGCACGGTACCTAAACCACCGCGTGGGGCGCAAAGGTTGGCCCGCCCGCAGACGCGCGCCGCCCCCGGATATTGTGCCGCCCGGCAAGTGGCTATATTCGCCAACCGAAGAACGAACGGAAGCCGGCCTTTCGCAACGCTTCTCGTACCTGTTTTAGCTGCTCCGACATGGATTCCCCCGACGCCCCCCGCACGCCCATCAACCAGTGGGCGGAAGACGACCGCCCGCGCGAAAAACCGCTCACCAAGGGTCGGGCGGCCCTTTCGGATGCTGAATTGCTCGCCATCCTCATCAATTCGGGCACCACCAAGCTGTCGGCGGTGCAGGTAGGGCAGGAGGTACTGCGGCGCGCCCAAAACGACCTCAACGCCCTGGCGCAGCTTTCGGTCAAAGACCTGTGCAAGGCGCCGGGTATCGGCGAGGCGCGGGCCATTGCCATCGTGGCGGCGCTGGAATTGGGGCGCCGCCGTAAAGCCACTCCCAAGGCGGCGCGCGTCACGATTACGTCGTCCGCCGATTCGTACGAAGTCCTGCAGCCGTACCTGCTCGATGTGCCGTACGAAGAGTTTTGGGTGCTGCTCCTCAACCGCGCCAACCACGTGCTGCGGGTCGAAAAGATCAGTCAGGGCGGCGTGGCGGGCACCGTGGCCGACCCAAAGCTCATTTTTCGGGCCGCACTCGACCATCTGGCGTCGGCGATTATTCTGGCGCACAACCACCCATCGGGCAACCGGCGGCCGTCGCAGGCCGACATTGCCCTCACGCGCAAGCTCCGCGAGGCGGGCACGCTGCTCGATTTGCCGATTCTGGATCACCTGATTTTCACCGATGATGGGTATTATTCTTTTGCAGATGAAGGTATGTTGTGAAGTTTTCGGTTGTTGGTTGATCGCGGGTGACGTGTAGAAAAGTCCGGTACTGCCGCGTCTCCGAAAACCCTCAGCCATTCCATGACCGATTACGACCGCCACGCCCACCACACCCTGCGCATGTGGCAAGCGCGGATGCGCCGCCGTCCCGGCCTCGTCGATCACCTCACGCGGGGCGTCCAGACGCGGATCAATCGCGTGATTCCGGAGAAAATCCACGTCGCCATCACGGCTACCATCAAGCAGTTGGTGCGCGGTGTGTTGTTCGGGGCCGAGGTTACGGCCACGCCGCCCGTGCCGGGGCCGCTCAGTCTGGTAGCCCGCGAACTGGCGGTGCAGCAGCGCATCAACCACTACCGCAACCTGGCCACGGCCGAAGGCGCAGCCACCGGCGCGGCGGGTTTTCTGCTTGGCCTCGCCGATTTTCCGCTGCTCCTCGGCCTCAAACTGAAGCTGCTGTATGAGGTGGCCGCGCTCTACGGCCACGATGTGCGCGAGTTCCGCGAGCGCGTGTACTTACTGTACATCTTCCAGTTGGCGTTTTCGAGCCAGCACGGGCGCAATGCCGTGTACCAGCAGTTGGAGGATTGGGGCGCCATCGCGGAGACGCTCGCGCCCGATGGCGCCGATTTCGACTGGCGTACCTTTCAGCAGGAATACCGCGATTACATCGACCTCGCCAAGCTCGCGCAGCTCCTGCCGGTGGTGGGCGCGGCGGTGGGCGCCGTGGCCAACTACCGCCTGGTGGGGCAGCTCGGCGATACCGCGATGATGGCCTACCGCATGCGGCACTTTGCCGCCGCCGCGCCGGTTCTGCCCGACAGCCCCGCGCCACCGCTTTTATCCTGATTTTCCCTGCTCCTTTCTCCTCCCCGCACTTTTCAACTCGCGCTACCCATGATTCGCCTCGAACCGTTTACGCCCGCCGATTTTCCGCAACTGCAAGCCTGGATCGACTCCAAGCAGCTCCTCCACGAGTGGAGCGGCGCGCTGTTCTCCTTCCCCCTCTCCGACGACGCCCTGCACTGGTATCTGGAGGATTCTAACGTGCCCGGCAAGTCGGATGTGTTCATTTATAAGGCCGTTGAAACGGCCACGGGCGTAGCCGTAGGCCATATTTCGCTCGGTAACGTGAGCCCGCGCGACCAGTCGGCGCGCCTCACGCGCGTGCTCGTCGGCGACCCCGGCCAGCGCGGGCGCGGCATCAGCACGCGCATGATTCGCGAGGTGCTGCGGATTGGGTTTACCGAACTGGGGCTGCACCGCATCAGCCTCGGCGTGTACTCGTTCAACCAGGCCGCGATCCGCAGTTATTTGCGCGCCGGTTTTCAGCAGGAAGGCATCTTGCGCGACGTAGTGAAGTACGGCGACGAGTTTTGGAGTTCGGTGGAGATGTCGGTGCTGGCGCCGGAATGGCGCGCCGGGCAAGCGGCGGCGCAGAGTGCGGCCCCGGTGGTTAGCACCAAATCCGTTGTGCAGTTGAGCCCGGCGCTTGCGGCAGCGTCTGCCGCGCCGCTCCTCTCTCAAAAAGCCTCGCCGATAAAGAAGTAGAAGCCCGGCTTTTCTTCGGTAAACGCCACATCGAAGCGCGTAAATACGTCTTTCTTCGGAAACAGCAGGAACCGCGCGCCCGCACCCGCCGACCATTTCAGGTCGGCCACTTCCACGTTTTGCCGCCGGTTGAAGACGGTGCCCAGCCCCCCGAACACCACCGCGCCCAACCGCTTGGAAAAGCCCAACGGTAGCGGCAAAAACCGCATTTCGGCCTGCGCCGCCACTTGGTTGTTGGCCCGGAACCGGCCGAGGTAATAGCCCCGCATGATACTCTCGCCCCCGAACAGCGCGAGTTGGTTGAACGGCGCGCCGCCATCGGTGAACTGCCCCAAAAGCTGCGCCGCGAACACGTTGCGCCGCCCCACGGGCCGGTAAATGCGGGTGTCGGACACGACGGTGGTAAAGCCGAAATCAGACCCTACCTTTTTGGAATATCGCAGCGCCGCCAGTTCCGAAAAGAACCCGTTGCGCACGTTCAGCACGTTGTGGCGCGAATCGTAGACGAGGCCCGCGCCGAGGCCGAGGTTACGCGAGCCGGTGGCGCCGCGCGGCTTAGCGACCGGCGCAATGGGCACGCCGTTTTCGGTAGGGCCCAAATCGACGAAATCAACGGAGGTGAGTTGCTGATAATCGACTTCCGGCCCAAAAAACAGGTTCTTCGCAAACTTCCGCAGTACCCGCTGCCGCACCAGTAGCTGGTTGGCATCCACGCGCGCCACCGCCTCTTTGGGCGAGTTGGGGCCGATGCCGTGGTAGAGCAACGGGAATTGCTGCGCCCGCACGCGGCCCAGGAAAAACCACTTGTCTTTATCGGTGTAAATCGAGTTTTCGAGCCACAAACCGAGTTGGTTTTCGAGGGTGTAAAACCCAAACGCGCTGATTTCGGAGAGCCGGTTGGTGGTGTCGCGGTTGGCGTAGTACACATACAGCGCGCTCGCGCCGAACTCGAAATTGGTCTCCGGCGAGTAGCCGACGGTGGGATAAATGAAGAACTGCGGCTCGGCAGCGTCGGCCGTATCCTTCACGATGCGGTTGATGTAGCGCTTCACGAAACCCTGGCCGGCGGCAGAGGGTGCCACGGCGGCGGCGAGGGCAAACGTCAGACAAAACACGCCCAGGGCGCGGCGGAGGGGAGAAATAGGCATCAGCAGAAGAAATTCAGCGAGAAAAGGCGAATAGGTAGCGCCGTAGCGTGGTAGTGCCGTGCGCATTACGGCAGGGCGGGGTAAGCGGTTGGGCATTGCGAGGAGGCCGCCGCCGAGTGCCCTGCCGGGGTTGCGCCAAAACCCGCAGGCTGGCTCATTGCTTGTGCAGACACGACGGCGCCGCGCGCCCACTACGGGCGAGGCCACAAATTTATCCGCCAGCTTACCCGCTATCGTATGGCTACTCCGCCGCTTGCTTCTGGTGGTATTGATGAGGTGCTGCACGCCCAGCTCCGGGCGATGATGCCGCTCACCGAAACCGACTTTGCCGCCCTGCGCGCCGTGCTGCTCCCGCGCGATTTGCGCAAGCACGAGCTACTGCTGCGCGAAGGAGAAATCTGCCACGCCGCCGCGTACATCGAGCGCGGCGGGCTGCGCTATTACTACACCGTAGAAGGCGAGGAGCGCACCGGCCAGTTCTTCTTCGAACACGAGTGGTACGCCGACTACGACAGCTTCCTAGACCAGAAACCCGCCCGCCAGAGCATCGAAGCCCTCGAACCGACCCGCGTCTGGCTCCTGCCGCGCGCCGATCTCTACCGTCTCTACGACGAGCGCCCCGTCTTCGAGCGGTTTGGCCGCCTGATGGCCGAACAGGCGTACCGCGGCAGCCGCGCCCGTGGGGCCGGGCTCCTCAACCTGACCCCCGCCGAACGCTACGCCCAACTCCTGCGCGACCGTCCGCAGCTCGTGCAACGCGTGTCGCAGCGGTTGCTGGCGTCGTACCTGGGCCTGAAACCCGAAAGTCTGAGCCGGATTCGGGGGCGCGCCAGCTAGCTTGGGCTAGTGTCGGCGGCGGCCGGCGCGGTGCGTTTCTTAACCCAGGTCATCGTTTCTGCCTTCGCGCAGCCAAGACCTTTGTCAGCAAGCGGGCCGCATTTCCCCCGCCCCAAAACACGGATGAAAAAGGTCTTGAATTTCTCGTTGTTTACCGCTGCCGTCGCCGTCGTTTCGGCGTGCCTGAGCGGTACCGCCCACGCGCAAACCGCCGCCGTCGCTGCCGAAAAGGCCGCCACCACCAAGCTACCGGTGTTCGCCGAAGTAGGGCTGGGTTTCAATAAGACCCTGTATTTCGGCGCCACCCGCGCCCGCCTCACCGAGGCCCTCGGTGGCAGCGCGGCGCCCGGTACGGGCAACAATATTCTGGCGGGCTTTTACGTGGCGCCCGTGCAGTGGCGCGGTCTGGGGGTGGGGTCGCGCATTTCGGGTTCGTTCGGGGCGCCGGTCAAAGGCGATTTCGGCGACGAGTACATTTTCAATTACTACAACCTCGCGCTCGCCGCCAAATACTACGGCCTGAGCCGCACGTTCGGGCGCGGACTGTACGCCCGGGGCAGCGTGGGTTTCGGCCAGCTCACCACCAAACGCTTCGACTCCGAGGCCAACCACTACCGCCACCAATACGCCCTCGGCACCTCGCTGATGGCCGGGTTGGGCTATACGCTGCCCGTGCGCAGCTTCAGCCTGGGCCTGGAAGTGGAGGCCGAATCAGCGTCGCGCAGCGGCACCGTCGATGGCATCGGCTCGAAAACCTTCCGCAGCGGGCAACTGGGCGTCAATGTGGTACTAGGTTTTTAGCCTATACCATAAAGGAGCGCGGGCCTCTGGCCTGCTTGCCTACGGTAGCACC
>JANPJM010000063.1:0-31838 GCA_031425525.1 Hymenobacteraceae bacterium | reverse complement strand
TTACACGTTTTGCACTGGTATTTTGCCCGTCCCTTGCTATGGCCGTTGCGACGGATATCCGCGCTGCCGCAGTGGGCGCAGAAATGCTGAGTAAAAACCATCGTCAAAAATACCGCTTCACAGCACATTAGACCACCGCCGATTTTGGTAATGGCACCTTAGCTGGTTCTAACGTGGCAGCGGTAGTCGATTACATATATGGAGGAAATCCGGCGAGTGTGTCCGGTGGTGGGCGGCATGGTACAAATGTGGCCGGTATCATTGGCGCAATTCGCAACAACCGTAAGGGAGTAGCCGGAATCGCCGGCGGTAATGGTACCGCCACGCAGGGCGTGCGGCTGTACTCCCTCAACGTGTCGAGCCCAGATGGTTACTCTACCGGCGCTCATCTGGCAACCGGCCTTGTACAAGGTGCCACTAGATTTGTAGGCTCCCAAAACGGCTTTGGCCTCGATGTAATGAATGTGAGCATGGCATTTTCCCCACAGTCATTAGCAATATTTAGCCGACATTATGGATTATTGCGAAATGCGGTGAAGACCTCTTGGCTCAATGCGGTCACACTGGCTGCCTCGCGTGGCAATGAGGGTAATGCCTTTTGGGGCAACCCACTCCTATATCCGGCGTGTTTCCCCGATGAGTGGGTGATCAGTGTATCGGCTAGTGGCAGCAATGGCAACTTCAAGAACCCGACGAACGGTGATGTTAATGCCAACGAAATATATACTTCTAGCTACGGCAATGGGGTAGATATTATGGCGCCCGGCACCACGATGTTGGTAGCCAGCACTTCCAATGCCACCAATACGGCGTACGGCAGGTTCGCAGGAACTTCAGCAGCGGCGCCGCACGTGGCCGGCGTAGCCGCGCTGCTAAGGGGCTACTACGGCCCGACGCGCGTTTCGGGTGGGAGGCTGTATACCGAGGACGTTGAGCAGGTGTTGCAGAAAACCGCCGCCGACCGCGCCGCGCCGCTCCCTCTTGGATCTATGCCTGCTGGCGCTCCCGACCAAGCCGTTGGGTACGACGAGTTATCGGGCTGGGGGATGCTGGATGCCACAGCTGCCCTGCAATACCTACAGCCTCGCCGGAATATTTACCACGTCGGTCAAATCATTCCGGCCGGCAGCGTAAATACCTACCCTGGAACCTCGTGTACCCGGATTGCCACGAATATTCCGTACTTCTTATCAACCTCATACAATGGATTGATAGCAGGGCAGTACATACTGGATGTGTATAAGATAAGCAGCACTTTTACACATTATCTGAGTGGCCAAACCAACACGACCATTCTGGACGCTTGGCCACTACAGGTACCTTCTTCTCTGGCAGATTTTGATAATCCGTTCAGCGCCGTTTTCGGCGACGGGCGCGTCAGATTGGATAGCTGGAACTCCACTACTGCCACGGTGAGCGGATATGCATATCATATAAAATACCAACGCGTCGGCACTGGCTCCTCTACTGTAACCATTAACCGCTATTTTCCATACAACCCGTACACGGGCTCCATTGAGTTTCAACTGAGTTTATACACGGATACACCGCCCCCCCCAAACCCTTGCCCCGGCTGCACTCCACAGAGGGCGCTAGAGGTAACTGTTTACCCGAACCCCTCAACGGAAGAGGTCGCGCTTAGCTACGAAAACGAGACATCGGGCAATGTCACGATTGATCTGCTTGATGCGCAAGGGGTAAGTCACAAGCACATAGAGCGCAGCAACGTAACCGTTGGGAATCAATTGGATCGACTGGAGATTGAGGACGAACCACTCGGCATTTACACCGTGCGCGTAGTGACCCCGACCGCCGTGATGACGAAAACCCTGGTAGTGGAGTAAGTACTATGCAAACGCAACGTATGGCTATGGCGCCGCACAAGTGGCTGGTTGCCGTTGGCTTCGGCCTCGGTGCGCTGCTGGGAGGCTGCTCCCCCGACCGTGACATAACCCCGCCTGACGCCACCTGCCAGCCGCCACCTTTCCCAGAGAATGTGTATGGCGAATATTGGATACGGCGCAAGGACTGGAGTTTTTACTATCCAGTCATCAATCCGGCTAACCCCCAACAATACGGCTTGGATGGTCGCGCACCTAAAGCCAACGGTCACAGCTTCCAGCTTTACGGGCCGGGGGTCGTGGATTCCAGCCAGTTTCGGCTCACCGAGATCTGGCTACCCAGTTGGAGCCGCCGTGGGTGGATTGCCAAGGCCGATTATAATGGTTTCTTATGGCTAGTGAAAGCCAACGGCGATAGTCTGACGTCTCTACGTAACCTTCAGACCGGCTACTGCCAAAATCCGCAATGGCTGCCTGATGGGGTGCATTTGCTCTATGGACAAGAGACGCTTAGTACGATGAATGCGGCTTTGTACCGGCTTAACACGAAGACGATGGTGAGCGAGCAGGTTAGCGGCAACTACTATATGCCCTTCTATTACTCCCCCTCACCCGATGGGCAGCAGATTGCATCCTTCGATGCGCCCGCATCTTTGCCACGCGGCTTATGGCTGTACTCACTCATTACGCACGAGCGTCGCCTCTTAGCGTCTCTCCCGGAAAACGAGGCGGGAAAGACTGGGATGAGCAACTACGCGCAAGCCTCCTGGGCGTGGGATGCCAACGTAATTTTCTGGACGGGCGACTGTTCCCTATACCGTACCGACCCCGTCACCGGCGCCACCATCAAATTGCGCGATGGCTGCATCAATAATAGCTATGAGCAAGTGGCGGCGGCGCCGGATGGCTCGTTCGTGATTGCCACCAAGTACGAGCAACGGTACTTGGGTAACGATTCGCTCGAAACCAGCTCCACGGCCTGGAAGATTGCCGGCGACGGCTCGTGGGAAGAGCGTTTGCCAAGGCGGTAGAAATCGATAGGCGGCAGGACCAATCTTGGCAAGTCCAGCGGCCGTTCGTTACCACCTTTTGGGCGGCCGGGCGCGGGTGCCCGCTGGTGCGTTTCTTTATACCGCCGTTCGCGGTTCGGTTCGCTCCCCTCACCCCTCGTCCGTCTCCGTCCAATGCCGTTCTCCAAAGTCCTCGTCGCCAATCGCGGCGAGATTGCCATCCGCGTGCTGCGGGCTTGCTCCGAATTGGGCATCCCCACGGTCGCCATTTACACCTACGAAGACCGCTATTCGCTGCACCGCTACAAGGCCGATGAGGCCTACCAGATCGGGCGCGACGACGAGCCGCTGAAGCCGTACCTCGATATCGAGGAGATTCTGCGCGTGGCGAAGGAAAACGGCGTCGAGGCGATTCATCCCGGTTACGGTTTCCTGAGCGAAAACGCGCATTTCAACCGCGCCGTACGCGCGGCGGGCATTACGTTCGTGGGGCCGAGCCCCGATGCGATGGAGGCCCTCGGCGATAAGGTGCGCGCCAAAGAAGTGGCGCTGGCGTGCCAGATTCCGCTGATCGAGAGCAACATCGAACCGCTGACGGAGAAAAGTATCGCCCTGCGCGAGGCCAATCGCATCGGCTATCCGCTGATGCTGAAAGCGGCCAGCGGCGGCGGCGGGCGCGGCATGCGCGTGGTGCGCTCCGACGAACAGCTTGATGCGGCCTACGACGAAGCCCGCTCCGAAGCTTTCAAGGCGTTCGGCGACGATACGGTGTTCCTCGAAAGATTCGTGGAAGCGCCGAAGCACATCGAGGTACAGATCGTGGCCGACCGCCACGGAAACGTGCAACACCTCTTCGAGCGTGATTGCTCGGTGCAGCGCCGGTTTCAAAAGGTAGTGGAAGTAGCGCCCGCGCCGAGTTTGCCCGAACACCAGCGCCATCTGCTCTACGAATACTCGCTGCGGATTGCGCGGGCCGTGAAGTACGACAACATCGGCACCGTCGAGTTTTTGGTGCAGCCCGACCAGGATAAGCTGTATTTTATTGAGGTGAATCCGCGCGTGCAGGTCGAGCATACCGTGACGGAGATGATTACGGGCATCGACCTCATCAAAACGCAGCTGTACATCGCGAAGGGCTACCGGCTGGAATCGCCGGAGATCGGGATGGGACCGAACGACGCGCGCCTCAATGCCGGCTTCGCGATTCAGTGCCGCATCACCACCGAAGACCCCGAAAACGACTTCAAGCCCGATTACGGCACCATCGTGGCGTACCGCGACGCCGGCGGCTTCGGCATCCGCCTCGACCAAGGTTCGGTGTACCCCGGCGTGCGGATTTCGCCGTTTTTCGACTCGCTCCTCGTCAAGGTTTCCGCCCACGCCCCTACCCTTGCGGGTGCCGCCAGCAAGCTGATGCGCACGCTCGACGAGTTCCGGGTGCGCGGCGTGAAAACGAATATCCAGTTCCTGCAAAACATCATTCAGGCGCCGGATTTCGTGCAGGGCCGCGCCACCGTCGATTTCATCAAGGATCACCCGGAACTGTTCAAGCTGCGCGGGCGGCGCGACCGGGGCACGAAACTGCTCCAGTACATCGGCGACGTGATCGTGAACGGCAACCCCGATGTGCCCGCTAAAGCCGTAGCCGCCGCGCGGGTAGCCGGCAAAGTGTTGCCCACCCCTCGGATGCCCAGCATTTCGGCCGAATTGCTCAGTGGCCCGCCGCCCGACGGCACCAAGCAAAAACTGACCGAGCTGGGACCGGAAGGTTTCGCACAGTGGCTCCGCCACGACCCGCAGATTCACTACACCGACACCACGCTGCGCGATGCCCACCAGAGTCTGCTGGCCACACGCGTGCGCTCCCACGACCTGATTAAGCCCCTGGCGCGGTTTGCGCGGCTGCACCCGCAAACGTTCTCGCTCGAATGCTGGGGCGGCGCCACCTTCGACGTCGCGCTACGCTTCCTGCACGAAGACCCCTGGGACCGCCTCTCGCGCCTCCGCTTTTTCGCGCCGAACATTCTGCTACAAATGCTGATTCGGGGCGCCAACGGCGTGGGCTATAAGGCGTACCCGGATAATCTGACGGAGAAATTCGTGGAGAAGGCGTGGGAGACCGGCGTCGATGTGTTCCGCATCTTCGATTCGTTGAACTGGATGAAGGGGCTCGAATCGTGCATCGGCTTCGTCCGCAACCGCACCAGAGGACTCGCCGAGGCGTCGATTTGCTACACCGGCGATATTCTCGACCCCAAGCGTACGAAATATTCGTTAGCGTATTACCTCCAGCTTGCCAAGCAGATCGAGGATGCCGGCGCCCATATTCTGTGCATCAAAGACATGGCGGGGCTGCTGAAGCCGTATGCCGCCAAAGAGTTGGTGACGGCCTTGCGCGAGACAGTGAAACTGCCGATCCACTTGCATACGCACGACACAAGTTCCTTGCAGTCAGCTACCTATCTGCAAGCAATTGAAGCAGGTGTAAACGTGGTGGATGTGGCGCTGGGCTCGCTGTCGGGCCTCACGTCGCAGCCCAATTTCAACTCCATCGTGGAGGCGCTGCGGCACACCCCGCGCCACCGCGAATTCGATCAAAAATCGCTCAACGAGTTCAGTACCTATTGGGAAGCCGTGCGCGAGCTGTACTACCCGTTCGAGGCCGATCTGAAAGCGGGCACGAGCGAAGTTTTCCAACACGAAATCCCCGGTGGGCAGTATTCCAACCTGCGTCCGCAAGCCGCCAGCTTGGGCTTGCTCGATAGGTTCGAAGAGGTAAAACAGCGGTTTCAGGATGTGAACATCCTGTTCGGCGACATCGTGAAGGTCACGCCGAGCAGCAAGGTTGTCGGCGATATGGCGCTCTTTATGGTCAGCAACAACCTCACACCCGAGGATGTGCTGTTGAAAGGTGCCACGCTCTCGTTCCCCGATTCGGTGGTAGAACTGCTGCGCGGCGACATCGGACAGCCCGAAGGCGGTTTCCCCAAACGCCTTCAAAAACTGGTACTCAAAGGCGAAAAACCTTACACCGACCGCCCCAACGAACACCTCAAACCCATCGATTTCGAGCCGGAATGGGCGGCCTTCGCGCAAGCCCACTCCGGCGCCGAATTCAACGACCTGCTCAGTAGCCTCCTTTACCCCAAGGTGTTTGCCGATTACTGGAAGCACCGCGAGACGTTCGGCGAGGTATGGGTGCTGCCGTCGTCGGTGTTTTTCTACGGCCTCCAACCCGGCGAAGAAGCGGTGATCGATATGGCGCGCGGCCACACCATCGTGGTCAAGCTCAACTCGGTGTCGGAGGCCGACGCCGACGGCAACCGCACGGTGTTTTTCACCTTCAACGGCCAAAGCCGCGCGCTCCTCGTGCGCGACCGCAATGTTGAATCTACCCGTAAAACCAACCCCAAAATCGACAAAGCCAATCCCGCCCAAATCGGGGCGCCCCTGCAAGGGCTGCTGAGTAAAGTGATGGTGGAAGCCGGGCAAGCCGTGGAGGCTAACCAGCCGCTTTTCGTCATCGAGGCGATGAAGATGGAATCGACCATCACGGCGCCCCAGGCCGGCACCGTGCAGGCCATCAGCCTGACCGGCGGCACCCTCGTGCAAGCCGATGACCTGGTACTGACGCTCGGGTAAGGCCATCCCAAAAGCATCAGCGCCTACGAAACGTGGCAGTTGGGTTGTGGTGCGGCCCAAAGGTCGCACCACAACCCAGCACCACTACTGCCGAAAGGATTACCGACTTTTCGGCTAGCCCGCTTGGCGCTGAATCCATCACCATATAATTCAAAAACTTGTGGTATAATCGTCGAAATGATAATACATTAGCGCAAGAGAGTGAGGGCGGGGCTGCCATCACCATCTTGCCGCGTAATCTTTCAGTCTCGTTTCGATGCTGTGCTTCTATCCTTTGCCCTTTCCGCGCGCCGGTTTGCTGGTCGGTGCATTGGCGGCAGCAGTTCTGCTCAGCTTACCGGTTGCCGCGCAGGCGCAGGAAGCAGCCGCGCCGCAAATCGATAGTCTGCGCCGGGCGCTCGCCACGGCGCCGCCCGATACCAACCGGTTGTGGTTGCTTAGTCACTTGTTTCGCGCGCTGCAAGCGTCGGCCGATGGCGAACAAGTGCGTCCCGTGGTACAGGAAGGCGCTCGCCTGGCGCGGCGCTTACGGCACCGCCAAAAGGAGATGGAATTTCGCGATGCCCTGGGCCGAATCGTCCTCAATCAGCAAGAATACCTCGAAGCCTCGCACCAGTATCAGTTGGTGGCGCGGCTGGCCGAGCAACCGCCCGAAAACGCGTATTACCTCGCGCGGGCCTACCTGGGTCTGGGTACGGTGGCGGGCGCGCAGGACGATTTCGTCGGCGCCGGCGCGTATTTCCGGCAAGGCGTGCATTGGTCGGAGGCCACTACCAAGGCGCATCCGCGCTACTGGTACAGCGTGGCCGCTGGGTACACTTCCCTGGCAAAAGCGTACGCGTTTCGGCTCCAACTCCCCGACGATGCCCGGCCGCCGGATTCGCTCCTGCGGCGGACGTTGCTTTACGTCCGGCAAAGTCAACAAGCCGGGCGCCAGCTTCGCGCCCTCGGCGACCGGCAAGCCTACAAAGGCTACCTGGCGGGCAGTTGGGAGTCGCTCGCCGATTTATTCCGAGCGAAGGGACAGCTTGACTCCGCCATCGTTTATAAAAAACGCGCCATCACGATTTACCGCGAGCTGCAAGCCGCCGAGCAAATCATCACGCAGCAGCAGCATTTGGTCAATTTACTGATTACCAAGGGCGATTTACCGGCGGCGGCCACGTTGGCCCGCCAATCGCAAGCCTTCGCCCACGAGTTGGGGCAGCCGCTCGCCGAAGCCGACTGCCTGACCTCGCTCGCGCTGGCCCTCTCTAAACTCGGCGATGGCCAGGCCGCCTACCGCGCCATGGGGCGCGCCTCAACCCTCCGCGATTCGGCCTTGTCGGCCGATACGCGTTCGGCGATTAGTGCCCTGCAAGTCCAATTTGAAACCGAACGCAAAGAAACCCGCATCCGCGCCCTAACCCAGCGCGAGCAACTCGAACACGCCATCGCCGACCGCCGCCGGCAGCAGGTTTGGGCGTTGGTAGGTTTATTGGGGTTGGTGCTGATTGGTGTGGTTATCGGCTCACTACTGTTCGTGCGTTTACGCCGCTCGCGCGAGCAGCTGACCAAACTCAGTGCTTCCAAAGACCGTCTCTACGCGCTCATCGCCCACGATTTGCGCGGCCCCGTGCAAGCCCTCGACGGCGTAGCCGGGATGATCAGCTACTACCTCCGGCGCCAGGATCAAGCCGCCCTCGCCGACCTACCGCCGCTCGTTTCCAAGGCCGTGGGGCAAGTCAATCAATTGCTCGATAACCTGCTGCATTGGGCTGCCTCGCAAACCGGCGAGCTGTCGTTTACGCCCGCGCCGCTCTCGGTCGAAGTGCTGCTCGATGAGAGCGTGGCGCTGTGGCAAAACACCGCCGCCGCGCACCAGATCTCGTTGTACCGTGAGCCGTTACCGGTGCCGCTCGCCCTCACCGCCGATCAGCAGATGGTGCGCACCGTGTTGCGCAACCTGGTAGGTAATGCACTCAAATTCACGCCTAACGGCGGCACCGTCACCATCGGAGCCACCCGACCGACCACCGGCGGCCTCACCCTAACTGTGACCGATACCGGCCCCGGCCTGGCTGCCACCGAAATTACCACCCTGTTGGCGCGCACCGAATCGGGTGGGCCGCAACGCGTGCGGCGCCCCGGCGCGCGCGGCGAGAAAGGCACCGGCTTAGGGCTCCGGCTGTGCCAAATGTTTATGGAGCGCCACGGCGGGCATCTGTCGCTGCGCTCGGCGCCCACGCTGCCTGGGGGCGCGCCATCCGGCACCATCGCCGAGGCGTGGTTTCCGAGGGTGGTGGAAGTGTCCAGTCCGGTTTATTCGCCGGTCTTGACGACCTGATTCGAGGCTAAGTTTTTCAAATTCAGGACTTTGCTTTACCCTTGCAACGGTTCCGTTCAACTCAGCAATTGTAGGCGGCGCAGCAGCGTGGGCCGGTGCCCCGTGCTGAGCGGCACCACCAGATTGCCGAGGCGCACGGTGTTCTGGTTGAGCAATACTTCATCGACCAACGCCACATTGACGAGCCACGTCCGATGCACCCGCACGAACGACGTACCGGCGAGCTTTTCTTCCAGTCGCCCCAGCGTTAGGGTCAGTAGGTATTGCGCGCCGCTGACGGTACGCAGCACCGTCAAGCCGTTGGAAGCTTCGATGGCGAGTACATCATCCTGCGGGATTTTGATTAGCCGGTCGCGGTTTTTGATGAAAAAAGCATCGCGCACGAGTACATCCTGCGGCCACAGCGCATCGACGGTAGGCGCTGCCGCCTCGACCGGCGCGCCCACCGTAGGATGCACGATGGAAGCATCACCAACCAACGCCCCCGGAGGCGGCGCGCCCGACGGAAACGATTGCTGAATCGCCAGCTCGATGGCGTGCTGGAGCGTAGGCACGGTAAACGGCTTGCTCACGTACGCGAGCGGCCCCACGGTACGCGCCCGCGCAAACGTAGCGCGGTCGGTAAAAGATGTGACGAACAGCAAGGGCATTGCGGGGCGCAGCGCCCGCATCCAGATGCCTAACTCGATGCCATCGACCGGCCCACCCAACCCGATATCGAGGATGACGAGATCGGGCGCCGTGGTGGCAAAAACTGTCATCGCCTCCTGAGCATTGGTTGCCGGGCCAAGCAAACTGTACCCCAGCTCGTCGAGACAGATCTTGAGTTGCAGCGAGTAAAGTGATTCGTCTTCGACGTGCAGCACGCGAATGGGCGAAGTAGCCGACATCACGGGAATAGTACGCGACGGAAGTTAAGTCGCGCCATTTTGGACAAAGCTATTGGTCGGGGCGGTGCGAACTCGTTCTGACCCTGAAAATCGAGCGTATTTGGGAAAAAACTTTAGGAGTGGCAGCGCGAACCTGGTTAAAATGAGGCTCATCCGATCAAATAAGTCATTTTTCAGCAGTCGATCCACCAAGCCGATGAATCAGGTGAAACAGTTTCATCTCGCTTACCTCGATTACGGTATGGCCTTTCGTTCCTTAGAGCGTGTTGTCAGTTTGTGGCCCCGAAGGGGCTACCGTTGAGTAGCTCGGTGATTGCTGCTTGCTGGGCAGAATGCCGAAGAGATTACCTCTTGTAGGCGGAGGTGGTCGTCGATACCGCCAGATGCATACAAAAGGGCGGCAGCTACCGTACAGTAGCCCCTCAGGGTAAACGCATAGAGTCATTTTAAGCGGTCAGCCAGAAGTTATTCGGTGTTCGGTGTTGATTTTCGATGCAATGGCATTGATTCATAAGCAGAGGGTTTGCTCGGTGAGGTAATCGGTGGGTGCCCGCCAGCAGTGCTTGAAGGGGTGCCAGAGCCATTCGATTCGGTTACGCTCTGGGGAAAAGGGTGGTAAGTAGCAGCGGGTCAAGCCATTTTTTTGCCACGCTGCCACTCGCTGCCTTACGCGCACTGCCCGATGAATGGAGGCATTATCAAGAATCCAGTACAGTGGGGCCGCGCTGGTGAGCTAGCCAGTCATCGGCCGCTTTGACCCATAACTCGGCCGTGAACGCCGTTTCGCTGTTCCAATACTGAAAGGTGGCGGTGGCGGTGGCAGTGGCGGTGGCAGTGGCAGGGGCGGTGGCGATGGGCACAGGTTCGCACCAGAAGCCGAGCATCGAGTAGCCGCCCTTGCCGCAGACGGCCGGTATCGCCTGCGCCCGCTGGCCGTGCACCTGTCAGGCGTGGGTGCGCGGCGCTTGCCGCGAGAAACGGCCCGCATCGGTGTACCAAAGGGCCATCTCACGCGGCCGGCCCGGGCCGGCCGCGTGAGATGGCCCAGCAGGCGGTGAGCCGCCCGAAAACGCCCGTCCGGTGTCTGCGCGCGCAGACACCGGCGCACCCGCTGATAGATGTACCCCGCCCCGCGCAGGAGCCGCCCCAGGGTGCGGCAGCCACCCGTTACCCCGGCCGCCAGGAGCCCGACGACCAGCCAGCGGCGCGAAGGGGTGCAGACCGTCGGCAGCTCGGCGAGGAGTTTTTTGGGGCGGCGGGCGCCCGTTTCGGCGGGCGCCCCGAGCGCGGCGGGCGCCCCGAGCGCGGCGCGGCAAAAAGGCCGGCGAGGCCGTGGTCTTCCCCGGCCTGCCCCCAGCGGCGGATCGTGTCGCGGTCGCGGCCGTCGGGCTGGGCTAACTGCTGCACGCGCCGGCCGCGCGCTGGCGCCAGAATCTCTTCCGCGCGCTGGCAAAACCGGTAGCTGCGCGCCCCGCGAGCAGCAGCCGAGAACGTCTGTACTTCGCTCGTTGTCAGCAGGAGGAGATAAAACATTCGCAAAGAGCACCTGCCCAAAACAAATGCCCGGAAACTGCTGGCTCACCGCTTAGTTGCGATTATGGGGTGTAAAGGCACTTTCCGAGAGCCTCATCCTCTCTATCGAAAACTCATCACCGCCTTCAGGGTCTGGAAAACAAGTTTAGAATCTCACTGTGCGTTCACCCTGACGGTAGCCCCTACGGGACTGCCGTACGCGGACGGTTTACGCGCGCTAGTGTAAACCGCAAACTTCCTTGCAATACAAAAAAACTTGCTTGTCTTAATCGCCAAGGGAATCAACATAGGCCATTACGCGGCCAGTCATACATTATACGGCATTCTGATTCGCGACTATCTCCCACTGATGTTGCCGCTGATGCCGTCGAACCATTCCCGTAATCCGCGTAAAATTTGTGGAAATCTACGGAAAACACAGGTGCCTGGGTATTTCTGGCCGACTGCTTACACACAACAAAACGGCCGGGCCGTGCCGAAGCACGACCCGGCCGGGTCTGGTTTGCAGCAAAAATCAGCGAAATCCGAAAAGGACTACGTTGGGTTTGGTGCCGCAGCGATTGTAGCCTTTAAAGACTAGTAACGGCCACCGCCGCCACCACCGCCGTAACCGCCGCCACCGCCGCGGTTGCCGCCGCCGCCGCCCCCGTAGGAACCGCCGCCGCCGCCACCACCACCGTAGCCGCCGCCACCGCCACGGTTTCCACCGCCGCTGTAGCCACCACCACCACCGCCACCCTCACGACGTGGACGATCTTCCCGCGGACGGGCTTCGTTCACGGCCAGGGTACGGCCTTCGACCTCGCGGCCATTGAGTTGCTCGATAGCAGCCGTAGCGGCCGTGCCATCGGGCATTTCTACGAAACCGAACCCGCGCGAGCGGCCGGTTTCGCGATCCTGGGCCACAGTGGCCGACGACACCTCACCGTACGCTTCGAAAAGCTGGCGGAGCACCTGTTCATCGGTGCGGTAGGAGAGGTTCCCAACGAAAATGTTCATCTTGTCCTTGGACGATAAATTGAAATGGTTGGCAAGGTAAGCAGGGAATTGGGATTCGGCCACGGATGGCCGAATAAATTTTCCGCCGAGCCGGGCTTTTTCGTCTTTTTTTTCCTGCAACCAGTCAATAATTTCAGCTCACAGGAAAGCGTATAGCGAATGTGGTGCCCTCACCGGGCCGCCCGCGAACCTGCAATTGCCCGCCCGCCTGCTCCACGATTCGGCGGACGATGAAGAGGCCGATACCCGTGCCGCCGGCTGCACCGGGGTGTAAACGCCCAAAAAGCTCGAAGGCACGCGCGGCGCGTTGGGGGTCGAGGCCGAGGCCGTTGTCGCTCAAGGAAAGCTCGACGCGCCCGGCGCCGATGGGTCGCGTGCGCAGGAGCAGCCGTGCCGGACGGCCCGGCGACCGATACTTGAGGGCGTTGGAAATTAAGTTGAACAGCACCGAACGCAGATGGCGAGCCGGGAGAGCCCGCAATGTCGCGATCCGCAGATCGAGGCAGATGAACCCGTGCGCGGCGGCAAACTCGGCTTCCATATCGAGGACGATATCGGCTACCTGCGTGGTGAGATTGAGCGCTTCAACCGGCCCGTCTGCCTCGATCTGCGTATCGACTACCTGCGCCAAATCGGCCAGAGTGGCGCGAAACCGACCGATGGCGCGCGTAGCGTGGTCGAGCAGAACATCTTGGGAGGCATCGAGTAGCGCATCCTGAAAGTGCGCGCGGCGCGAGGATATTTCTTCGTAAAGGCCCGAAATGATGGCTTCCAGATTATCGATGGGCGATTTGAGGTCGTGCGCGGCGGTGTACACGAAGGTGTCGAGGTCGGCGTTGGCGCGACGCAACCGTTGTTCGGCCAGTTCGCGCTCGTGAATGTCCATCGTCAGACCTACCCAGTTGGCGATGCTGCCATCCGGCGCCGGCAGCGGCACGGCGCGGGCCAGAAACCAGCGCCAAGCGCCGTCGTGCCGCCGGATGCGGAACTTCACTTCGTAGGGCTCGCCTGCCGCGATGCGCGCCAGCGACTCGCCCTTGGCGAGGATTTCGGCCAGGTCTACGGGGTGAAATGCGCGGTTCCAAGTTTGGTTGAGCAGCACTTCACTGGTCTGGCCGGTGTACTCAAACCAGCGCTGGTTGAGGAGCTGGGTAATCTGCGAGGAACTATCCGACACCCATAAAATCTCCGGCAAACCGTCGATCAGTCGCTGCCAATACGCTTGCTGCTCGGCGGCGACGCGGGCCTCGGCCAGCTCCGAAACGTCGAGCGTGACGGACAGAATTCGCGCGACGCGGCCGTCGGCGGTGCCCTCGGCACGGGCCGTACTCAGGAGCGTGCGCTCCTCGCCGGTATCAGCCCGACGAATGCGAAACTGCGTTTGGGCGGTGTTGCCGGGCTCGTTCAACGCGGCTTCAAACACCGGCCGGATCGTGCGGCGGTCGTCGGGGTGCGTGAGGTCGAGCAGCGTTTGCAGGGCCACATGCCGGGTTTCGGGCGGCAAGCCATACACCCGTGCAAACGCGGGCGAAACGGACAGCACCTGCGTCCCGATTTCGCGCACGCTCACGCCGATGGCGGCGGCATCGGCGGCCAGCGCGAGCGGTGAATCGGCGCCCGTGGCTTGTAAGGTGGCCGATTGCGGAATGGCAGGCAGTGCCGCCCGCACGCTCGCCGATACGTCGCGCGTCACAAAAAACAAGTGCGGCGTTTCGTCCGCCCCTCCTACCATTGGCGCCGTGGGGCGTACTGCCCGCCCGTGGCCTTCGAGCCAAATACTGGCCCCATCGGCCCGGATGGCGCGGTACAGCACCCGCCGGGCGGGGGCACCGGGCGGGTCGGCGAGGGTATCACGGATGGTGTGGGCCAGAAGCTGCCGGTCGTCGGGGTGCGCGAAGGTTTGCGCGAGCCGCCCCACTACCGCTTCGGGCGCATAGCCTAGAATGGCTTGGGTGGCCGCCGATGCCCACTGAAAAGCCCCATCGGGCGCGTGCGTCGATAGTAAGTCCGGTGCCTCGGCCAGCAGTACGGCAGCAAGCTCAGGGGGTAGCAGTAGCACGGGAGAAAAAAGCGAAGATGGTCTTTCGGGGTACGTGAAGGTACAGGCGCGAGAGAAGCCGAAACACTATTCACTACGTAAAAACCGCTCGACGGGCGCGCGCCGTCGCTAAAATCCTTCCCGGCAAGTGTAAATGAGTTATCGAAAATCAGCCGAAACCACCGAACTTGCCGCTCCGCCGCCTTGGCACTCCCCGGCCGCTTTTCCTCACCGCCTACCTCCTGCCGATGCCCACGACCGATTTCACGCCGCAAACCTGGAACGAACTGCAAGATGTGCTTTTCCGCGAAACCTGGGATCCGCGTTTGGGTCGTTTTCGTTCGCCGTTCGTATACCGGGGGGTGCGTTCCGCCGATTATGCCCTCGTGACGAGTCTGCAACGGCTCGGCGGCCCCTACCCTAGCCTGGAGAATCACTTGCTGCGCAATTTTCGCAAGTATGCCGTCAGCGGTACGGCCATCGCTGAGGGGTTCGCGCACCCGTCGGCGAGTGTCTGGAACTGGCTGGCGCTGGCCCAACACCACGGCCTGCCCACGCGGTTGCTCGATTGGTCGTACTCGCCGTACGTAGCGCTGCATTTTGCCACCGATGATTTGAGCGCCTACGACCGCGATGGCGTCATTTGGGCGCTCAACTACATCCGTGCGACCGAGCAACTGCCGGCGCGCCTGCGCGAAGCCATCCGCCAGGAAGGCTCCAACGTGTTCACGCCGGAAATTCTGCAACCCGTGTGCGTCGGGCTCCGCGAGCTGGCCCTGATGCAGCCCGACCCGTTCGTTCTCTTTCTCGAACCGCCCTCGCTCGATGCGCGCATCGTGCATCAGCACGCGCTATTTTCGTTGATGAGTACGGCCGAAGGGGAACTACAAAAGTGGCTCGACGACCACCCGGAGCTGTTTTTCCGTGTCATCATTCCCGCCCACCTCAAATGGGAAGCGCGCGACAAGCTCGACCAAGCCAATATTACCGAGCGGGTGCTGTTTCCTGGCCTCGGCGGGTTGAGCCGCTGGCTGCACCGCCACTATACGCCCGTTGGCCCCGCAGCGCTCGGCCGCCCCCCCATCAGCGGCGACCCGCTGGCGCCCGGCGCGGGGCTGCAATTGGAGCCGTGAGTCATTTTTGATTTTCGATGGATGGATTTGGGAGTGATGTATTTGAGGATGCTCCCATTATCAGCACAGTAGGCGAGCCGTACCCGGCACCGTCCCGGTGCCGGTTTTTTGCCGCCCAACCGGCACCGGGACGGTGCCGGGTACGTCATAGTCCTGGAAGTCTGTACTACGACCGCCAGTAGCTCGCGCCGAATTACTTTGACGGAGAGCCTAATTTCGCTTATAGAGATGATGAAATATACCATCGTAAATCGAAAATCAACTCTGCCTCCTCACGTGCCGCGCGGTTTGGCGCGGGCCGTAGGCGTAGCTTCCAGCGGATTTTCGGGCCAATGATGCTTGGGGTACCGCCCGCGCAAATCCTTCCGAACCTCGAAATATCCTTTCTCCCAAAACGAGCGCAAATCGCGCGTGACCTGCACTGGGCGGCGCGCCGGCGAGAGCAAATGCAGCAGCAGTGGCACGCGCGCCGGGCCACCCACGGTAGGCGTATCGAGGAGGCCAAACACTTCCTGCAAGCGCACAGCAAGGATGGGCGTGCCGGGGTCGGCGTAATCGAGGCGAATGCTGGAGCCGCTCGGTACGGTCAGGTGGCTTGGCGCGAGGCGGTCAAGCTCCTGGCGCTGCGCCCAGGCGCCGGGCAGCAACCTCAGGAGCGCTTCGCTGAAATCGAGGCGCGCCACGTCGGCCAAGCTGCGCGCCGTGGGTGGCAAATGAGGCTCAAGCCAGACGGCCAGCGTCCGGCTGAGGGTGTCGAAATCGACGGCGGGCCAGTCCGTGGGGCGCAGGTGGTGCAGAAACGCGAGGCGCTCACGCAGGTGCGCGGCGGTTTCGGGCCACGGCAACCGTTCGGCGCCGGCCGCTTGCAGCGCAGCCACGAGTGCCGCCCGGATGGCGTCGGGCGCGGGGTTCGGCAGGTTGGCATCCGCCAGCACCAACGCGCCGAGGCGGCGGCGGCGGCGGGCACTCACGCGGCCGGTGGTATCGTCGAAGCGCACTTCGTCGGTCGTTTCGATCTGCTCACCCAGTTCGGCCTCAATTTCAGCCAACGAAACCGGCGCCGCCAGCGACGCCCGCGCCAACCCCGTGCCGCCGCTTTCGAGGGTGGCAACGGCAAAAAACTGATCGGAGGCGCTAAAAAAATGATCCGGCAACAGCACCCGTTGGCCCGTGAGCAAGCGCACGCGTTCGGGTGTTTCGCGTTGGGCGAGGCGGTCGGGGTAGGCCAGCGCGGTGAGCAGCCCGGCGGCATCGGGCTGAATGAAGGCTTCAGACGTAATGCCTGCCCGGCGGCGCAACGCAGTGGCGGCTTCCCGCACGCGCGCCACCGCGCCCCGGTCGGGCACGAGGCCCGGTAAGGGCGCCCGCCCTGTAACAAGGGCTTCCAGGCGGAGGCGCAAATCGGGATTGAACTGCTCGAACCGACCACCCGTGGGGCCGGCGCCTCCCCCACCCGGCCCACTACCGGTCAGCAAATCGCGCTCGGCCAGCAGGGCCGCCAGCGCCGCCGCCGTGGTGCCGAAGCCCGCCGCGTGCCCGCGCAGCACCAGATGGCCCAGGCGTGGCGTTAGGCCTAGACGCGCCAGCGCCCGACCGTGGGGAGTGGGGAGTTTCGAGTTTTCAGTTTTGAGTTTTGAGTTGGAAAAATCACTCGAAACTCGAAACGCAAAACTCGAAACTGCTCCCAAGCGCATCAGCAGCTCGCGGGATTGGGCCAGCGCGGGCGCGGGCGGAGGGTCGAGCCACCGCAGATTTTCGGCGGGGGTGCCCCAGAGGGCGGTTTCGAGGGCCAAAGCGCTGAGGTCGGCGCCGCGAATTTCGGGGGCGGCGTGGGCGGACAGGTGCGCGTGATCGGCTTCGGGCCAGAGACGGTAGCAGATGCCCGGTCCAAGGCGTCCGGCCCGGCCGCGTCGCTGGTTGGCGGCGGCCCGGCTGACCGGTTCCGTGGCGAGCGTGGTGAGGCCGGTACGCGGCTCGTAACGCGGCACCCGCGCAAAGCCGCCATCGACCACGATGCGCACGCCCTCGATGGTGAGGCTGGTTTCGGCAATGCTGGTGGCCAGCACCACTTTTCGGCGCCCGGCGGGCGCGGGCCGCAGGGCCGCGTCTTGTTGGTCGAGGGGTAGCTCGCCGTGCAGCACATGCAGGTCGGTTTCGGGGCCGAGGCTGAGGCGGTCGGCCACGCGCCGCTGGTCGGCGAGGCCGGGCAGGAACACCAAAACATCACCGGTCGCGTGTTCGCGCAGGGCGCGGTGGATGGCGGCGGGCGCCAAGGCACTCAATCGCTCGGAAGGTCGGTTGCCGGCCGCCGCCACGGCAGCGGGCGCGGCGTAGTGGGTTTCCACCGGAAACATCTTTCCTTCCGAGCGCACTACTGGCGCCGGGCCGGGGCGTTCAACTCCATCGGCGTCCGGTCCAGCACCGAGCCACGCGGCGAGGCGGTCAGTTTCAAGGGTCGCCGACATCACCACTATCCGCAAATCGGGTCGTAACACGGTTTGCGCATCCAAGGCGAGCGCGAGGCCAAGGTCGGCTTGCAGCGAACGCTCGTGAAACTCATCGAACAAGATGGCGGCCACGCCGTCGAGCGTAGGGTCGTCTTGCAGCAGACGCGTGAGGATGCCTTCCGTCACTACTTCCACGCGAGTAGCGTTGCTGACGCAGTTTTCGAGCCGAACCCGGTACCCCACCGTCTGGCCGACGGGCTCGCCCAGGAGCGCGGCCATTCGGGTAGCGGCGGCGCGGGCCGCGAGGCGACGGGGTTCGAGAACGAGAATTTTACCGTCGGCGCGCCACAACGCGCCGAGCAGGGCCAGCGGCACCAGCGTGGTTTTACCCGCTCCGGGGGGCGCTTCCAGCACGGCGCGCGCCCCCGTTTCCAGGGCAGTCAGCAGCGCCGGCAGTGCCGCGCGGATAGGGAGGTTGGGGAGAGAAAGTGGCGTGCCGCGCAAGATTTTTTGAAACAGCCCTAGCGGCACGACGTGCCCGGCGGTACAAAAGTCTGGTTTTCGCAGCACCTATGCTAAAAGATGAGTTCGATTCGACACGTATGGGGCGGCCGAAAGCGGTGTGCGGCTGCGGTTTCGGGGCCACCAGTATCCACTCATCCGACCCACCCAGCCGGTGCAACCCAGCGCCCCATTGCGCGTTTTCTGACGTACCTACTACGCAGCAGCACCCATTTTTATCTCACCCCCAACATCTCACTCCCGTGCAAAACCCCATCCACGACGAAGAAGGCCACATCCGCAATCTGGCCGGATCTGAAGCTCTTCAGAAACTCAAAGAATTGGGCAGCAGCGTCTGCATGTTCACTACGTTCACGGTCAACCGTCCGGCGCCGAGCCGGCCGATGTCGGTGCAGTGCGTCGAAGACGATGGCTCGTTCTACTTTTTCAGCGCAGCGTCGTCGAACAAAAACCGGGAGCTTGCCGCCGACGGCACCGCCCAACTCTACTTCGGCAACGTGATGGCCTCGGAATATCTGAGCGTATATGGCCGCGCCACCGTCACCCAAGACCGCGCTTTGATTGCTAAATACTGGCGTGAAGACGTTAAAATCTGGTTTCAGGGCGGAAAAGACGATCCCGATCTTACCCTCATCCAAGTGCGACCCGACGCTGTTCACTACTGGGATACCAAGCACAACCAAATGGTCGCGCTGCTCAAAATGGCCGCCGCCTACGTCACCGGCAAGACGATGGATGATGGTGTAGAGGGCGAGTTGCGTGTTTGATTTTGCTGTATTAATGCCCAAAAACGTTAGCGCCCGCCCGGAATTCTTCCGCGCGGGCGCTAACGTGTTATGCAAGAAAAGCTTCGGTTGGCAGTCGTTGCAGTTCAAGGATTCTGCCACCTAATCCTTAATCGATCCACTTGAAACGGTAGTCGAGCGAGGGCAGCGTGCCGCGATCCGCGACGCGCCGGAACCGCGCGGGCAGCGCGACCAGATAATCGCGCGCGCGCTCGGCGGCTTCGTTGAGACCGGTCATCGACTCGATCTTCCAATCCTTGATGAGCGATTCGAGAATGTCGGTATAGTCGTGGCTCGTGTAGACGCCGAGGCGTTGGGCGGCATCGGTGAAATGACCAAAGGTTTTGCCCAAATCGACACCCAGCTCGCGCATGTAATGCGCCGGCATCACAATTTTCTTCCGCATCATGTCCTCGAAGGCGATCATCATTTCGGACGGATCGATCTCGAAAATCTTCTCGACGAAGGTTTTGTAAACGCGGGCGTGGCGGGTTTCGTCGCCGGCAATCATGCCGCACATTTTCGAAAGCAGATCGTCGCCGGCCTTGCGGGCCAGCACGCCCACGCGGCGGTGGCTGATATTGGTGGCCAGCTCCTGAAACGAGGTGTAGATGAACGAACGGTACGGATCGTTGGCGGTTTGCAAATCGAAGCCGTCGGCGATGAGGTACTGCGTCGAAATCTCAAACTGCTTCATATTGACCCGCCCCGACAGGTAGAGATAGCGATTGAGAGCGTCGCCGTGGCGGTTTTCCTCGGCTGTCCAGCCGCGCACCCACCGCATCCAGCCGCCGTTGGCAGCCTTCGAGAGGTCTTTGAGCCCCATAAACCACGTTTCGTAGTTGGGGAGGGCTTCTTCGGTAATCGTGTCGCCGATAAGTACGGCGAGCAAGTCGTAACTCAACTCACGGGCGCGCTCGCGGAGCTGCTTTACTTCGTCGAAAAACGTCTCGGGCCGCGAATCGGGCAGCAAGTCGGAAGGCTGCCAGTTTTCTTCAATCGGCTTCAGAAACGTCGGCAGATTTTCGACGACGAACCCCTCCATAGAGCGCAGCACGTCGGCACGGGTCAGAGCAAAAGTGGTGGAAAGCGGCATGCAGAGTAGCGGGGAAATGGAGTTAGAAGGCTAAAAAGAGATCAATCAGGAAAGACAGACGCCAGCGGCTAGGCTGGTGGCGGCGATGGGGGCCGCCGCGTTGCACCTTGGTGCAGGCAGCACCTATACGCAGTTGAGCGCGGGAAGATATTGCGGCGCAGCACGGGCCCTGCCCGATGCGCCTGCAAGGTACGGCAGTTACTTACCGCGAGGTGGCGGGAAATGTTACCGTAGTTATCGTATCAGGCTGACTACCGGCGGCTACCGGCAGCAATTTCCCCGGCAGCGGCCCGAACGGCTGTTGCCGGCCCGGCGGCAGCGCAACCAAATATTGGTTGAATTCGTCGAGGGCCGGCCCCGGCACGTACGGCTTGAAAGGCAACAGTACCACCTCCGTATGATGCACCGCGAGCAGGAGACGGTTCAGGCGCTGCTCGAATCCGATGGGCGTTATCCAGACGGTCTTGGGGCGCGCGACGAGCGCTTGCACCGCCGGCAGAAACTGCGTTTGGCCGGTCAGGCTGCTTAAATAATCGCGGAATTCCGGCGCCAACGTTTGCCACCCCGTCAAGAGCAGCAGCTTGTTCTGGCCGAATGAATAGTGCTGCCACGGTGAGAGCGCCGGAAAATACGTTTCCAGGCTCACTCCTACCAGCAGCTTACCACTGAAACGGCGCTCCAGACTGGCTACATACTGTTCGTTGAGCGTCTGTTTGGCCGCCAATGTGAGTGTGCGGGAACCCGTGCGGTAAATCTGCAAAGAGAACAACCCGACCAACATCACCCACGCCCACCACGCCATCTTGGGCAAGCTGAAACGCCGATGACGAAGAAAAAACACCAGATTCACCATCGTCAGTACCACCATCGATGGACCGACCAGGCGGGGGGGCAGCTTCCAGAGGCCGCCCACCACTAACAGGATGAGGAGAATCCAGAATTGCGTGCCAAGGAGGAGAGTGCGGCGGGTACTCGATCGCAATTTCAAGAAGCAATAAACCACCACGATAACGTTGAGCAGCAGCGCGAGGAAATAGTCACGCCCCACGCGCTTAAACAGCTCGGCGAGTTTTTCACCGAGCCGCACACGGATGAACTGGCCGAAATCAACCTCCCCGGCGCGGGCAAAAAACGATTCATTCAGCGCCAGGCGATCACTCAACATCCCCGACCGGAGGGCTTCGCGAACGGCATTCGTGCGAGCGGCATCTGGGGCATCAAGTTGACCCACGGGCCGAAAGAAATAGTAGCCGTTGTGCAGATAATCGTTGTAGTGGCCCAGCAACCGGTTCAGCCCAACCTCTTCTTCGGAGCGCGACAGGACGGTAGCAGAAAAAAATACCACGCTCACCACCAGAAACGGGACGAGCGTGGATACGAGGTTCTTGAAATCAAGCCCGCTGCGAGCCGGCACCCGAATGGCCGCCGGCAGCGCCAGCAACATTCCGAGAACGGCAGCAGTCGGGAAAATACATAGCGCCAGCGCGAAGGCCAACGTATACAGCACGGCCGCGCGGATATGGCGGCTGCCGGATTCTTTATCGTCGAAGCAATACGCCAAAAACGCCCCGGAAGCCAGTAAAACGGAAATTCGGGTAAAATTGAACCACATAATATGCTCGGTCCAGGCGAGCAGAAACAGCGCCGTCACCACCACCGCAATCTGCGAATTGGAGAGCAGCCGCCGCCCCAGCCGCTGCACCACCGACGTGTGCAGCACCAGCGAGAGGTACAGAATGGCGTACATCACCAGCCCATACCACGGCACATCCGGGGTCAGCGAATAAAGCGCCCGCAGCACGTGGCCTATCCCAAAAAACCCGACGTGCAGCACCGAAGCGGGCTGCGCTGTAATGTCGCCCTGCAACAGCAGGATGATGGTCATGTCGTCCGCGTTCTCGAAATAGCACCCCGTTACCAGGGCGGTCAGGACGACGAGGATGGCCGGCAGGAAGTACACCACGCCACGGCGCCAGCGTATTTCGCGTTCGGGGGCGGCCAGCGCACGTGCTTTCGCGCGGGCCGAGGAGCGCGAAGAGGTTCCGTAGTAAGAGTTAGACACCAGCAGAAAATTCGTCAGTGGACAAAAGTAGCCCCGGACGGCCGAGTCGGCTTCTGCGTTAGCGCAACTCCCCAATTTAAGTAGCGGCCGTTTGCCACGCGGCCAGCCCTGCTACCTGCCGCAGCGCCCAGCGCATCAGGGCGGGCACGCCGGGCACCGTGGCCAGTAGCCCTGCCAGCGCGTGCGCCTCCGGCCAGCAGCCGTAGCGCAGCGCTTGCCGCAACTCGAAGCGGAGGCGCCGCCGCAGCCCGGCCCACTCGGCGGGGGTGCGGCAGAGGGCAACCGCTTTCCGACAGATGCGCACTGTAGAGGCGAGCTTGGGGTCGTCGGGCCGATAGAAACTGCGCGAACTGGAGCGCGGATGCAGCCGTTTGCGCGTCAGCACGCGGTCGAGAAAGTGGTACTGCCAGGTGCGCGACGAGCGTACCCAGAAATCGAAATCTTCGTAGGCGAGGGTTTCATCGTAACCGCCAAGCTCGGTGAAGACCGCGCGACGGATCATCATTGTGGGCGACGAGATGAAGTACCAGCCCAGTACGTGCGCGAAAACATCGCCGGAGGGGGCTGCCGGCCGGGGTTGCCCCGCCGCATCGCGGCGGTAGTGGCGGCGCAGCACGGTGCCGGCTTCGTCGGTCAATTCGGCATCGGTGTACACAACGCCCACTTGCGGCCCGACGCTCGCGAAAGCCGCCACTTGCTCGGCCAGCCGCGTGGGCAGCAGCACGTCGTCGGTGGCGAAATCGATGATGAACTCGCCCCGGCAACGCGCCAATCCGTGGTTGAACGCGGCGCACGCGCCCCGGCTTTCGGCCGCCGAAATTCGGATAATGTGCGCCACGCACCCCGGATTAGCCGCTGCCCACGCCTCGATTACCGCCACGGAAACATCGGTACTGGCATCATCGACGATGACCAACTCCCAGGACGGGTAGGTTTGGGCGAGTACCGAATCGAGCGCCTCTGGGAGAAACCGCGCGTGGTTGTGGCTCAACGCCACGATGGAAACGAGCGGCAACAAGTTGTTATATCTAATTGAAAATCAACTAATAAACACCGCTTAATCTACGGCTCAATTTGGGACTCATTCTTGGGTTTAGCAGGCGCGCCAACCGCCGCCCGGCCCGCGAGGTAGCCCGTAGTCCAGGCGGCCTGAAAGTTGAAACCGCCCGTGAGGGCGTCAATATCGAGTACTTCACCGGCGAAAAAAAGGCCCGGCACCCGGCGGCTCTCGAACGTGAGAGCATCAACCTCTTCGAGAACGACGCCGCCGCAGGTCACGAATTCTTCCTTGAAGGTGGTTTTGCCCTGCACCGTTACGGGTTGCCGCAAAAGCTGCTCAATGAGGCGGTTGTGCGCGCGGGCGGGCAATTCGGCCCAACGTACCTCGGCGGGGGCACCGGCGTGTTCGGTCAGGCGGCGCCAGAGGCGTTGGGGCACGCCGGGGAGCGGGTCGGTGGCCACCGTGCGGCGGGCGTGATCGCGGCGGCGGCGGGCAAATTCGGCGCGCAGCGTGTCCTCCGTAAAGCCGCCCGCCCAACTCAGCAGCGCCGTAAACCGGTAGTTGAGCGCCGCCAGCCGCCGGGCGCCCCACGCCGAAAGTTTCAGGACGGTGGGGCCGCTGAACCCCCAATGGGTCACCAGCAACGGCCCGGTGGTGGTCGGCAGACTGCTCTCGCCGGCCACTTGCGCGCCGCCGGTAGCTACGGCCAGACCCATCAGCCCATCGGCGGGCGAATCGGGGACGTTGAACGTGAACAGCGACGGTACCGGCGGCGCCACCGTGTGGCCCAACGCCGCCAGCCAGTCGTAGGCCGCCGCTTTGGGGTGGCCCCCGGCCGCGATGATTACGCGGTCGGCGCGGAGTTCTTCGGCCGTGGTCGCGCCCGTTCTGGCTTCCAACGAAATGGTAAACCCGCCCGCCTGCGGCTCAATGGCCCGCACGGCAGCACTCGTGCGCACCACTACGCCCGCGCGCCGAGCGGCCGTCAGCAAGCACTCGATGATGGTTTCCGAGGAATCGGTGACGGGAAACATCCGGCCGTCGGGCTCGGTCTTGAGGGCCACGCCGCGCGCGGCAAACCACGCGATGGTTTCGGTGGGGCCGAACGCGCGGAAGGCGTTGCGCAACCGCCGCCCGCCGCGCGGGTAGTACGCCACCAACTCGGTGGGGTTGGGGCAGGCGTGCGTCACGTTGCACCGCCCGCCGCCCGAAACGCGCACCTTAGCCAGGAGTTTGGTCGTTTTTTCGAGGAGCGTGACCTGGGCCTTCGGATTGGCTTCGGCGGCCGAGATGGCGGCGAAAAACCCCGCCGCCCCGCCGCCCACGATTACCACGCGCATCGGGCAGTCAGGGGAAGTGAGTTGCGCCTCAATAAATCGGCAGGAAGCGCGTCATCAGGTGGGTCGCGGGGTCTTGCAGGATGAGCGTATCGCCGGAAAACCGCGCCGATTGATCGAGGGCCGCCCCGCGCGAACGGATCGTTACTTCGCGGGTGCGCCAGTTGCGTTTCCAGGTGCCGCCGGGGTGGCGACGACCTTTGAGCTTCCCGGCGGCCGTCCAGCGCACGATGATGGTATGGTCTTTCTGAAACACCCACCGGGGCCGCTGCACGGTGCCGCGCCACAGTGGCCGCACGGCCGAAATCCAGGCCAGATGCTGATACGTGGCGATGGTGGGGTCTTGCCGGAACGCGGGCATCGGCCGAATGTCGAGCAGCAGCCATTCGCCTTCGAGGGTGGGCGGCGCCACATTGCCCGCCGGCGAGTCTTCCACTTTCGAGGTGCTACAGCCCGCCAACAGGGCACCGGCCGCCACAAACGCCAGGGTAATCAGCTTCCACTGACGCAGTTGTTGAGCCGCTCTACTATTCGCCACTACCTTCACTACTGAGATGGTTCGCCTTAAAAACGCCGCAAGATAACCGCCGAAGCGCACCTATGATACCGCCGACGCAGGTAAAAAGTACAAATCGGGGGGACGACAACCACCTTCAGCAGGCAAGCAATGCCGGCACGGGGTCGTCGTACTGAAACTGGTAATCGGTCAGGGCGCGCAATCGTTCGCTCCTGATCCGCTTGCCCAGCCCGGGCGGCCTTTCAACGGCCAACGCCGGCGCGGGTTGGCCGAGGGCCGCCGCTGCCGCCGTAAAAAAGGCGCCGCGCGTGGGGTGCTGGGCAGCACAAATGTTCACGACACCCGCACCGTCGGGGCGTGCCAGCAGGGCGTGCAGCGCGCCGATGGCATCGGCGAGGTGCAGCATATTGACCGGCCCGGCGGGCTGCGGTATTGCCCGGCCGGGGCCGTAAAACCGCCCCGGTGCCCGCCCGGGCCCCATCAGTCCCGCCAACCGCGCCACCGTGAGCGCCACGCCCGGCGGCAGCGCGTGGGCCAGCGCCTGCTCGGCCACCACGAGCGGGTGCGCGGCATCAGCGGCGGCTTCAGCGAGGGCGGGCGCGCCGGGTAAATCGGGGTACACCCCCGTACTCGACAGCAGCAGCACGTGCCGAACGGCCGTGCCCGCCAGGCCCGCGCCGAGGTGCGTCAAGCGGGCGGCGTACTGCGCGGCGGCTTGCGCCGCATCCGGCGCGCCGCGCAAACCGGGCGGCACGCTGACCACCAGCACCGTGACGCCGGACAGAAACGGGAGCAAGTTGGCGGGGCCCGCATCGGGTTCGAGCGCCACCAAAAACGCCGGCAAGCCGGAGGCGGCCAGCGCCACCTGCCGCGCCGGCGTGGTGGTGGAAACGCGCACCGCGTGGCCCGCCGCCGCCAACGCACGCGCCAGCGGCTCGCCGAGCCAGCCAGCGCCTAAAATCGCGATTGTTTGAGAAAAAGTTATCGACATCGGGGGCGAAGAACGCGCCGCAACGCCGAAATCGGCGGCCGATGCTACCGGCGGCGACGGCACAACCGCGAAAAAAGCCCCAACTTGGCCCCGCAAATAGCCTTAACCGGCGCCCGACGGCCTCGCCCAGCGGACAAGGTTCGGCACCCCTCCCCTTTCTCATTTGATTCAGTAGCGCTTCCATGGCCCTCCTCCCCTATCAGCAACCGATGCTGCGCGATGGCGCATTGCAAGGCAAAACGTTCGTCGTGACCGGTGGCGGCACCGGTCTGGGCCGCGCGATGGCCACCTACCTGCTGCGGCTGGGGGCCAACGTGGTCATTGCGTCGCGCAAGCTGGAGGTGTTGCAAGCCGCCGCCGCCGAGATGACGGCTGAAGTTGCCGACGCCGCGCCCGCGCCCGGCCGGGTGTTGCCCGTCGCGTGCGACGTACGCGACTACGCCCAAATCGAAGCCCTGCTCGCCGCTACGCTCGCCGAGTTCGGCGCGTGCCACGGGTTGCTCAACAATGCCGCCGGCAACTTCGTGAGCCCCACCGAGCGGCTGTCGCACAAAGCGTTCGATGTGGTGATCGATATCGTGTTGAAGGGCACGACCAATTGCTGCCTCGCCTTCGGCAAGCACTGGATCGAGACGAAACAGCCCGCCACGGTGCTGTCCATCGTCACGACGTACGCCACTACCGGTTCGGGGTTCGTGGTGCCGAGTGCGTGCGCGAAGGCGGGCGTGGTGGCGCTCACGCGGTCGCTGGCGGTGGAATGGGCGCGCCACGGGCTGCGGTTCAACGCCATCGCGCCGGGGCCATTCCCGACGGAGGGCGCGTGGAGCCGGCTGTTTCCGCCGCCCTTCGATGAAACCCTCGACCCGCTCAAACGCATCCCCGTGGGCCGGTTCGGCCATTACCAGGAGCTGGCGAACCTGTCGGCGTACCTGCTGAGTGATTTTTCGGCGTACGTCAACGGCGAGATCGTGACGATTGACGGCGGCGAGTGGCTCAAAGGCGCCGGTGAGTTCAATGAGTTTACGCAGATTCCGGAGGCGCTATGGGATGCTTATTCGCGGAAACGGGGGTAGCAAACCGACGAACCGTTGCCTCCACGAGCCGGTTACGTATCTTGCTTCACCAAAACGCCCTACGCCCATGACGGAAGAGCTGATTCTCTCGCACCTGCACCAACTACCTGAGTCCTGGAAGCAGGAGGTACTGCATTACGTGGAATTTCTGCTTAGCAAACTCACCAATGACCCAGCAGCGGCCACTACGCCAGCGGTCGCGGGTCGCGGTATGATGTTCGGCAGTGCTCGTGGCAAATACATCATGTCCGACGACTTCAACGAGCCGCTCGACGATTTTAAGGAGTATATGTGATGGGGCTACTGATCGACACGCAGGTATTCATCTGGGAAATTACGGGTGCGGCGCAGCTTTCAAATCGGTTGCGGGCGCTACTGGAAAGCGGCCATAAGCCGCTGTTTATCAGCATGGCCAGCCTGTGGGAAATGTCCATAAAATCGTCCCTGAACAAGCTCGACCTCGGTGGACCGTATGAAGATGTGTTGCGCGATGTTGCGGCAAACAACGTGACGTTGCTGCCCATCACCTTCGCGCACACGGTGGAGCAGCACCGGCTGCCCTTTCACCACCGCGACCCGTTCGACCGGCTGATCGCCGCGCAGGCTATCTCCGAAAACCTCGATCTGGTGAGCAGTGACGTCATTTTCGATGCGTATTTCGCCGGGCAGGCGGTGCGGCGGTGGTTTTGAGCGGGACGAAGCGTTCGTTCGTTCGGCGTCACCCTTCCCCTCGAACCAGAACCGCCCGGTTGGCACGAAGCCAACCGGGCGGTTCTGGTTTTGCCGCGTGCCGGCGGCGGGGGCGCGGCGGGCACAGCTTACGGCTTGGGTGGTTTGGGTTTGCGGGCGGCGGGGCGGGTGGCGGCCACGCGGCGCTTGAGGGTGGTGAAGGTGTAGTCGTCGGTCTTGGCGGCGTCGGACTCTTTGTAGGCCTTCTTGCCGTCGCGGAGGACAACGCTGAGGTAGGTGTCGAAAAAGTCGTTGAGGACTTTCATATTCGCCTGCACGTTGGCGTCGCGGGCGCTGATGAGCTTGTTTTGGTTGGCGTTGGCGATGGCCAATGTCTTGAGCAGGCTTTGCAGCTGGGCGCGGTCGGCGGCGGGGTGTTCGACGGTGTCGAGGGCGGCGGCGTTGGCGATGATCTGGTCGAGGACGATTTTGCCGGTGTTGCCGATTTTTTCGGCGTCGCCCTTATTGATGGCGGCGCGCAGGGCTTTGAGGCCGAAGTCTTCGGGGTTGACGTTGAGCTGCGGGCCGGTATCGGGCAGGCGGGCGGCGTCGGCGAGGCGGATGTCGAGGTCGTTGAGCAGCGGGCGGATGCTTTTGCTGCCGGTCTCGATCTGGTCGGTGAGTTTCTTGTGCTGGGCCGTGAAGGTGGCGGGGTTGACCAGCGCGTTGACGGCCTGGAGCGAGGCGGTATAGTTGGTCAGAAACGGGTTACCGGCCTTGTACTTGACCGACTTGGTGGCGAGGTCGAGTTGGTCGCGCAAGACCGAATCGAGGATGAACTGCCCGATGACGGGCAGATCAGCGAAAGCGCAGTTGAACGAAGGGGTGAGCGGTTCCACGGGCGTACTGATGGGGGTGAAAAAACGAGGGACGACCAAGCAGGATTTCAACGCACGGCAGCGGCCCCGGCGCCGACCGGTGGTCGGCAAAAAGGCCATTTCCAGCGTTCCAAAGCTATGCGAGACGATCTGAAAGCTATCCGGGACGGTCTGAAGGCTATCCGGGGCGGTCTGAAAGACCTCGCAGCGCGATGAGAGGGGTAGGAACGGGAATGAAGACTATGGGAAGCTCTATGAGAGGGGTACGAACGGGAATGAAAGGGCTGGGGAGCAGTATGATGGGGGTGGCCGGGTGTATGTTTGGCCGGTGGGCGGGAATACCCGCGTATGGAGGACGAAAGTAAGGTGTTTTCGCCAAGTTACCTGATACCGGTCGCGGTGTGCGGATAAAAAAGTTGGGTCGGGCCTAACACAGTGCAAGCAACAGGGCGCCATCGTAGCGCAGTAGCAAGTTGCAGACGGCATTCTCAAAGCTGCCTTACTACGAATGGAGAAACTTAACGGCGGGGGTTGATTATCAGCCTAATCCATACTCGCCGATAGATTGACAAAGGATAATTTTTGATATATTACGAAAACAGGTCGAAGGAAATAGCCCTCCGACCTGTCGAAATAGGCCAGCGCGCTAACGCTGGCCCATTTCAATGCCTCATTACAGCGTTTTCAGGATAATAAACATCCAAACAATATCGTAATTATTGTCAAATAACTACGCATCGGCAGCACCTCCCTTCTTTAGGTTGACAGTGCTGTGCGCTACCCGCTTACAGCACCACTTTAAGCATACCTGCTCACCAGAGAAAAAACAGGCGGCGCACCGGGCTTAGGAAAAGAAGATATAGCCAGCAAAACCGGCCATAACGAGCGCATAAAGCAAGCCTCCGCCAAAAGAGCGTATAGCTGTTCCGTTAGCACCTTGCTGAGTCCCCGAAAGGCTCAAAATCACCATTGGAACAACGATAAGCAAACAAATAGCTGAGTAGAAGTGGAAAACGTCAGGTTTAGCGGGCGCAAAACGAGTGTGTGCCACTCCCGCTAGAATTACCCCCAACAAGGCACCAACGCCTGTGAGGATGGCTGGCAACCAATTGCGAGATGTTTCCATTGTGCATCTATGTGAAAATGGACGTTATGAATGGAAGCATTACGCTACCAATACATATCACAAATTGCTACTACCGAGTTACCGATACCACCGGCTACAAAGCCACCTGCTGCCCCAGGGCCAGCACCTACGCCACCCACCATAACGCCACCAAGAGCACCACCAATAGCACCCCCGATGGCACCCTTTAGATCTTCACCTAATATGGTTGGTCTATCTGCGGGTGTTAACCCTCCCTGCTTTGGTGGTAAAGGCATAAACTTTAACCACTTAGCGTCTTCGCCTTGCTGTATTTGTTCGTCCCAATACACAAGACTGAACTTTGAAATCGAATATGCTCCCAGCAACAAAAAGCATTCAAATTCCGATAGCTCGCTTTGAATCAGCGTGTTCTCAGCGTTTCTAAATTGACTTAAGACGCTATCAACCGGAGTGGCACCGGTTTTGGCAATAATCGAAAAAAGGTCGCTGAGTTTTGATTGGGCCATTTCAGACAGAGCGATCCCTTGATAAAACTCTTCATCAGTCGTGGCCTTCGAACGAAGTAGAACTCCGGCCGCAGCGGCGTAAGACTGACTATTGTCAACATCGAGCGACAGGTTTTGCTTAGCGAATAAGCCAGCTTGCTGGGTTACACCGTAAGCGGTCACAAGTTGGTTACTCTCGAAGTTAATAGCCTCACGGTTGTTAAAAACGAAATCAAGTCCCTGATTATGGTAGTATCCTACCCAATCATAACGGTTCTGAGGGTTCAGAATTTTGGAATAATCTAGCGTGTTCGACACAAGTCAGCAGTTTAAAAGGTTTGCCTACTCTGTGAAATACCAGTTTTCGGCTACGCTGGTTCGTCACGTGAAGAAGTGCAAACATAACGTACGTTCTCCTTGCAAACCAAATGGTTACCTTTGAAGCTTCATAGCTCAGACAGGCTGCTGGGATTGTAACAATACTCGTCTGCCTTTCCTGAATCGAAAAAGCCTCCTGCACTCGCTGGGGGCTTTTTGCGTCTTGGTGGCCGTCAGATGCGGCCCATTGGTGGGCGGTGGCCGTCGGTCGGCCCTGGGCCGTCTGGTGCTGAATAGCGCGCGGGTGCTGCGCGACGTGATTGCAGAGCCAAATCAGGAGCTTCGGGAAATCCGAGCGTCGCAGGATCAAGCCTCGTTTGCTCGGTGGGCTGGGTGGGCCGCCGCGCTCAACCGCCGGAGATTGCTTTGCCGCGCTTCGCTCGCAACCGCAAAGCCTCCTCGCAATGACAAATCCGGGGTGATGTTGGGGTTGGCTTGGTGTGCATAGCACCAAGTGTTGATTCAGCCACAGCGCCAACGCGGGCGAGAGCTGCGCATCGACCCACACGGCGAGCGGGCGCATCAGGCGGCGAGTTGCAGGTGCGGATGGTCGAGATACTGGCTGGCGTAGTGCAGGGCGGCCTGCACATCCGCCACTTCCAGGTCGGGCAGCTCGGCTACTACTTCGGTGGGCGAAAGGCCGACAGCCAGCAACTCCAGCACATCGCTCACGCGGATGCGCATCCCGCGAATGCACGGCCGCCCCCCGCACTGCGCCGGGTTGCGCGTGATGCGGGTGCGCCAGTCGGCGGAGAGGGTTGAAGGAGAAACGGTCATCGTCGTCGGAAACGGCGTTTTTAGTGTCGGATCAGTGCAAGCGTAGAGGGGGTGGGTCAGTCGGCTGAAATACCTTTCGTTTTGTCATTGCGAGGAACGAAGCAATCCTCGTTTATTTAGCGCGTTTGCACAGCCACATTGCCGAGCAAACGAGGATTGCTTCGTCGCAAAGCCTCCTCGCAATGACAGATTTTTGGCGGTGGTCTATTCGTGGGTGATGCGTCGCGTGGTGGTGGGGCCATAACGCCCCAGGGTATTTTATGGACTGCGGCCACTTTACCCCCACACAAACCCCCCCCAA
>JANPJM010000062.1:0-47434 GCA_031425525.1 Hymenobacteraceae bacterium | reverse complement strand
TTACACGTTTTGCACTGGTATTTTGCCCGTCCCTTGCTATGGCCGTTGCGACGGATATCCGCGCTGCCGCAGTGGGCGCAGAAATGCTGAGTAAAAACCATCGTCAAAAATACCGCTTCACAGCACATTAGACCACCGCCGCCACTGCGAGTCAGAAAGGGGTTGATAGCCGTCAACCATAATGCCAACCGGAGCCTAGGAACTCCGGTCCGCAACTTACTGACTCGTTTTTTTCTAGACCAAACCAAAGTCCCCAACACGCTCTAAGCGGTTTAGGTTTTCTCTGCGCGTGCTGTGTCCTAATCATGTCCAGATAGTGTCCTAACCCAGGTGTAATCTCTACAGATAAGTAGCCAAAAACTTGCACTACTACAAACTAAGCCACGTGAGATAAGACGAATCAGCACAATACCATGTCCTAACCATGTCCGGTTGTTGTCCGGATTCATTTTGCTCGAACATAGCGCGAAGTGGGACCGTGGCCCTCAAGTACCAGCACTCCTGCCTCAACCATTGCGCTTAGGTCACGCCTTGCCTGACGCTCTGTAATGCCTTGGGCAAATTGCATATGGTAGTCACTCGATGTAATGGCGGCACCAGGTACCAACTTGTTCAAGAGGGTTTGTTGCCGTTCATTCAGGTCCAGATCTTTATTAATGTGGAGACGACTGAACAAGGTCAGCCTCACACCATCAGTATCAGCCTGCCACTTTGGTAAGGCTAGTCCCTCATCCTGACAGGTCTGAATCATCTTCAAAGTGCCGCGCCCAATGCGTTCCATATAGCCTCTCACGTAGAGCACGTGCGCGATGTCGGGATTTGACGGTAGGGAAGGGTGAGGGCTTCGGAGCTTTCGAGCGTCCCACCCATTGGGGAGCTTACCAGTGTTCCAGATTTCAACGTGGTCTGGGTAGACCTCGACTGTTACACCGCCGGCGAACGAGGCATAGTCGCGATGTGCCAAGGCATTAACTAGGCCTTCGCGCACGACATACGTGGGGTAAGCGGGCCGGTCGAGGCGTTGCAGGCGGGTATCACTAAACTCGGCCGCTACTGGGGTCTGGCGCAGGATAAAAGACTGAATATCGTCGAGGATACGGCCAATAGGACCCGAGAAGGTTTGCTGATCCTGATAATTGCCCCCTTTATCAGTTTGAAAGGAAAAAGCCCTTACCCGCACTTGGGGGTGACGCCGCGCAGGGTCACGGCCAAAGCACACATCAGCGGCGTTGGTGAACTGCCCACGGGCCGTCATGCCTAGTGCGTTCAGGACATCGAATGGGTCTTGCGACGAACCACCTAGAGGTATGCGCAGACGTTCGCGCGCAGCTTGCATGGTCAGGCTAACTTCTTCGAGGTCGAGGTCGTCTTCGGTCAAGACAGGGGAGTTGCGGCGCTCCCAGCGCTCGACCTCGGCTACCCGCCGCTGGAGGATAGCCTGAATGTCGTGACCCGAGGCGGTAATGGTAGCCGTGCCGCGCCGCAGAAATACCTTGCCATCGGTTGTGAAAGGAGCGTCCTTGCCGCCGGGCACATCAACCACAACCAAGTTGACACCGCTCACTTCATCGACACCTACATCGAGGTAGGCGGGGGGGGGAAATAGCTTCGGCAAGTTCAGCTCGGAGATTTTGCGCAATGGCTGGGGCATCGAGTAAGCCGACGGGGTGACCGTTGTCGGCAACACCAATAAGCACATACCCCCCATTGCCATTTAGCATAGCTACCACACTAGCGGCAATATGAGAGAAGGCAGCCGTGGCGCTGACAAACTCGACGGAAGGCCCTTCGCCATCAGCGAGTAAACGTTCGATCAGGCTGCTCATGACTGCTTACGGCGTTTTAGCGTTTGCTCCAGCTTTGCCGCATTCCCAATGGCCTCGCGCACGAATGCTTCGGCTTCCTGAAAGCGCCGGAACTGGCTGGTGGCGAAGAGCAGGGCATCTTCCGGACTCACGAAATTTTGCACCCAGTTACCATCCCGATCCTGCAACAGCTCAACGTCGTTCCGGATAGCTAACTCATACATGTCAATCAAGCGCAAGTCTTCAAAATACTGATTTCTCTTTAACGTCAGGGTGGCTCGTTTTGCAGTTGTGTCGTAACCCAGGCTTCGCAGCAGGTTACGCGCAAACACCACATGATCGTGCGCCAGTACTCAGCGGGGCCTATTCAGCCGAATCGCGTGCCGGAGTTCCTCGTGCGTGATCGACTCGTCACCTGCCTTTTCCTTGCCGCTGCCATAGCGCGGAAGAATCAAGCTTAGAAACAAGTCACACTCTTTCACTGCGCGTCGACAGCTTTCCAGTGCGGTCACTTGCGGAATAATGGGAACAGTTCCTTTGTGCGACATCCAGACCTCGAAGCCCAGCCCATCGAGGATAGCATAGAGGCGGTCGAGCAACTCTTCCCAACCGTAAACGGCGGAAGACACCAATAATATGGGTTTCTGACGGGCCATCCAGGCTTTGGAGAAGCGGTACTTGAGTAACGGGGCAATCTCGTGGACTTTCAGCGGGTACTTGCCGCCAGCGCCACGAACGTAGAAGTCACTGTTGTAGTGAGAGGGGAGGGCGGCAGGGTCGTGATGTGCGCCAGGGCGGCGGGGCGGTAGCTATCCACGGTGTAGAAGGTGATATGGACCCGTTTCTTGCGATGGCGCTCACGCATTCGCGGACAGCGTGACTAATCGCTAGAATAGAAGCGTCTTCATCCTTTACTCCTTTCCTTATGGTGAAGTCGGTGGCAATACCCATAAATCGCTCTGGCTTATCGGCCACTGCTATGATCACAGTACCACCCTTATCAATGTTATCGTAAATGTTAGACAAGGCGGGGCAGAGAACAAAGTGGAGCGATTCGCTGGCAAGCTAATCTTGATTTTTCATCCTTTCAGGTGAAGGCACCTTTGATCTTAAGGTCTATGAAAAACGGTCTCTGTCCCAAGAAGTGTCCCAGTAAAAAGAAAAAACCTCGTTTCCGTGCTGGAAACGAGGTTTCTGGTAGTCCGTAGGGGAATCGAACCCCTGTTGGTAGAATGAAAATCTACTGTCCTAACCCCTAGACGAACGGACCGTTGTGCGTTTTGGTGGTGCAAAGGTACGCCGCCGACCAAAACGTGCAAGCATTCGCACAAAAATTTTTCAGAAAACGCCCAATGCAGCCTGTGGGGCAGGGGTGGGGTGGGGGTTCGGGTGCGGGGCAGTACCTTCGGGCCGCCGTTCGGGAGGCACTGTATTCCCGCGTTACCCCCAAATTTCCAGTCAATTGTAATGGCGAAAATTCGCGTTGCCATCAACGGGTTCGGCCGCATCGGCCGCCTCACCTTCCGCGCGCTGCTCGGTAAGGATAATGTGGAAGTCGTGGCTATCAACGACCTGACCGATAACAAGACCCTCGCGCACTTGCTCAAGTACGACTCCGTCCACGGCCGTTTCGCCGGTACCGTGGCTTACGACGACGAGAGCCTGACCGTAAACGGCATCCGCATTGCCGCCCTAGCCGAGCGCGACCCCAAGGCGCTGCCCTGGAAAGCGATGAACGTCGATGTGGTGCTCGAATCGACCGGCCGCTTCACCGATGAAGCCGGCGCCGGCCAACACCTCACCGCCGGTTGCCGCAAAGTGGTGATCTCGGCGCCCGCCACCGGCGACATTCCGACGGTAGTCCTCGGCGTAAACGAAGGCACCCTTACGGGCGCCGAAACCATCGTTTCCAACGCGAGCTGCACCACGAACTGCCTGGCGCCGATGGCGAAAGTCCTCGACGATGCCTTCGGGATCGAGATGGGCTACATCACCACGGTCCACGCCTACACCTCCGACCAAAACCTCCACGACGGCCCCCACAAGGATCTGCGTCGCGCCCGCGCCGCCGCCTACTCGGTGGTGCCCACCAGCACCGGCGCCGCCAAGGCGGTGGGTCTGGTACTGCCGCACCTCAAAGGCAAGCTCGACGGCCTGGCGATGCGCGTACCCGTGCCGGACGGCTCCTGCACCGACCTGGTAGCGATCCTGAAAAAGCCCGCCACCAAAGCCGAAATCAACGCTGCCGTAAAAGCCGCCGCCGATGGCCCGATGAAGGGCATCATCGAATACACCGAAGATGAAATCGTGAGCATCGATATCGTCGGCAACCCGCACTCGTGCATATTCGACGCGGGCCTCACCTCCTCGATGGGTACGTTCGTGAAAATCGTCGGCTGGTACGACAACGAAGCCGGTTACTCCAACCGCGCCGCCGATCTGATCGCGCGGATTGGGTAGGTTAATTTTTTAGTCGTCTTTCGTTAATCGGGATTCGATCAACGAAAATCGATCAACGAAAAACTAGAAACCGCCGCCGTTTCCTACAAGGAAACGGCGGCGGTTTCTAGTTTTAATCGAGGGCGAGTACTTGCCGAAGCTCCGTTTCGACGGCTGCCCATGGCTGGTCGAGGTTGAGGGTGGCGATGCGGAAATGATGCTGCGCCGTATCGGGCAAGGGGTACGCTTGCCGGATTTCGCCGCTGAGGGCGCGCGGGTAGAGCAGGAGCGCGTCGAAGGTCGTTTTGCGGGCGGGGTCTAAGTGGCGGTAGTAGGCGTTGAGCTGGTAGAGATGAGCCGTGTGCAGTTTCTTTTTGGTGCCGTGGGCGGCGTCGGTGAGGGCTTTAGGGTAGTATTTGCACTCAATCAGCAAGCGGGGTAGCTTGGTATCGCGGTGCTGCACGAGTACGTCGGTCTGCATCTGCGGCACATGCGCGGTATGCGCGGCTTTGGCGTCGGGCGCGAACCACCAGCGCATCGTGTTCGATTTGGCGCGGTAGGCGGCGTAGTGGTGCGCGCAGAAATTCCGCACGAATTTCTCGAAGAGCTTCGCCATCCGGCGGTCATCCAGCAGAAGAGCGCGAAGCCACGGGTCGGGGTGTTCGGGGGTTTCGGTGCCTGCCTGGCTCAACTCCCAGATCAGGCGGCACAGGCGCAGCGGCAGCCGGTAAGGAGCCAGCGCGCGTGGGCCGGATGGTGCCGAACACCCGTGCGCCGCCGACGGTCACGGGCAGCAGCGGCCCCGGCGGCAAGCGCGGGAGCAACACGGCCAACCGGTGGCGTAGCGCCGCAGTAGCGGGGCCGTCGAGGTCGGGCAGCGCGCCGGGTGCATTCAGTAAATAATGCAGCGTGCTGCGAATGAGGCGATTGGGCAGTGTATCAGGCACGAGTTCGTCGGGTACGCACCACGCCCGGCCGCGCGCCAGTGCCTGGGTGCGCAGCGTTTGCGCCACCAGCAGCTTCCCGCGCAGGCGGGGCGTTTCCTCGGCCGGTTGCGCCACGTACTGATGCAGCAGCCCGCGCCGCAGCAGCGCCTCGGTGGTGTGCGCCAACTCGGTGGCCAGCAGGTGAGGGAGGCGCGTGTCGGCGGGTAGGGGGGCGGCGTCGGTGGCCTCGTCGGGCTCGCGCAGGGCGGCCCAGGCGTAGGTCAGCAGGTGGAAGACGTTGGCGACAGGAATGCTCACGGCGTTTCGGCTAGGACATCTCCGGCGGCGGGCGCCGCCGGCGCATCATCGGCTGACGCAGAAGCTGTCGTAACGGCCGTAAAGGGTTGCAAAAGCTGCTTTTGCCATTTTTTTAGCTTGTCGGCCCCTTTGGGGTCGCCGTCCCAGTATTCCTCCAACAGGGGCAGCAACTCGTGCCGCACGATGGCGCGGAACCACGCGCCCACGTCGGGCAGCTTATCGGCCGGCGCCGGGCAGAAATACGAATGCCCGATAGTGAACCCCGGCCCCAACAGCGGCTCCTTTTTGGGGTCGCAGAGCTGCTGGTTCAGGTCGTCGATGACCGCCAGGCACGGGCGTAAGGCGGTGAGGTCGGCGCCGTGGTGGTCGCGCAGCCAGTGCGCCAATTCATCGCCGAGTTGCGGGCGCAGCTCAAAAAATCGGAACCGCCGCCGCAACGCGTAATCGACGAGCGCCAACGAGCGGTCGGCGGTGTTCATCGTGCCGATGAAATACAGGTTCGGCGGCAGAAAGAATTTTTCCTCGGCGTTTTGGGGGTTGGGGTACGTCAGTCGAACGCCGTATTTTACCTCCCGTTTATCGGCTTCGAGGAGCATAAATAATTCGCCGAAAATCTTGCTCAAATTACCCCGGTTGATTTCATCGATGATCAGCACGTAGTCGCGCGCGGGGTCGGCGCGGGCCTGTTCGGCGAACCGTATCAGCGGGCCGTTTTCGATGGTAAGCGCGCCGTGGGTGCCGCCGGGCCGCCAGCCGCGCACGAAATCCTCATAAGAAACCGACTGATGAAATTGCGTCAATTCGACGCGCTTTTCATCTTTTTCCTGAAACAGTAAATACGCCAACGTGCGCGCCACGAACGTTTTGCCTACACCAGGCGGGCCTTTCAGAATAATATTCTTTTTGATTTTCAGCGCCTCAATTATTTCGGTGAGGTGGGTTTCGGGTAGGAACACGCCTTCGGCGCGGGCTTGGGTTGGGGTGAAGGGTGGGATAGTGGGCGGTGTGATGATAGGAGGTTTGGTAGGCGCGCCTACTTTCTCGGGTATTTTTCGACCTGCGTGCGCTAAAATTGCGCGCATTTCTGCCTCGGAAAGTTCGTACAGGACGTGCCGGTTTTTGTGAACCGGCTCACAATCAGCAAGAGCCGGATCGGCTTTGAGTTGCGTGAGTTGAAGTTGGGTATCATTCGAAAACTGCTCTGCTACTCGGACGCGTATTTTCCCGGTTGTACCAGCGTCGGTGCCCAAGCCCGCTACGGCTTCAAGTAGGCATCGAACCCACTTTTTGCCGGGCGGCGTAGACGAATAGGTCTCGTACCCGATCAATAAATCGCCCGGCCGCACGGCTTGAAAAGCTTCTTTGCGGGCGCGCGCCTTACCGGTGGCATCGTAGGCATCGTACGTCTGTTCAGTGCCAACAGGTGCAGTTTTGACATTCCAAGCTAGCGGGTGGCAGTTGAGCCAGAAGTAACGGCGCGGATGAGTGGTTTTCGTTTCAACGGATTGCTTACTCTTCTTGACTGCGATGGCTTGTTGCTCACGCGCCACGCTCGCAAAATCCCCTGCCAACAGCTCGCTACGCTTCTGCCCAAGCGTAGCCAGAATAGAACTGAATTTAGCCGCTGATACCTCCTCGCCTTCCCATTCCGGGTATTGCTCCCGCATCCGCCGCACCAGTTTATCGAGCGGTTTTTTCGTGTGATCTAAAAGCGCGTCAATCTCCTTTAGTAGGGCGGCTGTAGTGATGGCTGCGGGTCGGTGCAACTGACCATAGGGCGCATCTCGTTTCCAGGCGCCGGGTACTTGTTTGCGCACGGCCTCCGTCAGGTCGCGGTTGCGGGCGTCCTGCTCGGCACCGTTGGGCAGCGGGTGCAGGTCGAGGCACACCGTGAAGCCACTCGCTTTCGCGGCCTCTATTACGTACGCCAACACATCTCCTTGGCTACCGCTCGTAATCTGCCAGCACGTAAACGAAAAATACGGCTTGACCGCGCCCGCCGGAAATTCTTTGCCCACGAACAACCCGTTCCCTGCAAAACTTTGCTGCCGCACCTTAAACCGAAACGTTGGGTCGCGCTCGTGCCGCGTCATCAAATGCTGATAAACGGCGAGTTGCGTTTCTAAATAGGCCGACATAAAAGACTGCGGAGTTCAGTTGAAAAATAGGAAGAATTTGAATCAGCGTCCAAGATAGCCCTACTGCTGCCCGGTCGCTGCCCGGTCGCCACTTTCCGCCGAACTTCGCGCCCCGTCTGCTTCCTCGCCCATGTCCATCGTCTTCCTTCTCAACCCCGCCTCCGGTGCCCAACGTCGCTCGCCCCTCGACCTGCGGGCGCTCGTGCGGCGGGTGCTGCCCATCGGCACCGAGGCGCACATCCGCCAGACCGAGTACGCCGGGCACGCCACCGAACTGGCCCGCGCGGCGGCGCTCGAAGGCGCGCGGGTGGTGGTAGCGGTCGGCGGCGACGGCACCGTGAACGAGGTAGCCGCCGGGTTGCTCGGCACCGAAACCGCCCTCGGTATTGTGGCGCGGGGGTCGGGCAACGGGCTGGCGCGCCACCTGCGGGTGCCGCTCGACCCCGCCGCTGCGCTGCGCCACCTGGCCAAAGGCTACCGCACGACCATCGACGCGGGCCGCATCAACGGTAAGCCGTTTTTCTGTACCGCCGGTATCGGGTTCGATGGCCACATCAGCCGCGAGTTCGCCAAAAGCCACGACCGGGGACTTGCCACCTACACCAAGCTGCTGTTCAGTGAGTTTGGGGCTTATCGCCCGTGTTCGGGTACGCTCTACTACGACGAAGTCGCCGGTCTGGCCCCGCACGCGCTGCGCGAGCTGTTCGTGCTCACCTTCGCCAACGCGGCGCAGTACGGCAACAACGCCTACATCGCGCCGATGGCGGACATTCAGGACGGTACGCTCGACGCCTGCGTGCTGCGCCACCCCAGTTGGCTCGGCGCGATGGGCATTGCCCTCGGGATGATGACCCGCTCGCTGCCGCGCTTCGGGGCCACGTATTTCCGCACCACGCAGGCGCGCGTCGAACTCGACGCGGCGCTGCCGTTCCACGCCGACGGCGAGTACATCGGCGCCGCCCGCGAGTTCACCATTGAGGTGCTGCCCGGCGCGTTGCGCGTGGTGGCGTAACGGGCGTAAGCGTCCCAAAAACGCCTTTCCGCCGTACGTTTGACGTGGCGGGCGCAGTCGGTCGCTGTCGGCTCGTACCACATGCCAATGCGTTTCCTTTCGCTTTGTCTGCCCCGGCTGACGGTGCTGGCGGTGCTATTGATGCACCCGGCCTCGCTGCTTGCCACTGTGCCGCCGCTGCAATTACCGCCGCCGCCCGATTCGCTGCGCGCCGCGTTAGCCGCCGCGCCGCACCCGGATGTCCGCCGGCTGGCGGTGCTGCTGCGCGTGGCCCGCGCCTGGTGCGGCGGCGTGGAACCCGCCACCGTGCCCTATGCCCTGGCAGCCGAAAAGCTGGCCCGTGCCCGCGCCGACTCTACGGGGGTGGGCCGCGCGCTGGCCGTACGCGGTAGCTACTACCTGGCGCAGGAACTGCCCAACCGCGCCGCGCCGCTGCTGCAACGCGCGGCGCGGCTACTAACCCCCGCCGCACCGGCCGAACGGGCGGCGCTGCTCATCGACCTGGGCCTGCTCGGCGCCCTCCAGAACCAGCCCCAGCAGGCGCTACGCCACTACCGCCAGGCGTACGCGCTCTACGATACGCCCGCTACCCGCCCGCAACAAAGCGATGCGTTGGCCGGCATCGGCGAGTTGTACCTGCCGCGCAACCAAGCCGATTCGGCCGCGACGTACCTCTACCGCGCACTACGCTGGCAACAGCGGCTCGGCGACCTCGACCGACAGGCCGGCACCCTGGGCAATCTGGCGGCGCTGGCTTATTTCCAGGAGCAGGGGAGGGAGGCGCAACAGTTGGGCCGGCAGGCGTTGCACGTGAGCCGCGCCAGTCGCGACTCCGTACTCATCAGTGGCCTCTACCATCAAACGGGCATCTTTCTGGCCACTGACAGCCCCACGGTGGCTTTACGCTACCTGCACTACGCGGCGGCTATCCGGCGGCGCAAACACCTGACGGGGATGCTCTATACGTCGTATCAGGCACTCGGCAGCGTGCACGAGCAGCTGGGGCAGCTCGACTCGGCCGAAACCTATTTCCGGCGCGGCCTGACGGACTACGCACGCGCCGGCGGCGGCTCGGCGCAGGCGGGCACCACGTACCTCGAGCTGGCGCTGTTCTACAACCGCCACCGCCGCTACGCCGAGGCCGCCGCGCTGGCCCGGCAGGCGTTGGCCCTGCGCGGCGAGGAGCGTTTGCAGCCCACCGACCGCGCCACACCCTACCAGATTCTGCGGGAAGCCGCCGAAAGCCGCCACGACATGGCCGCCGCCTACGCGTGGTTTCGGCGCGAAACGACCATTGCCGATTCGTTGCGCGAACAGGAAAACGAGCGCCTCGTGGCCGATTTGCGCGTCGGCTACCAGACCGAGCAGGCCGAGCAGCGCGCCGCCGTGCAGACGCAGCGCGCGCGCATCGCCAGGTTGCAGGCCGACCGCGCCCGCGCTCGTGCCCGCTTATGGGGCGCGGTGGCAGCGGCGTTGTTGCTGGGCATTGCGGCCACGGGCTGGCTCTACAACCGGCTGCGCCGCGAGCGCGCCAAGTTGGCTGCTTCGGAAGCCCGGTTGCGCGCCCTCAATGCCACCAAAGACCGGCTGATGAGCATCATCGGGCACGATTTGCGCGCGCCCGTTGCCACCTTTCGGCTCGCTATGCCGCTGCTGCGGGCGCAGGTGCAGGCCTTTGAAGCCGGCGAGCTGACCGAAATAACCGACGACCTCGACCAGCACGCGCACGCGCTCGGGGCGCTGCTCGACAACCTGCTGCACTGGGCGCGCACCCAAACCGATGAAGTCCGGCCGCATCCGCAGCCCTGCGATGTGCGCGCGGCCCTCGACCAGGTGGCGCGCTTGTATCAGCCGCTTGCCGCCGCCAAAGGCGTGACTCTTACTGTAGATGCGCCCGCCACGCTGCCCATCCGCACCGATCCGGCGTTGCTCGGTGCCGTGGTGCGCAACCTGACGGCCAATGCCGTGAAATTCACGCCTGCTGGGGGCGTCGTGGTTCTTCGGGCGGCCGCGACGCCGGGGAGTGGTGCCACTGTCGGCGTGACCGATACCGGGCGCGGAATGACGCCCGACCAGCTCGCGCGGCTGTTCGATGTAAACGACCCCGACCGCTCGACGCGCGGCACGGCCGGAGAAGTGGGTACCGGTTTGGGCGCGCTCATTTGCCAACGGTTCGTGGCGCTGCTCGGCGGCGAGCTGCGCGTCAGCAGCGCCCCCGGCCAAGGCACGCAAGCTGAATTTGAGGTGCGCGAGGGCTGAATCGGCGGGCGAAAAGGACAAACTTTCGGGGCGTAATCGGCGCTCGGTTGCTACTTTGCGAACCGGTTACTCATGCTACCTTTCTTGGAGAAATGAAAGCTGCCCTCCGCGTTCTGCTCGTCGAAGACGACCGTTTGCAAGCCAAGGCATTGCGGCTGCTGGTGCAGGAACTGGGATACGAGCCGGTTGGCGTAGCCGCGACGGCTCCCGAAGCCGAGACAATGTTCGAGGAGTTGCAACCCGATCTGGTGCTGCTCGACATTCAGTTGCGCGGCACCGCCGATGGTATCGACGTGGCCCGCTCCCTCAACCGGAAACGGGCGGTACCGCTCATTTTTCTGACTTCCGATGATTCCGGCCCCACGTTCGAGCGGGCCGTGGCGGCCGGGCCGTACGCGTTTCTCATCAAACCCTACGATGCGCCCGTGCTGGCGCGCGCCATCGAACTGGCCGTTACGCAGTACGCCCGCACCTTCGGCAGTGCCGAAACCGGCGAGCAGCTACTGGGGCAGGGCGGCGCGGTGCTGGTGCCGGGTGCGCTGTACGTGCGCGAAAACAGCCGGCTCTATAAAGTGCATTTCGAAGAACTGCGGTGGCTCGAAGCCGACGATACGTACGTTCACCTCCACACTCTCGTGCGCAAGCACACGGTGCGCGTGAGCCTACGCGAGTTGGAGGGCAAGCTGCCGCCCGGAAATTTCGTGCGCATCCGGCGCGGTACGCTGGTGCAGGCCGCCGCCATTGGGCAGATCGATTTGAAAGAAAATCGCCTTTGGGTCGATGGCCACGAACTCGCCATCGGCCGCACGTATCGCGATGACCTGCTCGCGCGGCTGCGGCTGGTGGGGTGAGTCCAGATCCCATTTGCCTTCTCGATTTACCGTTTGAAACCTTGTGCTAAGTGTATAGCACGTCGGTGCCGCCACCTTGACGCGCCCGGCCGCACCTTTGCCGAATGATGCTGCGTCGTGCGTTGCTGGTAGTGCTGGTTGTGGAGTTGCTGCCGATGCTGGCCGTTCCGCCGCTGGCCTGCGCCCAAAAAGTGTCGGTGGAAGGGCAGGGGCAAGGGCCGGTGCGCCTCACGGGTTTTTTACTGGGGGTTGAACCCGCCCGCCACCTGACGTTGCGCCTCTTGCGTTTTGCGCCCGACGGCACCGGCTTCCGCCCCGTCGATTCCGTAGCCCTCACCACCGATGGCACCCTGGAATTGCGCGGCCCCGCGCCGGGCCTTTATCAGGTGGCGCTCGATGCCTATTCGCGCACCGAAGTAGTGCTAACGGCGGCCGAAACGCCGCACTTCGCCGCCACCGTGCGCCAAGTGGCGCAGCAGGGGCTCTACCTCGAAAAATCGCCGGAAAACGCCGCCTATTACGATGTGCTGAACCTGGTGCAGCACTACGATACCCTCACCGGCCAACTGCACGAGCAACTGGCGCAGCTTGCCGATACCAGCCGGGCCGCCATCGTCGCCGCCGCGCGGCTCGAACGCTACCACCGCAACCTCAACCTGCAACTGCGGCAGCGGCAGGCGCAGTACCCCGGCACCTACGCCGCCACGGGGCTGGCGCCGTTGGCGCGGCTGCCCGAACGCCCGGCGGCGCTCGTCGGTGCGCCCGGCTACCTGCCGTGGCTGCGGGCGCACTACCTCGATACGCTTTCGTTCGGTACCGATGCACTGCTGCGGCATTGGTTGGGCGCCGCGCGGGTGGCGTACTTTCTGAACGCCCTACATCCAACCAACAAATCGGCCGCCGCCGACGCCCTGCTGACCCGCCGCGAGGGCCACGATGCGCTCAATGCCTGGCTCTACCGGCTACTGGTGGCCGAAGCAACGCGTACCGACGACGACGCCCTCGCCCGCCATTTGCGCCTCGACTACCCGCCCGATGCCTGCTCGCCCGCCCTGCCGCCCGCCCTGGCCGCGCAACTCGCTCAAATGGCCGAGTTGGTGCCCGGCGCGCCGCTCCCCGACCTCACCGCGCCCGATTCGAGCGGCCGGGCCGTGACCTTGCGCGCCGCCGTGGCCGGCGCCCGCCTCACGGCCGTGGTGGTGTGGGTAAGCTGGTGCCACACCTGCGAGGTGGAATTGCCGCGCCTGGCCGCTGCCTACCCGGCGCTGCGGGGGCAGGGTTTCAACGTAGTATCCATCTCGCTCGACGAGCAACGCGCGCCGTGGGTGGCGGCGCTGCGGCACCAAAAACCGCCGTGGGGCTTCAACCTGGCCGAGTTGGTGCCGTTCGCCGACAGCCAGACCGCCCGCCGCTTGCACGTGCGGCAAACCCCAAAGCTGCTGCTCGTCGAGCAGACCGGGACGTTGGTGGGGCGCTATGCTTCCGTCAAAGAGTTACTGGCCGCCGCCGAGACCTTTTTGGCCGTCGCGCCCCGCTGAGTTTTCGCCGCCGCGCGCGGGTGTCGCCCGTGGTATCTTCGCAGGAGGTGAGCCGGATTTGGCGCACCGCTGCCCCGGTTTTTGCCGCTATTTCTGCCCCTATTGCCCGTGAACAACCGCAAAAACCGCGAGGGCGTGGTGTACTCCACCAACGCCGATTTTCAGTACCAATCGACCGATGAAACGGCCGAAGTAGCTACGCTCGCGCCCGACAAACAACCACTGCGCGTGCAGATAGACCGGCGCCAGCGCGGTGGCAAAGAAGTAACGTTGGTGGCAGGGTTCGTGGGCACCGACGCCGATTTGCAAACCCTCGGCAAACTCCTCAAAACCAAGTGCGGCGTGGGCGGCTCGGCCAAAGACGGCGAGATTCTGATTCAGGGCGATGTGCGCGACAAGGTGGCGGCGCTGCTGCTGAAGGAGGGGTATACGAAAGCGAAACGGGGAAATTGAGCGGGGTCGTTTACACCCGCCCCGCCAACCCCGCCACCGCGCGCGCCAAATCTTCCGGCGTATCAATGCCGATAGACGCCTGCGCCGTAACCGCCACGTGAATCCGAAAGCCGTTTTCGAGCCAGCGCAACTGCTCCAGTGACTCGGCCATTTCGAGGCCCGATGGCGGCAAAGCCGTGATGCGCGCGAGCGTGGCCGGGCGGTACGCATACAGCCCCACATGCTGCCAATACGGGTAATGGTGCAGCCATTCGGTCTGGGGGTGGTCGCGCTGATAGGGTAGAGGCTGCCGACTGAACAGCAGCGCGTGCCCCAGGGCATCGGGTACGCACTTGACGATGTGCGGCGAAAAGAGGTTTTCGAGGGAATCGATCCGTCGGATCAGCGTGGCAATTTCGGCCGTCGGGTCGCGCTGAAAACATTCGACGACGGCATCTATTTGCGCGGGCTGGATGAAGGGTTCGTCGCCCTGGATATTCACGATTACGTCGTACGCCTCGCCGAGGGCGGCGTAGGCTTCGGCCACGCGGTCGGTACCGGAGGGGTGTTCCGGGCGCGTCAGCACTACTTCGCCGCCGAAACTGCGCACGTGGTCGGCGATGCGCGCGTCGTCGGTGGCCACCACCACGCGCGCCACCGTCGCCAGCCGCGCCTGCGCCATCACCCGCTGAATCATTGTTTGGCCGCCAATATCAGCCAAAGGCTTGCCGGGGAAGCGAGTGGAAGCAAACCGGGCCGGAATCAGAGCCAAAACGCGCATCGGGGTCTAGGGGGTAATATTGAAGGTTGAAATAAGCAAGCAAGTAGGCGCGGTAAAAGTAGCGGCAAACGGCGGTGGTGCGGCCCAGTGCCACCTTTGCACTCCCGCCCGGCACCGGGTTGGGCGGTGGGTGCTGCGGCCCAAGCCGGGCGCGGCGCGGCGCGTTTTTGTACCTTCGGGCCAATTCTTGGTCTTTGCGGGCCGCCCAGCGACATGTTTGCCTCGGGCCGTCCCGCCGTCCGTTCTACCCCTTACTCTGCTGATTTCGATGCGCCTCCTGCTTCTGCTGACTGCTTCTTTCGTCCTGCCGCTCGCTGCTCCCGCCTCCGCTGCGCCCCGTGCGGCGCACCCCACCGACTCTATCGGGCGGCAGGTGCAGGGCGGTAAAACGTACGTCAAGCACAAGGTGGCGAAGGGCGATTCGTTTTACAGCATCGCCCGCAAGTATCACGTACCGATGGATCAGTTGGTGGCGGCTAATCCGAAGGTGAAGAATACGCTCAGCATTGGGCAGGTAGTGCTGGTGCCGCGCTCGCTAGCGGTGCTGACCAACCCAGCCGCCGCGCCCGACAATACCGCCGTAGCCGCTAACCCGGCACCTAAGCGCGACAAGCCCGACAAACCGGAAAAGTCCACGCGGGTAGCGCCATCCAGCGCGGCCGGTTCGGCGAGCGGGGCGCAAACCCACACGGTGGCTTCGGGCCAAACGCTCTCGGCCATCGCCCGCAAATACCACGTATCGGTGGCCGATTTGCGCCGCTGGAACAACCTCAAAAACGATAATCTGCGGCTCAAACAGCGTCTCGTCGTGAGCGCGGCCCCGGCCGCCCCGCGCGAGTCCATAGTGGCCGAAGCCCCCACCGTTCTCCGCAACGACCCGCCCGCGCCCAAAGCGGAAGAATCTAAACCGGAGGAACACAAAGCCGAAGAACACAAGACCGAAACCCGTACGTCGGAAGCCGATTCGCCGCGCCGCGCGCCCGTTGTCATTGATGCCGCCGACGATTCGACTGGTACCGAAGTAGCCGAGAGCTTGCGTAAAGTGACCGAAAACGGTATGGCCGAAGCCATCGACGCCACTTCCGAATCGGCGAAATTTTTGGCTCTGCACCGCACGGCGGCCGTGGGCTCGCTATTGCAAGTCAAAAACCCGCAAAATGGCCAGAGCGTATTCGTGCGCGTCATCGGCAAGCTGCCGCCGACGGGCGCCAACGAAAATGTGATTATTCGCCTCTCGCGCCGCGCCGTGCAGAAGTTGCAGGTCGTCGATGCCCGCTTCCGGGTCGAGGTGTCGTATATGCCTTAAGCAGCGGCGGGGGCGGTGCCCGAATGCCGCAAAAGCCACTGCCGCGCCTCGGTTTCCACCTCGAAGATTCGCCCCGGAATCAGCTCCTGCGTGGCGTGGCAAAGTGCTTCCAGCCCGAGCCGCGTATTGGCGTCGCCGGACGGGATGAAGGCAATGGCCCGCACGCCCAACCCAATCAGATGCGGCAGGAAGGCATACTGTAGCCACGGCATCAGTTCGGCCCAATCGCCGCCGTTCAGCGTGCTATCCGATAGCGCCGTCACGAGTTCGGGGTGTTCGTGCATAAATCCCAGGGCAGCCCGGGCGCCCTTTTCCACCAGCTCCGGCGTGGCGTGGCCGTACCAACGGCCAATCATGAGGCGCTCGGTGGGCACGGCGGTGATGGTCAGTACCAGGCTCCCATCATCGTGCAACACGGTGACGGTGGGCTGCGGAATGGCATCGAGTACGGTAGACATAGGACAACGGAAAAACGCGTAGGAGCGGCGTAAATGTACTGGCTGGTTTTGTAAATCGGGTGATTTGATAATGAAATTATTGCGATGACTTTGAGTTAAAACCAGGGGAGGGGGTTTTAAGCCATTCGTTCGCTGCAATTGAACAATCCGAGGCAAACTTCGTCGTAACCGGGCGCATCGCCCAAGACTTCCCCGACAGTGTAATAAATGGTATCGAAACCAGCCGCAATCAACCTCAACCCCGACTCCGCAATTTTGCTCGATGCGGCGTGGCGGCGCTACGAAACCCCGCGGTTTATCGCGCTCGACCCGATCAGTCTGCCGCATAGGTTCTCGCAAAAGGCGGATATCGAAATCAGCGCGCTTTTCGCGGCCGTGTTGGCGTGGGGCCGCCGCCCAACCATTCTCGCCAAAACCTCTGAATTATTGGCGCGGATGGATAATGCACCGCATCAATTCATCACGCAGCACGAAGATGCCGATTTGCGCCGCCTGGAAGGGTTTTGCCACCGCACATTCTGCGATACGGATTTGCTGTATTTCGTGCAGTGGTTGCGCGAGTGGTACGCCAGGCACGACTCACTCGAAGACGCTTTTCTCGACGGAAAAACCACGCGCGAACGCCTCGTAAACTTTCAGTTACGGTTCTTCGACCACCCCGACGCGCCCCCGCGCACCCGCAAACACATCAGTACACCGGCGCGCGGCTCGGCGTGCAAACGGCTCAATATGCTGCTCCGGTGGTTGGTGCGCCCCGCGACGAACGGCGTCGATTTCGGCCTTTGGACGCGCATTTCGCCCGCCGACCTCATCATCCCCATCGATGTCCACGTCGAGCGGGTGGCGCGGCACCTTGGCCTGTTGCACCGCCCCCAACTCGATTGGCAAGCCGCCGAAGCGCTGACGGCCAACCTGCGCCTACTCGACCCCGCCGACCCCGTAAAATATGATTTTGCGCTGTTTGGGCTGGGGGTGGAAGGGGTAATATAGCCGGGCCGGAATGGCATTGCACGAGGTAAAGCATATTACGCCCTACCGCAACCCTTTTTCCGGCGCATCCTGTTTACCTTCGCCGGGCCAACAAACCGGCCGCATCCCTGCTTGATCTATCCCGAAAATTTTGAAACCAAGATTGGTTTCTCCTCCATCCGCGAACAACTCAGCGATTTGTGCTTGAGCGCATTGGGCCGCCGGCACGTGCAGAAAATGCAGTTCCTCGCGAAGTTCGACCTGGTAGCGAAGCTGCTCGATCAGGTCGAAGAGTTTCGCCAGATTCTGAGCGAAGGCGCCGATTTTCCCGCCCAGCACTACCACGATGTGCATCAGCATCTGGTGCGCGCCAATCTGCCGGGCGCTTTCCTGGAAGTGAGCGCGTTTCACGAAATCCGGCAGTCGCTGACGACGATTCGGCGGGCGGTCGATTTCTTCCGCGATGCCCCCGACGAACGTTTCCCCACCCTGCGGCTGCTCGCGCTGGGCGTACAGGTTGATCGTAACCTGGTGACGGCCATCGAACGGATCGTCGGCGACGATGGGCAAGTGCGCGATGATGCCAGCCCCGAACTGCGCCGCCTCCGCGAGGCGCTCATCCACGCCCAGGCCACCATCCGCAAGCAGATTCAGAGTGTGCTGCGGCAGGCCAAAGCCGAAGGCTGGGCCGCCGACGACGCCGAACCCACCATCCGGGGCGGGCGTATCGTGCTGCCGATTTTGAGTGAGGCGAAACGGCGCCTCAAAGGCTTGATTCACGACGAATCGGCCACCGGCCAAACCGTGTACCTGGAGCCGGAAGCCGTTTTTGAGCTCAACAACGACATCAAGGATTTCGAGAACGCCTGGCACCGCGAGTTGATCCGCATCCTGACCGAACTCACCGACCGCCTCCGGCCGCACGTGCCCGATTTGCGAAAGGCGTACATGTTCCTCGGTATCATCGACTTCATTCGGGCCAAGGCGCAGTTTGCCGTTTCCGTGAACGCCGTACGGCCGGTACTGCACCGCCAGCCGCAGCTCAACTGGCACGACGCGCGCCATCCGCTGCTCCTGCAACACCTGCGCGAGCTGAAACGCGAGCTGGTGCCGCTCTCGCTCCGGCTCGATGCCGAGCAGCGGCTGCTGCTCATTTCCGGCCCCAACGCGGGCGGTAAATCGGTGACCCTCAAAACCGTGGGCCTGTTGCAGTATATGCTGCAATGCGGCCTGTTGCTGCCCGCCGGGCCGGATTCGGAAGCCGGGCTGTTCGAGGAAATCCTGCTCGACATCGGCGATTCGCAATCCATCGACAACGACCTCAGCACCTACTCGTCGCACCTGATGAGTATGAAGCAGTTTCTGCTCTTCGCGGGCAAGCGGAGCCTGATCCTGATCGATGAATTCGGTACCGGCACCGAGCCCGCCCTCGGCGGCGCCATCGCCGAAGCTGTGGTGGAAGCCCTGAACCGCGCGCGAGCGTTCGGCGTGATTACCACCCACTACACTAACCTGAAAAACTTCGCCGAGCGCTCGCCGGGCGTCGTCAACGGCGCGATGCGCTACGATACGCGGGCGCTGCGGCCGTTGTATCAGTTGGAAATCGGCAAGCCGGGGTCGTCGTTCGCCATCGAAATCGCGCGCAAAACCGGCCTGCCGAAGGAAATCGTGGATCGCGCGTCGAACCTCGTCGGGAAAGATAAAATCCGCTACGACCACCTCCTCGAACAGCTCGAAACCGAGAAGAACGAGTTGCACGCCAAGCTCCGCGACGCCGAACGCCACGAGCGCGAGCTGCGCAAAGCGGTGAGCGAGTACGAGACGACTAAAAAGGCGCTCGACAGTCAGAAAGGCGTTATTCTGCGCGAAGCCAAGCAGCACGCCAAACTGCTGCTGCGCGATACGAACCGCCAGATCGAGGCGACCATCGCCGAAATCCGCGCTTCCCAGGCCGACCGCGAAGTCACGAAGCAAGCCCGCGAAAAACTCGACGCTTTTGTGGCGCGCGAGCTGAAAATCGAGCCCGTCAAACCCAAACCCGACGAAGTGGCCGAGGAAGGGCCACTCCGCGAAGGCGACGCCGTGCTGCTCGTCGGGCACGATGGCGTGGGCAAACTCGTGAGCCTCAAAGGCAACCAAGCCGAAGTGATGTTCGGCACCCTCCGCACCATCGCGCGCCTCAACACGCTCCAGCGCGCCACCCGCGAAGAAACCCGCCAGCAAAAAGCCCGCGACGAAAAACGCGTCAGTGCCGCCACCACCGGCCTCGATACCACCGGCCGAATGGCCGAGTTTCAGCAAACCCTCGACATTCGCGGCCAGTACGCCGAAGACGCCCTGCGGCAAGTCATGTCGTTCCTCGACGACGCCGTGATGCTCGGAATCCACGAGGTCAAATTCATCCACGGGCGCGGCAACGGCGTGCTGCGCAAAGTCATCCGCGACTACCTCCGCAGCCAGCGCCAGGTCGCCAGCGTCGCCGACGAAGACATTCAGCGCGGTGGCGATGGCGCTACCGTGGCGGTGTTGAAGTAGGGAGGGTTTAGGGTGTAGTTTTTAGTGTTTAGGGGGCGATATCTTTGGCGCAGCACGGAGAAGCCCGCGCAAGCAACTCCCTTAGCCCCAACTTCCGCATGACCCAGCACCACGACCTGATTCGGAAAGCGTACGCCGCCTTCAACGCCCGCGACATCCCCACCGTCCTCACCACCTTTCACCCCGACGTACGCTGGGCGCGGGCGTGGGAAGGCGATTACGCCACCGGCCACGCCGAAGTACAGGCCTACTGGCTCCGGCAGTGGCAGGAAGTGAATCCGCACGTCGAGCCCATCGGTTTCGTGCCGCGCCCGGACGGGCGCATCGAAGTCGCCGTGCATCAGGTGGTGAAGGATATGCAGGGCCAAGTGTTGTTCGATGGCACCGTCACCCATATCTGCACCATTCAGGATGGCCTATTGAAGCAGATGGATATTGGGCCGGGGTAGCCAGTGGGGCGCCGCCCCCGGAGCCGCATAGTAGTTGGGGCGTAGCCCCGCGCCCAGTCCGGATTCGATTGCCAACACCTGGCCGTCGCTTATGCCGTCCGGGGCTGTGTATCGACCATTGCCGCCACCGCTTCGGCAAGGTGCTGGTAAACGGGCGGATACGCGCGGCGGATGTCTTCCAACAAGGCACGCAAGGCCGGTATGTCGGTTACACCCTCATGCTTACAGAAGGCAACGAACGCCGGTAGGGTATCCGGCAGGCCGTAGGCGGCAAGGTCGAGGCCGGCGGCGCGGGCCGCCTCAAATACCCACGCGTCGCAAGCCGGGTTCAGTACAATAAGGCGCTGTGTCGGCTGCGCCGGGTGAGTCAGCACATGGTGCGTGGCGGCCTCCGGACGCACCCGCGCCGGTGGGCCGAAAGCGCGCAGATACGTGTTCTCCTCAAATTTCTTGTCGCGGTCTACCATCCCCACCACCACGCGGCCCGTATCGGTGGCGGCTTGGCGTTCCATGGTGCCGCCTACCTTGCTGATGCCGTGTTGGTGGTTGTAGAGGAGCCGGTCTTGGAGCAAAGTGCGCATCAGCGCGGTATCGACCCAGCACTCGGGGACGAACATCGGGAGTTCACGCATCGCGGCCGCTGGCTTAGGCTTGCGGCCGCACGAGGCGATCCATATTATAGAACACGTCAAGGCTATCGGCACGAATGCCGCGCACCTCCGCGTCGGTAAGCTGCCGAAGCTTGGTCTGGTAGTCTTCGTAGTACGCCACGAAAATCGCCACCTCCTGCGCCTGTTCCTCGTCGGGCAGCATCGTTTCGAGTATCTCCGTAATCAGGTACGGGCTGTGCGTCGCCACAAAAAACTGATTGTTGCGGCTCTCCGCAATCCGCCGCCCCAACTGCGCCACGTACACGGGGTAAGAGTGCGCCTCCGGCTCCTCAAAAAGAATTACCGCATCGTCGTTACTCTCGATGGCGGCGAGGTAGAAAATGAGGCGTTGGAGGGTGTCGGCGGAGTTGACGTACGGATAGGCATAAACTACTCCATCTAAATCTTTGATGATTTCCAATCTGCTTTCATCCACGCGCAGAAGCATTTTTAGGCCGTATTTAGCGAAAAGATTAGAAATTTCTTTTCTTAAATTACTATTATTTTGAATTACTGATACTAGATTTTTGCCAAATGGAGATTGTAGAAATGAAAATCCGCTTTCTTCCATAGTGCGAGGCGGGGGGCGGAAAACATAGGGGCGTACTAACTGTGTTCTTGCGAATCTTTCGTTCAAATTGGTCTTGCTCGGAGCATTTTCAACAAGACTGCCCGATGGAGTTAGGTTGTTCAAGACATAAGACCTCAAAATGCGCCTCATCTCTGATGGGTTACGTTCTTTCAATGCCCAATCCGAGAACAAGAACATAGCATCGGCCGCATCTTCGTCATCTAAATCGCCATTTTCACCCGCATGAAAACCCTCTTTCAAAAACTTCTGCCAAGTAACATCTTGACTGACCAAGAATGTAAATTCATTGCGCTTGTCGTGAGATAAGCCTAATAGGCACACATTAGTGTTTGATTCAATGATTATTGTATTTTGAAATAAATTATCATAGAACAACTGACGAACTTCGTAATAACGTATGATGCCGTCGTTGGCAGCAAAGGAGTCGTTTTTTTGAGGAAACTTCCCCCCCAGCAAACTCATCGCCTCCAACACATTCGACTTCCCCACATTCGGCTCGCCGATAATCAGATTTACGCGACGCGGCGCCAGCGTCACGTCCTTAATCGACTTAAAATTGCGGATGCGCAGAGTGGTAATGGCGTTTTGCATCGGGGCGGTGGCGGGGAAGGAAGGGCCGCCGACAAAAGTAACGGCCAGGCCGGGCCATTGGTCTTGTTGCGGCGGCCACTTGGCGTAACCACGCGGTTTCGTGCCGTCCGTGAACCCTGAAAGGGTTCCATAACACAGCCTGGGGTTGCTATCCTGAAGGGATTGCTACCCCAGGCGGCGCACGGGATGGCTATTCCAACGGGATTGCTACCCCAGGCGGCGCACGGGATAGCTACCCCAACGGGATGGCTACCGCCCCAACCCCCCACAAAAAAAGCCCGACCCTATCCCGGCCGGGCTTTTTTCCTGCTACAACAGCAACCGCAAACCCTACGGCGTCACTGCCGCATCCCCCCGCGCGCCCACATCCACGATCACCCGCGCCTGTTCGTAGGCCGCCAGCAGTTCCGGGTTCAGCAGCGCGAAGGCTTTCATATCCTCGTCGAGCGCGTAAATCTCCTGCATCAGCGCATCCACCAGGCTTTCGAGTTTCTCGCCGGCCACCACGCGCTCGTCAATTGTGCGGCGTGGCTTCGGTTGAGCCTCTTTATAAGTCTCGAACGCCAGTTGTAGCGGTTGCAGCGTAGCGGCCGTCAGGCCCTGCCGCGCCAGTTCGGGCGCCACATCGGCGCGGGCCGCCGCCGTCAGCAGCACCTGCGTCACGCTCAACAGCCCCGCCGGCCGCAGCCGCTGAATGCTCTTGGTCGTCAGCGTCGCCGATGCCAGCAGCGCCCCATCGTTCAAGCGGCTTGCCACCCGCGCCAGCGGCCCTTGCAGCGCCGGCAGCAACCGGCGCAGCGTGTTGCGGGTGGCGCGCCCCTCCTTCGTCAGCGTGCGGGTGCGTTTGGCGGTATTGCCGCGCGCCCCGAGGGCCGCGTCGTACCCGGCCCGCACATCGGCGGCCTGTTGCGCGGCCACCTCACTCACCGTCAGATCGGCGGCGTGCTCCTTCAGCAGATCGCGTACCCGCCCGGCCATCGACAGCCGGTTTTCCCGTTGCTTATCCATTCAATACAGAGGTAGTAGTTGGCAGCAGAAATCAGCCGTTCTCCCGTGCGGCACCTCCCCCCGTGGTTTGGTGGCCTGAATGTAAAACAATGTTTTCGCTTACGCCCGCCATCCAACGCTACCTGCGCACCCGCACGCCCCCACAACCAACCTGCCTACCATCACGAGCATCGCGCATACTATCACGACCAATGCGCATACCATCACGACCAATGCGCATACCATCACGAGCATCGCGCATACTATCACGACCAATGCGCATACCATCACGACCAATGCGCATACCATCACGAGCATCGCGCATACCATCACGACCAATGCGCATACCATCACCACCAATGCGCATACTATCACGACCAATGCGCATACGCCTGTGTGTAATCCATCGCACCCCTACCACCTCACGTCCTCAGCGGCCAAAAACCAAAACGCCCCGCCGGAGATCATCTCCAACGGGGCGTTTCACCTCAAGGCGAGCCTAAAAACTACACCCTAAAAACTAAACCCTACTTACTTCACCACACTCACCCGGCCAAACTGCACGCCGGCGGCGCTCGTCACGCGCAGGTGGTACAGGCCGGTCGGCAGGGTATCGGCGTCGAGGCTGATGCTGTGGTCGGCGTCGGCCGTCACAGTCTGGGTCAGCACGCGGCGGCCGTTCAGGTCGAGCAGCTCCACCAGCACCGTACCGCGCAGGGTTTCTGCCGATTCGATGCGGAACTGGCCGCTCGTCGGGTTCGGGTACACCGTCGCCGACAGGCGCGTGGCGCCCGCCAAGGGGTTGGCTACGCCCAACGTCCGCAGTTGGCAGAGCGTGATGCCCGCCGCTTGCTGGTTGATGCGTTGCGCAAACTCCTGGTAGTACTGGTTCACGAGCGAGCGGTCGCCGTGGACGACGAGCGTGTTCTCGTCGTTGTCGGTGTCGGCGCCGGCGCTCCAGTTGTGCGAGCCTTCCCACAGAATCGGGTCGTTACCGGCCAGATCCACCAGCATATACTTGTGGTGCATGATGGTGCCGAAACGGTAGTACTGCAACCGGTTGCCCATGTAGTTTTTGAGCGTGCGCCACGGCCCCGTGCCCGCCGCCGACGTGTCGTTGATCAGGCCCTCCGAACACGTCAGGATGTTCTGACTCTGAATCCGGTTGCGGATGGCAAGCGCAATATCCGAGCGCGTGATGAGCATCGTGGCGAAGTGCAGGTCGTTGTCGGCCGTGTTCACCGTCTCGATCAGGCGGGTGTTGGTGCCGTCGGTCGGCGAAAACCACGACTGCATCTCGCGTCCGCCCACTTTGAGGTAATGCGGGGTATTGTCGGTTTTGAGCGGGCCGAATTTGGGCGTGCCCGGCGTAGCCGTGCTGCTGCCCCACATCTCATCGAACTCCATCGTGTACACCCGCGCCAGCGACTGATCCTGCACCAGAATGGCCGAGTTGGGGTCGTTGTTGAGTTGGCCGGGCGTCCAGTTCGTGCCGCCCGTCCACACCACCGGCTGGCTGGGGTTGGTCGAGTTCGCGTCCACGATGATGATTTTGTTGTGCATAATGCCGCGCGCCGTGTTGCGCTCGATTTCGGGCACCCCGATGCCCGCCAGGCCGCCGGTGCTGGCATTCACGGTGGTACCGTCCGAGATCACCCGCACGACCACGCCCCGAAGCTTGGCGCGCCGCACAGCGTCGAAGATGGTGGCGTCGCTCCAGTTATAGATCATAATGTCGAGCGTCTGCTGGGCGCGGTCCATCAGGGCCGCAATCGAGTCGTTCATCGCCAGCGGAACGGCCTGCGCCAGGTTGCCCGCAGGCCAAGCGTAGGTCTGGTCTACGCTGGTGGTGAACCACGCCCGGATGTGGCCCGTACTCTGCGATTCCGTGATCACCGGCACCACGCGGCCTGTGCTGGTGCCCACGGCGTTGGTCGACGAAAGCTGCACGTAATAAACCGTCGCCGGTTGCAGGCCCGCCAGGTTCACGGTGTGGCTGGTGCCCACGGTGGCGCTGGTGGCTGTCTGGGTCAGGCTCGTGGGCGAAGTGCCGTACTGCACCTGGCCGTCGCCAGGGTTTTGGGTGGTGAACGCGATGGCCAGGCTCGTTTGCGTGATGTTGGTAATCACCGGCTGCGAGTTGAGGTTGGGCGCGCCGCCGAGTACGAAGTCGGCATAGAGGCGCGGCAGCAACTGGTAGCCCCCCGGAGCGCCCATCTGGGCAAACTGGCTCATCAGGCCCACCACGTCGAAGGCGCTGGTGGGCACGGGCTTGCCCACGATGCCGGCCGCCCCCGCCGAACCGGAGTTTACGCGCATAGCCGTGGCGGCGCTGCCGTTGAGCCGGTAATTGGCATTGCCCGCGAACGTAGTGGCCGGAGCCCCGGCCGAGGTAGTAAGGCTCGTGTTGCCGTTGATGCGCACGAGTTGGCTTTCGTACTGCTCGGCGTACACGGTGGCGGCCTGGGCCACGGGCACCGTCACGGGCACCACCGACCGGCCCGAGGCCAGCACCGTCACGCTCGTCACGGGCGAGATTTCGAGTAGACCGTTGAAATCGATCAGCGCCCCGCTGACCAGAATGGAATCGCCCGCTACCACGGCCCCCAATTGGGTCGTGGAGTACGCCGCAATGCCCGCCGTGCCGTCTTGCAGGTACCGGATCGGGCCGAGTTCGGCGCCGTTCGTCACCACGCCGCGTACCGTCACGGTGGCGCCCACGCCCGCCGCGCGGGCCGTAGCGATGGAGGTTTGGGCCAGTGCGCCGATGGGGGCGGCCAGGGCCAACGCTGCGAGCGCCACGCGCCCGAACGAGAAGGTGTGCTTCATCCTGAAAAGGAAGGAGTTAAATAAAAATTGGCGTCCGCTTCACCGGCACCAGCCGATAAAAAAAGCGGCCCGGAAGAGGGCTCCCGCGTCGCTATCGTGCAAAGGTACGCCGCCGTCCGGAGGTTCCCCAGGGCGGCGGCGTTACCGTTTAGTGAAGTTATTTGACTGAGCGACCTCTTTGACTGAGTGACTATTGCTGACGCATCACTCGAAACTCAAAACTTCAAATGGTCGCCGACGAACCGGCCGTAGTGCGCTTTGAGTACCGTGCCTTGCTCGTCGAGCAAAAAATCGGCTTCGATCCGGGTGGTGTTGCCATCCTGCGAACCGAGCGGTTTGTGGGCGAGCGCACCGCCCGCCTTGCCTTTCGCCATCACGCCGTTGCCCATACTCCGCAGAAATTTGCCTACTGAAGTCTCGACGCCGTACTGCTCATAAAGCGCAAGATTAGGGTCGGCCACGAAGGTGAAAGGCCACTTTTCAGCGCCCACATACTCGCGCATTCGCTCCGCCGACGATTCGTATATCAGCACCACGACGGTGTTGGCGGCGCGCAACGAATCGGCCTTCTGCCGCAACTCGTGGACGCGCAGGTTGCACACCGGACAGCCCGCGTTGCGCATAAAACTCAACAGCACGCGGTGGCCGCGCAGTGTGCGCAAGCTCACGGGCTGACCAAAAACATCAGTAGTCGAAAAGTCGGGAGCGGGGCGATTCTCTTGAATCTTCATCGGTGGGTCGGAGGCAAACGAAGTGGAGGAAGAATAGGCGTAAAACGAGGCGCTAACCAGCCCCAAGCCGACGGTAAAGCGCGCACTGAAGCGCGTGAAGGGATTTTTCACGGGGATTGCAACGAGTAAAAAACGAAGAATGGAAAAGAGGCCGGCGGTAGTGCGGCCTGTAGTCCGCACTACACCTCATTTCAGCCTTACTGGTAGGCGCGCCGTGCCTGCTCCAGGCACTTGTACTTCTGATTGTCGAGCGAGTGGGCGGTTTTGTAGCCCAGAAGCTGCCACGCCAACGTATCGGCTTTGTCGGGCGCGAAGAAAAACAACAGCCGCAACAGCTTGTAACAACCCGCCGTTACGCGCCGCAGCGCCGTAGCCACCAGCCACGAGCGGTGTTCAACGTCGGCGGCCTGGTCGGAGGCGGCGTCTTCGGTGAGTGCAGCGGGAGTGGTGTGGTCAGAATGGGCCGAGTCGGCAAAATCGGGCAGCAGTTCGGCGCGCACGAGGCGCCGACTGGTGCGCAGCCGCTTTAGCCACACGTTGCTCGCCACGGCCAGCACATAGGTTTTGAGCGACGAGGTAAGCGTAAAGTCGGCGGTCGGCACGCGGTCGAGCAGCACCAGGAGCGTTTCCTGAAATACATCGGCCGCGTCGGCCGCCGTGCCGTTGTTGCGGCAGATGAACCGCTCAACGGGCGGGTAGTAAAACCGGTACAAGACGGCGTACGCGGCTTCGTCGCGGGTACGCAGCCGGTCGAGCAGCTCAGGGTCGGTGGGTGGTGAAGTGGAGGACGAAGTGGTAAGCATCGGAACGACTGATTTTTCCTTTCATTCCACAACGCGGCACGTTCTCACCCGAAGGAGGGATTTATTTGCGATTCTCGATTGGTGATTTTCGATTAGGTGATGCGCCCGTCACTGGCTGGTGTGTGGGGTTACGCCGTAGACCCTTCGAGGCTGGCGGTCGCGAATCACCCGCGCGCCTTACCCGATCAAAAATTCTCCACCACTCAATCACTCCATCAAAAATCAAAAATGCCTTACAGCGGCAAATGGTCGCCCAGATACCGGCCGTAATAGGCACGCTGCACGATGCCCTGCTCATCGAGAATAAAATCGGCGGTGATGCGCGTCTTCTCGGCGTCTTCGCGTGATATTTCCTGAGTTTGCAGCTTTTGCCCGGCTTTGATTTTCTTGTTTACGCCCTTGGCAAACCCCAGCATCACCTTCGCGAACGATTTTTCGAGCCCAAATTGGTCATACAGCTCGCCCTGGGGGTCGGCGATGAACGTGAAAGGCAGGTTTTTATCGACTAAATATTGGCGCATCGTAGCCGCGTCGGATTCATAAATCAGCACCACGCGGGTGTTGGCGCGCTTGAGCGAATCGGCGAGGGTAGCGAGGCGCGCCAAGCGCAGTTCGCAAATCGGGCAACCGGCATCGCGCATGAAGCTCAACAGCACGCGACGGCCCATCAAGCCCTCACGGCTCACGGGCTGGCCAAGAACGTCGGACGTGGAAAACGACGGTGCCGGTTGCGCCTCCATGAGGCGCATTTGGGGTGGGTCGGGGGCGGTAGCGACCGGCGCCGGGGCGCCCGCGATCAGGGCAAACGCACTCAACAATATTACCGACAAAGAAGACCGGAGCATCAGAAGAACAATATCAGCGAATCAGCCGGAAGCAGCCGAAAGAAGGAAACGCGGGACACGGTTTACGTACGCCTAACGCGCGCGCCTACAATACATTCACCTCCGGGGTCAGGATCACGTCGAAACGGGCTTCCACCGAAGTAATTATTTCTTGCGCCAGCGCCCACACATCGGCGCCCTGCGCGCCGCCGTGGTTCACGAGTACGAGCGCCTGCCGGTCGTGGACGCCGTGCGTTGGTCCAGAGGTAGGGGGCGTCGTTTCGGCCGGCTCATCGGCGGCGCGCGTGGGGGCACCGCGCTGGTGCCCTTTCCAACCGGCTTGCTCGATGAGCCAGCCGGCGGGCACTTTTACGCGTCCGCCGCTCGTGGCGTAGCCGGGCACATCGGCAAAGCGGGCTTTGAGCGCCTCGTACTGCGCGACGCTGATTTCGGGATTTTTGAAGAACGACCCCGCGTTGCCGATGACGGCCGGGTCGGGCAGTTTCGAGCGCCGAATCTGCTGCACGGCCGCACTGACGTGGCGGGCCGACAGGGCGTCGTCGGGCACATTCATTTCGGCGAGGGTACGGCGAATATCGCCGTAATCGGTGCGGAAAGTGGTAGGCGCGCGCCGCAGTTTCAGCCCCACGTACGTCACGATGTACTGGCCCTTCAGCTCGCGCTTGAACACGCTTTCGCGGTAGCCAAAGCCACATTCCTCCGCCAGAAACCGGTGAATCTCACCCGTCTCAATCTTCACGGCATCCAAATACTCAAACACATCTTTCAGCTCGACGCCGTACGCGCCGATGTTTTGCAGCGGCGCCGCGCCCACCGTACCGGGGATGAGCGACAGGTTTTCGAGCCCACCCAGGCCGTGATCGAGCGTTTGCTCCACCAGGGCGTGCCAGCCCATTCCGCCGCCGGCCCGCACGAGTACGTCGCCGTCGGCCACGTCGATAAACTCTACGTCGGCAATCTCATTCTTGAGTACGATGCCTTCCACATCGCGCGTGAGCAGCAGGTTGGAGCCGCCGCCGAGAATCAGCTTTTCCGCTGCCCGCACGCGGTCGTCGCGCAGCAATTCCTGCAATTCTTCGGTGGTGCCGAACCGCGCAAACAGTGCGGCGCGCACGTCCATCCCGAAGGTGTTGTAGGGGCGGAGGGAGACGTTTTCTTCAATCAGCATTTTTCGTTAATCGATTTTGGTTAGCCGATCTTCGTGAACCGTTAACCGAGATTGAACTCCGATTAACGGTTAACGAAAATCGGTTAACGAGCCCAAAATCTACAGCGGCAAACTCAACAAATAGCCAATCGTGAAATTGGCGTCCCAATCGAACACGAATTGCTGGCAATTGGTGGCTTCGGCCACGGCGCGGTAAATATTCAGGCCGGCTTTCGATTTGGCGCTTTCGAGCTGGTACGCGTTCGGGGCATTCAGGATCGTGAAACGCTCTTTGCCTTTGCGCCCGATTTTGGCCAACTCAAACGGCACCCCGCCGATGATGAAGCAAGTATTGCGCAGCGCTTTCGGAATTTCGGAGGCTTTGATTTGCGCCTCGGCGAAGACGCCTTCATCGGGAATGTTTTGCTGGAAATATTTGGCGCCGTACGTCTCAACTGATTGAAGTCCTTGCGGCGTTTTCCACGAGATTTTGGTGTTGCCGGAGCCGATGTCCAGCACGAACGAGCTAGTCTCATACTCGGCCGGCAGCACGCAGCGGAGGCCCAGGGTGCCTTCTTCTGCGGGCGTCACGGTGTTCACGAAGTAGTTGAGCGATTTGAGCGCTTTCGTGATTTTGGCGGTGTTTTCGGCCTTGGCCGCTCCCGACGACACCACGAAATGGATGTCGCGCCCATTGACGCCGAAATCGAGCATCTGACCGATGTACCGCTTCAGACCGTCGCGGATGTCGGTGTCGGTTGCCATATTCTCCATCACCAAGGAATTGCCGAAATCAGCTTTTTCGAGCTTCCAGCGTTTCTCGGCGTCGATGCGCACGATGAACGAGTTGAAGCCGCTAGCGCCCAATTCCACCACGCCTTTGAGTTTGCCATCGACGGGTGCTTTGGCGGTGTAGGTAAAGGTGCCGCTGGCGCCGCTGGCGGTAATGGTGGTATCGGTCGGGACGGTGACAACCGACGTGGGGCCGGTGGGGGCGTTGGCGCCGCCGTCGGCCGGCGCAGTGGTTTGCGCGGTAGAGGCGGGCGCGTGGTTGGCGGTGTAATAGCGGAAGCCGAAATACAGCGCCACTAATACAAGGGCGGTAATCAGTAGGCGGCCGGCAGTGGTCAGACGTTGCATAGAGAAAAACGCGAGCGATCAGCTCGAAAAAAGGGTTGGGGTTTGAACGAATTAAACAAAAAATTGGAGCGCGGGCCGGAGCCGTACGCTACGAAAGTAAATCGCGGTAGCCGGCGTCTTTCGGCACCGAGCCATCAGGGTTGGGTGGGGGCGCGGCGACAGGTGCGTCTAAATTCACCAGCCGAAATTCACCTTTATTATAGGCATCGAGCATCGCGGTGCCTTTGTCAGACAAAATACCGTTTTGTACATCGACGGAATTAATGAAATCCATTGACAAATCCATCGCTCGCTTCATTTCGCCGAGTTTCTGGCTCATATCGTCCTGAATGTATTCCATCGATTCGTCGAAATAAAACTTCTTATCCGGGTCGCCTTTGAAGATGGAAATTGCCGTGCGCAGCGCCGACGAGCTTTCCTTCACAATCCGGTATTCGACCTCCTTCAGGCGCACCTTTATTTCGGTTTCCTTGATGATGTAATCGGCGCTGGTATTCACTTTCTCCATGAAATTGAGTACCAGTTGAATGTTGCGCTGCAAGGGCAGCAGCTTTTCATTCATCGCCTGCAAACCGGCGCCTTCGATGGTGGCAAGCTGCGCGGTTTCCTTCATGCCGGGGCGGTCGGTGAGCTGACTGGCTTTATTGGCCTCGGCAAATTTCTGCTTGATTTCGGCGTTGTTTTCGGTGATTTTCTTGTTGAGTTTCACCAACTGGCCCGCCAGCGTGTCAATCTGGCCCTGCATTTTCTGCCGCTTCCGCTTCAGATCGTCGATGTAGATTTTGAGGATTGCAATCGGGTCGAGCTGAATGACGAGGCCCGTGATTTTTCGCATCAGCGTTTTGAACAGGAAAAACACCGCCGTGCGTACGTCTTTACTCGTAATCAGGAAAACGAGCACGCCGAGCGCGCCCAACAGGAGCGCCAAATGCAACGTATTGGCCGTTACTTCAATCAGAAATTTGACGACCTCATTGAAATAATACAGCCCGGTAGCGGCCACGGCCGCCAGCGCCGCCAGCCCCACCATTCCTTCGGGGCGCGACCAGAACGAGCGTTTTTCGGCATCGGGGCCGCCGCCAAGTTGGTTGAAATCAGGAGTTGCCATGGGGAGTTTTGAGTTTCAAGTTTTGAGTTTCGAGTGGGGGAGGAGAGTATTGAGTTTGACGTTTTGAGTCCTGAGTTTCCAACGTGAACAATGTTCCGGTACTGTTCTAAAACTTGAAACTCAAAACTTGAAACTACCCCAGATGCTGCCCGATACGGGCGATATCGCCTTCTATTTGAGTGGTGAAGTGGGCAAAGGTCGCATCGTAGGCGCGGCGGCGCTCGTCGAGGCGGGCGGCTTGGGTGGCGGTTTCGCCGTCGAGGGTGCGGAGGCGCTCGGTGTTGGCGTTGAGGCGGGCCTGCAACTCGGCGAGTTGGCGGGTGAGCGTCTCGTTCTCGGCGCGGAGGCGCTGTTGCTCGGCTTGCAGGGCACCTACGCGCTCGGTGGCGGCGGTGGCGGCGCTCTGCTGAAACGCGGCGCGGTCGGCGCGCAGGGCGTGCAAATACTGTTGCGCGGTGTTGATGAGGGTAGCGCGGTCGGAGGGGCCGCCCATCGCCTTGAACGTGGCCCACGCCGCTTGGTAGCGCTGCGCCTCGGGCAACCCCAGCGCGGCCAGCCCGCGCAAGGCTTCCTGAAACTCGAAATAATCGGGGCCGGGCGGGTTGTTCTTGGCTAGTAATTGCGCGAAGTGTTCGGCGAATTTGGCGTCCGGGGCGGCAGGGTCGCTCGCGGGGGCCGGCTGCGCACCTGCCGGCGCGGTTGGCGAGATAGACGATGCCGGACGCGGCGCAGCGGTTAATGGGGGCGAAGTGGCACCGGGCACGGCGGCCGATTCCTTTAGGAAAAAGCCGAGGATTTTTTGCGTCAGATTGGGGGCGTCGGGCATCGGGTGGGGCGCGCGGGGTGGGGGCGCGGGTGCAATGTTACGGATTTTGGGGAGGGAATATCGGGTTTGGGCCTTCGCAAGGTGGTGTAGGGGCAGTATCGCGTAGCCCCACACCAAAAAAAAGCCCGCCTTGTGGGCGGGCTTTTTCAAACAATGGCCGCATAGCAAGCGGTTACCAAGTAGTTGCCGTTACTCGACTACCAGCCGTTGGCTGTGGCGGGTGCCGGTCGGCAGCACGAGCTGCACCGTGTAGATGCCGCGCGCTAGGTGGGGCGCTACGCGCTGCTGCACACCGGCGGCCTCGGCGGCCAGGGTGGCGGCCCACACGCGTTGGCCGAGCTGGTTGTAGATCGCGGCGGCTACGGATTGGCCGGCGGCTACGCCCGGCACCACCAAGGTAAGCTGGGCGTCGCCTTGCAGCGGGTTGGGGTACGCCGCGAAATTGGCGGCCGTCACAGCGGCGGCCGTGTTTAGCACCCGGCTGCCCGTGTGCAGCTCGAAACGGGTGCGGGTTTCACCGGCTTGCGCCACCGTAAACGTCACGCGGGGTTGCGTGTCGAGGGCGTAACGCGTGCCGGTCAGGCGGTCGAAGAGGGTGACATCGTGGCCCGCCAGGCTCAGGAGCTTGGTGGCGGCCAGTTCATAAGTGCCGGCAGTGGGCAGGTCGAGCAGCAACGGAATGGTGATGCCGGCGGCCAGCGTTGTAGTCGGGAGGCCGTTTACGGCCAGCTCCTGACCTTGCGCCGTGAGGCTCACGAGAGTCGGCACCCCCACGTTGTGGGCCGGTTTCTCGCCGTCGAACTGGGCATCCAGCGCGGCGGTGGCGCCGGTCTGGAAGTACACCGTGGCCTCGTCTACTTCATCGGCAGCGGCGGTGGTGGCGCGCAACGTCAGAGCCAGCAGCGGGCGGGTTTCGGGCGCGGCCCGGAAGTGCGCCGGGGCCGAGTAGTTGGTGACGCGCGCCGCATTCGGGATCGTGAAATCGACCGGCCCCGCACCCGTTACGTTCACGAAGAACCCTTGGCCCAGCGCAATCTCGCCGTTGGTGAGGCTGCCGGTGTTACCGGCGCGGGTCAGGTAAAATCCGGCACTTCCGGCGCCGGTGCTTTTGAATACCGACACGGAATTGCTCATCCCGAGGGGCACCGAAATCAAATCCCAGTCGAGCGGGCTAGGGTAGGGGTTGCCCAGCAGGTGCCAACCGGCTTTGGCGCCGTTGCCGGTGCGGGTGAGGTTGGTCATCGTGCGGTCGCCGGTCATGGGCGTGCCCACGAAATCGGGGGTCAGGCCGCCCTTGATGCTCACCGAGTAGCCCCGGCCGTTTTGCATTCCATCTTCCGTCGAATTGGGCGACACATAACCCGTCAGGAACTGCTGATTGCCGGCCCCGCCGCGCGTTTCGTCGAATGCGTAGATGTTCGGGAACTGCGCCGCCGAGAGGGGCGGCGCCGGGATGGCGTTGTAGGCCGGATTGACCTTCGGTACGAACCCCACCGTGGCTAAATCGCCGATAGTGGTGTTCTGCACCGGCGAGGCCAGATGGCGGTAGCCGACGGCATTGCTGGCCGTGGCGCTCAGGTAGCACTGCACGGTGGCCGTGCCCGTAACGGCGCCACCCGCGTTCACGATCATTGCCGTGCCGCTGGGGTTCGCCACGAGCGCCAGCGGCTTGCCGGCAGGGTCGAGGTTGCCCGTGAGGGTCAGCACGCGCTTGATCTGCGTCGGGCCGGTCAGGGTCGCACCTTCCAGGCCAACGGCCAGATTCCAGAAGGCGCTGGTGCTGCTACCGCCCACCTGGTGGCCGAGGCCTCCGAGCAGCGCGAACGTGCCGCCGGTGGCGGTCAGGGTACCGCCGTTGCTGAAGTCGCCGCGCAGCTCCAGCGTGCCGCCGCTCTGCGTCAGCGCCGCACCGTTGCCCAAGAGCAGGTTGAAGGCCGTGGCCGTACCGACCGCGATCACCGGATAACTCGGCCGACCGCTCAGGATGGTGGCGTTGAGGGTGGCCGTCGGCACGCCGTTCGACCAGTTAGCCGCCCGGAACCAGTCTTGCCGGTTGGCAAGGGTGCCGCTTGCGCTGCCGAGCCAATTGGTAACGGTGGCCTCCGGGACGTTCACCAGATTCGTGTCCATCGTGATGGCGCCTTCGCGGCTGAGGGCGCGGCCGAACAGCCGGGCGCCTTCAATCAGGTTGATGGCCCCATCGACGAGCAGCGTCCCCTGGAAAAGGGAGTTGCTGCCGAGGTCTACCCGGCCGCCTACCTGCCAGTACACGTTGTCGCGGTTGGCACCGTTGATCAGCGTCACCACCGACCCGGCGCCGGTCGTCATCGCGCCGCTTACCCGAATGAAGAAGATGGCGTTGGGGTCGTTTTGCGCGTCCAGGATCAGTTCGCCGGCGAAGGTCGTCTGACCGCCCAGGCAATAGGCGTTGGGCGTGAGTACCTGCCCGCCACCCAAAAACGCGAGCGGTACTGCGCACGGGATGGTTTCTGCTTGACCATAGGCCGTCTGGACATCGGTTGCGGCCTGCGTCGAAAACGTGTCGCCGATGTGCCGCGCCCCGAATACCACGCCCAACGGGAAGCCGCTGAAGGCCCCGACATTGGTGCCGATGTCGCCGTACACGATGGACGGCCCCACGTTATCGAAGGCCCCAACGGCCGTGAACAGGGCGAAGCTGGAAGCGGCGCCCAAAGCCGGGGGGGTAATCTGGCCGAAACAAACCGTCGGGCAGACGGCTAGCAATAGGAAATAAAAGAAGTGTTTCATCGGACGGGAAATTGTGAAATAACCAGAAAAAATTGTGACAGAGAAAATACTCTGTTCCAAAGCTCAAGTGGTTACGTCGTCCCACGCTTGCTTTTATCCCCGACCGACACCCGTAGCGCCCCGACCGACAGTATTGCGGCCGAGTCTTCCCAATTTGGGACAATTCCGCGCTCAATCCACCATCCGAAGCTGTAAAAAGAAGGCTGCCCGGTGCGCCCGCCCCAACGGGATTTCGGCGGAATTCAGTAGATGAATGGTACTCGCCGTCGGGTCGATGTGTTCGATGTACTGCATATTGACCAGCCACGCCCGGTGGGCCTGCACGAAGTGCGCCGGTTCGAGCAGGCCGCGTAGCTCGCTCATCGGAATGCGCGCCGTGTACCGGTGCCCTGAGGCCATCGTGATGAGGCAGTACTTGCCTTCGGTTTTCACGCTCGCAATCAGCGCCGGTTCCAGCCGGATCAATAGCCCCCGCTCGCGCACGAACAGATACGGCGACGGCTTCACCACGCTGACGACCTCCGTTACCACCAGCGGCGGCAATACCTCGCCCGCCGCCAGGCTGCTCTGCGCCAGCAACAACTGGATGACCCGCTGGAGGTACGCAGCGGTGTACGGCTTCGTCACGCAGACCACTTCGTGCGGCAGTTCTTTGCGGATGGCGGCCGCCTCGGCAATCGTCTTGGTCAGGAAGATGATCGGCGCCCGGCGCACGTCGAGCATCGCCCGCGCCAGCCCGATGCTGTCGGTCAGCTCAGCCCCCAGCGCGGCGTTGAGTACGACCAAATTGGCGGCCGAGCTATCGTACAGCGCCAGTGCTTCGGCCGCCGTAACCGCCGGCCCAACCGGCAGGATACCGAGCGCGTCGAGGCAGGTGGTGAGGAGGTCGGTCTGAGCCGAATCATTGCCGACCAGCAGAATATGCGGTAATAAGGTTTTCATGCGCTTCGTCCCAACATTGGGTCGCGGGCGGCGGACACCGCCCGGATGGATGGGCGCGGCGAAGGTAGCCCAATTGGGGGCGGCATACACGGGGGGCGCGGGAAGTAGGAGGGAGTTTGGGCGAAAAAGCGGCTGAAGCCGGAAACGCCGGTGTCGACCAACCTCTGGAAGCGGTCTGGCGGCACGCGCAAACCGGAGGTGTTGCCTCACTGCACGCCGCTTGTAGAAAATAGCGCGAGCCCGGAATCGGCGGCGCGCGTCAGTCCATCGTCATCACCAGCTTGCCTTTGCCGGCATTGGCTTCCAACAATTGATGCGCTTCCCGAACCGTTTCGACGGCCAGCGGCCCCACCACCCGGCTGGGCGCCGGCGTGAGGGCATTGCGCTCGAATAACTCGCGTAACACGTTCAACTGACGGCCGAACGACCGTAGATCAGCCGGCCGGCCGGGCAGGCTACGAGCGTAGATGGAGATGTTGTGCAGCGTCGCGGCTTTATCGAAGAGTCGTTCGCGAGCCGATTCGGTGGCTAAAAAGGCGATGTCGGCGTAGCGCTCGCCGACTGCCAGCACAGAAGCGCCAATGTCGGAAGCCGCAAGCCCGACACAATCGACTACTACCCCAAATGGCTGTCCGGCGCGGGCCAGCAGCGTAGCGGCTACATCGGGCGCGCGGTAATCGACTATCTGCTCCGGAGCCAGCCGTAACCCGTGCAGTTGGGTAAAACTGGTGGCGCTGCCAGCGGTCGTGAAGACGTGCCGTAGCCCGTAGTGTTGGGCCAGCTTCAGCACCATCGTGCCTACGCCGCCGGCTCCACCGGCTACAAATACGCGGTCTTTGGGGCGGATACGAGTCTGCCGTAGCGTTTGCAGCGCGGTCAGGCCCACAACGGGTACTGCCGCAGCCTGCGCGAAGCTGAGATTACGCGGTTTGGTGGCCAGAATACCCGCCGGTACGCTAATCAACTCGGCGTACGTACCGTTTGACCCCATTGCGCTTAGGCCATGACTTCATCGCCGGGGCGCCACTGCCGTACGCGCCGACCAACGCGCTCGACGACGCCGGCAAAATCACGTCCCAGAATCGGCGAAACCACTAAGTGGCTTTCCGGGCCGCCACGTCGAATCTGATAGTCGATGGGGTTGAAAGAGGCTGCCCGAATACGCACGAGCACATCGGAATCGGAGGGTACAGGGTCGGGTACGTGGCGCTCGATGAAGTTGTCGGTGCTGCCGTGGGCGGTCAGTACAATAGCACGCATTAGGATTAATGACAGGAAGCGCGCGCTACGTTACCGCACTCGATACCCACTGACCGCGAAGTACAGCAAGTACACGTAGCACCCCACCGGCACCAGAAACGCGAGCCGCAGCGAGGCTTCATCGGCTAGGTAGCCCATCAGCAACGGCATCAGGGCGCCGCCCACGATGCCCATAATCAGCAGCGACGACCCCTGTTTGGTAAAGGCGCCGAGCCCCCGAATGCCCAATGGGAACAGAATCGGCCACATCACCGAGTTGCACAGGCCGCACAACACCAGCAGCCACAGGCCCGCTTCGCCGCCTACGGCAATGGCCGCCACCACCAGCAGCAGCGCCGCGCCCACCACCAGCCGCAGCACCGACACATCGCGGATGCGCGCCAGAATGGGGATGCCGAGGAACCGCCCCACCATCGCGCCGCCCCAGTAGAGCGTGACTAGCAGCGCGCCCGACAGATCGGAAAACCCGCCCGCCGTAGCCGTCCCGAACCAGCCGAGGACGGTTTGCGCAAACCCGCTCCACTGCGTCAGTTGCAACGACCGCCCCAGCGGAATGAGCCACGACGCGATGCCGACTTCCACGCCCACGTAAAAGAAAATGGCCCCTACGCCCAGCAGCAAATGCGGAAACTCCAACGCCGACGTGCGCCCCGCGCCGATGGCGGCGGCCGGGGTGGGTTCGTCGAGCGGTTCGTCGAGGGCGGGGCCGGGCGCGGCGGTATCGGTTTGGTGTTCGTCGATTTCGGGCATTCGGCTCAACCAGACGCCCACGGCCAGTATCGCCAGCACCACGGCCAGCGCCGTGTAGGGGCCGGGCAGGAGGGAGGCTTTCTCGGCCAGGGTCATTTTTTTGGCGACATCGGCCGCACTCAGACCTACGCCGCCAAACAGCAGCAGCCCCGCCAGATACGGCGACACGGTGCCCGCCAGCGAGTTGGCCGCCCCCACGATGCTCACGCGCCGGGCGGCCGTTTCGGGCGGCCCCAGTACCGAGGCGTAGGGGTTGGCGGCGGTTTGCAACAGCGTCAGGCCGGCGCCCACGACCATCAGCGCAAACAAAAAGAAGTAGAACTGCCGGGCGTTGGCGGCGGGCAGAAACAGCAGCGCGCCCACCGCAATCACGAGCAGCCCCACCACGATGCCGCGCCGGTAGCCGATGCGCTCCAGGAGCAAGCCGGAGGGCAGCGCAAACAGAAAATACGCCCCAAAAAACGCAAACTGCACGAGCGAGGCTTCGACGTTGGTCTTGATTTCGCAGATGTCTTTCAGGAAGACAATCAGAATATCATTGACGTTGGTGACGAAGCCGAAGATGAAAAACAGCGTCGTGAGAATCAGCATCGAGCCGAAGAAGCTCGCGGGCCGGGCCGCGCCGGCCGAAGCGGCGCGCGGAGTAGGGGCAGGGGAGAGGGCCATGTAAGGGGCGAAGGTAGAGCCGCGCTCCGCGTTGCGTAGGTCAGCGGATCACCGTTACAGTGCCTTTCAGGCTGTACTCCTCGGGGTCGCAGGCGGTTGAGTAGGTCCAATAGTAGTAATACACGCCGGCGGCCACGTCGTCGGCCGCCCAGCAGCAGCCGGGCGTATCGGCGCTGAAAACCAGCCGCCCCCAGCGGTTGTAAATCCGCAGGCGCGACGTACGCGGGGCGGCGAGTGGCAGCTCCAGGCAGTCGTTCAAAAGGTCGCCGTTTGGGGTGATGATGTTAGGCAGTACCACCAGCGGAGTTGGCCCGAGTTGGATGGTGGTAGGAGTCGAAGCCGTTTCGCAGTCAGGCATTCCCACTACTACCCGGTACGCCCCCGCCCGCCCGGCGAGGTACGTTGGTGCCGCGTTGGGAGCAGCGGCGGGCTGCCACGGCCCGGCGGTAGTGGCGGCGTATTGCCAGGCGTAGCGGGTGCCGACCGGCAGTGGGGGGCGCACCCGTAGCGTCAGTGTATCGGCGCCGCAAGGTAGTTCGGCTTCAGGGCCGGGCACTACCGTGGACGTGATGCTGGCAGGAGTATCCGGCGTCATCACCAGCGCGACGCCGGTAAGCGGCCCGGCCAGACTCGCCGCGCCCGGCGCCGCTCCGTACGTGGTGTTGTGGCAGGGAAACTGCGAATTTTGGAAGCGGCCGGCCGCGCCGGGTGTCAGGGTGGTGGTCACGCCGTTCAGGTTCGGCCGTGACGTCAGGATCACGCCCGTGCCGCCGCCGCCGCCGGGGCCGACGCAGCCCCACGTTGGTTGCTGGCTGCCGCCCGTGCCCCCGGATGCCTGCACCGTCAGGGGCGGCGTGATAGTGGCCGCGACGAGAAACGCCGCCCCGCCCGCGCCCCCGCCGCCTGCGCCATCGGCAATGCCCGAGCCGATAACCGTCACGTCGCGGCCGTTGGCTTTCACCGCGAACCCTCCGCCGATGATGGTGGGCGCGATAAGGAGGACAATTCCCCCGCCGGGCTGTCCCGTCGATCCTACCGCGTTGTTCTGATCGCCGCTGCCGCCGCCGCCGCCCAAAAACAAATGCGCCGGGTAGTAGCTACGCAGCGCCCCGCCGCCGATTCCGCCAATCGCCGTCAGGGCACACCCCATGAGCTGATTGCCGCCGATGCCGCCGGCCGTGCCATTGCCGCCGCCGCCGCCACCGGTATTGTGCTTGTTGCCGCCGCCGCCGCCATTGCCCAGTGGCCCGCGCCCGGCGCGCTTATCGGCCCCCACGCTTCCGATGCCTTCCCCCTTTTCGGCGCCCCCTGTCGCCCAAAAGCCGCCGGGCTGCGTGAGCGGGTAATAGTACAGCCGCGAGCCGCTCCCACACGAGCCATCCGGGTTGTTGCTGATGATGCCGCTGCGAAAACCTTTGCCGCTGACGTCGATGTCGGCGCGCAGCCGTAGCGAGTTGCGCGCCTGTACGACCAGTACGCCGCCGACGCGGCCGTCCCACGCCGGGCACGTGAGGGGAGCCGTCACGACGGCATCGCCGTACGTCGCCACCCACACCAGTTGCACGTGCCCGCGCACATCGTAGCGGTTCAGCAGCGCGCCGTTGAGTTGCACCACCGGGCCGGCGACACTCGTGACGCGCGCCAGCTCGTAGCTGCCGGCACCACCAAGCGCCCGTACGGTGCCGAAGGTGCTGGTATTGGCCGTATCCAGTCGAGCGCCCTGCATTTGAATGAGCAAGACCGTATCGCCGACCGTAAAGGTGCCGGCGCTCGCCACGGTCAGGCGCGCCCGGCAGCCGGTGGTGTCGATGGCCAGCACCGCCGCGTAGCGGTTCACCACTCCGCCGATGTTGCTCGTCTGCGCCTGACTACGGGGCGCGGCCATCAGTAGCAGCGCCGCCACGATGGTGCGCGTGCCCCAAAGCCGCCCGCGCCCGATGACCGTCGCCCGGATGCTGCCAGAGCCGGTAAAGGAAGAAAGACTCATCAGGGATAAAGGTAAGCGGCCGAAGATGTTCGGGAGGTGATAATATGCAAACTGTGCAGAAACTAACATCACATCAGCCACATCGTCACTTCTCGCAGATCACCCCTTCCGCCGCCGTTTCCACAGCCACCACCCGCCCGCGCCCAGCAGCCACAGCGGCCACACGGTCACGGCGCCCAGCACCAACCCGACCAGCACCTGCCAGCCATCAAAAACCGCCTCCACGAGCCGCGCGCCGAACGACACCACCGGCGCATCGGGCGTTTCGAGCGCGAGCGGCTGGTACAGCGCGACGGTGATCGTCGAGTACCCCACTTCGTCGTTGAGCTTTTTGAGGTGGGCTTCGGTGCTTTCGATTTCCTCGCGCACCTCGCCGATTTTCTCCTGCACTTCGAGCAGTTCACTCACTTTTTTGGCTTGTTTCAGCAGTCGCAGGTATTCCTGTTCGAGCGCACGCTTGGCGGCGAGGCGGGCGGTTACGTCGGCGTGTTCGGCCGTGACATCGGCCGTGTTGAGGGTTTTGCTCTCAACGGTGCCCAAGGCACTCAGGCTTTTGAGCAGACGGCCAAACCGCCCCGGCGCCACCCGAATGGTGGTTTGCTGCTGCCAGCGGCCGTCTTCGCGGGTTTCGGTGAGGCCGCTTGTCCAACCGCCGGCTGCCTGCACGGCTTTTTCGAGGGCGGCGGTGGCGGCAGGCATCTCGGCTACCTTCACCCGCAAATCGGCGTGGTACACGATTAGGCGGTTGGGCGCGGGTGCTACCGATTCGGGCGCCGGCGCCGGCGAACCTTCGCGCGGGCTGCCTCCTGGTTCGGCGGCATCGGCCTCTTTCGCTTCGCCCTCGTCGCGGGCGGGTTCCGCCATCGGCGGCGCCGCCGATTCGGCCGCAGTGCCCGCCGATTGATTTTCCGGCGCCGAGCAGCCCAGCGGTACGGCCACCGCCAGCGCGGCCCAGAACAGGAAGTTACGGATCATCTGAAAAAGGAAAACGGGCGGAACGACACGCGTTCCGCCCGTTTTATCGGGGCGTTTGGGGCGGAGTAACCCGCGCTCGAAAAACTAGAGAAAGCGGCTTCCGGAGCTAGCGAATTTTAAGGCCAGTGGTTGGGTACTACGCGTTGCGCAATGAAGCCAATAGGCGTCGAAATGCAGTAGTAAGGTCGGGATCGATCAGACCGGCTGCCGATACACGTTGCCGTACAAAGGGCACCACGAGCGCTGTTTCAGGTAGCAGAATGGCATTCATCGCCGCCAGTGTGGTTAGAAGCGAGGCGTGCGCGCGAAACCCTCCCGTCTCGCCCGGCCCGGCGCTCAAGGCGGCTACGGGTTTGTCTACGAACTCGCCGGAGCCAACGTGCCAATCAAGCAAATTTTTAAGCGAGCCGGGCAGACCGTGCGCGTATTCAGGCGTACTGATGATAACTGCGTCGGCCGCCCGCAGCAGCGTGCGCAACGCACCGACGGGGGCAGGCGGCGCGGTTCCGTCGAGGTCTGGGGAGAAAGCCGGCAGGTCGGCCAAACCGTCATACAACGTCCAGGTATCGCTAGGCGAAGCGAGATGTAATACCTCTTGAAGCAACTGGGTTGAGGTAGAAGCGGCGCGAAGCGAGCCAGAAATACCGAGTAGGTGCATCAGTTATAACCGCCGAATCTGCGCGCCCAGCGCCCGCAGCCGCACATCGATGTGCTGATATCCTCGATCGATCTGCTCCGAATTCTCGATTACCGAACGCCCATCGGCCGACAGCGCCGCGATGAGCAGCGCCACGCCCGCCCGGATGTCGGGCGACGCCATCGTGAGGCCGCGCAACGGCACGCGCTTGTCGAGGCCGATGACGGTGGCGCGGTGAGGGTCGCAGAGGATGACCTGCGCGCCCATATCGATGAGTTTATCGACGAAGAACAACCGCGATTCGAACATTTTCTGGTGAATCAGCACCGTGCCCTGCGCCTGCGTAGCCACCACCAGCACGATGGAGAGCAAATCGGGCGTGAAACCGGGCCAAATCTGATCGGCGATGGTCAGAATCGAGCCGTCGATGTAGCTCTGAATCTGGTAATGATCCTGCCGAGGGATGTGGAGGTCGTCGCCGCGCTGATTGATGCGGATACCGAGCCGCCGAAATGTATCGGGGATGATACCCAACTCCGGCACCTGACAGTTTTTGATGGTGATGTCGGAGCCCGTCATTGCCGCGAGCCCGATGAACGAGCCGATTTCGATCATATCGGGCAGCATCCGGTGGTCGGTGCCGCCGAGCACATCCACACCGTGGATGTAGAGCCGGTTCGAGCCGATACCGTCGATTTTGGCGCCCATCCGCACCAGCATCTTGCAAAGCTGCTGCAAATACGGCTCGCACGCGGCGTTGTATAGTTCGGTGGTGCCCTGCGCCAATACGGCGGCCATGACCACGTTGGCGGTGCCGGTAACACTGGCTTCATCGAGCAGGATATACGTGCCTTCGAGGCGCCCGCCGGTGGCGCGGATGTGGTAAAAATCGTCGTGCGAGTTGTAGGTAAACGCCGCGCCCAATTGCTCCAACCCCTTGAAGTGGGTGTCGAGCGGGCGCCGGCCGATCTTATCGCCACCGGGCTTCGGCAGTTTTGCGCGGCCAAAGCGCGCCAACAACGGCCCCAGAATCATGACGGAGCCGCGCAGCGCACGCCCCTGCGCCACAAACCGCTCCGATTCGAGATAATCCAGATCGACGGCATCGGCCTGAAACCGCCACGTATCGGGCGCGAGCTTCTCGGTTTTTACGCCCAGCTCGCCCAATAACTCGATGAGTTTATTGACGTCGCGGATGTCCGGAATATTCGTGATCGTGACGGGTTCGGCCGTCAGCAGCACCGCGCAGATTACTTGCAGGGCTTCGTTTTTGGCGCCCTGGGGCGTAATCTCTCCGTGCAGGCGCTGCCCGCCGATAACTTCAAATGCAGCCATGTAGTTTTTAGTTTTTAGGGTTTAGTTTTTAGGGTTTAGTGGAGCAATACGATTTAATCAGACTAAATCCTAAACCCTAAAAACTAAACCCTAATTACTTATCGCTTGCGTTTTTTGAAGCCACCACCGCCACCACCGCTTTTCTTGCCGCCGAATTTCTTGCTGGCATCGTTGAGGGGTTGGCCGGGGCCGTTGCCCGCAATCATGGCCGAATCGAAGAGGCGTTCCTGCTCGATTTTAGCGAGCGGGATATCCAGCAGCTTGCCTTCGGCCATTGCGTTGAGATCTTTGAGGATGAGCGCGTCGGCTACGGCATCCTTGTTATAAGTGCGGTAAAACGCCTTCATCAGGCGGCCGATGGTGACAATGGCGCCTTCGCGCTCGGCGGGGTCGGTGAGGCGAGCGGCTTGCTGCGCGAGCGTTTCGATGTGGCGGCCGTAATGGCGCACTTTCGGCTTGCGCAGACGCATATCGAGGCGTTCGGGGCGGCCCTGGGTTAGGTCGTCGGGGCCGACGGGCGGCATCTCAAACGGGCAATCCACGTCGAGTTCACCGGCGCTGAGCATCAGCAGATGGTGCCACAGCACGGGCTGCGGGTCGGCGAGGGCGCGCGCGTCGGGGTTCATCTTGAGCATCAGATTCACCACGAGCTGGGCCTGGCGGGTGCGCTCGTCGCGGTCGTCGAGGGAGCGCAGACGCAGCGCCAGATCATAGATCACGGTGCCGTATTCGCGCTTGAGGAGTTGTTGGGTGGGGGTCATTTTGGGAGGGTTCGAGGGTGGGAGGGTTTGAGGGTGGGAGAGTTTAGGGGGCAGAGCATAACTCCCACCTTCTAACCCTCCCACCCTTAGCCCCTTCTAATGAATTCGCAGCTTGGCAAACGTCAGCAGCAAAGTTTTTTCGCCGACTTCCTCGAACTGCACGACGGCTTTCGTGCCGGCGGGCTCGCGGGTGACGGCCGTTACCTTGCCGAAACCGAACTTGGGGTGTTCGACCCGCTGACCGGGCTGCAAGTTAGTGGTGTCGGAGGGCTGAAAGTCGGCCGGCGCCTTGTAAATGGTGGCCTGCTGGGGTCGTACGGGCGGCGTAATGAGCTTGGAGGCAGCTGTTTTGCGCTCGACCACCGCGCCAAACGGATTGTCGGAACCGCCGCGCCCGCCGTCGGGCGCAAACTTCACCTGCACGTATTGTGGGTCGATTTCGCTCAAAAACCGGCTCGGCTCGCAGGGGCGCAGATTGCCCCATTGATAGCGGCTGGTGGCGTAGCTCAGCACGAGCTTCTTTTCAGCCCGCGTGATGGCCACGTAAAACAGCCGCCGCTCCTCTTCCAACTCCGTCCGCGAACCCACGGCCATTTGGTTGGGGAAGAGGTTTTCTTCGAGCCCGACGATGTACACGTTCCGAAACTCCAGCCCTTTGGCCGAGTGGATGGTCATCATCGTCACGTGCTCGCCCTGTTCTTGGCCCTTGGAATCGGCGTCTGTCAGGAGCGAAATCTCTTGCAGAAACGCGCCCAGCGATTTGTCTTCGCGTTCGGGGTTGTCCACAAATTCCGAAACGCCGTTGAGCAATTCAGTCAGGTTTTCGTGCCGCGCCAACCCTTCGATAGATTTATCGGCGTATAAATCATCGAGTACTCCGGAGCGCTTGGCGATGAATTTGGCCGCCTCGCTCGCATTTTCCTGCTCGGCAATCTGCTGAAAAAGCTGGATGGTTTCGGCGAACTCGCGCACGCCGCCACTCTGCCGATTGGTACCCAGCGCACCCGTCGGCGAGCAAACTACCTCCCACAGTTGGTGGTTGGTTTCGTTGGCAAACGCCATCAGCTTTTCGACCGTCGAATCGCCGATGCCGCGCTTGGGGTAATTAATTACTCGCCGCAGCGCCGTTTCGTCGTTGGCATTGACTGCGAGCCGCAGATACGCCACCAAATCCTTGATTTCCTTCCGCTGATAAAACGACAGCCCGCCCACGATCCGGTATTTGATGTTCTGCCGGCGCAGGGCTTCCTCCATACTCCGACTTTGCGCGTTGGTGCGGTACAGAATGGCGAAATCTTCGTAGGAAAGATGATTATTCATCCGCTCCTCGAAAATGGAGTGCGCTACCAAGCGGCCTTCTTCGTTGTCGGAGTTCGCGCGCAGTACGTCGATTAGCGAACCGTTTTCGTTTTCCGAAAATACATCTTTCCGGAGCTGCTGCTTGTTCTGCTTGATGACCGAATTGGCCGCTTTTACGATATGCTGCGTCGAGCGATAATTTTGTTCGAGCCGAAAAACCTGCAATTCCGGGTAGTCGCGCTCGAAATTGAGAATATTGGTAATATCGGCGCCCCGGAAAGCGTAAATCGATTGCGCATCGTCGCCCACGACGCAGATATTCCGGTCTTTCGCTGCCAGCTTCCGCGTAATCAAATACTGCGAGAAATTGGTGTCCTGGTACTCGTCCACCATCACATACTTGAAGAGGTGCTGGTATTTGTTGAGTACATCGGTATGGTCGCGGAAGAGGACGTTGGTTTGGTACAGCAGATCGTCGAAATCCATCGCTCCGGCCCGGAAACACCGTTGCTGATACATCTGGTACAGCTGCCCGATGGCCGGGCGCTGCGCCACCTCGTCGTCTTTCCTGATCTGCGCATCGGACAGGTATTGCTGCACCGAAATCAACTTGTTTTTCGCCGCCGAGATGCGCCCCAGCACCGTGGCGGGCTTATATACTTTATCGTCGAGGTTCAACTCTTTGAGGAGCTGGCGCATCAGCGTGCGCGTGTCGTCGGTATCGTAGATAGTGAAGTGCTTGGGGTAGCCGAGCTTATCGGCCTCCGAGCGCAGAATGCGCGCAAAAACCGAGTGAAACGTGCCCATCCACAGCCCCTTCGCCGCCGGGCCGACTACCTTCTCGATGCGCGCGCGCATCTCCTTGGCGGCCTTGTTGGTGAAGGTCAGCGAGAGAATATTGAACGGATCGACGCCCTTTTCGAGCAAATGCGCGATTCGGTACGTCAGAACACGGGTTTTGCCGGAACCGGCCCCGGCGATGATCATCGTCGGGCCGTCGGTGTGCAGCACGGCCGCACGCTGCGGCTCGTTGAGGAGAGAGAGGTAATCGAGGGCCATTCGGGTGGTTTGGGAGCGGGCCGCAGGCCCGCTCATCGGCTGAAAACGCCGCCGGGCCGCCGCTACGGGGGGTAGCGCCGGCCCGGCCAGCTAGTGCAAACGCGAAGGTACGGCGGGGTGGTTCAGGGGGCTAGCTAATGAGCGGGTCGTCGCCAATTACTCCCTCTTTAGAATCATAGAGCTTACTATGAAACCCAGTGTATAGAATTTGAATCACCAATTTAACTGCCTGGTAAAGCCTGTCAATGTAGCCAAGTTGATTTACTGAGACGTATTGTCCGATTGCAACGTGAACTCCCATTGAACTAATCAAATAATCAGAATTTTTAATAAAATTAGCGTCTGCTATGCCCTTATTGTGGACGTGCAAATTCCGGGCTTCTTTATATGGCGGTGGTCTATAGTCGTGTGATCCGGGCATTGTGATTATCAATGACGAGCTTAATTCTCGCTTCGTGCATTTTGCGACATTTACTGAACGAGCAGGATTTGCGCACCAGCACCCCGCACCGCTGGCGTAGGGAGCAGT
>JANPJM010000061.1:0-43420 GCA_031425525.1 Hymenobacteraceae bacterium | reverse complement strand
CCGATGCCGGCACGATGCGCGGTCGGGCACAAGGCCCGCCCCTACATTTTTCATTGAAAATGCTCGTTTCCCTCGATCCCCGCGTAACGCGCCTGCACCTGCCCGATGGCGCCGCGTCCGACGCCCCAAAAACCGCCCTCGACCAGCTTGAAACGTACGAAGTGTTTCATCAGCGGAAAGAGGGACAGGCGTTTACGTACGTTGGGCCGGTTCACGCGGCGAGTCTGGATGTGGCGTTTCTGTTCGGTAAGGAGCAGTATAGCCGCCGGTTTCCGTGCGTCGGGATGTGGGTGTGCGCCACCCGCGATGTGCTGCTGACGACGTACACCGACGAGGCGGTTTCGGTCTACTCGACCCTCACCGACCTCCCTGCGGCCACCGGTACGGGCGAGCTGTATGAGATTTTCCACTTGAAAAAGCGCGGTAAAGCCCATCTGCACGCCGGTACCGTAACCGCGACCAGCCCCGCCGCCGCCCTTGCCGCCGCCAAAGCCACTTTCGGCGAGGTGCTGCCGTGCGTAAACGTGTGGGTGGTGCGCGGCGTCGACCTGCTCCGCTCCGCCGACGAAGACGCCGATATGTGGGCCACCGTGACTGAAAAGAAGTACCGCGACGCCATCAACTGGAAAGTGCAAGACCGGATTGAGCGCTTCAAGGGCGAACAGGCCGCCGGTTGACCTCGTTCTCTTTTGTCATTGCGAGGAACGAAGCAATCCTCGTTTGCTCGGCATTGCGGTTGGGCATCATCATACACATCGCGCCGAGCAAAAGAGGATTGCTTCGTCGTCCCCCACGTGCCTCGGGGCAAGCTCCAGGCCTCCTCCTCGCAATGACAGGTTAGTTTTATGCTCGCTATAAAAGAACTGCTCTACAAAATGGCCGACGATGCTCTCATCCTCGGTCATCGCAACTCGGAATGGACGGGCTTGGGGCCGATGCTCGAAGAAGACATCTCGTTTTCGTCGATGGCGCAGGACAAACTTGGCCATTCGCTCGCGCTGTATTCGTTGTTGCACGAGTTGGGCGAAGCCGACCCCGACACCGTGGCTTTCACGCGCAACGCGCCGCAGTTTCATTGCTGCCAGTTGGTGGAGTTGCCGACGGAGGAGTATGAGTATGCGCTGATTCGACATTTTCTCTACGACCACGCCGATGCGCTGCGCTACGAGGCCCTCGCCGAAAGTAGCTACGAGCCGCTGGCGAAAGTGGCGCGTAAGTTTCGCGGGGAGTTGAAATACCACGTGTTGCACGCCAATACGTGGCTCAAACAGTTGGGCTCGGCTACGCCCGAAAGCATTGGTCGGCTGCAAACGGCGCTGACGGATATGCTGCCCTACGCGCTGGGCATCTTCGAGGAGGCGCCGCAGGAGCAGGAGTTGATCGACTGCGGCATCTTCATCGGCGAAAAAGCGTTACGCACGCGCTGGATGGCGAGCATCGCGGCCGTACTCGCCAAAACCGCCCTCGATGTACCCGACTTCCTGACGATTACGCCCGTGTACGGCGGCCGAACCGGCACCCACACCGAACACCTGCAACCGCTCCTCGACGAGATGAGCGCCGTGTATCGGCTAGACCCGGCGGCGGAGTGGTAAAGGGGAGGCTGTAGTTTTTAGGATTTAGTGTTTAGTCCATTCATACGGTACACTTCAACGGGCTAAACACTATACTCTAAACCCTTAAAATGACCGAAACCCAAATAACCGACTGGCTCCGCGACGTGATGGATCCGGAAATCCCGGTTCTCTCGCTCGTCGATCTGGGCGTGATTACGGGCGTCAGCATCGCGCCGGAAACCGGCCGCGTCACCGTCGAGATGACGCCCACTTTTGCCGGGTGCCCTGCGATGGACTATATGCGGCGCGAAGTGGAAGCGACGCTCCGCCGCCACGGCGTGGAGGATTTTCAGGTGAACCTGACGTTTGATGTGGCGTGGTCGAGCAACCGCCTGACCGACGTTGGGCGCCAGAAACTGCGCGATTTTCGCCTTTCGCCGCCGCCGCATCTCGATGGGCCAATCCTCGATTTGAGCATTCTCGAACACGCCGAATGCCCCAATTGCGGCTCCACTGATACCTCGTTGCGTACGCCGTTTGGCCCGACGCTCTGCCGGGCGCTGCATTTTTGCAATTCCTGCAAGCAGGGGTTCGAACAGTTTAAGCCGATCTGAGCCGGGATGGCGGTTTTTTGATGTAGAGATGTGGGGATGTGGCAGATTTCTGATGAGTGGCGTAGTATTGATGGTTGAAAATTCGTTGTGATTCTGAATGAACAAGCATCTTCTGAAATTCCTGGCGCTGGCTGTTTTGCTGCTGGCCGCTGCCTGCTCTAAAACGGCTGACAAGCAAGCCGGTAAGCCGGTTTTGAGTGCTGCTGACTTGCAGCGCGAGTATGCCGTAGTCCGCGATACGCTTGACAGCCGATGGGCGCAGATGACGGCTTCCGACGACGAAAAAATCTTCTTTCAGCAACGGCTGCTCGAAGAGTTATCGTACGTGCCGACGGCGGACGCCGCCCTCATCAAGCAGTTGCAAGACGCGAACGCGCGCCTCAAAGCCCGCCGGTACGCGCAAGCCACGATGGTTTCCGATTCCATTGATGCCTACGACAGCGCCCAAATTGCCCTGCTGACGCCGTTGCGCGAGCTGGCATCCCGCCACGTTGAAACCAGCAAGCGCCCCGTCATCGGCGAGTTGCTGACGGCCATTCAGCGCAACGACGACCTCGTGGTGCGCTACCGGGGCCTCTACGACCAGGCCGCCCGCGCCTACAACGCCTGGTTGCAGCAACACGACGGCGAGTTGCCCGCCGCGAAAGCCGCCCGGCCGGTGCCACTGTTCTCGCTCACGGGCGCCTGAGGGAGTTTCTCGTTAGCGATTTTCGCGCGGGGCTCCGCCCCGTGTAGGCTATTTCCGGGGCTCCAGCCCCGGCACGGCGCGCGGGTAGCTCGCGCAATTCAATTCAAGCCGGCGTGTTTGGGCTACGGCAAGCGGGCTAGCGGCGGGCCAGAGGCCCGAAAATACCACACACGGGGCAGAGCCCCGCGCGAACCACGAGTGAATAGTAACTCGAAACTCGAAACTACAAAGCTTCCAACTCGGCGCGCACGAAATCAGCCAACTCCTTAATATAGGCGGGGCTGAAATCGAAGCGGATGCCGGCGGCCTCGTAAATCTGGCCGATGGGTACGGTGTAGCCTAAGGCCAGCGCGCGTTGGTACGCCGCTAGGGCTTCGGTGGGGTTTTGGCGGTAGTTCTTCCAGACGGCGATGGCGCCGAGTTGGGCCAGCGCGTACTCGATGTAGTAGAAGGGCACTTCGTAGAGGTGCAACTGCTTCTGCCAGAGGTAGGGCTTTACCGTTTCTAAACCGGCCCAGCTTACGGCGTGCTGGTTGAACTCGTCGAAAATCTCCGTCCAACGCTGGTGGCGGGCCGAGAGCGGATGCTCCGGGTTTTCGTAGAGCCAGTGCTGAAATTTATCGATGGTCGCGACCCACGGGAAGGTTTCGAGGACACTTTCGAGGTGCTGCCGCTTGGCGCGGCGCAAGTCGGCGGGGTCGGGGAAGAAGATGTCCCAGTGGTCCATCGTCAGCAACTCCATCGACATGGAGGCCAGTTCGGCCACTTCGCTCGGCGGGTGCTTGTCGAAATTGTACGTTAGCGGGTGGCTCAGGAATGCGTGGACGGCGTGCCCGCCCTCATGGACCATCGTCACGACATCGCGCAGGGAAGCCGTGGCATTCATAAAGATGAACGGCACGCCGGTTTCATCCAGCGGATAATTGTAGCCGCCGGGCGCCTTGCCGATGCGCGATTCGAGGTCGAGGCGGCCGAGGTCGCGCATCGTGGCCAGGCACGCGCCGAGGTAAGGGGCGAGGGCCGAAAAGCTCCGAATCGACTTATCGAGCAGCTCCTCGCCCGTGCTGAACGGTTTGAGCGGCGCCAGGCCAGTGGGGTCTACGTCCAGATCCCAGGGCCGCAGCGCGGCCACGTCCAATTGCGTACGGCGCTCCTCGTCGAGGGCCGTCACGAGGGGCACGACGTGCGCGCGGATGCTCTCGTGGAAATCGAGCGTGTCCTGCACGGTGTAATCGAAGCGGCCCAGTTGGGCGAACGAATAGTCGCGGAAGTTGGCGTACCCGGCATTGAGCGCCACCTGATGCCGCAGCGCGAGCAAGTCGGAAAACAGCCCGTCGAGCTTCTCGCGGTCGTCGAGGCGGCGCACCTGAATCTGGCGCCACGCCGTTTCGCGCACGGCGCGGTCGGTTTCCTTCAGGCGCAAAGCGGCGCGTTGGAGCGTAATCGGCTGGCCGTCAGGGCCGGGCACGGTCATGGCGCCGCTCAAGGCGGCGTACTCCTGCTGGCGGGTGCTGATTTCGGTTTTCAGCGGAATGTTTTCTTCCCGAAACAGCGCCAACGCCTGCCGCACGCCGCGTAGCAGCACGGCGTAGCGCACGGTATCCAAGGCGGCCACGAACGGCGAAGCGACGAGTTTCTCGTTAAGGGCGTTTTCGTAGGGTGCGGTCGGCGGTTCTATTTCGGTCACGAAAAACTGGTAGGCCGCCGTACGGGCGTCGTCTTTCGTGTCGCAGGTCATGCGGATGTAGCGCCACGCGAGGTCTTCGCTCAGTACACTTTCGAGTTCGGAGCGGTCGGCGAGCCAGCGTTCCAAATCAGCTGGTGAGTTGATGAGGCGGTCGCGTAGATCGTCGTAAAACGGCTGCACGGCGGCCCAGGCGGTCACGGTGAAATCGGCGGGCAGGAAGTGCCGGTTGGGGCGAGCGGGGGCAATCATCATGGAAGTGGCGAGCGCCGTCCCGGCGCCGCGTCAAAGAAAAGTATTTACGAAAAGATTGATTGCACGCGGCGCCGGGATGGCGCTCGCCACCACCAGTCGCCACGTGCTAACCATTCTTGGCGTGGCACCTACCCGATCTCGACGGATACGTCGGCCGTCGTCGGGTGGCCGACGCAGAGCAGTACGTATCCTTTCGCGATTTCGGCGTCCGACAGTCCCTCGCGCTCGTCCATGCGGATGGCGCCCGTGAGGCACTTGCCCCGGCACGCCGTACACAGGCCCGCCTGGCATGAATACGGCAGGTCGATCCCGGCGTCGAGCCCGGCATCGAGGATGCTCTGGTTCGGCGTCACCGTTACGTCGTACTCGTTGCCTTCAAACAGAATCTTGACGCTGGTCGGGCCCGACACGGCGGCGGCCGTGGGCTCCGGCGGCGCCGGAGCGGCTTGCGTGGTGGGCGCCGTAAAGCTCTCGCGCCAGACCTGCGCCACGGGTACGCCCAACTCGTCGAGGGCGGTGCGGGCGGCGTTCATCAGCCCTTCCGGGCCGCACAGGAAGTGCAGCGCTTGCTTGGCGTCGAGGCCACGCTTGTGCAGAATCTGCTGAAAGATGGCTGCCGAAAACCGCCCAGGATACGCACAATCGCCGCTTTCGAGGACGTGATCGATCACCAGACGCCCGCCCGAACCGGCTTCGAGCCGCGCGAGTTGGTCGGCAAAAATCGTCGCTTCGCGGTCGCGGTTGCCGTACACCAGCAGGATGCGGCTCTGGGGCTCCTCACGCAGCACCGTTTTGGCGATGCTCAGCAGCGGCGTTACGCCCGACCCGCCGCCCACCAGCACGAACTGCCGCGCCTGTTGCGCGCCGAACTCGGTGGTGAACGAGCCAATCGGCGGCAGCACATCCAGCAGAGCGCCGGGCCGAAGCTGATTGACGATGTACTGGCTCGCCAGCCCGCCCGCCACCTGCTTGACCGTCACGGCGCACGCATTTTCGTGCGGCGCCGACGACAGCGAGTACGCCCGCCGCACCGGTCGGCCGCCGTTCTGCGGGTCGGGTACGGGCAGAATCAGGGTGAGGTATTGCCCGGCGCGGTACGCCGGCAGCGGCCGGCCCGTGGGGTCTTCAAAATGGACGGTTACGGCGTCGGCGGTTTCGCGCGTAATGGCGGCGACGCGGAGCTTCAAAGGCGTTAAGGCACTCATGCGGGAGGGTAATCGGGCAGACTTGCCGGCAAACCGGCAGTTGGGGCCGAAAGTTACGGCGAACCGCGCGGGGGCGTTGGCGGTGGGGGCACTCGTCCTGACGACTGGCACCTCCGACCCGGTCGGATAAGGCACTCGTCCTGACGACTGGCACCTCCGACCCGGTCGGATAAGGCACCCGTCATGACGACTGGCACCTCCGACCCGGTCGGATAAGGCACCCGTCCTGACGACTGGCACCTCCGATCCGGTCGGATGAGGCACTCGTCTGGACGAGTGGCACCTCCCACCCGGGTCGGATGAGGCACTCGCCCTGCCGACCGGCACCGTACTGCCCGCTACGTCACGCACGTTCCATCTGCCACCTTTGCGCCCCATGTCTGCCGTCTCCTTCCCTGCCCTACTGCGAACCGCGCCCGTCGCGCCCGTTCTGCCCACGCTCGACCTGACGCGCGCCGCGCGTCTCGATTTCACGGCCGCCAACCCGCGCCTCACCCCCGACAACCTGCGCGATACGGCCACCTTCGACCGCCTCGTGCAGCAGATGCTCGCCGAGCGGGGCGCCGCCGTCGGGTGGGGCGGCTACCTGGAGGAACGCGTGATTTACCGCCGCTCGCCGGGGCTGTTCGCGCCCGAAGGCCCGGCGCGCAGTCTGCATTTGGGTATCGATGTGTGGTGCCCGGCCGGTACGCCGGTCGCCACGCCGCTGCCCGGCCTCATTTACAGCGTGCAGGACAATGCCGGTTTCGGCGATTACGGCCCCACCGTCATCCTGCGGCACACCCTCGGCGAACACCCGTTTTGGTCGCTCTACGGCCACCTGAGCCAGGCCGAAACGCTGCTGCTGCGCGCCGGACAGGCGGTGGCGGCCGGCGAAATCTTCGCCACCGTCGGGCCGTGGCCCGAAAACGGCGACTGGCCGCCGCACCTCCATTTTCAGCTGATGACCGATTTACTCGGCCTCTTCGGCGATTTCCCCGGCGTGGCCCTACCCAGTGAGCGCGCGCACTGGGCGGCCATCTGCCCCGACCCCAATCTGGTACTGCGGATCGCTGATGCAGCAGATTGATTGATTTCGCTGATTTGCCTTCTCTATGGAGGCACAGCAGCGCATCAGGGCGCTACAGCTCCTTCCGCAGCCGCGCCACCGGAATGTTGAGCTGCTCGCGGTATTTGGCCACCGTGCGGCGGGCAATGTTGTAGCCTTTCTGGTTGAGGATTTCCTCGATTTTGTCGTCCGAGAGCGGGTGCTGCTTGTCTTCGCCTTCGATGATTTCCTTCAGAATGTGCTTCACCTCGCGGCTACTCGCGTCTTCGCCCGAATCGGTGGCGATGCCTTCGGAGAAGAAGTATTTGAGCGGGTAGATGCCGAACTCGGTCTGCACGTACTTCGAGTTCGCCACGCGCGAAATCGTCGAAATATCCATCCCGATTTCGAGCGCGATGTCTTTCAGAATCATCGGCCGGAGCTTGGCCTCATCGCCTTCCAGAAAAAACTCGCGCTGGTAGCGCACGATGGCGTCCATGGTGCGCAGCAAGGTTTGCTGGCGCTGCCGGATGGCATCGATGAACCACCGCGCCGCGTCGAGTTTTTGCTTCACGAACTGCACGGTTTCCTTGAGGCGCTTGTCGTTTTTGGCGCTCTTGTCGTACGCCTGAAACATTTCGGTGTACGAGCGCGCCACCTTCAACTCGGGTGCATTGCGCGCGTTGAGCGTGAGGCTCAGATTGCCGCCGTCGTTGGCGAGCAGGAAATCGGGCACCACGATTTGCGGGCGCGCGCTCACGCCGCCGGCCGAGCTTTCGCCGGGCTTCGGATTGAGCCGCAGGATGAGGTTGATGGCGGCGCGCAGGTCGTCGTCGTCGAGGTCGAGGCGCTGCTGAATGCGGGTGTAGTGCTTCTTCGTGAACTCGTCGAAGCACTGCAACAGCACCCGCTCGGCGTTACGGACGGCCTCATCGTCGGGGTCGCGGCGCTCGACTTGCAGCAGGAGGCACTCGCGCAGGTCGCGGGCGGCGATGCCCGGCGGGTCGAAGCTCTGCACCAGCCGCAGCACGCGCTCGATGTCGCCCTCGGAGGCGGCCACGTTGTGGTAAAACGCCAAATCATTCGAAATCGAGCTCAGCTCGCGGCGGATATAGCCGTCGGAGTCGATGGAGCCAATCAACTGCTCGGCAATCGCCTGTTCCTGTTCATCGAGCTGCAAGTAGCCCAATTGCTCATACACCAAATCGAGCAGCGTAGCGGTGCCGACCACGGGCGTTTCGCGCTCCTCGATATCGCCGGGGCCGTCGCCTTGCATTTTGTACCCCGCTATTTCGTCGTCGTTGAGGTAATCGTCGAGGTTTACGTCGTCGTGTTCGCGCTCGCGCTCGTCGGCGAGGCGTTCGTCGGTGGCATCGGCGGGCGGTTCGGGTTCGGGCGCGTCGTTTTCGGGCAGGTCAGGCGCATCGGCGCCATCCAACTGGTCGGCCGACGGCTGAAAATCTTCGTCGAGGGTATTGTCGTCGTTGTCGAAAACTTCATCTTCGCTCGTTTCGTCGTCGCGCTCGTCCTCCTCGTCGTCGAGGGAGTTGTCGTCGTCGTCGCGCACGTCGTCCTCGTCGCCCTCTTCGAGCGCCGGGTTGGCCTCCAATTCTTCCTTGACGCGCATCTCCAGCTCCGCCGTCGGAATCTGTAAGAGCTTGATAAACTGAATCTGCTGCGGCGACAGCTTTTGGCCGAGCGATTGGCGGAGGTCGAGTCGTTGCATAAGAATCACATACCCGGCGGCCGAACCCGCCACCGGAATTACCCGACGAAGGTACTTGGTGAGGCGGGGAAAGGTTAAGGGCGACTGCTGGACGGGTAGCCCCAAAACCAGTAGAGGCCATTGCCGGAGCCACCCGGCTATCGTGCAGCAGGTTGGCGCCCGATGGCGCCTACTGCGGCTGCAGCCCTATTTCCTTCCCCCCACCACCCTCCCCCTGATCGCGCCCCCACCCACCGCCGCTCGTTTAGCAAACTTGTTGCGGTGGCCCATCGCGTTGCCCCGCAAGGGTGGTGCGCTCTCGACCCCTGAAGGGGTTTCATCCCACAGCCTGGGGTTGCTATCCCGCAGGGAGTGCTACCCCAGGGCCCAGGAACGCGAGCAGACGCCGCCAGAAGGTACCCCGGCCAATAATCCCCCCCACGGCCTGCTGCGCTCCCCAAGCCGCCCCGGCCTAAATTCCCAACGAGCGCCCGCCACGCGCCCCCCTCTCCGGAGCGGCTTCCCCGATGACCACCGGCACGCAAAAACGCTGGCTCGCCCTACGGCCGGCCGGCGTTTCGCCCCCGCTACTTCTCCTCCCCCCTCCTTACGCCGCGTACACCACCCCCAGCGGGTTCGTCCCCTCATTGTTGAGCGGGTAGAGCTGCCCGTTGAGCTGCTGCTGAAAATTCACCCCCAGCACCACCACCACCGTTTCCGTCGCCCCCACGGCCGTGCCCAGCGCGGCCGTCAGCGTAAGGGTCGGCACGGCCACCCCGTCCAGCGCCGCCGCCGCCGGCACCCCCGTCACCGGCACCACCCGCAGCGTACCGGCCGCAAAGTCCAGCACCGCCACGCCCATCTCCAGGCCGTAGTGTGTCGCGCCGGTGGGCGCCGCCAGGTCCACATTCGGCACCAGGGCCGTCACCTTCACCTGCGCGTTGGTGCCCGTCACCGCCACCGTGTAGTCCGCGAAGCACACCGCCGACAGCGGCGCCCCCTCGTTGAAGTCGAACCCTACCAGCTTCCCCACATTTGCTTTCAGCACCTGCCGCTGGCCGCACGGGTTCGTCGTGTCCTGCGCCGCAATCGTCCGCATCAGCTGCGTCAACCGCGACACCATCAGCCGGTCTGCCGCCCCCTGAATCTGCTTGCGCAGGGCCTGCCGTAGCAGCTTGCCCGCCGTCGCCGCCCGCCCAAACTCCTTCGCGTTCTCCCGCGACCGCACCATCGAATCCGCCGTCTCAAACTGCGCCTTATTCGACGTGCGGGCCTGCCGCACCACCCCGTTTTTGTCGAAGGTCATCCCCCCGACCGTCCCCGAAATTCCCAGTACCCCCCTTGCCGTGTCATGGTATGTTGGAATGAATAATTGCTCCCCCGCAACCGCCTCCGGACTCCCGGCGCCGCGCTGGATTGCCGCCTCTGCAACCGACAGCCCGCTGACTTTCAGGCTTTTGCGCCGGGTGTCCGGTAATGTCTGATGTTGTCTCAACGCGTCCGCTTTATCCCGTGCAAATCCTCCCCCTAAGCGCCCGCTACCAGCTCAATTACTCGCCGTCAACCACATGCTTTCCACTACCTCAAATTAACCCGTCCCCCTCAGAAGACACCAAACGGCAACAACCGACGCCTACGCGAGAGCTGATTCCCCGTCAGGGGACAACAAACGGTAGCACCCCATCCACCCAACCCGTCCCCGTCCGGGGCAGAGCCGTTAACTTCTCGGGGTTCGGGCTGTTTTCATTCGCGGGCACTGGGGCATCGAAAACAAGCTCCATCGGACTCGAGACGGGCACTTTAAGCAGGACACCAACCGGATTGGCCACCACCACGCCGCCTTCAATTTGGCCCTCTTGAACACCTTTGTGCTCAACTATCTGCTCGCACACGTCCACCAATCCGTTAGCTACGCCCAAATCTGCTACGCCCAAAACTTCAAACAGTGGCGCCTAGAAGGTAAAACTTATCGGCTCTGCCCCTAACGGGGACAGCTGCGGGAATAGGCGGGCAAACCGGGGGCGGTGCCCTCGGCTACCAAACGGTATCCCCTGACGGGGATGCTCTGCGGTCACGATCAACAGGAAGCCCGCAACTTGGGTTATCTAGCAAACCGCGTAAAAACAAAAACGCCGATTTGGTGGAGGGAGACGCTTCGAGAGAGAGCAGAAACGCATGTATGCGTCTCTACGGTTTGACGCTACGGTTTGACGCGCCCAGCGCGCTTGCGCGGCGCATTTTCCGGCGGCAACCGCACGTAATCGATCACCTCGCGCACGCCGAGGGAATCGGCCCAGACGGTGGTTTCAAACCGCAGCGAATCGACAGTCAGCCGCAGAATGCGGTAGCCGTCGAGGGTGGCCGTGGGGTGGTCGGTGGCGGTGGCGGTCAGCGCAAAATCGGGCGTTGGCCCCACGCGGTAATGGCCGTTTTCGACCCAGATCGGTTTGCCGTTGCGCACCAGCCGGTAGTGGTACGTGCCGCCCGGCTGTAGGTAGGCCGTGATGCGTAACGAGCCGTCGGCCAGCGCCTTGTTGGTACCCCCGATGGTGCGCCGGCTGGCCGCCACGAGGCGCGCCAACGAATCGGGCAGCGGCGCCACGGCGCGCGTGTCGAGGCGCATCCGCACCAGCCGCCAGTGTCCGGGCAGCCACGCACTGGGCGGCTCCACGGCCGGGCCGGTTCGCGGTGGCAACGGCGCCGCTACCGACGCCAGCCCCAGCCCTAGAACCAAGCCCGCCAGCCCCGGCCAGTACCCTACAGCTCGGGCCACGGGTCGAGGAAATTGCCGCCTTTTTGCCAGTGTTTGATTTCGGCTTCGGTGCAGAGGCAATCGCCCAGTTCCTGCCGCACGCGGGCTTCGTCGAGGTCTTGCCCGATGAACACGAGTTCGTTCACGCGGTCTTGAAACCGTTTGTCCCAGCGGGCCATGATGGTGGCGCGGTTTTCCTGAAACGTGGGGTGGCGCTCGGGATTATCAATCGCCGCCCACCACGAGCCCGCCGATTCGGCCCGCACCGACCCGCCGGCCTGACTCCAACTCAGGGCATCGTTGGGCCGCGCGGCAATCCAGAACAGCCCTTTCGAGCGGATGATTTCGGCCGGCCAGCCGGCGCTGATGTAGTTCCAGAACCGTTCGGGGTGAAACGGCCGGTTTTCGCGGAAGACGAACGAGCCGATGCCGTATTCTTCGGTTTCGGGCGTGTGGGCGGGCTTTTTCAGCTCTTCCTGCCAGCCGGTGGTTTGCTCGGATTCTTCCTGGTTGAAGCGGTTGGTGTTGAGCAGTTCCGCGAGCGGCACCCGCCCAAACGCCGCATCGACCACGAGCGCCTTCGGATTGAGCTTTTGCAGAATGGCGCGTACCTCGCCCAGGTGATGGGCCGGCACCAAGTCGGTTTTGTTCAGAACGATGACGTTGGCGAACTCGATCTGGTCGGTGAGCAGGTTCACGATGGTGCGCTGGTCGTTCGGGTCTGATTCGTTCAGGTTCCGGTCGGGCAGGCGATCCATCGACCCGAAATCGCGCCCGAAATTGAGCGCGTCCACCACCGTTACCAAAGTATCGAGACGCGCGAAGCGGCTCAGGTCCACGGTGCCATCTTCACTCACGAACGAGAACGTCTGCGCCACCGGCAGCGGCTCGGAAATGCCCGTCGATTCGATCAACAGGTAATCGAAGCGGTTTTCGAGGGCGAGTTTTTCGATCTCCACCATCAGGTCTTCCCGCAGGGTGCAGCAGATGCAGCCGTTGCTCATCTCCACGAGGCGCTCGTCGGTGCGCGCGAGGCCACCCTCGCGCGCTACCTGCTGGGCGTCGATATTGACTTCGCTCATATCGTTCACGATGACGGCCACCTTCAGCCCGTCGCGGTTGTGCAGCACGTGGTTGAGGAGCGTGGTTTTGCCCGCCCCTAAAAACCCGCTCAACACCGTGACGGGTAAACGGCGTACCGGCACCACCGGCGGTTCGAGCGAGGCAATGGGAGAGCGATTGGTCGGCATGACGTTGATTGAAGGGCCGTTGATGGGGATGACGAAAACGGCGGTTCGACAAAGGCAATCGTTGTTTTCTTGTTTGCAACAATGTTGCATATTGTTGTCCTGTGCTTTTCCCCTACCTTTGCACGCAGCATCCTGTTCTGCAACTTAGTTGTGTTGGGATGCGTCTTTATCGCTCTGCCCCTGCATTTTTGCCGTTCGCTATAGCCGTGTTCACGCGCCGCCGCTACCATATCGCCCTCGTGTTGCTGCTCGCCTTCGTGCGCGTGCTGCTGCCCGATACGGCCGTGTTGGCGCTGCACGACCATCGGCACACCGAACACGAGGCCGCCCACGACACCGGTTCACGCCTGAAGGGCAAGACTGTCGTCGGGGAAAAGCACTCGCACTGCCCCACCGACCACCTCTTCAGCGCGCCGGCTCTGCCGGCGCCCGAATTCGTCTTCGGCGTGGTGGCTCCGGCGCAGTTTGTCCAATCGCAGTCGGCGGCGCTTTCCAGCGTATGGGCTACGCGTTTGGTGCGCACGCTGTGTCTGCGCGGCCCGCCCGCCACGGTCTAGCACCGGGCGCCGACCGGTAGCAATAAGCGGTACTTGAGGCAGTACCCATCGAGCGGCGCTCGGCGGGTACGACGGTTGCGCGCCGCGCCCGATTTGGGGCGCCGTGCGGGCCATTGGGTGGTTCCCTTGCGATTTATCCGTTTTTTGTTGATGCTGACCGCGTGGGTGGTCGGCAGTGGTGGCGCCACGCCGGCTGCGTGGGGGCAAGTGCCCGCCGCGCCGGCTCCGTCGCTCAGTGTTGTGCCCGCGCCCGTGAACTGCGGCCTGACCATCAGCGGGCAAGTCCTCGACCACGAGACCCGCCAGCCGCTGCCGGGCGCCACCGTGGTGCTGCTCCGACCCGACGGCACCGCCACGGGTATCGGTACCGCCACCGACGCTTTCGGCAACTACCACCTGCACGACCTCTGCGCCGGCCCTTATCGGGTGCAGTTCCTGTTCGTGGGCTACGCCAACGAGGTGAGCGACGTGAAACTCACCCGCCCGACCGTGTTCAATCCGCAGCTTCACCCCGATGCCGTGCAGCTCCAGAGCGCGGTGGTGCGGGGCACGCGCGAGGCGACGGTTTCGCAGACCACGGCTACGCTTTCGGCCCAAGACCTGCGCAGCACGCGCGGCCAAACCCTCGGCGAGGCACTCACGCGCATCAGCGGCGTGACGGTGTTGCAGACCGGCCCCAGCATCTATAAGCCGATGATTCACGGGCTGCACTCCAACCGCATCACGCTGCTCAACAACGGTGTGCGGCAGGAAGGCCAGCAGTGGGGCCAAGAACACGGGCCGGAAGTAGACCCGTTCGTGGCCTCCGAGCTGAGCGTGGTGAAGGGCGCCGCCACCGTGCGGTACGGCTCCGACGCCATCGGCGGGGTGGTGCTGATGCGCCCCGCGCCCCTGCGCGATTCGGCCGGAATCGGTGGGGCGGTGCATCTGGTCGGCGCCTCCAACAACCGGATGGGGGTAGTGTCGGCCACGCTCGACGGGCGCTCGCGGCGGGTGCCGGCGCTGCGCGGCCGGGTGCAGGGTACGGTGCGGCGGGCGGGCACGGCGCACGCGCCCGACTACTACCTCAAAAACTCGGGTTTTGCCGAGGTCGATTACTCCGGCGCCGTGGGGTGGCAACGCGAGCGGTGGGGCGTGGAAGTGTTCGGGAGCCGGTACAGCACGCGCCTGGGCATTTTTTCAGCCTCGCACGTGGGCAACCTCACCGACTTGCAGCGCGCGTTCGCATCCGACCGGCCCCTCGAAAGCAGCGGTTTCAGCTACGCCATCAACCGGCCGTATCAGCAGATTCGACACGATCTGCTGAAGGTCGTCGGGCATTGGCAGCCGCTGGGCTACGGCCGTCTGGAGCTGACCGTGGCCCGCCAGACCGACCTGCGCGAGGAGTACGACAAGCACCGCCCCCGCAACGACGAGCTGGCCGCGCGCAACCTGCCCGAGCTTAGCTATCAGAACCGCACCACCACCGCCGAACTCGTCTGGGATCACCCCACCTGGGGCGCCACCGATGCCTTCAGCGGCACCGTCGGCCTGAGCGGCACCTTGCAGGACAACACCTTCAGCGGACGGTATTTCATTCCGTTCTACACCAACCGGGTGGGCGGCGCTTTCGTCATCGAACGCTGGACGCGCGGCCGGTGGCTGCTCGAAGCCGGCGCCCGCCTCGACGCCCGCGACCTGCTCGTGAAACGCGCCTTGGGCACCGTGAACGACTATAGCGTGCAGCGCAACCAATTCCGGTACCTGACGCCCGCCCTGAGCGCGGGCGCCGTCTGGGAGGCCGGGCCGCACCTCACCACCCGCCTGAGCGCCACCCTCAGCCAACGCGCGCCCGCCCCCAACGAGCGGTTCAGCAAGGGCGTGCATAACGGGCAGTACGAGGAAGGTCACGACCTGGCCCTGGCGCCCGGCGAAGCGCCGTTGCGGCCCGAAACGGCGCGCACCGTGTCGGCGACGGCCACCTGGCACCACAACCCGCGCTTCAACGGCGAGCTGACGGCCTACGCCACCTTCATCGACGGCTACATGTACTCGACGCCCATTCTGCCGCCCGTACTCACCATTCGGGGGCCGTTTCCGTCGTACCGCTACCGGCAAACCAACGCCCGGCTGGCGGGCGTCGATGCGTCGGCCGGCTACACCCTCGCGCCCCGCTGGGAGGTACTGGCGAAGGCGGCCATCGTACGTGCCCGCGACACCCGCCTCCGCGATAACCTCATCTTCATCCCCGCCGACCGCGCCGAGCTGGCCGTGCGGCGGGCGCTGGGGCCGGTAATGCCCGCTGCCCCGCACCACCTGGCGGGCAGCTACGCCCAACTCAGCGCCCAAGCCGTGGCCCGCCAAACCCGCGTGCCCGCCAACTACGATTCCCTCGACTACCAACAGCCGCCCGCCGCCTACTGGCTGCTGGGCGCCGAAGCGGGCACGACGCTCACCATCTTCCACCACGCCCTCGATGTGAGCATTGCGGGCACCAACCTCCTCAACCGCCGCTACCGCGATTACCTCAATCGTTTCCGCTATTTCACCGATGAGCAAGGCCGCAACGTGACGGTGCGCCTGAGTGCGCGGTTTTGAGAGGAGCCGTGGCCGCGTACACAAACTCTGCATAAACAATTTAAATTGTGTACGAAAGTTTTGTGTATGGAGAGCCTCAATGGCGCAAAATCGCGCGGGGCTCTGCCCCGTGTGCCGTATTAGCGGGCGTCTCGCCCGCCAGTAGCCCGCCAGTAGCAATAGAGCACACTCCCCACCCCGGAGGGGAGTACGTAGCGGCTTTCACCCTTCGATTTCGACTGTTTCAATCTTCTCCGGTTTCCCCAATTTTTCCATTTCCACCCCCAAATGACCCCCTTCAAAATCTCCACACTCGCTTTGTTGCTGGCCCTGCCCGTCGTTTTTTCCGCCTGTAAAGACGATAAGAAGGACGATCCCAAACCCGATAACCAGGACAATGAACTGATTACCACCGTGCGCTATACACTCACGCCGGTGGGCGGCGGCGCGGCCATCACGGCCCAGTATCGCGACATCGACGGCGACGGCGGCACGGCGCCGGTCTTCACCTACAGCGCGGGCGCGACGAAGCTGCTGCTCGCCAAATCGAAGACCTACACCGGCGAAATCCTGCTGCTCGATGAATCGAAATCGCCGGTCGATACCATATCCAACGAGGTGCTGGAAGAGGCAAACGAACACTTGTTCATTTACAAAGTGGCGCCGCCGGCCCTGTTCACCGTCGTGCGTACCGACTTCGACACCAATACGCCCACGCCGCTGCCGCTCGGCCTGCAAACCACGCTGGCCACCACGGCCACCGCCGATACGGGCACGCTGCAAATCATTCTGAAGCACCAGCCGGATGTCAAGAACGGCACCGAAACCCCCGGCGACACCGATGTGGATGTGTCGTTTCCGGTGGAAGTACGGTAAAAAGAGAAACGTAGCGCCAAGCGGGAGTTTGGCGCTATCAACCGATTTTTTTTCAGTGAATACCGGAAAGACGCCGACCTTTGGTCGGCGTTTTTCTTTTGGCCTCGGGTGGGCGCTCTATGTACGTGGGGCGGAGCGTAGCTCCGCCACCCTGATAGCCAAGCCGCGTGAGGCGGAGCTACGCTTCACCTCACGTCGGGCTACTGTGGGGCAACGCCCAACCGCCCGCCGACGCTTTCGCGGCGGATTCCTACGTTTGTGCTGATGGTTGTTGATTCCTCCACCCCGCAAGGCATTCTCGTGCTGATTGGCGGCTCCGAAGATCGGGGGCCGGCCAACAAGCGCCCGCCCCTCCACGAGTACCGGCACGAGTACCTCGACCACGAAATCCTGTTGCTGCTCGTGGCGCTCACGGGCAAACCGCAGCCGCGCATCGGCGTGGTGGTGTCGGCGTCGGATATGCCGCACGAAATGGCGGAGATGTACGCCCGCGCCTACGCACACATAGGGCATCACGGCCTGACGTTTATTGATTTGCGAAAGCCCGAAACGCCTAATTCGGCGGAAGCCGTGGAGTGGCTGGCGAGCCTCGACGTGGTGCTGTTTTCGGGTGGCGACCAGTCGCGCCTCGTCGAGCAGATTGAAGGCACGCGTTTCGGCGACCTGCTGCACGCGCGTTACCAGCGCGACGCGGGCTTCGTGCTGGCCGGCACCAGCGCCGGTTCGATGGCCTTTCCGCGCCGGATGCTCGTGGCGGGCGCCCACCACGAAGCCATGTTGAGCGGCGACGTAGAGCTGGCCGATGGTTTGGGGCTGCTCGGCGGCTGCATCGTCGATACGCACTTCGTGAAGCGCGGCCGTTTCGGGCGCCTCACCCAAGCCGTACTGCTGAGCCCCAAGCACATCGGTCTCGGCCTCGGCGAAGACACGGCGCTGGTGGTGCGCCACGGCACCGTAGCCGAGTGCGTGGGCTCCGGGATGGTGATCGTGATCGATGGCCACGCGCGCGGCCCGTCCAACGTAACCACCGCCCCGGAAGGCGCCCCGCTGTACGCCGCCAACCTGCGCGTGCATTGCCTGGTGCGCGGCAACCGCTTCGATCTGGCCACACGCCGGTTTCGGGTGAAGTAAGCCGAATATTTCTGCCTCGGTAGGCAACCGCCGCTGCTTTCTGCGATTCTTACCACCGTCCGGGGCGCACCGCCGAAAGGCCGCGCACCGGCTCGTGTTTTTTTCAGTGAATGCAGCAAAGGCGCCGGTCAATGACCGGCGTTTTTCTTTTTATGGGGGAGTGCCGAAGTAGCGCAGACATCCTGGCCGCGTAGCGCCAAAGCGGCTCGTACGAAGCGCGCTCCACGCACCGCTGTTTCCTGCGGGGCAATCGCCGGTAAACTGCTGACTGAAGGACGCACTCCAGCGCGGCAGCCGTTCTTTTGTACCCGCAGACCTAAGAATCAGCGTAATCAAATTATCAGCTTAATCTGCGATCCGATGGACTATAAGGATTATTACAAAGCCCTCGGCGTCGAGAAAACCGCTACCGCCGAGCAAATCAAGAAAGCGTACCGCAAACTGGCGCGGGAGCTGCACCCCGACAAAAACCCCGGCAACGCCAAAGCCGAAGCCCGCTTCAAGGAAGTAAACGAGGCGCAGGAAGTGCTTTCCGACCCCGAAAAACGGCGGAAGTACGACCAACTCGGCGCCGATTATGCCCGCTACCAGCAGATGGGCGGCGGGCGCCCCGGCCAGCGGCCCGGCCAACGCCCCGGCGCCGAATTCGATTGGGGCCAGTGGACGACCAACCCCGGCGGGCGCCCCGGCGCCGACCCGTTCGGGGGCCGCGAGGCGGAAGACCCCCGCGGCGGCGGCGCCAGCTTCTCCGACTTCTTTTCGTCGATTTTCGGCGGTTCCGGTGGCACCGCCAACCGCAGCGAGCGCCCCGCCAAAGGCCGCGACCAGCGCGCGACCATCGCCTTGCCCTTGCGCGAAGCGGCGGCGGGCGGGCCGCGCGTCATCAACCTCAGCCCGGAGTCGGGCGGGCCGGTGCGGTTGCAACTGAAGCCCGGCCTGCGCGAGGGGCATTCTATCCGGCTGAAAGGGCGCGGCGCACCGAGCGAATTTGACGGGGTACCGCCCGGCGACCTCCTCCTCACGTTCACTATCGCGCCCGACGCGCAGTTTCGGCTCGAAGGCGACGACCTCCACCTCGATCACCCCACCGGCATTTACCGCCTGCTGCTCGGCGGCGACGAGACGATTACGCCCCTGAGCGGCAAATCCGTGCGCGTGCCCATCAAACCCGAAACGCCCGCCGGCACCGTGCTGCGGCTGCGGGGCAAAGGCTACCCGCGCGAAGACGACCCCGCGCACGCCGGCGACCTGTACGTACATCTGCAACCCGCCTTCCCCCAAAACCTGACCGAGCCGGAAAAAGCCTTGCTGCGCCAATTGGCCGAGTTGCGGGGAATGAAGGGGTAGGGCCAACGGTAGCGCGCCGTCCCGAATATCCCACGCGCCGCCCCTGCCGTAGACCAAGCGAATATGGCAAACTGGGTCATCCGCTTCATTATGTCTTCGAGCTATGGCGGCGTGGTGCTGCTGATGCTCATCGAAAACCTGTTTCCGCCGATTCCGTCGGAATTCATTTTGCCGTTGGGCGGCTACTTGGCTCACCAGGGCCGCCTGACGCTGCCCGGCGTGATTGCGGCGGCCACCGTGGGCGCCGTGTTGGGCGCGCTACCGCTGTATTGGGTCGGGCGGCGCATCGGCGAAGCGCGGCTCAAGCAATTTGCCGACCGCCACGGGCGCTGGCTCGCGCTTTCGTGTGCCGACATCGACCGCGCCACCGCGTGGTTTGCGCGCCACGGCGCGTGGGCCGTGCTGTTGGGGCGGCTGGTACCGGGCGTACGGTCGCTGATTTCGATTCCGGCGGGGATTCAGCGGATGTCGTTGCCGGTTTTCCTGGCGTACACGGCGCTCGGCTCGGCGGTGTGGTCGGCGGTGCTGGCGGGGGCGGGCTACGCGTTGGGGCGGCAGTTTCGGCAAGTCGGCGCCTGGCTCGACCCGGTGTCGTGGGTCGTGCTGGGCGGGTTGGTGCTGGCGTACGGCTGGCGGGTGGTGCGGCACCGTAAGCGGCCGGCGGCGTAGTGCGTGCGGATTTTGCGGTGCCGCACCACCCGTGCAGCAGCAGCATTTTTGGGCAAAAGCAGTACCTTGGCGGACTGCGCGCCGGTGGCGCGCGTTTCAGCCTCAACGGGTCGTATGCTGCTAATCGCCAACATTCTGACGGGGCTCGTCGCCGCGCTGCATGCGTATTTTCTGGTGCTGGAAATGTTTTTCTGGGATAAGCCGGCTGGGCGCCGCGCCTTCAGCCTGACCCCGGAGTTTGCGACGGCCTCCAAAACGCTGGCCGCCAACCAGGGGCTGTACAATGGGTTCTTGGCGGCCGGACTGGCGTGGGGCATTTGGCTGGGCCACCCCGCCGGCGATGCCATCAAGCTCTTTTTCTTGGGCTGCGTGGTGGTGGCCGGCGTGTACGGCGCGGCCACCGTGAGCCGCAAGATTTTCTTCGTGCAGGCCGTACCCGCGCTGCTCGCGATGGCCGCCTTGTGGCTGGTGCGGTAGCCGGGCGCATCGTGCGCAACTCTCCTTCTGTCGCTACCTCTTTCGCCGCTGATGCTTCAACCCCTGACTCCGCCCGCCCCGTTGCCGCCCGCCGCCGTGCGCTGGTTCGCCTTCGCGCTGCTGTGCGTCGCGATGTTCGGCAACTATTACGTCTACGATTCCATCGGGCCGGTGGCCGAGTTGCTCGACCGGCAACTCGGGTTCAAAGACCGTGAAATCGGCACGCTCAACGCCATTTACTCGCTCCCGAACATTGCAATGGTACTCGCGGGCGGCGTCATCGCCGACCGGTGGGGACCGCGCAACGCGCTGGTGGTCTTCACGGCGGTGTGCGTGCTGGGGGCCATCCTCACGGCGTGGTCGGGCGATTTTGGGGTGATGGCGGCCGGGCGCCTCCTCTTCGGCCTCGGCGCCGAATCGATGGCCGTGGCCCTGAGCGCGGCCTTGGGGCGGTGGTTCGGCGCCTCGGCACTGGGTTTGGCGCTGGGATTGAACCTGAGCTTCGGGCGGCTCGGCTCCTACGCCGCCGACCTCTCGCCGACCTTTGCCAAACCGTTGTATGCGCAGGGCTGGCAAGCTCCGCTCTGGCTCGCGGCCCTGATTATGGCCGCCGGGTTGGCCGCCGCCCTCGGCTATTGGGTCATGGATCGGCGCGCCGACCAACGTGGGCAGCTCGGCGCGCTGCCCCCCAGCGAGCGCATCGTGTGGGGCGATTTGGTGCGGTTCGACCGGTCGTATTGGTACATCGCCGGGTTATGCGTACTGTTTTATTCGGCCATTCTGCCGTTCCGCAGCACGTTTGCCATCAAATATTACCAGCACGCGCACGGCCTCTCCCTCCAAGCGGCGAGTACGCTCAATAGCCACGTTTTTCTGGCCGCTATTTTCGCCACGCCTGCCTTCGGCTGGCTCGCCGACCGCTATGGGCGGCGCGCGCTGCTGTTGGCCGTGGGCGCGCTGTTGCTGCCGCTGAGCTTCGGGTTGCTGGGGGCGGGCACCGGCTCGCTGGCGCTCAACGGCTCCACGGTGTTGCTGGGTATCAGCTTTTCGTTGGTGCCGGGCGTGCTGTGGCCGGCGGTGGCCCGCCTCGTGGAGCCGCACCGCCTGGGCACGGCCTACGGCCTGATGTTTCTGGTGCAAAACGTCGGCTTGACCGTTGTAAACTACTTCGTCGGCTGGCTCAACGACCATAGCAACGCCTCCAAAACCAACATCGGTGGCTACCTGCCGATGCTGTGGTTTTTCGGCATTCTGAGCGTGTTGGGGCTGATTTTCGCGTTTTTGTTACGGGTGCGCGAGACCGGGCCGGAGGGGCACGGGTTGGAGGTCGGGGCAGGCGCGGTAGGGGGGCAAAAATTCTCTTCGGAGAATAAATAAGCGCGCTTTCGCTCCTCCCCAGACTCCCCTGCCCGGAGGGGGAGGGGTGGCCTCCTTCTTTCCTCAGGATAAACTCCGGGGCGGGGTGGGGCGACTGCGGTAGACGTGGATAGCTTGGGCTGAAGCGGAAAATGGCGGAAAACCCTAAAATATCGGACGCGCTGGCGCCCCGCCGCGCGGCCCCCCCCCCCCGCAGCCCATCGGTCAGCCACCCCCCCCCCACCCGGGCGGGGAGTCCGGGCTACTGTGGATCGGAGGTATTGCTTGACGCGGCCAGGCAATACCCCGACCGATGCCTGTATTCCTCGCCCTACCTTCGCGCCTGATGCTCAAAGTTCTGCGCCTGTTAGCTTTCGCGGCGGTTGCCCTGTTTCCATTCCGCGCGGCGGCCCAAACCAACCCGCCGATTCAGATCGCCTTTCTGTGGCATATGCACCAACCGGTGTATTGGCCGGGCGAAACGGTGAACCAGACCATCAACGCCAACCGCTACCCGTTCTCCGTCCAGCAGATCTTCAACGACCGTACCGGGCCTTACACCGACTGGCCGAAAAACGCCGTGCAAAAGGGGCTGGCGCTGCCGCATTTTGGGGCGCAGGTGAGTTTCAGCGGGTCGTTGGTGCAGAATCTCAATGAGTTGGGGAGCGTCGGGCGTTTCCCCGCCAACTGGAAAAGCCACTGGAATACGGCGCGGGCCTGGCGCACCACTCGCGGCAATCCGCGCCTTGATATGGTCGGCTTCGGCTACCATCATCCGTTGATGGGGTTGGTGGGGTACGACAACATTCGGCGCCAGATTCAGCAGCACCGGGCGCTGATGCAGACGCAGTTTCCAGGGGCGTATTCCAAAGGGATTTTCCCGCCCGAAAACGCCTTTGCGCTGACCGAAATCCCCGCCTTCGTCGATGAAGGACTGGAGTGGGTGCTGGTCGATAACATCCATTTCGACCGGGCCTGCGCCGGGTATCCGTGGAATGCGGGCGGCAACCTCGCCGAACCCAACCGCGCCGACCAGCGCAACTCCAACCCCGCCGATTGGCTGCAACTCAACAACGTGTGGGCGCCGACGCGCAACTCGGCGGGGTGGGGGCGACGGCCGCATTTCGTCGAACACGTCGACCCCGCCACCGGCCAACGCCAACGCATCATTGCGGTGCCCGCCGACCGCTACCTCGGCAACGAAGACGGGCGCGGCGGTTTCGGCGCGCTTAATTACGACTTGGTGATGAGCCAGTTGGCGCCATTCAATACTGATCCGGCGCACCCGATCCTGGTCGTGCTGCACCATGACGGCGACAACTACGGCGGCGGTTCCAGCGGCTACTACGACAACAATTTCCAGAGCTTCGTGAACTGGGTGCGCGCCAACCCCACGCGCTTCGAATGCACCACCGTGCAGGATTACCTCGACCGTTTCCCGCCCGATACCACCGACGTTATCCACGTCGAAAGCGGCTCGTGGAGCGGCGCCGACAACGGCGACCCGGAGTTCAAAAAGTGGAACGCCGACCCCACCAACTGCCTTTCCTGGGATCGCAACTCGTGGGGCGTGGTGACAGCCGCGCAGAATGAAGTGCAAACCGCCGAGGCCGTCGCGGGCGCCGCCAACCCCGCCGTGCAAGCCGCGTGGGCCAGCCTGCTCAACGCCCAGGCCAGCGATTATTGGTACTGGGACGGCTCCACCAACGGCATCTGGGATGCTCACCCGACCCGCGCCGCCAACGCCGCCGTAACCGCCGCCCGCACGGTGCTGCCGCCTACCGCCCCCGACCCCGTGCCGCCCAGCGTCTGGCTGCCCCAGCGCGAGCCCTACAACCCCGGCGCCACCGAATTCAACACGCTGCAACCGAGCGATTTCACGGTCTGGACGTTCGCCTACGACCGCAGCGGCCTCCAACGCATCGAGCTGAAATACCGCACCGACCTTGATGGCCTCAATCCCGGCGCCACTCTCGAAAACGACACCTACCTCGGCGGTTCCGGCGTAACCGCCTGGACAAGTCTGCCGATGACGCGCGCCCAAATCGGGTCGGCCACCACCCCGCTGCCGCTCGTGAAAGCGGCCGAATACAGTGCGCAAATTCGCGGTTTGGGCACGGTGCTGGTCGATTATTACGCCGAAGCCCAGGACTCGGCCGGTAACCTGACCCGCTCCGAAATCCAGCACGTGTGGGTGGGGGCGCTGAACACGCGTCCGCATCAATGGGCGATCTGCGATGGGCAGGGCGGCGCGGGTTCCGGCCCCACCACCTGCACCGGCGCGGAAGCCGTGAGTTGGCTGCCCGCCACCCCGACCACTGCCGACACAATTACCATTACGGTCAACAACCCCGCACGGGCGGCCAATTTGCACTGGGGCGTCAATCAGTGGGGCTTGCCCGATGCAGCGTACCGGCCCGCCAACACCGTGCTGTTCAACGGTACCGGCCCAGCTGTGCAAACGCCGTTCGGGGCCGTGACCGACTGCCGGATGCAGCTAAAAATCGGTCCGTTCAATCGGCCCCAGCAGGCCGTCAGTCGCCTCGATTTCGTGCTGAACTACGTCGACGGTTCCTGGAATAACAACAACGGTCAGGATTGGCGCATTACGTTGCGGCCCGCGCCCGTGGGCGTGCCGGGCGCGGGCTCGATACCCGTTTTCTCGCTCATGCCCAACCCCGCCACGGGTGCCGTTTGGGTGCAGCGCCCCACTGCTGCCACCGCCACCGCCGAGTTGCTCGATCTGCCGGGCCGCGTAATACGGACGCAGTTGCTGACGACTGAAAATGCGCAATTTTCGCTGCGCGATGTGGCGCCCGGCCTGTACGTAGTGCGGGTGGGTGGACGGCAAGCGCGGCTGGTAGTGCAGTAGCGGTACGCGAACAGCGAAAACAGTACGAACTCCGTCGGCCTACGCCACCACCAACGCCAGCACTACGCCTACTAACGCCGCCAACATCTTCGGCCGGTTGAACCGATGCTCGGGCGTGGTTTCAAACAGAATGGTGGTGGAAATGTGCAAAAAATTGCCCGCCACCAACCCCGCCAGCACCGGGTAGGCGGGGCCGTTTTCCAGTACGCCGCCCACGACCATCCCCAAGGGCGAGGCCACCGCAAACACCGCCAGGTACGCCATTGCCCGCCGAAACGAGTTGAGGCGCGCCAGCAGTACGCTCATCAGCGCCAGGGCGGCCGGAATGTGATGGAGCACCACCCCTAGCAGCACCGGCCAGAAACCGCCGTCCGCGCGGGTGGCCCGCTCGGTCAGGATGGAGCCTTCGAGGGCCGAATGCACCACCAGCGACGCCAGTAACAGCACCGGGCCGAAGCTGCCGTCACGCTCGGGGTGATGATGCACGTGGCCGTGTTCGATGCCTTCCGAAGCCAGTTCGAGCAGCATTTGCAGGAAAAACCCCGCCAACACCCAGTACCCGACCCGCGTGGTGGTGTTCCCGGCCAGCGCGAGCGTTTCGGGCAGCAAGTGCAGAATCGTGATCGAAAACAGGTACGCGCCGCTGAACGCGAGCATCGGCTTTAGCCAGCGCGTAACATCGGCGCCGGGCAGGAGCCGCACGGATGCCCCGGCGCCAAGCACCGAGGCACTCAACAGCAGCATCGCGAGGATAAGGGTCATCAACTTAATACGGAGGTTGTCTTTGGTCTGTCATTGCGATGAGGCTTTGCGGTTGCGAGCGTAGCGCGGCAAAGCAATCCGGCGCACGCTACACGGCGATGAAGTTACCCGGCACGCGCTGCCCGGTTACATTCGCCGGATTGCCGCGTCGGCCCTTGGTTCCTCAAGGGGAACTCTAAGCCTCCTCCGGGCAATGACAAATGTGGACTTATTTCTTCACGATATAAATCAAGCGCGGCGACGATTCGGCCACGTACGGCCCCAACTGATAATCGCCGAAAGAAGCGCGAATCCGCAGCCCTGCCAACCGGAAGTATTCCTCGAACTGCTCGGGCCAAAGCGCCATCACGCGCTCGACGAACACTTGGGCCTGGCCGTCGTCATCGACGAACGAGATCCGTTTCTCGAAGTAGCCGTCGTGAATCCGGCGGTGGAGTTGGAACGTGGTGCCGCCTTCGACTTTGGTTTCCTCGGCCACCAACTGCCGCTCCACGCGGTGGGTGTTGAGGTAATCGAGTACCAGCTCGCCACCGGGGCGCAGTGCTTCGGCCACGGCTTGGAGCACGAGTACGTTTTCGGCTTCAGAGTTGAAGTAGCCAAACGACGTAAACAGGTTCAGAATACAGTCGTAGTGGTTCGGCTCGCCGAGCGACCCGCGCATATCGTGCACCCGAAACCGCAAGTGCTCATCGGCAAATTGCTGGGCGTGGGCAATGGACGACGGTGCCAGATCGACGCCCGTGACATCGAAGCCGCGCTTGCGCAGATCGACGGAGTGGCGCCCGCGCCCGCACGCCAAATCGAGGAGCTGGGCGCCGGGTTTCAGCCGTAACCACGCCGCCAGATTATCGAGGAGGAGGTGCGCTTCAGGCTGGTCGCGCTCGCGGTAGAGCCGGTGGTAATACACCGAATCGAACCAGGTGCTGAACCACTCGGCGGGCGCTAAAGAGGCGGCGGAATCGGCGGCCGAGCCCGTCGGGTCGGCGGCGTAATCGGGGGAGGAAGCGCTCATGCGAAAAAAGCGAAAAACGACGACTGCGGCCGTCGCCGCAAGTACGTCATTTTTCGCCTGAAGGCCACGAGGCGGGGGCGCCGGGCGCTTACTCTTTCTCGGCGGCTTCGGCCGCTGCCTTGGTATCGGGCGTGGCGCCGGTTTCGGTGGGCGCGTCGCTAACATTCGACTGCTGATGCTCGGAGCCCGTGGCGGCGGCGCCCGACGCATCGGCATCGTGCATTTCGCCCTGGGTGTGGCCTTCGCCGTGCGCCTCGCCGTGGCCTTCACCATGGCCCGCGCCGTGACCTTCACCATGTCCTTCGCCGTGGCCGGCCGGCGCGGCGCGGTGCGAAGCATTCGACTCATCATTCGACGGGTAGAGGCCCGTGGGGCGGCCCCCGGCGTACACGGCATCGGACGACACTTTTTGGCCGGGCCGGAAATCCGACGGCTCCGAGCTGCACGAGGCCAATAGCGCGAGGGCGCCGAGCGAAAGCAGGTACTTCTTCATCAACAAGCGGGGCAGTAATGCGAAACGAGGCAAAAACGGGCAACGGGCGGCGCGGGCCAAACGGCGGCTGCCCGGTTGCGGCCGCAAGTTCGGGCACAAACGGCAGAAACGGCGCGCGGTGAGGTGCGAGGCTTACGCCGTCGGCACCACCGGCGCCTCCGCCGGCAGCAGGTTTTTGCGCCGTAGCGTGGCGTCCATCATCTTAAGATCGTTCGGCTTCTGAAAAATGTCGAACGGCAACACCATAAACTGCAACTCGCTGGCGCCAAGCCACGCGAGGGCTTTTTGGAGGCGGGTAGCGGGCGGCGCACCGGGCGGCGGGGTGCTGCTGAAGGTCAGGAGGTAGGCATCGGGCAGCCGGTCGACGCGGGCGAACGTCTCCCATTTCAGTTCGGCGCCTTCGCGGTCGTTCTTCTTGAGCAGGAAACGCTGCGGCGTGATTTCGTAGAAAACCCGCTCGAACAGAATCTTCGTCTGTTCCATTTTGGTGACGCCCGTCACCTGCACTCCCCAAAACAGCACGTGCAGCAGCGCCAGCAGCGCCACAATGCCCAGCACCCACCAGCTCGGCCAAAACAGGGCGAGTACCACGCCGAACCCCGCCAACGCCACCAGCACCCACCACTGTTTTTTCCAGAGCCGCTTAAGGGCGATTTCAGTATAGCGCTCGGCTGTGAGCTGCGTTTTTTTGGTGCGGATGGTGCCCGGCGGCGGGTTTTGTTGAATCAGTTGCTGACGCATAGTTGGTTGATAGTTGTTGGTTGATAGTTGATGGATGTTGAGTTGTTGGCGTACGACCTATCAACCAATAACCATCAACTAAAAAGCTTTGAGACTCAAATCCATACTGCCGGCCGAGTGTGTGAGGGCGCCGACGGAGATGAAATCGACCCCGGTTTCGGCGATGGGCCGGATGGTGGCGTCGGTGATGCCGCCGGAGGCTTCCGTCTCGACGCGGCCCGCGACCAGCGCAACGCCCTCGCGCAGCAAATCGAGCGGGTAATTGTCGAACATCACGCGGTGGATGCCGCCCGTGGCGAGCGCTTCCTCTACTTCGGCTAGGTTGCGGGTCTCGACTTCGATCCGCAGGTGTTCGCGGCCGGTGGCTTTGAGGTAGGCGTGCGTGGCCTCGATGGCTTGGCGCACGCCACCGGCGTAATCGACGTGGTTGTCCTTGAGCATCACCATGTCGAAGAGGCCGAACCGGTGATTGTAGCCGCCGCCGATCAGCACCGCCCACTTTTCGAGGGCCCGGAAGCCGGGCGTGGTTTTGCGCGTATCGAGGAGCCGTGCGCGGGTGCCGCTGATGAGGCCCGTGAGGTGCGCCGTGAGTGTGGCAATGCCGCTCATCCGTTGCATACAGTTGAGCAGCAGGCGTTCGGCCGTGAGGATGGAGCGCGCCGGGCCTTCGACGGTAAAAGCAATGTCGCCGGGACGCACGGTGGAACCGTCAGTCAGCAGCACTTCCGGCGCCAAACTCGCATCGACAGTTGCCAGCACGCGCTGCGCTACTTCTACGCCCGCCAGCACGCCGGTGCCCTTCACGAGCAGCCGCGCCCGGTTGCGCGCCGTAGCCGGAATGCTAGCTAGGGAAGAATGATCGCCGTCGCCGACATCTTCGGCCAGCGCGGCGCGGATAAAGCCGTCGAGGACGGCATCGGAGAGGTAAGCGGCGGCGGGCAGGTTCGGCATTGGGGCCGCAAAGGTAGAAAATGTAGCGCGGGGCGCCGGCCTGGTTAACGCGCGGAGCCGAAGGCTGCGGCATTATGCTTGACGCCCGAACGCAAGCTCAATGCGAAACTCATTTTGCTCGTCGCGGGCCGGTGCCCCGCGCTACATCACTTGGCCCTAATCGCCAGCACGGGATCCAGGTTCGCTGCCATCACGGCCGGAATGATGCCCGCCAGCGTACCGATCACCGCCGACACGCCCAACCCCAGCGCCACGTTGGCCGGCGAAAGGAGCAGCGTCAGGCTGTCCTGCGGCACGAGCGTAAGGCCGAAAACGAGGAGCAGCCCACCCAACCCGCCGAACAAACTCAAGAACACGGCTTCAAACAAAAATTGAAACAGGATGAAGAAATTCTTGGCCCCCAACGACTTCTGAATCCCGATCAGGTTGGTGCGCTCCTTCACGCTCACGAACATGATGTTGGCGATGCCGAAGCCGCCGACTAGAATCGAGAACCCGCCGATAACCCACCCGATGACGCCGATGACGCCGAACAGGCTCGTGATGGCGTCGGCGGCGAGTTCGGGCCGGTTGATGGAAAACGAGTCATCGTCGCGCGGGCGCAGGCCACGAATGGCGCGTAGGGTGCCGCGCATTTCGTACTCAAGCTCTTGCAAGCCAACGTCTTCGCGGCGGCCTTTTACGGCCACGGTCACGCCCAGACCCGTGATGCCGCCCACAGTGTACATCTTGCTCATCGCGCCGAACGGCACGAACATTTGCTGATCCGACGAGGCACCGAACATATTTTCGCCTTGGCGCGCCATCACGCCGATGACCAAAAACCGCTGCCCGCGCACTTTTACGAGGTTGCCGATAGCCTCGCGGGCCGGGAAAAGCCCGTCGGCTAAGTCGGCGCCGATGACAGCTACGTTCCGCGATGCCTCCATCTCGGAAACGGTGAAGTAGCGGCCGGCACTGAAATCGAAATCGGTGATGCGGTTGTAGTCGATGGAAACGCCGTTGATCGTGACTTCCGGCACCGACGACGAGCCGAATTTGACGGTATTGGCGTCGTCGCCGGTCATGAGTGCCATCGCCGAGGCGCCGGCCAGCCGCCGCTCCAACTCGCGGAATTCGCGCGCGCTCGGTTCGGGGCGCTGGAAATATTTCCACCACGGGTACTCGCCGCCGAAGCCCCAAGGCCATTTCTGGACGTACAGCACATCGCGTCCGAGGAAATTCATACTGCCCCGAATCTTCGTTTCGAGCGAATCGACGACCGTAAAAACCGCGATGATGGCAAAAATTCCCACCGTGACGCCCAGCAACGACAGCACCGTGCGGAGGAGGTTCGTCCGCAGGGCATCGGCCGCAAACCGCAGACTCTCAAACGTTAAGCGAATAAATAGCATCAGAGAAAAAATAAGCGGTGAGCCGCGAAAGGCGAAAGTAGCCGCCGCCGCCCGGCCCCGTGCCGTAGCAGATACCTCGGCGGCCTGTCAGGTTGCACGGCACGCTGCTCCGCCAACGGCGAATGCGGCCGGGTTTGGAAATTCTTGTGACCAGCACGTAGCTTTGCAACTCAAAGTTCTCTGACGAAATACCCAATCGCTCAATCACCCGCTTATGCAGCCCGCAGTAGACCCGCTCGCGCAGCTTACCGAGATTCGCGCCATCATGGAGCGCTCGTCGCGCTTTTTGTCGTTGAGTGGGTTGGCGGGCGTGGGGGCCGGCGTGGTGGCGCTGGTGGGCGCGGGCGTGGCGCACATGGCCTTGCAGCGCGAGCTAGGGCCGACGGGTTTTGCCGCGCTCGCTACGGGCGCCGCCCCGTTCGAGGCGCGCGCCCGCTTACTGCCGCTGCTGGTCGGGCTGGCGGCCGTCATGATTGCGGTGGGCTTGCTGGTGGCGTTTTTCTTCACGCGGCGGCGGGCCGCGCTCCAGGGCGTTTCGCTCTGGGGGCCGGCCGCCCAGCGGTTTGGCTTGAGCTTACTGGCGCCGCTGGGCGCGGGCGGGCTGTTTGCGCTGGCGCTCTACTACCAGGGTGCGGTGGGGTTGGTGGTGCCCGCGTTGTTGCTGTTTTACGGGCTGGCGCTGCTAAGCGCGAGCAAGTACACCCTCAACGAAATCAGGGGGTTGGGTTACGTGCAGGTGGCGCTGGGCTTGGTGGGGTTGCTGGTGCCGCCGTACGGTTTGTGGCTGTTTGCGGCCGGTTTCGGGCTGGCGCATATCGGGTACGGCGTGCTGATGTTTAACCGCTACGAGCGCGGCCCGCGTGCCCAAGCCGCCTGACCTTAGCCGATTCGAGCCGCGTGAAACACCCGATTCAAGACCTCAATAAAGCCTTCGACCACCGCGTGCGGCTCGGCGTGATGGCCGTGTTGTTGGCGACCGATTCGGCGAGCTTCAATGAGCTGAAAGAAACCCTCGCCCTCACCGATGGCAATCTCGCCTCGCACGTGGCGGCGCTCGAAAAAGCGGGGTACGTGGCCGTCAGCAAGCAGTTTGTCGGGCGCAAGCCCAGCACTACCTACGCCGTGACGACCGACGGCCGGGCCGCGTTTCAGGAGCATTTGACGGCTTTGGAAAAGCTATTGAAAGGCGGCTGAACCCAACCAGATGTCGTTCAACGTTTTTTTTGAACCCAAACTTTGAAATACAAAGAACTTCGCAAAAAAACGCAAACAATGAAAGAAGTAAGCATTTACCTCGGAATGATTGGCATCGCACTCGCCGCGCTGCTACTCGGCGGGTGGCTGCCGGGCGGTACGTACTGGCTCACGCCGGTGGCTTCAGGGGCGCTGGTGGTGCTGGCGTTTTTTGGGCGGCAGAGTCCGCTGCTGCTGGTGGGTTTGCTGGACGGGGAGTGGCGGGCCGTAGGGCGCGTGGCGCGCGCCCACTGGGCCGCACGGGTGGGGCGGCTGGTGCTGTTGGCCGCGCCGGTGTGGGTGGGGCAAATGGGGGCGCTGGTCGGCACGAGTTGGGCCGTGCGGCCCGCGCCGTTAGTACAAACTGCCTTGGAGCAACCGCCGGCCGTTGGCGACAGTTGGCGGGCCATTTCACCCGTGCGGGTCTGGGCTGAATCTGCTACGGCCTCGCGGGGGCGGTATGATTCCGTTCGGGCGACGATCGTCACAACCAACGCGCGGCTCTCATTACCAGCGCAGGCGCTGTATGACGGCTGGTGGTTCGGCTTCTCGCCTGCCGTGAGTGTTGGCTGGGGTTGGACAGACCTTGACTTACTGCCGGATGTCGCCATTACAGTAAATCCGGTCTATTCAGCACCCAAGGCGAGCCGGATACGAACGCTTTATGTTCCACTGACCGATACTACAATTCACGAGCAATCGGCGCAAGCAAGTTGGGTTTGGGGCATGTTCGTATTTACTTATCCGATACTGGCTGCTGCCTTGCTAGCGCGAGCGACATTTTTAGTGGTGGCGGGCTGGTTGCACCGGTGGCTCAATCCGCGCGTTTCGCAGACTTCTTAGCCCGGTTTTCCGTCTATCGACACCTCCTTTTCGCGCCCCGTTTTATGTGGTTTCTCTTGCTCCTATTCTTCCTTGCCGTCGTGGCGCTGGCCGTTGCGGGCGGCGTGCTGCTGCTGATGCGTCTCGGTCGCTTTATGCACGGTGGTTCAGCCGCAGCTTCTGCGTCTTTTTTTTCGCCCCTGCGCTTTGAAAATCAAAGCACTTTTAAAACCTCAATTTCCATGACCATCATCTTCTCCTCCGCCCAAAAAACCGCCGTGGCGGTGGGCGCGCTCCTCTTTCACCTACTGTTCTGGGAGCAGATTCAGGGATTGAACCTCTTGCTGTGGTACGCGGGCTGCGCGGCGTTCATTTTCGTTGATTCGGCTGATACGCGGCGTAGCGGAACGGCGCGGGCCGTGGCGCTCGGCGGCTTGCTGGCTAGTGCGGGCGTGGTTTTCACCGGTTCCGGCGTGGCGAAACTGGCCGTTTGGGCCTCGTTGGCGCTGCTCGTCGGACTGGCTAATCAGCCCACGCTACGGCTGCTGCACCACGCGCTGCTCACGGGCGCGGGCAATGTGCTGCGGGCGCCGCTGGCGTGGGTGCAGGGGTGGCGCGCGCCGCGCGTGGGCCAGGGAGCGCGCTTCCGGTTGGTGTGGTATTACGGCCGCTTGTTTGGGCTGCCGCTGGCCGCAGTGGTCGTTTTTCACCTTCTGTTTTCGGTGGCGAACCCGCAGTACGCGGCGCTGGCCGACCGCTTCGGCACGTGGCTGGGCGCGTGGCTGGGGCGCATTTTCGTCGATTTCTCGATGCAACGCACCCTGTTCCTGTTGTTCGGCGCGGCGCTGGCGGCGGGTACGCTGCTGCGCGTGCCGGCGCGCTACTGGCTGGCACGCGAAACCGATTCGGCGGAACGCGTGCATCGGGTGCGCCCCGCCCGGCTGGTGGCGGCCCTGGCGGCGGGCTACGGGCGGCCCGGCCGCAGCCCGGTAGCCCTCCGCAAAGAATACCTCACGGCGCTGGCGGCCCTCACCTTCGTCAATGGATTGCTGCTGCTCGAAAACGTCCTCGACATCCAGAATATCTGGCTCGGTTTCCGGCCCGCGCCCACCTTCGACCTCGCCCAGTTCGTCCACGAAGGCACGTGGGCGCTCATCGTCAGCATTCTGCTCGCAATGGCGCTCGTGCTCTATTTCTTCCGGGGGAACCTCAACTTTTACGCAAGCGCGGGGCGGCGCCTCCGGCCGCTCGCCACCGTCTGGATCGTGCAGAACGCGGTCCTGGCCGTATCGGTAGGTTTGCGCAACTACCATTACATCAGCCGGATGGGCTTGGCGTATAAGCGCATCGGGGTGTGCTTCTTTCTGTTGCTCACCGTTTTCGGCCTCGTTACGGTGTGCCTGAAAGTGTGGCAGCGCCGCTCGGCCTTCAATCTGGTCAAGCTCAATTCGTGGGCGGTGTACGCGGTGCTGCTGCTGCTGGCGCTGGGCAATTGGGAAATCTGGATTGCGCGGTTCAACCTGCAACCGCGCTTTCGCGCCTCGCTCGACCGCGAGTTCCTGTTGGAAATGCCCCCGCGCGTACTGCCCGAGCTGCAAGCCCACTCCAACGAATTCAGTGCGTTAAATGATACCGAAGCGCTTGCTCACGCCACTAAAACCTTCCTCGCCGAATACCCCCAACGCGGCTGGCTAAGCTGGAATTTGGCCGATGCGCGGGCGTACGAGGCGCTGGTCAAAGCGGGCGCCCCGCCGCTCACTTCACCACCTCCACCACGCCTTTGAACTGCCGCGCCTGCCCGGCGCAATCACTAAAACGCAGCAGGTAGAAGTACGTGCCCGGCCCCACCTCCGTAGCGCCCCACGGCGCGGCGGGGTTGCCCGACCGATACACCCGCGTGCCCCAGCGGCTGTAAACGCTCAACTCGTAGCCGCTGATGGTGGGCAGCGGCGCGGGCAGCCCGAAGGTTTCATTCAGCCCATCGCCGTTGGGGGTGATGATGTTCGGCAGATCGGCCACCACCGGAATGCCGATGCTGAAAACGGCGCGGGCGGGGTCGAAACAGCGGTCATCGGAAGTAAATGTTACGGCGTGCGGGCCGGGCGTAGAAGTCACCAGATTCACGATTCCGGTGCGTTCATCGACCACCAAACCCGGCGACCCCGTGAAAATACCGGGGCCGCGCGGTTGCGCTACCGGCGCCGGGGTGGTGCCCGCCGGGCAAAACGTGGTGTCGGCGTAGGCCACGGCGGCCGGTTGGCGCGCCTCGATGCGTAAGTCCACGGCGCCGGTGGTGGGGCACGCGCCGGTGCTGGTGTAGAACAGCACGTGCCGCCCGACCGCCGAGCGCGCCAAATCCACCACACCGGTGGCGGAGTCGAACACGAGGCCGTTGGAGCCCGTGAACCGCCCACCCGGCGGCAGCACCGTGGGGGCTGGCGTGGTACCGGCCTGGCAGTAAACCGAATCGGCGAGGCGCACGGCCACCACGTCGAAGGGCGTGATGGTGAGGCCGAATGTGGCGCTCGTGGGGCACGCGCCGGCGCTGGTATAGGTCACGCTATGGCCCCCAACAGCCGATTGCGCTAGGTCGATGACGCCGGTCAGCGAATCGATTACCAGCCCCGCCGTGCCGCTGAACCGGCCGCCCGGCGGGCTGCTCGCCGGAGCCGCGCTGATGCCTTGATGGCAGAACGTGGTGACCGGGTAGGCCAGCGCCGCGACATCCAGCGGCCGGATGAACAGGTTGAACTCGGCCGGCACCGGGCAGCCGGCAAACGGCGTGTACGTAACCGTGTGCGGCCCCGCCGAGGAAGCTGCCAGATCGACGACGCCCGTCGCGGGGTTCACCACGAGGCCCGCCGTGCCGCTGAACAGCCCGCTGTTGATCGGCGTGGCCACCGGCGCCGGGGTGCTGCCGGTGCGGCAAAACGCGGCGGCCGGGTAAGCGAGCGCCGCCACCGTCAGCGGATCGACCCGAAACGTGAACGTCGAAGACCCCGCGCACGTGCCGGGCTTGACGTACGTCACGGTGTAAGTGCCCTGCGCCGACGCCGCCAAATCGACCACCCCCGTCAGCGAGTCCAGCACGAGCCCCGGCGTGCTGCGGAACGTGCCGCCCAACGGGCTCAAAACCACCGGCGCAGTGCGGCCGGTGGCGCAATACGTGGTTTGCGGATAGCCCACGGCCACCACATCGAGCGAGAGGATGGTGAGTGGAAAGGCGGCCGTATCGGGGCAAAACCCGCCGCTGACGTACGTCACCACGTGCGGCCCCGGCGCCGAAGCGGCCAAATTTATCTGCCCCGTGGTGGCGTTCACAACCAGCCCCGGCGAGCCGCTGAACGTGCCGCCCGCCGGGCCGAAAGCCCCCGCCGACGCGCTGCCCGTGGCGCAGTATTCGGCTTGGGGGTAGGCCACGGCGGCTACATCGAGGGGGTTGAGGGTAAGCGCGACCGTCGTGCTGTTCGGGCAAACCCCCGTACTGGTGTACGTCACGAGGTACGGGCCCACGGCCGAGGCGGTCAAGTCGATCGTGCCGGTCGTGGGGTCGATCACCAGCCCGCCCGACCCGCTGAACACTCCGCCCGGCGGGGTAAACGTGAGGGGCGTGGCCGTGCCCACGCGGCAAAAAGCGGGCGCCGCGTACGCCACCGACGCCACATCGAGCGGGTCGATGGTGAGCGTAGCCGTAGCGGTATCCGGGCAAAAACCGGTGCTGGTGTACGTCACGCTGTGCGGCCCCGGCGCCGAGGCCGCCAGGTCGATTTGACCCGTAGCGGCATTGATTACCAAGCCCGCCGACCCGCTGAACACCCCGCCCGGCGGCGCAAACGACGCCACCGGGGCCGTACCCGTGCGGCAAAATGTAGGCGCCGCGTAGGCCACGGCAGCCGAATCAGGCGCCACCACGTCCAGCACGAGCGTGCGGGCGCGCGGCACACCGCAAAACCGCGTCAGCTCGCCGCTGGCCGTGAAAACGTAGGTGCCGGCCACCGGCGGCGTATACGTCACGCTCGCGCCCTGCGCATTCCAGCCGAGGCCGGTGGGCGTGGTGGTCGTCCAGGTGGTAGGGTCGTAATCGGGGTTGGGCGAGGTGAGCGTCACGGTTTCGCCGAGGCAGATGCGCCCCCGCGACAGCCGCGCCGTAAACGTGGTATCGAGTACCGGAATCTGGCTCAGGCAAAGGTTGTCGAGCGTGGCGGCGTCGTTGCGCTGGTCGGAACCTTGCGGCAGGTTGGCGTGCCAAACGGTGTTCAGCCCCGTGTAGGTGCCCGGCGGGGTATAGCACACCGGCGACGACGACTGATGTTGCGTTCGCGCCGGATCGAGGAAGGCGCTAAACCGAATCAGCCCGGAATTGAACCGTTCGAGGCGCAGATAGGAGATAGCGTTGAAGCGCAACGTAAGCGAATCAGATTGACTCCAAGTACCGTTATCCGACACAAAAACGCTCAACGGAATCGGGCTGCGGCGGCCCAGTTGGCCCGTATTGATGAGGCCGATGCAGTCTTGCGGCGTGATGATTTGAATGCCCCCCGGGAAGATGTTGAGCGGGTGCAGGTTGCCGGCCGCTACGGCCACCACCAGCAGCCCGGTGCCACTGGGGCCGGTTGCACGGTAGTCGAGATCAAGATCGAGGCGCCAGCCGCCACCGTCGGGCAGGGGCTGGGGCAGCGCCTGATACAGCCCGCGTTGGGCGCTCGGCACCGAACCGCCGCTCGTATTCGTGACCTGCAACGCCCCGCCGCTCACGGCCAACCCCGTATTGAGCTGCGTCCAGCGGCTAGGGTCGCTGTAATCGTCGGCGAAAAAGCAGGTTTGGGCGCGGGTGGTCTGCGCGAGCAGCAGCGCACCCGCCAATAAATAGGCGCAACGAGGTAAAAACGACATCAGGCGACGGGAAGGCTCATAGTGAGGCGGCGCGTCAAATATACCCGCAAGCGGTCAATCGCCTGATTATGCGAGGGCTATGAATTATTTACCGCGCCTACACACCTCACAATCGCTTCATCTCACCTCACAATTGCTTCATCTCACCTCACAATCGATTCATCTCACCTCACAATCGCTTCATCTCACCTCACAATCGCCTTATCTCACCTCACAATCGCTTCATCTCACCTCACAATCACATATGTAGCAAAACGACGTGTCCCCGGCGCGAATACCGACGACGGCCGTTCCGGCAATCGTTCAGCATCCACTCCGGGGACACCCGTTTCTGGCCGACTTCATCGCCCTTTACACGCCCAGCAGCAACCGCGTCGGCTCTTCCAATAACTGCTTCACGCGCACCAGGAACGACACCGACTCGCGGCCGTCGATGATGCGGTGGTCGTAGCTGAGCGCCAGGTACATAATTGGCCGGATGACCACCTGCCCGCCCACGGCCATCGGCCGCTCCACGATGTTGTGCATCCCCAGAATCGCCGATTGCGGGGCGTTGATGATCGGCGTCGAGAGCATCGACCCGAACACGCCGCCGTTGGTGATCGTGAACGTGCCGCCCGACATTTCTTCCAAGGTCAGTTTCGAGTCGCGGGCGCGGGTGGCGAGGCGCACCACTTCCTTCTCGATTTCCTCAAACGACATCGTTTCCGCGTTACGAATCACCGGCACCACCAGCCCTTTCGGTGCGCTCACGGCGATGCTCACATCGCAGTAATCGTGGTAGATGATTTCCTGCCCGTCGATTTGCGCGTTCACGGCCGGAAACTCGCGCAGGGCCACGCAAACGGCCTTCGTGAAGAACGACATAAAGCCGAGGCCCACGCCGTGCTTCTCCTTGAACTTGTCTTTGTACTTGGCACGCAAGTCCATAATCGGCTGCATATCTACCTCGTTGAAGGTGGTGAGCATCGCCGTTTCGTTTTTCACGGCCACCAGCCGCCGCGCTACGGTGCGGCGCAGCGAGGTCATTTTTTCGCGGCGCTCGGCGCGCGCGCCGCCCATCCCGCGTGGCGCGTCACTACCACCACCGGCTGCTGGTGCGGCGGTTGTTGGCGGAGCGACTGGCGCAGCGGGCGCGGGCGCAACTTGCGCGTTCAGCGCGTCTTCCTTCGTGATGCGGCCATCGCGGCCGGTGCCGTTGACGGCGCTCGTGGCGATGCCTTTTTCGTCGAGGATCTTCCCGGCGGCCGGCGAGGGCACACCCGCCGCGTAGGAGGCGCCGCCGGCCGGAGCCGCAGCAGATGGAGCCGCCGCCGGTTGGCCGGCAGGCGCGGCGGGCGCATGGCTGCCGCCCACGGCGCCTTCGATGCGCGCCAACAGGCCGCCAATCGGTACGGTGGTGCCTTCGGCCACGGCGTGTTTGAGGGTGCCGGCCGCTTCGGCGGGTAGCTCAAACGTGGCTTTGTCGGATTCCAGCTCCGCGATGATTTCGTCGCGCTGCACGGCCGCGCCGTCGGCTTTCAGCCATTTAGCCACGGTTACTTCCGTAATCGATTCGCCGACGGTTGGCACTTTCATCTCGTAAGCAGCAGCGGCGCCGGACGCCGATACCGGAGCCGCTGCCGCTGGAGAAGGAGAATCCGCCGGGGCAGCGGCGGCGGGTGCCGGAGCAGACGCTGAAGCACCAGGTGCGGCTGCCGGAGGCGCAGCAGGCGCCGGAGCTGCGCCGTTCGCCGCGCCATCTATTTCGGCGATAACCGTCCCGATGGCGATGGTATCGCCTTCCTGGGCGCGGATGCGCAGCACGCCGGCGCCCTCGGCGGGTAGTTCGAAGGTGGCTTTATCCGATTCCAGCTCCGCGATCAGCTCGTCGCGCTGCACCGTATCGCCATCTTTTTTGAGCCATTTGGCGATGGTCACTTCGGTGATGGATTCGCCGACGGTAGGGATTTTTATTTCAAGGGCCATAACTGCGGAGCGAGGGCTGAGCGGGAGAGAAATGATTGGCGGGGCAAAGGTGCGAAACGGTTAGCGGAGCGCCGCTTCGATGGCGGGGCGTAAGCGGTCGCGGAAGTGACGGGCGGCGGCCAGGAGGTCGGTGGTTCGGCTATTTCATCATCGTTTGGATAACGAAAATCGACCGCGAACGGGTTGAGTAGCTTCACCATCTTGACCTCATTCGCGGAAAAGCCGAAGCTGGGGTCAATTGCCGACAGTAATGCCACTAAATCGTGCGTACGCGCCGGGCGGCGCAGCACCACAAACAAGTACCCTTTAAGATACTTTTCAACCGCTTGCTGGCAGTGAAAACCCGCAGTATCGTAGTCTTCGGCAGCCGGAGCTAGGCGTTCGGCGGCTCGCAAATCGCCATCGGCTTTACGCAGCCACTGAGCAGTCCAGGATTTTTCTACCGCATTAAGCGGCTCGGGCGTAGAGAATGCGTCCATCGCGGAGAGCTTTATTGGCTACGATGAACCGGTTTTGTAAGGCGCGAGATTCCTCCGGCTGGTTCAATATGAGCACATCTATGTCGGGTAGCCCGTGCGTACCCACCGCCCATAATGCGCTACTGACATCGCCGAGGCGCTCGTACTTCGCGCGGCAATCATCGGCCTTCACTACCAGCAAATCCAAATCGCTGTCTTCCGTGGGCGTGCCGTAAGCGTAGGAGCCGAACAGGATAATGCGGTCGGGCGCGTAGCCTTCCACGATGCGCCGCACGATTTCCTGAATCTGCTCTTCCGTAACCATTGATGCAAGGTGGAAAGTTAGCTGAGCGCGGGCGCCAGTTGCGGCTCGTGCGCCAAATACCGTTGAACCAGGTGCCGAAAGTGCGTGGCAGCGGCCAACAGCACATCAATGTCGGGCTCTGCCTCGTCTTCCGTCGGATAGCGGACTTCGACCGCAAACGGGCTGAGGCGCTCCGCATCTTCCAGTTCCCGCTCGGTTGCCGCATAGTGAGGCCCCAGCAGATCGAGTAGTTTTTTCAGGCTGTGCGTTTTGGTAAACTCGGTTTCGTGGTACGAGAGCCAAGCTTTCAAATACTTTTCGGCACCTTGCTGGCAGAAGAATGCAATACCTTCCAGATCCGTCGGGTCGTGCCGACGCAGGATTTCGATTCGACGAAAGTCGTTGTTGCCCTTTCGTAGCCAGCGCATTACCCAGTTGGCTTTCTCAGGATGCATATAACAGGCGGCCGTCTCGCAAGATCCGGCTTTCAAAAGTCTGATACCAGCCGGCCGCTTTCGCCAGTTCGACCGGGGTATATACCAAAATATCCATTGGCGGCAGGGTAGGGTCGCGCAGCATCTTATGGATGGATAATGCACGCGCGCGGCGCGGCGCATCATCGGCCTTCACCACCAGCAAATCCAAATCGCTGTCTTCCGTGGGCGTGCCGTAAGCGTAGGAGCCGAACAGAATGATGCGGTCGGGCGCGTAGCCTTCCACGATGCGGCGGACGATCTCTTGAATCTGTTCTTCCGTAACCATGGGGAAGTCTTAAGTTCGAAGTTTCGAGTTTTGAGTGAGTCGAACAACTCGAAAATCAGCACTTTAATCTGCCTTCGCCGCCACTTTCGCGGTTTCCTTGATATTCTCCGTCTCCGGCGTGCTGGTCTGGAAGGCGCGGGCTACGAGGTCGGCTTGCTCCTTTAAGTGGAGTTTGTTGAAGCCCGTAGCCGGCGACGCCGACGGCTTGCGCGCGATGGGGTTGGTCAGCACCGGCAGCAAGTGGCGGAAGCGGAGCAGATACGTCCAGGCGCCCATATTTTCGGGTTCTTCCTGCACCCACACCAGCTTGGCATTTTTGTAGGCTTTGAGCGCCTCGTCGAGTTGCTTGCCGGGGAACGGGTGAAGCTGTTCGAGGCGCACGATGGCCGTATCGTGGCGCTCGTTCTTGCGCTGTTCTTCCAGCAAATCGAAGTAGATTTTGCCCGAACACAGCAGCACGCGCTTCACCTTTTTGGCGTCGGCCCAGGTATCGGGCAGCACTTCGCGGAAGGTGCCGCTCGTGAATTCCTCCACCGGCGAAACGCACAGCGGGTGGCGCAGTACCGATTTCGGCGACATCACCACTAGCGGTTTCCGGAACTCCCACACCAATTGGCGGCGCAGCAGATGGAAGAAGTTGGCCGGCGTCGTGCAGTTCGCCACCACGATATTGTATTCCGCCGCGAGTTGCAAAAACCGCTCAGGGCGCGCATTCGAGTGTTCCGGCCCCTGGCCTTCGTAGCCGTGCGGCAGCAGGAGCGTCACGCCGTTCATCCGCTGCCATTTGCTCTCGGACGCGGCGATGAACTGGTCGATCATCGTTTGGGCGCCGTTGGCGAAATCGCCGAACTGCGCCTCCCACACCACCAGCGCCGTAGGGTTCGCCATGGCGTAACCGAACTCGAAGCCCAGCACGGCATACTCGCTCAGCAGCGAGTTATAGATGTGCAAATCGGCCTGATGGCCCGGCTTGATGTGGTTGAGGCTCGTGTACGCGGCGTTCGTGGTGGCGTCGTGCAGCACGGCGTGGCGGTGGCTGAACGTGCCGCGTTGGCAATCCTGACCGCTCACGCGCACCAAATGGCCCTCGCGCAGCAGCGAACCGTAGGCCAGCGCTTCACCGGCGGCCCAGTTCAGCACCTTCGTCTCGAAGAACATCTTACGACGCTCTTTCAGCAGATTGTCGATCTGTTTGAGCGGCTGAAAACCGTCGGGCAAGGTGGTCAGCGCCGCCCCGATTTCCTCGACCAGCGCCGCCAGAATGCCGGTTTCGGGCGATGAGTCGAAATCGACCGGGGTCGCGCGGCGCAGGGCGCGCCACTCGTTTTCGAGCGCCTGGTAGGTGTACGGCAGCGGCTGCTGCTTTACCATATCCAGCCGCGATTGCAGCAAGTCGCGGAATTCGCGCTCGGTTTGGGCGGCCTCGTCGGCGTTTACATCGCCGCGCGCGATCAGGCGCTGGGCGTACACCTCGCGCGGGTTCGGCATCGGCGCGATGAGGTTGTAGAGGTCGGGCTGCGTGAATTTGGGCTCGTCGGCTTCATTGTGGCCGTGGCGCCGGTAGCAGACCATATCGACGAAGATATCGGCCTGAAACTCCTGTCGGTACGCCGTGGCGAGGCGCGAAACGAACACGACGGCCTCCGGGTCGTCGCCGTTGACGTGAAACACGGGCGCATCGACGATCTTGGCCACATCGGTGCAGTAAATCGACGACCGCGCGTCCGCGAAATCGGTCGTGAACCCCACTTGGTTGTTGATCACGAAATGCACCGTGCCGCCCGTGCGGTAGCCGTCGAGCAGGCTCATCTGCGTCACTTCGTACACGATGCCCTGCCCGGCCACGGCGGCGTCGCCGTGGATGATGATCGGGAGAATCTGATGCACATCGTCGCCGTACTGATGCTCGATTTTGGCCCGCACGAAGCCTTCGACCACCGGATTCACTGCTTCCAGGTGCGACGGGTTCGGCGCGAGCTTCAGGTTCACGGTCTTGCCGCCGAGCGTCGTCACCTCGCTCGAATAGCCCATGTGGTACTTCACGTCGCCGTCGCCCATCGTGGTGTCGGGCGTGGCGGTGCCCTGAAATTCCGAGAACACCTGTTCGTAGGTTTTGCCCAGAATGTTGGTCAGCACGTTGAGGCGGCCCCGGTGCGCCATCCCGATCATCACTTCGCGGGCGCCCAGCTCGGCAGCTTGCTCGATGATGGCATCGAGGGCGGCAATCGTGGTTTCGCCGCCTTCGAGGGAGAAGCGTTTCTGCCCCAAAAACTTGGTGTGCAGGAAGTTTTCGAAAATCACCGCCTCGTTGAGTTTACCCAGAATGCGGCGCTTGTGGGCCGCATCGGGCGCGTAGGTCGGAAACTCGCCCTCGATGCGCGCCCGCAGCCAGGCCTGCACGCGCGGGTCGTGGCAGTGGGTGTACTCGAACCCAATCGGGCCTTCGTAAATCAGTTTCAGGCGCTCCACGATTTGCCGCAGCGGTACCGTGCCCAGCCCCAACTCTTCGCCCACCCGAAACGGGGTGTCGAGGTCGGCATCGGTCAGACCGAAATCGGCGAGCGCGAGGCGCGCTTTACGGTCGCGCCGGGGCCGCACGGGATTGGTGTGCGCCTGCAAATGCCCGCGCGAGCGCCACGCATAAATCAGGTTCCGAACGGCTACTTCCTTTTCTGAAACGCCGGCGGTAACTGCGGGCGCGCCGCCGTTCTCGCCGTAGCGCGCGGCCAGGTCGAAGCCTTCAAAAAAACGCCCCCAATCGGGCGCGACGCTCGCCGGGTCGGCTTTCCAGTTTTGATACAGGCCGTCGAGAGCGGCCGGGTCGGCGTTGGCGATGTAGGAATGCGGGAGCATCAGCAGGGCGGATTAGCGACGAAGGCGACCCCCTCGGGCCACTTACGCAAAAGTACGGAACGTAGCGCGGGGCGCTGGCTCGCGAGCGCGGCAGCGCTGCTGCGTGATGTTCGGCGATGCGCACTGATTTTTTGTCGCGCAGTTTGCCCTCCCTTGCCCGGCCTTTAAAGGCCGGGCAAGGGAGGGCAAACTGCGCG
>JANPJM010000060.1:0-59630 GCA_031425525.1 Hymenobacteraceae bacterium | reverse complement strand
GCGGGTTTTTTCCGTCTTACTGTCCGATTTTTGACCCCCCTTGTTTTTTTACAAGTGCGCCCTGAGGCCCGCACTACATACCGCCGCAACCGTAGTAGCGTACCGCCGCAACCGTAGTAGCGTACCACCGCAACATTCAGTGCATACGCCCTAAGCACCGGCACCTACCACCGCAACCATACTCACATACTGCCGCCGCCATGGTAGCATACGCCCTAAGCGGTAGTAGCATACCACTGCAGCCTTACCCACATACCACCGCAGCCGTCCGCGCATACCCCCTCAGCACCAGTGCATACCACCGCAGTTTTAGTAGCATACCACCGCAGCCTTCAGTACATACTGCCTACGGGAGCGAACTTTGCCGCCTCACTCCTACGTCTGCCCGCCATCAGCCATCGCCTTTTTCTCCTGCTCCTCACCAGCCTGACGGTGCTACTGGCGCGGCCGGCGTTGGCCCAGGCGCCCGCCCCGCAGCCTTCCCCCCCGCCGCCCGCCCGCGTCGAGCTGCTGCCGGGTACCGAACGCCTCGAAGGCGGCACCTTCGACGGCGAAGAAATCCGGAAACTGATTGGCAACGTGCGCTTCAAGCAAGGCGACACGTTTCTGTACTGCGATTCGGCGTACCAATACCCGGCGCCGTCGAACCGCGTGGTGGCGTTCAGCAATGTGCGGTTGGTGCAGGCCGATACCGTGACCATCACCGGCCAACGCCTCAATTACGACGGCACCACGCGCCTCGCGCGGATGCTCGGCGCGCCCAACCAGCCCGTGACCATGCGCGACCCCCGCATGACCCTCACCACCGATATTCTCGACTACGACCTCGACCGCAAGCTGGCGTACTACACCACCGGCGGCCACCTCGAGGACCCCCAAAACCAGCTCGATTCGCGGCGGGGGGCGTACGATACGCAGGCCAAAACCTTCGGCTTCCGGGGCAACGTGCGGCTGCGAAACCCCGATTATACCGTCGAGTGCGACACCCTCAACTACAACACCCTCAGCAAAGTAGCGACGTTTTTGGGGCCGACCACCATGCGCGGCAAACGCGGCGACCTCTACGCCGAGTCGGGTACGTACAACACGCTCACGCGACAGTCGGATTTCCGGCGCAATGCACGCCTCGAATCGCCGGATTACCGCCTCGGCGGCGATAAGCTCACGTACGACGAACTGACGCAGATCGGCATCGCCATCGGCCACGTCACGCTTGTGGGGAAGAAGGATACCGTCGTCATTCGCGGCGATTACGGCCGCACCAACCGCCTGCTCGGCCGCACCAAAATCAGCGGTTCGCCGGTACTCGAAAGCGTGAGCAAGCACGATACGCTGCTCATTGCCGCCGATACCCTCCTCGCCACCGAAAGCCGCGCCGACTCCGTACCAGGAATGATTTACGGCTGGCGCACTGTCAAAATCTGGAACCGGCAGGTGCAGGGCGCCTGCGATTCGTTGGTGTACAACCTCCGCGATTCGGTCATTTTCCTCAACCGCCGCCCCATTTTGTGGGCGAACCGCAGCCAGCTCGTCGCCGATTCGATGCGCCTCTATCTGCGCCGCCGCCAACTGGAGCGGCTCGTGTTGCGCGCCAACTCGTTCATCGTGTCGCAGGATACCCTCCTGAATTTCAACCAGGTGAAGGGCCGCCATATGGTCGCGCACTTCCGCGACGGCAAAATCCGACGCGTCGATGTCGATGGCAACGGCGAGAGCCTGTACTACGCCCTCGACGGCGACACCGCCCTCACCGGCATGAACAAAGTAACGTGTTCGGATATGCGCCTCGCCTTCCGCGACGGCAAAGTCGGCTCGATCACGTTTCTGCGGAAACCGGACGCCAAGTTCATCCCGCCGCACGAGCTGAAACCCGAAGAAGAGCGCCTCGCCGATTTCCAATGGCGCCCCACCGAGCAGCCCACCCGCCGCAGCGTGCTGGGCAAACGCGCCACCGTGGCGCCGCCGAAAGCGAAAGCGAAGATGACGAAAAAGACGAAGGCCAGGAAGGGCAAAGCTCCGAAGCCCACGCGCCGCAAGGCGACCGCCCCCGCCAACCGGAAGTAACGCGGGGTGCACCTTCCAACGTGGCGAGCGTCGTCCCGGCGCCGCGTCAGCACCACATCTGCGGCTACGGCGATACGCGGCACCGTCCCGGTGCCCGCCACGTTACGCGCTTCAGGCAACGCAATTCTGCCGATTGAACATCTACCCAACGCCGACGCGTTTGTCCGTACCTTTGCGCCCCGAATGTCAATGCCTGCCTCTTTGTCCGCTGTTTCGCGTCTCGCCCTGAATCTGAGCCTGTTGGCCGCGTTGGCCTTCGGGACGGCGTGCAGTAACTTTCAGAAAGTACTCAAGTCGGATAGCGTCGATAAGAAGTACGAAGCCGCCGTGAAATACTACGACGATGGCAAATACGAGAAATCGACCATCATTCTCGAGGAGTTGCTGCCGCTGTTGCGCGGGCGGCCCGAAGCCGAAAAAGCCGCTTTCCTCTTCGCCCAGGGCGAGTATAAGCAGCAATATTATGAGTTGAGCGCGTTCCAGTTTCGGGTGTTCACCGAAACCTACCCGCGTTCGGGTTACGCCGAGGAAGCCGCGTTTCTGTACACCAAATCGCTCTTCCTCTCCTCCCCCACCTGGAACCTCGACCAAAGCTCGACGGTGACTTCCCTCGAAGCCATCCGCGATTTTCAGGTGCGCTACCCGGAAAGCAAGTTCCGCAAGGAAGCGCAGAGTATGAGCGAAGAACTAACCACGAAGCTCGAAAAAAAGGCGTTTGAGAGTGCCAAACTGTACGCTAACGTACGGTTTTACCAATCGGCGGTGGTGGCCCTCACCAATTTTCTGCGCGACTACCCCGGCTCGATCTACACCGAAGAAGCCGAGTTTTTGCGGGTGATTGCCGAACACGATTTAGCGCGCGAAAGTGTGATCGACAAACAGCGCGAACGCTACCTCGAAACGGCTGCTTATTACCAGGAATTTGTCGATGACTTCCCCAAATCGAAACTTCTGAGTACGGCCGAAGCTGCCTACGAAGATGCCCAGCGTCAACTTGAGCGCATCGGGCGGCAGGTTAAACCCACCGCCAAACCGGCCGACACTGACGAATCAGAGGCGAAAAAATGATTTCGAGACGTGATGTCAATTGCTTGTCAGGACGGTCTTAATCAAGCAACGATTCGAAATTCATTCCCCGGAAATACCTCCACCATTCCGTTTTAAAAAAACAACAATGATCCGTACCGCCGACATCCCCACCGCCATCGTCACGCGCGACGTGGCCAACCTTGCCAACGAAACCGGTAACGTCTACGAATCCGTCGCCATCGTCTCGAAGCGCGCCAACCAGATTGCCGTCAAGCTCAAAGCCGAGCTGAACGAGAAGCTCGCCGAGTTCGCGACCAACGCCGACAACCTGGAAGAAGTGTTTGAAAACCGCGAGCAAATCGAAGTTTCCAAGCAGTACGAGCGCCTCCCGAAGGCCACCGCCATCGCGATGGAAGAATTCCTCGCCGGCGAACTGCACTACCACACCCTGACGCAGGAAGAGGAAGACGCCGCCGCCGCCGCCGCCGCCGCCCGCGCCGCTGAGCGCCCCGCGCGGCGGATGTAGTTTTTAGTTTTTAGGGTTTAGTTTTTAGTCCAATTAGGCGCGCGTTGTGTGCCTAAAAACTAAGCTCTAAACACTAAAAACTAAACACTAAAAACTATCCCATGAAAATCCTCCTCGGCGTCACTGGCTCCATTGCGGCGTGTAAGGCGCCGATGCTGGTGCGCGGGCTGGTGAAGGCTGAGCACGAGGTGCAGGTAGTACTTACGGCGGGCGGGGCGCAGTTCACGACGGCGCTCACGCTCGCTACGTTTTCGCGGCGCCCGGTACTCACAACATTCGTAACCAATCCGGCGACCGGCGAGTGGGCTAATCACGTCGAGTTGGGCCTGTGGGCCGATTTACTGCTGATTGCGCCCGCCTCCGCCGACACCGTGGCGCGCCTGGCCAACGGCCATTGCCGACACCTGCTCGATGCGGTGTACCTCTCGGCGCGCTGCCCCGTGGCGCTGGCCCCGGCCATGGACTTGGATATGTACGCGCACCCCGCCGTGCAAGCCAATTTTACCCGCCTCAGAAGCTACGGCAACCACGTCATCGAGGCAGCTACCGGCGAGTTGGCGAGTGGGCTGGTGGGCCAAGGCCGCATGCCGGACCCGGAGGAGTTAGTGGCGTGGGTAAATCGATTTGTGATTGAGTGATTGAGTGATTTCTGCTTGCGAAAACGTCGCGAGTGCCAACCACTCAATCAAAAATCACCCAATCAAAAATGAAAATTCTCGTCACCGCCGGCCCTACGCACGAGGCGCTTGACCCGGTGCGGTTCCTCGGCAACCACTCGACCGGCAAGATGGGCTACGCGCTGGCCGAAGCCTGGGCCGAAACCGGCGCCACCGTGACGCTCGTGAGCGGCCCCACCTCCCTGCCCGACCCCGACCACCCGCGCATCCGCACGGTGCGCGTGCAGAGCGGACGCGAGATGCTCACGGCGTGCGAGGCCGTGGCGGCAGCGTGCCAAGTGTGGGTGTTTGCCGCTGCCGTGGCCGATTACCGCCCGGCCGAAATTTCGGCCACCAAAATCAAGAAATCCGGCGAGCGCCTGACGCTGGAGTTGGTCAAGAACGTGGACATCGCCGCTACGCTCGGCGCGCGCAAGCATGTGGGGCAGTTCAGCGTTGGGTTTGCCCTGGAAACCAACGACGAACTGGCGCACGCCCGTGGCAAGCTGGAGCGGAAGAACTTCGACCTCGTCGTCCTCAACTCCCTGACCGACCCTGGCGCCGGGTTTGCCCACGACACCAACAAAGTGACCCTCTTGGATGCCCACGGCGCCGAATCGTTGCCGCTCCAAGCCAAAACCGCCGTGGCGCGCCTGATCGTGGCCGCTGTGCTGGCGCGGCTGGTGGCAAGCGCGGCAACGGGTGCGATAGCAAGCTGAGGAACCGCCCGGCCGCCAAACTCCTTTCGGGAGCGCGACCTTCGCATTGGCAATCCGCCGCGACTGCACCGGTCTGCTGCCTTTTTTGATTTTTTCTGATTCCCCCAATGCGATTTGCTGCCTTGCTCGCCGTCTTGTTGCTGTTGCTGCCGAAAGCGCCCCTGCGCGCCCAGGAGATTCAGTGCGAAGTGCGCCTCAATTCCGAGCGCGTGCAGATCACCGACCGGCAACTACTGACCGATATGGAGCGTGCCATGGCCGATTTTCTCAACACCCGCCGCTGGACGAGCGATGTGGTGCGGCCCGAAGAGCGCATCAAATGCAAGCTGCTCGTGACGTTGCAGGAGGTGCCGCAAGTGGGCACGTATAAGGCCATCGTGCAGTTGCAGGCGCAGCGTCCGGTGTTTGGTACGGGCTACGAAACGCCGCTGATGAGCATCGTGGATAAGGGCTGGGAGTTCGATTATCTGCCGTCGCAGCCGTTGCAGTTCGCCGAAAACTCGTACACCTCCACGCTCTCGTCGCTGCTGTCGTTCTACGCCTACATGATTATCGGGCTCGACCACGACTCGTTTCAGCGCCTCGGCGGCTCGCCGTACTACGACCGCGCCTTGCAGATTATGACCAACACCAGCGCGCAGGCCGGCGGCAACCCCGGCTGGACTTCGCGCGACGATACCCGCGCCCGCTATTGGCTGCTCACCAACCTGCAAGACCCGCAACTGGAGCCGTTCCGGGTAGCGCTGTACCAGTATTATCGGCTGGGGCTCGACCGGTTTGCCGAGAAACCGGAGGAGGCCCGCGCCAGCATCGCGTTGGGTCTGCAAGGTATTCAGCAAGCCGTGAACCTGCGGCCGGGCAACGCCATCGTCCGCGCGTTTTTCGAGACGAAATCCGACGAAATCACCAACGTCTTCAAAAACGACCCCAAGCGCGACCAGAAAGCCGCGATGCTCACGCTCCTGACCGAAATAGACGCGCCGAACACCCAGAAATACCAGATACTGGCGCGCTGAATGGGCACCCGCCAAACCCGCCTGCTTTCGCCCACCCCCGCCGCGCTCACCAACCTGACAGGCCGCCTCGTGCAACTCATTTTGGCCGATGGCGAAGTATTGCGTGGCGAATTGCTGGTGCGCGCGGGCATCGTAGCGGTGCGCCCCAGCCGACGCAGTAACGCGCGCGAAGTCTCGTTCGCCGATATTCGCGAGTTGATCGCCGACCTCGACGCCAACCAGTAAGGCAATTTTGAGTTTCAAGTTTTGAGTTTTGAGTCCGCCTTGGGTTGTTCTGCGAAATTCATCACTCGAAACTCGAAACTCAAAACTCGAAACTTCCCATGCTCGCCGACCTTCGGATCGATAATTACGCGCTCATCGAGCATCTGCACCTGAAACCGAGTGGGCGCCTGACGATCATTACCGGCGAAACGGGCGCGGGCAAATCGATTATGCTCGGCGCCATCGGGCTGCTGCTCGGCAATCGCGCCGATACGAAGCTGCTGTTCAATCAGAAGAACAAATGCGTGGTGGAAGGCCATTTTGATGTGGGCCACCACCCGGAAGTACTCGATATTTTCCGGGCCGAAGATTTGGATGTCGATGACGATGGCCTGGCGATTCTGCGGCGCGAAATCACGCCCGCTGGTAAGAGCCGCGCGTTCGTGAACGATACGCCCGTGCCGCTGGAAGTGCTGCGGCGCATCGGCGAGCATCTGGTCGATATTCATTCGCAGCACGATACGCTGTTGCTCGCCGATGAAAGCTACCAGCTTTCGCTGCTCGATGCCTACGCCGGGTTGCTGCCGGTGCGGGCGCGCTACGCCACGGCGTACGGCGCGTTGCGGGCCGCCGAAACGGAGGGCAAGGCACTCGAAAAACAACTCGCCACCCAGCAGCGCGAACTCGATTACAACTCGTTCCTGCTCAACGAACTGGAGGAAGCCAAACCGCGCGAAGGCGAGCAGGAAGAGCTGGAAGAAGAGCAAAAATTACTCGAAAACGCGGAGGAAATCAAGGCCAAACTCACCCAAGCCACCGACGCGCTGACCGAGAGCGAGTACGCCGCCAACAGCACCCTGAAAAGCGTAGTGACGATGCTCGGTGGGCTTGCGGGTTACGCCGACACCTACGCCGCCCTGCGCGAGCGACTGCAAAGCGCCCTCATCGAAGTAAACGATATTGCCGACGAGCTGACCGCCGCCGAACAGCGCACCGAAGCCGACCCGGCGCGCCTGGCCGAAATCGAAGACCGGCTCAACATCCTCTACTCGCTCCAACGCAAGCACACTGTGCGCGACACGGCCGGGCTGCTGACGGTTTTGACCGAGTTACGCGGGCGCGTCGGCAACGTGCAGGAATTGGAAATGCGCCTCGAAACCACCCGCGCGACCGTCAAAACCGCCCGCGCCGACGTGCAGCGCCTCGGCCAGGAGCTGAGCGCGGGCCGCAAAACGGCGTTCCCAAAATTCGAGCAGGAAACCCGCGATTTGCTCGCCGAATTAGGGATGCCGAACGCCCGCCTCGTGGTGCGCCACGAAGCTGCCGCCCAACCCCAAGCCAGCGGCCTCGATGCCGTAGGGCTGCTGTTCACGGCGAACCGGGGTGCCCAGCCCCAGCCCATCGCCAAAGCGGCAAGCGGCGGCGAGTTTTCGCGCCTGATGCTGGCCGTCAAGTACCTACTAGCCGACAAAACCGCCCTGCCGACCATCATCTTCGACGAAATCGATACCGGCATCAGCGGCGAAGTGGCGTTGAAAGTGGCCCGGCTGCTGCGCCAGATGGCTGCCCAACATCAGTGTCTCGCCATCACGCACCTGCCGCAAATGGCCGCCGCCGGCGACCTCCATTACTTCGTGTACAAAGAAGAAACGCCGGAGCGCACCGTTTCGCGCCTCAAAGTACTGGACAAGCAAGAGCGCATCACCGAAATTGCGCAGATGATTGGCGGCAGCGCGCCGGGCAAGGCCGCTGTACAGAGTGCGAAGGAGTTGTTGGCCGGGCGATAGGGAAATACCCGACACCGCCGTGGCGCCGGTGTTAGTGCCGGTAATTCGCGCTTACCCGGTGCCGGGACGGTGCCGGGTACATCCGAGCGGCGTACCCGGCACTGCGACGGTGCCGGGTACAGCCACGTACGATGGGCTACGAGTAACTTGCCGCCTCATTCACCGTCCCCAATGGCTTACAACCTCCTCGCCGGCAAGCGCGGCATCATTTTCGGCGCGCTCAATCAAGATTCCATTGCCTGGAAAGTGGCCCAGCGCTGCCATCAGGAAGGCGCCACTTTTGTACTGACCAACGCGCCGTTAGCGATGCGACTCGGCGAAATCAACGTGTTGGCGCAGGAAACCGGCGCAACCGTGATTCCCGCCGACGCCACGAGTGTCGAGGAGCTGACGAAGCTGTTCGAGGGCGCCGTGGAGACGCTCGGCGGCAAGATCGATTTCGTGCTGCACTCCATCGGGATGTCGCCGAACATCCGCAAAGGCAAGCACTACGGCGAGCTGAACTACGAGTGGTTTCAGAAGACGCTCGACGTATCGGCCCTCTCGCTGCATAAGGTGCTGGCGGTGGCCGAAAAGCTCGACGCACTGAGCGAATGGGGTTCGGTGGTGGCGCTGTCGTACATCGCTGCCCAACGCGTTTTCCCCGATTACACCGACATGGCGCAGGCCAAAGCGATGCTCGAAAGCATTGCTCGCAGCTACGGCTACCGGCTGGGCAAGCAGAAGCACGTGCGCGTGAACACGATTTCGCAGTCGCCGACGCGCACCACGGCCGGCAACGGCATCGAGGGTTTTGATGTGATGTACAACTACGCCGATGCGATGGCGCCGCTCGGCAACGCCTCGGCCGATGCCTGCGCCGACTACTGCGTCAGCCTCTTCTCCGACCTGACCCGCTACGTGACGATGCAAAACCTGATGCACGACGGCGGCTTCGGCTTCGTGGGGATTTCGGAGGGATTGGTGGAGATGATGACGCCGAAGGCGTAGCGCAAAGTAAACCAGTAGAATGTACCGCCGGGCAGGAGCCGGGCGGTATATTTTTTTGCCTATTCAGCCTACGTTGCCACGTAGCATTGCGCTTCCGGATGGCGGTAGGCGATGGTGCCAAGCCACGCGTTATCGTTCGTGATGGGCACGATGAACGCCTCGCCGGGCAGTTCGAGGTTATCGGCCAACTCCTTCACGAAGGGAGAGCGGCCTTCCGCTTTCTCGACTTTTTTGCGCATTTCGGGCGTCAGTTCCACCACCAGTACATAGAGGGGGTTTTCGGGGAAATGCGTGACGTGCTTTTGCAGAAGCCACGCGACCCGGATGGCGGGGTGGTCGACCAGGCCGGTGCGCAGGGGCTTCAGGAGGGGAGAACCGGCGGGGAGTTCAGCGGGGAAGTACGTATCGAGTTTTTGTAGAATGCTGCGCTCTTCGGCGGCGGCATCGGCGAGGTCGGCGTGGCGGATTTCGTCGGTTTCGAGGCGGCGGGCGGCGGCACGGTCGCTGAGGCGCTCGTGATAAGCGCGTTGGAGCGCGAGGCCACCGGCGCGCGCGTTCGGCTCGTGGGCCATCACCTCGTCGAGCAGAGCCAATCCGGCGGCATCGTCTTGGGCGAGCAGAATGCGGCCGACGGAGAATTTGGCGGCCAGCGCTTTAGTCGGCTCAGTGAAAAGCGCCTGGAAGAGCGGCAGCGAGGCATTGGCCGAGGTATGGTCTTCGGTGAGGTCGGCAAGCTCCCAGCGCTCGTCGGGGGTGAGGGCGCGGTGACGGGCGTGGCGGTCGGTGAGGTCGGCGAGGCGCGCGCGTTGGCGGTTCAACTCGGTATAGCGCTCCGTCCAGGGCTCCTGATTGTCGGCGAGCCAAGCAGCGTCGAGGTGGGCGGCGAGTGAGGGGAGCAGCGGCCCGAGTAGTGTTTCGGCGGCTGTGGTGGTGGGCAGCTCGGGTACGCGTGCCGCTTGCCCGAGCGCGGCGAGGCGGTCGGCAAGACTGGGGTGCGAGTCGAAGGCGTCGGTTTCGGCGCGAAGGGCTTCGGCCAGGATTTCCTCTTCGCGCGCGGCGGAGCAGACGACCGTTTTTGGCCACAGGCAGCAACCGCGAGTAAGCATCGGCGGGCGGCGCGGCGTCGGTCTTGACAGCCGCGAGCAGCGGCGACCAATGTAACTCGCCGAGGGCGGCTCCGCGCACGCGCAGGGCACACAGCGCGTCGGCAAGGGCACGCGGGCTGACGGCGCGCGCAGCGGCGGCATCGGCCTCAAACTCTTCGGGCCGTCGAATGCCGTACGACCACGCATTGAAGCGCGGCGCGTACCACCGGAAAAACTTCGCTACCCACGAATTATCGCCACCGAGGTGCATCAGCACTTGATCCCAGGTTTGATTGACTCGATAAATCCAAGCCCCAAACCGACCGTGGCCGCCGCGCAGGTGGCCCAACTCGTGCGCCACCACGGCTTCGGCCTGCTCGGGCGTAAGGCTTTGCAGCAGCGGCAACCCGACGAGCAGGAAGTTGCGCGGCCAACCCAGCACGCCCAAGCGCGGCTGTTGCATCACGGCGGCGTTGAAATCGTCGGTGAGCAGAATATGATGGAAACGCGGCGCATCGAGACGGCGCGTGATGCCATCGATGGCGGCGTACAGGGCAGGCGCTTCCGCGCGGGTCAGCTCGCGCCCGGCGGGCCTTTCAAACTTCACCCACAATGACTTTAGGATGCGCCACGCAAACACCACCAGCAGCCAGCCCACCTTGAGAGCCAACGCGCCCGCCACCCGAATCAGCAGCACCAAGGCGCCTACCAGCCCCAGCGCCCCAAAAAGCAGTAACAGGATGAAGCCGTAACCCAGCCACCCAAACAGCCGCACCCGCCAGCGATACGCCGCCGGATTGGCGTCGGCGAAGGGTCGCAAACGCTCTACGAGCGCAACAAAGGCTTCACGTGTCATCAGAATAAAGAGTAGGTTGGAAGGAAAAAGGGAAGTAGTTGAAGTCCGCGCGCCAGCAGTATCACCCGGAAAAATACGCCGAAGACCTACCGACCTCCGGCCCGAAAATAAGCGCCCTCCGGCAATCGGGTCGAACCGGGCGGCGGCGCATCGTCGTCGGAGGGAAGTTAGGGCCATTTTGCCCTCAATAACTGCCTTGTAGCGCTAAAGCGCCCCAAAACGTCTGCACCTTTGCAGTGTCGTTTCCGCCTTCACTTCACACCTTGATGCCCATTTTTTCTCTTTCGCGATGGTGCCGTGCCTTTGGGCTGGTGCTGCTGACCTTGCTGTTTGCCCGCCCGGCCGGGGCGCAGATCATCCCGACATACACGTTCGCGCAGTCGAGCGGCACGTATACGCCGCTCGTGGGCGGTACGACGTTCAGCATATTTGCGGGCGGTGGCACCGTCGATGACGGGCATTCGCTGCCGCTGGCGCTGCCGTTTGCATTCCCGTTTGCGGGCGCCACGCAGACGAGCGTCATCGTAAACTCCAATGGCTGGCTGACTTTCAGCAATTCGGCGAGCGATTTGGTTATCAATACCGTGCTGAATCAGGCGCAGGATCAGATGGTGGCCTTTTTTGGGCGCGACCTGGATCAGGTAAACGCCGCCTTCAGCTACGCGACCGACGGCACGACGCCGAACCGCATTTTCAAGGTTCAGGGGAGCAACATCGGGCAGTATAACCCGGCGGGGCTGCCGTTTGCCCTTGGCAACGTGCAGGTATGGCTCTATGAATCGGGCCGGATTGAGATGCATTACGGCGTGTTCAATTCGCTTTTCACTACGCCGTCGTTTACGACCACGCAGGTAGGCTTACGCGGCAACGGTACGGCCGATGTTCGTTCGCTGTCGGGCTCCTGGGCCGCCCCGACGCCGGGTACTTCCGCCACGGCAAGTATGCTGCTCAACAGCGTGGAGTATCCCATTGATGGCGCCATTTTCGCGTTCGCGCCGCCCGCCGGGGCCGACCTGACCCCGCCCGTCATCGGGCCGATTACGGTGACGCCCGCCGCGCCCGCGTGCGTACCGGCGGCGCACACCATCACCATTCAGCCTACTGATGCTTCGGGCATTGCCTCGGCACGGCTGACGTACACCGTGAACGGCGGCACCGCCACCGTGCTGCCCATGACCAACGCCTCCGGTATCTGGAGCGCGACCATTCCGGCGCAGGGCACGGCCGTGGTCACGTACACCGTGAGCGTAACCGACGGCAGCGTCCAGGCCAACCAAACCACGAGCGCGCCCGTGAGCTACGCCGATGGCGCCATCACGATAGATGCCGGGCCTGACCAAACCATCAATGCCGGCACTACCGCCACCCTGACGGCTACGGGCGGCCCGCGCGCGGCGCTGCGCATCAGCGAGTTTACGCTCAGCAGCACGGGGACGGGCAATACGCAGCCGCGTCCGGCGTACTTCACGGCCGGCGACGATGATTTCGTGGAAATCAGCAACCTCGGCACGCTTACGCTCAGCCTCAGCGGGTACCAATTGGAAGTGCGGAGCAGCGGCGCCGGGATCGGGCGCTCGTTTACCTTTCCGAACGGCACTACGCTGGCGGCGGGTGCGGTGGCCGTGGTACACATCGGGCTCGGCACCAACCAGCCGAGCAATAACTACTACCACACCGATGCCCCCACGAGTACGGCGTCGACGAACCCGCTGGGGTCGGGCTCCGACGTGGGTTTTCTGCTGCTTGCGCCCGGCGCAGTGCCCATCGATGGCATCGCGGTCAATAACTTTCCGGGGGCCACGGGCTTGCCGTTTGACGTGTGGAGCGGCGCGGGTATCACCAGCGGCTTCGGTATTGCCGGCGCGAGCCTGACCGGCACCGATGCCAACACCGCCGCCGGATGGGCCGCCGCCACTAGTGGCACGCCGCAAACCCTCGGCACCTATAATCCGGGGCTCACGCCCCTGCCGCTTCCGGCCGTCACCTGGACGGGCGGTACGCTAACAACGCCCTCCACGGCCAACCCGCTCACGACGCCCGTACACCCAGCGGCGGGCACGTTTACGTACACCGTCGCCCTCGACCAAAACGGCTGCACCGTGACCGATCAGGTGGTTGTCACGGTCGTGACGCCCGCCCTGCCATCAGCCAACTTCGTGGCTTCGGCCACCAGCGTGAACACGACCGAGGTAGTGACCTTCACCGACCTTTCGACCAACCTGCCCGCCAGTTGGCTCTGGACGTTTGCGCCCGCCACGGTGCAGTACGTCAATGGCACCAACGCCACAAGCCGCAATCCGCAGGTGCGCTTTACGCGCGGCGGCTGCTACACCGTGACGCTGGCGGCGACCAACCCCGCCGGCTCCGACACCGAAACCAAGACCAGCTACGTCTGCGTGCAGCTCACGTACTGCAACACCAACCTGCAATCTTCCGGGTGCAGCTCGTTCAGCGCGCCCATCAACAGCGTGAGCATTGCGGGCACCACCCTCAGCAACCTTAACAATGGCTGCTCCAACACGGTGGGACTGTCGTATTCAGTGTTTTCGGCGAGCGGCGCTACCACGGCTACGCTGAACGCCGGCCAGACCTACGCGCTGACCGTGGAGTCGGCGAGCATCGGTTCCATCGGTGCATGGCTCGACACCAACGCCAACGGCACATTTGAAACCTCGGAATTTATTCTGGTGACGGCCGTAGGAATGCCGCCGACACCCTCGACCAGCACCGTTTCGTTTACGGTGCCCGCCACAGCTGTCGGCGGGCTGGTGGGGCTACGGATCCGCAACGGCGCCTCGGCGAACTCGATTGCGGCCGGTGATGCCTGCGTGCTGCGTTTCACCGGCGAGACGGAAGATTACGCCGTGACCCTAGTGGCGGCCTGCACGCTGCCGGCGCCTACTTTCAGCGCCGGTGGTCGCGTGTGCGCCGGCAGTTCCTTCACGCTGACCACGGCGGCCCAGCCCGTGGGCACCACCTACCTCTGGACCGGCCCCAACGGCTTCAGCAGCACGCTCGCCGCGCCGACCATCGTGAATGCCACGTCGGCGGCATCGGGCTTGTATTCGCTGGTGATTACGCGCGGCGGGTGCTCGTCGCCGGCAGGTACGGGCATCGTCACGGTGTACGCGCTGCCCTCGGCGCCTGTCGGGTTTACGGTGGCGCGCTGCGGTCCCGGTGTAGTGCGGTTGCAGTTTATGAACGTACCGGCCGGGGTCAGCTACCGCTGGTACACAGCGGCGGTCGGCGGCACGCAGGTAGGCGTCACGGGCAGCCTGTTCACCACGCCAAGCCTCACGATTACCACCACCTACTACGCCAGCAAGCTGGAAAGCACCTGCGAATCGGCTACGCGCACCGCCGTGACGGCGCAAATAGACCCCGTACCGACGGCCACCCTGACCGCCGCCGGCCCCACGACGTTCTGCACCGGCGGCTCGGTGTTGCTCACGGGTGCGGGCGGCGCGCCGGGCGCTACCTATACCTTCCGGCGCGGTACCGCGCCCATCAGCGGCACCACGGGTGCTACGTACAGCGCCACCTTAGCGGGTACCTACACGGTAGTGGTCACAGACCCCACCACCTGCACCGCCACCTCTTCGGCCGTGACCGTGACGGTGAATCCGCAGGCTTCGGCGGCGTTTGCGTACGCGGGCGGCACCTTCTGCCGCACCGGCACCACCAACCCGCGCCCAACCATCAGCGGCACGCCGGGCGGTGCGTTTACGGCTACGCCGAGTGGCTTGACAATCAGCCCCACCACCGGCCAAGTAACCCTCGCTACCTCGGCGGTGGGCACCTACACCGTGACGTACGCGGTAAGCGGAACTTGCCCGGCCAGCCAAACCCAGACGTTGACCATCAGCACGGCCCCGGCGGCCGGTTTTGCATATGCTACCACGGGGCCGGTGTGCGCGGGCTCCGCCACTACGATAACGCCTACATTGAGCGCGGGCGCCTCGGCGGGCGTGTTTTCGGCTTCGCCGGCGGGCCTAACGTTGGCGGTTTCTTCCGGCACCGTGAATCTGGCCACCAGCCAGCCCGGCACTTACACCATCACCAATACCATCGCGGCGAGCGGTGGGTGCGCGGCGGCTTCGGCCACGGCGACGCTTACCGTAGTGGCGGCGCCCACGGCCACGATTGCGGCCAGCGGCCCCACCACGTTCTGCACCGGCGGTAGCGTGACGCTGACCGCAACCGGCGGCGCTTCCTACCTCTGGAGTACCGGCGCCACCACGCCGAGCATCAGCGTAACCGCCGCCGGCACCTACACCGTGACGGCCACGAACGCCGCCGGTTGCACGGCTACGTCGGCGCCCACGACGGTGGTGGTAAACCCTGCGCCGGTGGCCGCATTCAGCTACGGCGCGGCCGGTTATTGCACCGCCGACCTTACGCCCGCCGTGCCGAGCGTGACGGGTACGATCGGCGGCACGTTCACGGCAACGCCATCGGGGCTGACCATCAACGCCGGTACCGGCGAAATCGACCTGGCGGCTTCCACCCCCGGCACTTACCAGATTACCTACACGCTGGGCGGCGCTTGTCCGGCTACGGCCGCGCAAACGGTGGTGCTGACGGCCGCCCCGCGGGCCGGTTTCGCATACGCCACTGCCAGTGGCTGCACCGGCGCGGCCATCACGCTCACGCCTACCCCCACGACCGGCGCCACCCTGGGCACGCTGAGCGTGGTACCGGCTACGGGCCTGACCCTCGACGCAGCCACGGGCGTTATCAGCCTCGCTACCAGCCAACCCGGCACGTATACCATCAGCAATAACGTGGCTGGAACGGGCACTTGCAGCGCCGCCACCGCCACGGCCACCGTAACCGTGAACCCGCTGCCGGTATTGGCCATTACGGGGCTCAATGCCACCTATTGCACCAGTGAGGCGCCTTTCCCGCTGACTGGCACCGTGGATGGCGTAGCCGGAATAGGCACCTTTACCGTTGATGGCACGCCCGCCACGCAAATCAACCCCGGCTTGCTGGCGGTGGGCGCGCACACGGTCGTGTTGGCGGGTTCGACGGGGCTAGGCTGCGTTGCCACCACCAGCCAAACGTTCACCATCAGCGCTTCGCCGACGCAGCCCACCATCACGGTGGCGCCGCAGCCGTCGGGCATCGTGCTACTTACTTCGTCGAGCGCCGTTGGGAACCAGTGGTACCTCAACGGTTCAGCCATTCCGGGTGCCACAGCGGCCGTGTACGCCGTGACTACCAGCACGCAGAGCGGCACCTATACCGTAGTCAGCACGGTGGGCGGATGCGCGTCGGCGCCATCGGCTACGCAAGCGGTTACGGTGGTAGGTACGGCGGCGGAAGTAGCCATCGCAACCGGCTTCCAACTCTACCCCAACCCCACGACCGATGGCCGCGTGACGCTCGAAATCGTCGCCGGCACCACGGCGCAGCCAGTCGCCATCTTCGATGCCGTGGGCCGCGTGGTGTTTCGCAGCACCGTGCCCGCCGCCACCAACAGCCTCACCCTCGATGTGCGCGCCCTACCCACGGGCGTGTACTCGGTGCGCGTGCTGACGGTGGGAGGAGTGGCCGTGCGGCGGTTGGTTGTTTCGCGTTAGCCGGGATTCGTTAGCCGATAACCGACCATCGATAACCGTCTAGCGGTTATCGATGGTCGGTTTTTGCTTATCGAACAACAAGCACCTGTTAACGATTAACTAGCAGCAAATCCCGGTTAACGATTAACGAAAACCGGTTAACGAAAACCGAAAAACGATTACCGAACAATGCTCACTCCGCACGTCGAACAACACTTTACGGCCGGTGCGGCCGTGCGCGATGTAGTGATCGGGATGGCCGACGGCCTGACCGTGCCCTTCGCGCTGGCGGCGGGCCTGACGGGCGCCATCTCGCAGACGAGCCTGATTGTGACGGCGGGGCTGGCCGAAATCGCGGCCGGTTCCATCGCGATGGGGCTCGGCGGCTACCTCGCGGCGCGCGGCGAAGTGGAACATTACGCCGCCGAACTGGCCCGCGAGTGGCACGAAATAGCGACCGTGCCCGACCGCGAGGCCGAAGAAGTGCGTGAGATTTTCGAGGCGTACGGCCTCACCTCCGAAGAAAGCCACCGCGTGGTGGAGGGCTTGCGCCGCCGCCCCACCGACTGGGTGAAATTCATGATGCGCTTCGAACTGGGCCTGGAGCCCCCGCAGCCCGGCCGCGCGTGGCGCTCGGCCCTCACCATTGCGGGGGCGTACGTGGTGGGTGGGTTGGTGCCGCTGAGCGCCTATTGGCTCATGCCGGACGACATTCAGGGCGCGCTTCGGCTGTCGGTAGTGGTGACCCTGGCGGCGCTCGCCGTTTTCGGCGGCATCAAAGGGCGGTTTACGGGCGCGGGGGCGCTGAAATCAGCGGTGCAAACCACTTTGATCGGGGGGTTGGCGGCGGGTGCGGCGTTTACGCTCGCGCGGTGGCTGTCGTAGGGTTTTTTCCCCCACCCTCTCACCCTCCCACCCCGTGGCGCTCGTTGCGCATCACGTTTTCGGGCGTCCAGGCGATGAGTTCTGCGAACGGGCGCTGGCGCACGGGGCAGTTGAGTACCTGGCAGTTGGGGCACTGCATGGGCGGACGGCACGGGTCGGCGTGGATGAACAATTCGACCTGCTGGCCGGGGCCGCTTTCCCGTACCACGCGCTCGATGGCTTCGATTTCTTCATGGGTGCCGAATAGGGTTTGGTAGTACGGCAGCGAAACGTGGCAATCGATGTGGAGGTCGGCGCCGTAGGTCTGCACGCGCAGGTTATGCACGTCGATCCAGGTAGGGCGGCGGTGGGCTTGCAGCGCCGCCACCACATCGGCGACAGTGCCGAGATCGGTTTCGTCGAGCAGACCCGCCACGGCGCGGCGCAGCATCCGCGCGCCCTGCCACGTAATGAACGCACCGAGGCCGAGCGCCGCCAGCCCATCGAGCCATTGCCAGCCGCTTGCCGCCACGCTCAGCAGCGACGCCACCGCCACGATGCTCGTGAGGGCATCGAGATAGAGGTGCTTGCCGTCGCCTTCGAGCGCCAGCGAGTGCAGCCGCCGGCCCGCCCGCACCAGCCACCAACCAGTGCCCAAATTGATGAGCGCCGTGGCCGCCAACAGCCCGATACCCCAATCGAGGCGCCCCACGGGGTGCGGGTGCAGCAGCGCCCCCACCGCTCCCACCACGATGAAGCACCCGGCGCCGAAAATGAGCGCCCCTTCCAACCCCACCGACAAGTTTTCGACCTTTCCGTGGCCGTAGGGGTGGTTTTGGTCGCGCGGGAGCCCGGCCAACCACACGCTCCAAAGCGCAAACCCAGAGGTGGCGATGTTCACAATCGACTCCAACGCATCCGACAGCACCACCTGCGAGCGCGTGAGCCGCCACGCCCAAAACTTGAGCGCCACCAGCCCGATGCTCACCACCAACGACAGAATGCCGAAGCGCAGTTTAGCGCGGGTGGCGAATACGGGAAGGGGTGAGGTAGGCATCGGGGCCGCAAAGATGCGGCGGGCGGCGGGCGGAAGGTGGCGGCCTACCTTGCCCGGCACTTAGAGCGGTTCTCAGGTTAGTGTACGTGGTAGCCACAGTGGTCAAACCAGTTGTGGGCATCAGATTCGTTGATCCAAGTGAGGGCGTGGGCTAACGCGTCGTCGCGCGCTTACCGCGTACGGGCGGCGGCCGTGCGCAGCCAGGTTTTGAGTTTGCTGTAGGCGAGTTCAATCGGATTGAAATCGGGCGAATAGGGCGGCAGGAACAGCAAGCGGGCGCCGCGCTTTTCCACGATTTCGGCCAGTCCAGCCGCTTTGTGGACGGGCAAATTGTCCAGCACGACCACGTCGCCGGGGCGGAGTGTCGGGCCGAGCACCTGATCGAGATAGCCGGCAAAGACGGCCGTGTTGACCGCCCCATCTACTGTCATCGCCGCCTGCAGGCCGTGCGGGGTGAGAGCGGCGATGAGCGTCACGTTCGGTCCGGCGTGGAGCGGCACGCCCTGCGGAGCGCGCTGGCCGCCCGGCGCGCGCCCATAGCGCCGCGCATACGTCAGGGTCGTACTCGTCTCGTCAACGAAAGGAAACCGGGTGAAATCGAGGGTCTGAATCGCTTCGAGAAACGCCCCGCGTAGACCTACGACGCGGGCGCTGACGCGCTCGGCGGCGTAGACGGTCTTTTTTTTCGTCGCCAGCCCAGTTTGGTCACGGCCCGCGCCAGCGTGGCGCGGCTCACGGGCGGACCACCGGCCGCCACTAGGGCCACCGACCATTCGGCCAGCGTGGCGTCGGGCTGTTGCGGGAGAACGGCCGTGAGATGGCCCAACGTCACGGAGTCGAACACGGAAGCGAGACCGCCGCAGGGCGGCAGCGCCGCGACGGCCCCGCTGGTGCGCTGGCGGCGCAGGAGTTTGCTGATAAAGGAGACCGAGACGCTAAACTGCGCGGCCACTTGGGGTAAGGTGCGTTCCGCCGACGCGCTGGCGGCGAGGACGCGTTGGCGCAAATCCAGGGAGTAGGCTCGCATCCGGCAAAGCTAACCAGGCATCGTACACCGAAATGAGAACCGCTCTAAGTGCCGGGCAAGGGGGATTTTTGTTTGCAACCCTCGCCTCCACCACGCCGTAATTCGGACTCCCCACTTCTGATATTTAGGGTATCCTAAAAATTTTCGTACCTTTGTTTCAGTTGCCGCCAGATCAGGCGGTTGAAAGCCCTCCCTGTCGTGTCGTCTCTGGTTCCGTCTTCGTCGTCTGCTCCTCCTCCTGCCGTGGCACCTATGCCGCCCGCTGCGCACCCCGGCTGGCGGCAGGAGCGCGGCACGCCCTCGCTCTCCGAAGTATTCGCGACGGTAGCCGTGCCGGGGCCGGATGCCTCGTGGTGGCGCCGGATGCGGGCCTTCATCGGACCGGGAATGCTGGTGGCCGTGGGCTATATGGACCCCGGCAACTGGGCAACCGACATCGCCGGCGGCGCCCGTTTCGGCTACGCGCTGCTGAGCGTGGTGCTGATTTCAAACCTGATGGCGATGCTCCTCCAACACCTCGCGGCCAAGCTGGGGCTGGTGACGGGGCGCGACCTCGCCCAAGCCTGCCGCGACCACTACTCGCGGCCCGTGGGGTACATGCTGTGGGGGCTGTGCGAAATCGCGATTGCCGCCTGCGATTTAGCCGAAGTCATCGGGTCGGCCATTGCGCTGAATCTACTCTTTGGCCTGCCGCTGCCGCTCGGCGTGGGCCTTACGGTCTTGGATGTACTGGTGGTGCTGGCGTTGCAGCGGCGGGGTTTCCGCATCATCGAGGCCATCGTGGGGGGGCTGATGGCGGTAATTGCGGTGTGTTTTCTGTATGAGATGGTTGTGTCGCGGCCCGATTGGGTGGGCGTGCTGGGCGGTTTGGTGCCGCAGCCGGCCATCGTCACCAACCCCGGAATGCTCTACATCGCCATCGGCATTTTGGGGGCTACCGTGATGCCGCATAACCTCTACCTGCACTCGGCCATCGTGCAGACGCGGGCCGTGGGGCCGTCGGTACCGGAGAAAAAAGCCGCCGTACGCTTCGCCACCATCGATTCGACGGTTTCGCTGCTGCTCGCATTTTTCATCAATGCGGCCATTCTGGTGCTGGCTGCCGCCACCTTCCACCGAAACGGAATGTATTCGGTGGCCGACATCAACGACGCCCACCGCCTGCTGGCGCCCGTGCTGGGCGCGGGCGCGGCAAGCGTGGTGTTCGCGGTGGCGCTGCTCGCGTCGGGCCAGAACGCCACGCTCACGGGCACGCTCGCGGGGCAAATCGTGATGGAAGGTTTCCTGCGGATTCGGCTGAAACCGTGGCTCCGGCGCCTGATTACCCGCTTGGTGGCGGTGGTACCGGCGATGGTGGTAGCCATTCTGTACGGCGAAAAAGGCACCGCTGATTTGCTGGTATTGAGTCAGGTGATTTTGTCGTTGCAGCTCTCCTTCGCGGTGGTGCCGCTGGTGGTGTTCACTTCTGACAAAGCCAAAATGGGCGAGTTTGCCAACGCCGCGTGGCTGAAAGGCTTGGCGTGGGCCGTGACGGCCGTGATTGTGGGGCTGAATGCGTATTTACTGTGGCAGACGATGTTTGCCTGACCGCCCGCGTGGCCGAAGCGCGATGCGCATCCCGTCATCGCTTCTATTTAACTAAATGAAACACGCCTTTCTCGCGCTTCTGCTCTTGGTTCTGCCGCTGGCCGCCTTCGCGCAGCCAACCGGCACCGTGCGCGGCGTCGTGCGCGACCGCGACGGCAAGGTCATTCCTTTCGCCAGTGTCGCCGTGGCGGGCACCACCAAAGGCACTACGGCCACCGAAAACGGGCAGTTTTCGCTGCCGGAACTTGCGCCGGGGCCGCTGACCATCGCCGCGTCGGCCGTGGGCTACACCCCCGTGCAGCGCGCCGTCACGGTAGCCGCCGGCCAAACCCACACCCTCACCCTGACGCTCGGCGGCGGCGCCGAACTGGGCGAAGTGGTGGTTTCGGGCACCCTCCAACCCGTCACGCGCCTCGAATCAGCGGTGCCGGTGGAGGTGTACTTGCCGACGTATTTCAAGAAAAACCCGACGCCATCGGTGTTTGAGGCGCTGCAAACCGTGAACGGCGTGCGCCCGCAGCTCAACTGCTCGGTGTGCAACACCGGCGACATTCACATCAACGGTCTCGAAGGCCCGTACACGATGGTGCTGCTCGACGGCATGCCCATCGTGAGCGGCCTGAGTACGGTCTACGGCCTGACGGGCATCCCGAACTCGCTCATCGAGCGGGTGGAAATCGTGAAAGGCCCGGCCTCCACGCTGTACGGCTCCGAAGCGGTGGGCGGGCTCATCAACATCATCACTAAAAACCCCGAAAAGGCGGCCGATTTAGTTGCTGATGCCTTCGTTACCGGCTGGGGCGAAACGAACGTCGATGTAGCCGGCAAGCTGAAGCGCGGCGCCGTCACGTCGCTGCTCGGCGTCAATGGCTTCATCTACGACCGGCCGCTCGACCGGAACGGCGATGGCTTCACCGATATTACCCTCGCCAAGCGCATTTCGGTGTTCAATAAATTGACCCTGGCGCGGCCCGAAAGCCGGGTGGCCTCCCTCGCAGCGCGCTATATGTACGAAGACCGCTGGGGCGGCCAAACGCAGTGGAACCGCGCGTTTCGGGGCGGCGACAGCATCTACGGCGAATCCATTTACACGAGCCGCGCCGAGGTCATCGGGGCCTACGAGTTACCCGTGGCGGGCCAGCACCTGCTGCTGAGTACGTCGCTCAACACCCACCGGCAGAATTCAGTGTACGGCGCTACCATCTACAAGGCACGGCAGGATATTGCCTTTGGCCAGCTCACCAACACGTATCAGATCGGCCGCAGCAACCTGCTGCTCGGCGCCGCCCTGCGCTACACGTTCTACGACGACAACACCCCCGCCACCGCCTCGGCTGATAGCGTGAACCCGCGCAACCGCGCATCGAACATCTGGCTGCCGGGCTTTTTCGCGCAGAACGAAGTGAAGCTCGACGAGCAAAACACCCTCCTGCTCGGCGCTCGCTACGACTATAACTCGCTTCACGGCAGCATTTTCACGCCGCGCCTCAACTACAAGTTTGCCCCGGACGCGCAGCAAAGTTTCCGCCTGAGTTTGGGCAACGGCTACCGCATCGTCAATGTATTCACCGAAGACCACGCAGCGCTCACCGGCGCCCGCCAGACGGTTTTTGCCGAACAGCTCCGGCCGGAGCGTTCCTACAACGCCAACCTCAACTACCAGCGGCTGATTCCGGTCGGGCAAGGGCTGATTGGGTTCGATGCGAGCGTGTTCTACACCTATTTCACGAACAAAATCACCCCCGATTACCAGACCGACCCCAACAAGCTGATTTACGACAACCTACGCGGCCACGCCGTGAGCCGGGGCGTCACGCTCAACACCGATTTCACGTTCGGCTTCCCGCTCAAAGCCATTCTCGGCATCACGGTGATGGATGTGTTTCAGGTGGAAAAGAACGCCGAAGGGCGCGACGAGCAAACCCGCCAACTGCTGACGGAACGGTTTTCGGGCACGTTCGCCATCACGTACGCCTTCAGCGAATTAGGATTGACCGTCGATTACACCGGCAACGTGTACGGCCCGATGAAGCTGCCGCTCCTCGGCCCCCTCGACGAGCGCCCCGCCACCTCGCCCACGTTCAGTATCCAGAACATCCAACTCACCAAGACCCTCGGCCCGCACCTCGAACTCTACGGCGGCGCTAAAAATCTACTCAACTTCCGCCCCGACCGCCGCTCCATCGCCCGCTCCTTCGACCCCTTCGACCGCAACGTGCAATTTGATGCTGATGGGCAAGTGGTGACTACGCCCGACAATCCGCAAGCGCTCACCTTCGACCCCACCTACGTGTACGCCGCCAACCAGGGCATTCGCGGTTTTTTGGGGGTGCGCTACACCGTATTTCGGGGCCAAAAATGAGGCGGTTTGTCATCATCGGTCTGCTGATGACAGCTAGCGTGTTGCTGACGCTCGGCGGCAGCCCGGCAGCCGGTGAACTCGGCAAGCCGCCGCGCCCGGCGGCCATCCGCTGGCTTACGCCCCAAGCCCTGGCCGACAGTATGCGCGCCCAGCCGCGCCCGGTGCTGGTAAAGATCGGCACCGCGTGGTGCCGCTACTGCCGCTTGCAGGACGCCACCGCATTCCGCAACCCAGCGGTAGTGGCACGGCTGAACACCGATTTTTACGCCATTGCGCTCGACGCCGAAAGCCGTATGCCGTTGCCGTGGGCGGGTCACATCTACACGTTTCAGCCTACCGGGCCGGGCGCCGGTGTTCACGGCTTGGCGCTGGCGTTAGGTCGCGATTCGGCCACCGCCGCCCCCGTTTACCCCACCACCGTGCTGCTCGACACCGCGCTGCGCGTGCAGCGCCGCTGGGCCGGGCTGCTCTCCGCCGACGCCCTGTTGCCGGCACTTGCGCCCGCCGCCCCGGCAGCCAAACCCAGGGGCGCAACCGGGCAAAAGCAACTCATTAGAAATTAAGTCGGTAGATTGCGCGCAGCAAGCTCTCCGGCAATGTGCCGGTTCGGCGATTGCGCACGACTTCACCCCCCTCCCCCATCTCGTGAACCCGTTAGATTATTTTAAACTGGTCGTACTTCAGAAGTACGCCGAGTTCAACGGCCGCGCCCGGCGTGCTGAGTATTGGTACTTCCTCCTCGTGAGCGTCGGTATTTCCATATTGCTTACAGTCGTGGGCAATGTGCTGCATTTTGGCCTATTCGGCTCACTCTATTCGCTGGCCGTGCTGGTGCCGACTATCGCCGTTGCCATCCGCCGGATGCACGACGTGGATAAAAGCGGCTGGTTCGCCCTGATTCCCATTTACAACCTCATTCTGGCGTGTACCGAAGGCACGCGCGGCCCCAACCAGTACGGCCCCGACCCGAAAGGCGGCCTGACGGATGGCACCTTTGGCTCCGGGCCTGATTTCGGCGCCGGTTTCGGTACGGGTAGCGGCTCTACCGGCACCACGGGTACCAACCTCTAGCCATCGGCTTCGCGCATTTTGCGCATCTCACAGGGAACCGACCTAAAAGGGGCCGGTACTGCCAGTCAGTACCGGCCCCTTTTTTTGTTGAAACCGCTCCAGCAGCACCAAACTTGCGCTGCGCCGTACACGGCCGATGCTGCACCGTTTCACGCTTCCCACGCTACTACTTCTTCTTCTATGGAGCCATCGGGCCGCCGCCCAAGCCTCACCTGAAGCCGACACGGCTACCCTCAAACGTGGCTATACGCTCTTTCGGCCGGTGCCGAAAGCGTTGCTCCGCGGGTTCACGCCCGACCGCCCCGGCATCTCGCAAAGTGCTCACACCGTAGATGCGGGGCATTTTCAGCTTGAAACCGACCTCTTCCGCCTTCGCCGCGAAGATGAGCAGATGGAAAGCCGCCGCACTCTGCTGTTCGGCGATGTTACGCTCAAAATCGGCCTCACCCGCACCCTCGACTTCCACGTGCAGGTACAGCCCTATATGCGCGAACGGGTGGTGCCCGAACCCGGTAGCCCGCGCGCCCCCGAACGCGATGCGCACTTCGGTGATGTCACGCTACGGCTCAAGCAAAACCTACTCGGCAACGACGAGGGCGCGCTCGCGGTGCTGGCCCTGAGCGGCTACGCGCGCTTGCCAACCGGCGGCCCTGTAGGCGCGGGAAAATGCGAATTTGGCCTCGCCATCCCCTTCGAGCTCGACATCTCGCCCTCGCTCGATATCGAGATGCAACTCGAAGGCGAATCGCGCTGGGATCGCACCGCCGCCCGCCGTGAGCAGCACCTCAACCAGAGCCTGCTGTTCGATTACCGCTTCGGCCCCGCCCACCGCCTGGAGCTGTTCGCCGAAGGCGCCGGTTTCTGGAACACCGATCAGCACACGTATCAAGCGACGCTCAACGTCGGCCCGGCGTACTACGCAGCCTCCGCGCTTCGCCTCGATGCGGGCGTTCACATCCCCTTGACGCGCACCCCGCTCACCCGCGAGGTATTCGCCGGGTTGAGTTTTCGGATTTAGTTGATGGTTGATAGTTGATAGTTTCCTGGGCGAGCAACGACTTGCCGGCAACTCTCAATCCTGAAGGGGTTGCATTCCACAGCCCAGGGTTGCTATTGCTACCCTGGGTGGCGCACGGCACAAACCACGACGCACATCGCACGTCACATCCCACCTCACTTCACCTCATCAAGGCGCGTAAACCGCCCCGCCGCACGAGTCGCGCCGCGCGCCCGTGGCTGAGGCCAGCGTATTGATTTCGCCCCGCCAGCGCAGTGCGCCGAGCAGCGCAAAAATCAGGGCCTCCTTGAAATTGACGATCTCTGCGTCCGGCACCACTACTTCAGCCGCCGCGCCCAGCGCGTCCAGCTCGCGACGCAGACACTCGATGAGGTAGCCGTTGTGAGCGCCGCCACCAGTGGCCAGCACGATATGCCGTCCGGCCGTGGGCGCCGCCACGGCTAACGCCGCCCCGATGCTGCGCGCAAGCTGCCCGGCCATATGCTCGGAGGCAGTGCGAAGGCGGTCGGGCAAAGGCGCGGCGCCAAACCCGGCCAGCGCGGCCAGCGAATGCGCTTCCACCCACTCGCGGCCGAGCGATTTGGGGGCCGGTTGGCCGAAGAAATCCGGCGCATCCAGCGCCGCCCGGAGCGCGGGCAACGGTTGCCCGGCGCGCGCCAGGCCGCCGTCGTCGTCGTAGGCCAGGCCCGCTTCCGCCGCCAACGCGTTTAGCACCTGGTTGCACGCGCAGACATCATACGCCAGCCGTCCGCCTCCATCGGCGCGCTCGACCGAAACATTGGCAATACCGCCGAGGTTGAGGCAAACCGTCGCATCCGGGAACAGGAGCCGGTCGCCGATGGGCACCAGCGGCGCTCCCTGCCCGCCGAGCGCCACATCGGTCGAGCGGAAATCGCAGATTACTGGTAGGCCCGCCGCCGCCGCCAACGCGCCGCCGTGCCCCAGCTGAAAAGTGTAACCGCGCGTGGTGGGGGCATGAAAAAGCGTGTGTCCGTGGGAGGCGACAAAATCAATTACTGGCGCCCCGACATCAGAAATAAACTTTCTTACGAGAATTCCTAAATAGTCACCAAATTCAACATCAAGTTGAACCAATGTTTCCGCATCGGGGGTTTTCGCCCCAATCACGGCCGTGAATATCTGCCGCCAAACGGGCGTCAGTGGTACCGTTTGGGCCTTCTCGATGATCCAACGCCAATTGGAATTTTGCGTATCCGGTGGCTGAAAAGTTACCAGTGCTAAATCGACACCATCGAGCGAGGTACCCGACATCAGCCCGACGACGCGTAAAATGGTAGCATTTGATTCGTCTGCCATTGGTAATTTGATGCCGGATTGTGGTCTGGTATAGACAATTTTTCGCACCTTTGCCCCCACACTGGGATTTTCGTTCTCTTCCACTTTTTTTCAATCAATGCCCACTCAAGCGCAAAAACCTGCTAAGGCGAAAGCCACCGCTACCTCAACCAAAAAAACGGTTCAACCCGTAAATATCGACGCTGCCAAAATGGAGCGCGCCGCCGCGATGCTGAAAGTACTCGCGCATCCGAAGCGGATGGCTATCGTGGACCTACTGGGCCGCGAAGAAAAGCTGACCGTTACGAAAATCTACACCGAGCTTGATATGCCCCAAGCTATCGCCTCGCAGCACCTCATCACGTTGAAAGATCGTGGCGTGCTGACGTCGGAGAAGGCCGGCACCAAAATCTACTACTCGCTCCTCGTGCCGCAACTCACCGATGTGATTCGCTGTCTCGAAGAGAACATCGCCAAGATGTAATTCTGATTTTTCAGAAACTGAAACCGCCCGCTGGAGATGCTTCTCCGGCGGGCGGTTTTTTTTTGTAGAGATGTAGTGCGGACTTCAGTCCGCAGTTTACCGACTATCGGTACGGTACTCATTGTCAAACTGCGGACTAAAGTCCGCACTACAACCTACGCCGCCTCTTCCGGCTGGCGCTCCAAATCGAACAGTTCAGTGAGCGAGTCGATGAGGACATCAGCATCGCCCCGGCGGCAGGCGGCTTTGAGCTGCACGACGGGCAGCTTCAGAATTTTCTGGAGCAGGGCGCGCGTGGCTTCGTCGAGGCGCTTCATTTCTTCGGGCGGGAGTTGGCGGCGCTGGTAGCGATCCAATTCTTCCTGCCGAAGCTGTTCGAGGGTGTTTTTGAATTTCTGGATGGCCGGCGAAACCAGCAGCTCGCGCGACCAGTCGGTAAAGCCCGCCAGCGCCTCCTTGATGATGGTACGCACGTGGGGCACAGCCGCCAAGCGCGTTTCGAGGGCGCGGGTGGCGCGCTGCTGAATGGTGTCGAGGTTGTACACCAGCACGCCGGGAATGCTTTCGGCCTCGACCGCCACCGAGCGCGGTACGGCCAGGTCGATGAAGAACTTGAATGTCACGACCGGCAGCCGGCGCAGTATTTCAGCCGAGAAAAACGGCGTGGTGGCCGCAATTGAGGTGACGATCACGTCGGCGTCGGCGAGGGCTTCTACCAGATTCTCGAAGTCGATGACCGTGACGCCGGCGCACTCGGCGGCCAGCGCATCGGCCTTGGCGCGCGTGCGGTTGGTGAGCGTGAGGTGCTGGAAACCGGCCGCGTGCAGGTTGCGCACCACATCGGCGCCCAACTCGCCGAGGCCTACGACCAGCACGCGCGGCGGCGGCCCCACGGCCGTCAGCTCTTCGACCAGCTCGACGGTGGCGTACGACGTGGACGCCGCGCCGTGCCGGAAGGCCGTTTCCTGCACCACGCGCTTGTTGGCGAAGAAAATGGTGTGCAGCAACCGGTGCAGCAGCGGCCCGGCGGTGTCGGCGTCGGCGGCCCACTGGTACGCCTGCTTTACCTGGCCGGTAATCTGGAGGTCGCCGACGACCTGCGCGTCGAGCCCCAAGCCGACTTCAAACAGGTGTTGCGTGGCCGATTCGGCGTCGAGGAGGCTCGTGAAGTACGGCCGCAACTCGTGTTCGATGGCGGGAAGGCGCTTTTCGCGCGCCAGGGCAGCCAGAATCGGGTCGGTGAGGTCGTCGGTGGCGGCGTAGTACACCTCCGTGCGGTTGCAGGTCGAGACGACGAGCAGATCGGTGGCACCGAACTCGGCCAGTTCGTCTTTAAGTGTCAATAACAGCCGCCGACATGCCATTTCATCGAGCGCGACCTGCTCGCGGATGGCGAGCGGGGCAAGTCGGTGGGAAAGAGTGACGGCCTTGAACGAAAACGACATACGAAGCGGAGCAAGTCCAGGGAGGCAGCAGCGGCTACCTCGTCCGACGCGGATAAAACCGCGAGCGGGCGGCAAAGTTACGGCTTGGGGCCGTTTGGCAGGGAGTTTTCAGGCGTATTTCGGCGCGCGGCTGCAATTCAGAATCGATACAGGTAAGCCGCCTTCACTGGCCCCTTCACTAGCTCCGCCGCGGTAGCCTACGCGCAAACCGGCACCTGCGAGGGCGCGGTTCCGGGCGTACTTTTCGCTTTCCTAATCCGCCACTCGTTCCGTCTCCGTGCTGCTGCCCGTTGCTTCCCAGAAATCGCGCCTCAAAGTGCTGATCGTCCTCCTCGCGGGGCTGATCGGTACGGCAACCGTGCTGTATGCCAATTTTTTAGTGGCGAAGCTCGCCGGGCGCGAGCAGGATGCCATCGACCTCTACGCCCGCGCTCAGCAGTTCATCATCACCTCCGAAGGCGACAACACGGGGTTCATCCTCGACGAAATCATCAAGGCGAACACCACCGTGCCGATCATCTTCACGGATGAGAAGGATCACGTCATCGATTTCAAGAACCTCACCCTCGACTCCAGCACCACGCCCGGCGCCCGCACGCGCCTCCTCGCCCGCGAACTGGCGAAGATGAAGGCGCAGCACCCGCCGATTCTGGTCGTGGGCGAGGGGTTCCGCAACTACATCTACTACCGCAATTCCGATCTGCTGGTGCAGTTGCAGCGGTTTCCGTACGTGCAACTGACGGTGCTGGCGTGCTTTGCGGTGCTGGCGTATCTGGTGTTTTCGTCGGCGCGGCGGGCCGAGCAAAACCGCGTGTGGGTGGGCCTGGCGAAGGAAACGGCCCACCAACTGGGCACGCCGCTCAGCAGCCTGATGGCGTGGCAGGAGTACCTGCGGGCGTCCGATAAATTCGCCGATGAGCCCATCGTCGAAGAATTGGGGAAGGATATCCGGCGCCTCGAAATCATCACCGAGCGCTTTTCCAACATCGGTTCCGTGCCGACGGTCAGGCCCGAGCCCATCGGCCCGGTAACGCGTGCCGCCCTCAGCTACCTCGAAACGCGGGTATCGCGGAAGGTCAAGTTCGTGATCGAGCAGCATTTTGCCGATGAAACCACGGTCTGCCTCAACATTCCGCTCTACGAGTGGGTGATCGAGAACCTGACGAAAAACGCCGTCGATGCGATGGAAGGGCGCGGGCAGCTCACGATCACGCTGCGCGGGCTGCCGCGCCAGCAATTGGTCGCCATCGACATCTGCGACACCGGCAAGGGCATCCCCAAAAACAAGCTGTCCGACGTGTTTACGCCCGGTTACACCACCAAAAAACGCGGCTGGGGGCTGGGCCTGGCGCTCGCCAAGCGTATCATCGACGGCTACCACAAGGGCAAGCTCACGGTGCTGCACTCGGAGATCGGGAAGGGCACCACGTTTCGGCTGCTGCTGCCGGCCGATAATCTGGTGGCGAGCGTGGGGGCAGCGGAGGAAGCGGCGGTGGCGGGGTAGCGCGGGGCATCGGCTATATGCCGTTCGCGTCGTAAACTTGCTGCGTGCCCCCCAACCCGGCACGCCGCAAGCTTAGCTTCACCTTTTTACCCCCTTTCGGTGCCATGCAGTACCAGTCGTATTACTTCAATTTCTTTACGGCGCTGGCGGCGTCGCTGTCCGACGATGATTTTCTGACCTTCGTCCGGCAGACGTACGCCAACCTCCTCGCCGACCCGGCGCAAGCGGCCCGCGCTGCGCGCCTCAAACCCTTCGTCGAGGCGCAAACGGCCGCCCGGCAGGCGGCCGGCACCGGCGGTAAGAGCGGCAAAGCCCTCACGCTCGGCCAGACCATCCGCGAGTTCTTCGGGTGGGTGCGGCTGACGAACAATACCACGGTCTTCGCCAAGTTTCCGTACGCGACCGACGAAGCCCGCATCGTCATCATGCCCAAGGGCGCGAGCGGCCTCTATGATGCCGACCACACCGAGTTACTCGCCGAGGCCACTACGTACGTCGATGGCCTGAAGCTCTACAAAAGCAAACTCGGCGATGATGCCTGGACCGAAGGCGATGTGTGGCTCGATAAGCTCGACAAAGCCCTGAGCGGGCGCGGCAAGGAAGTCAAAAACGAGAAATCGGCGAGTACCGCGCTCGATGACGCCGAAAAAGCCTCTTGCGTGGTGCTCTTCGGCATCCACGGCGGGCTACTCGAAGACCACGCCGCCTCGCCGATGCAGGCCGCTGCCTTCTTCCCCTACCCCGACTCCGAAGGCCCCGCTGCCGCGCCAACTACCCCCGCCCCCGTCAAAGTACCATAATTTGGCCCTTAAAACGGCCCGTTTGGACTTTTCAACGTCCGGTCTAGACCGGAGTGCCGCGGAACGGGTTCCCCGACCCTCCGCCCGAGCCGGGAGCGTCGGGGAACCCGTTCCGCAGCCGTCCGGTGACGACGAGGTGCTCACGAAACGGGTTCCCCGGCCTTCCGGCCGAGGCCGGGCACGCGCGGAACGTGTTCCGCGGGCTTCCGGGCTAGGGCGGGGGCTTGGGGAATGGGTTCCGCGAACGTGGAGCCAAAGACGGGCAGTTGAGAATGGTTACGTTCTAAAGAATTAATTTGCCTTCAAAGCTTATGAACACTATCACCGAGCAGTTTTTTAAGGCACTTTGGGAGCCTGGAATGAAGAGCGTTTACACGAAAGCTGTTCCTCCGGAAATGATGCTTTCAGCCGTCGATGAAGAAGGGTGGTATGAATGGAAACTGATGCCTGGAACTTTGATGCCTGCTGATTATTGGGCAATTGAAAATCGCTTTGATATAAAATTGCCCACTAGTTTCATCAACTGGCACAGGGCATATTTTTTCGCAGATGGAGATTGCTCATTGTTTAGGTTGCCGAAATCGTTACCCGCTGAGCCGCTGAGGGAAATAGAAAGACATCTGCAAGAAGGGCTAGCTGAGGACCTTCTTTCTCTTGGGTTAATTCCTTTTGCTGAAGATGGCAATGATGCTGGACCGTTGGTTTTTGACACAAGGGGAATCAGCGATAAAGATGACTTTCCGATTCGCATCTATGACCATGAATACGGCGGTGATGTCGAGGGGCTCAGTGAAATAATTTTCTCCTCTTTCAGCAAAATGCTGGAGTGCTTAACGCATTACTTAGAAAAGAGCCATTCAGGTCGTGGTTCTGAAGCCGTACTCGATTTTCTGCAAATTGATCAAGCAGGCGCTGGAGCGCGCGGGGGTAGAGGTTATTGGAAAGGGGTAGCAGCATCTGAAAAGTACTGGGAAGAGCAAAAAAATACTAACTAAATGCTCGTAACCGCCTACGGCTCGGCCGTGGAGGGCGTAAACGCCACCGCGATCACGATTGAAGTAAATATGGCTGCCGGGCAGCCGTTTTATGCTAATACGGGGCTGCCCGACTCGGCCATCAAGGAGGGTTTGGAGGGAATATGTTCCGCAGGCTTCCGGGCGAGCGCGGAGGCTTGGGGAATGAGTTCTGCAGAGACAAGGTCTTGCTTCGACGAACTTCCGCCCGGATATTTTATGCGATATCATTCACGCAGTTGGCTCTACTTGTTGAATCTGTGCGGGCTTATCATTTTAATTGGCTGCAAGCCACAAAAAATGGCGGTGCCGGATCGCGCAGCACAAGCCTTTGTCGCTACGGCTATGTCTAAGCCTGATACGGTAGTTGTCTTGCAGACATATGGGTTGTCACGAATGTCTTCCGCAGAAAAAGCGGCCCAAAGCATCGTTGCACTGAAGTGGAATGTGAGTTTCCAAAGTGTTGCTGGCTGTTTGGTATCCGAGCAATTGATTAAAAGCGTCAAACTGCATAACGACTCCGTAATAAGTTGGCTTAACAAGAAGCACGGCCCTGAATGGAGGTCGAATATTGAGAGAGAAACACCTATTGAATTAGAGCGCGAGCAAATTGTCACAATGCTGGTGCGAAAGCAGGCTCACCGCGACCGCCAGCCTATTCCAAAACGGCTCGCTTTGATCTATTTCAGTAAACTCAGCCCTGACCACTACTTGGCTAGTGTGGAAGAAGATTATTTCAGAAAAGGAAAACGCAAGTTGGTTTATCAATATTTGGTAAATATCAACACTAAGCGAGCGGCCTTAGTCAGTGATAGTATAGTGGTAACTACTGCCACTCGATAATTACCGATACTACATTAATCACAAAACAAACGCACCCCCAAAATGCTAGTAACCGCCTACGGCTCGGCCGTGGAGGGCGTCAACGCCACCACGATCACGCTCGAAATCAATGCTGTTCCCGGAACGCCGCAGTACTTTCTGACCGGCCTACCCGACTCGGCCATCAAGGAAAGTACGTTTCGGATTGAGGCCGCCCTGGGCGCGTTGCGCTACCAGATGCCGCGCCGCCGGTGCATCATCAATCTGGCGCCCGCGAGCGTGCGGAAGGAGGGCGCGCACTACGATCTGGCCTTGGCGCTGGCGCTGCTGGCGGCGTCGGAGCAGACGATTCATACCGTGGCCGAGCGGCTGCAAACCGCCGTGGTGATGGGCGAATTGGCCCTCGACGGCACCGTGCGGCCGATTAAGGGCGTGCTGCCGATGGCGATTCAGGCCCGCAAGGAGGGGTTCAAGGAGTTTTTGGTGCCGAAGGAAAATGCGCAGGAAGCGGCGATTGTCAACCAACTCGACGTGATTCCGGTGGGCACCTTGCGCGAGGCCATCGACCATTTGAGCGGGCAGGCGCCGATTGCGCCGCTGGTGGTCGATACGCGCGATGTGTTCGAGAGCGAAGTGTACCAGTACGCCGCCGATTTTGCCGACGTGCAGGGGCAGGAAAACATCAAGCGGGCGCTCGAAATCGCGGCGGCGGGGGCGCACAACGTGATTCTGATCGGCCCGCCGGGCGCGGGCAAAACGATGCTGGCCAAGCGCCTGCCCTCTATTTTGCCGCCGCTGACGTTGCCGGAGGCTTTGGAAACCACCAAGATTCATTCGGTGGCGGGTAAGCTGGCGGCGGCCGGGGGGTTGTTGGCGCAGCGGCCGTACCGGGCGCCGCACCACACCATTTCGGATGCGGCGCTGGTGGGCGGCGGGTCGTACCCGCAGCCCGGCGAAATCTCGCTGGCGCACAACGGCGTGCTGTTTCTCGATGAATTGCCGGAGTTCAGAAGATCGGTGCTGGAAGTGATGCGGCAACCGTTGGAGGAGCGCCGCGTGACGATCAGTCGGGCGCGGATTGCGGTCGAGTTTCCCTCGTCGTTTATGCTCGTCGCGGCGATGAACCCGTGCCCGTGCGGCTACTTCAACCACCCCGACAAGGATTGCACCTGCGGCCCCGGCGTGGTGGCGCGCTACCTGAGCAAGGTGAGCGGCCCGCTGCTGGATAGAATTGATTTACACGTGGAGGTAACGCCCGTTTCCTTCGACCAAATGACCGAAACGCGTCGCTCCGAGCCCAGCACCGCCGTGCGGGCGCGCGTCATCAAAGCCCGCCAACGCCAGGCCGACCGCTTCAAAGACCACCCCGAAATCCATAGCAACGCCATGATGCCCGCCCCGATGGTGAAGGACATCTGCGAGCTGCCCGCCGCCGGGCGCACCCTGCTCAAAACCGCGATGGAGCGGCTGGGCCTCTCGGCGCGCGCCTACGACCGCATCCTGAAAGTCAGCCGCACGATTGCCGATCTGGCGGGTTCCGACGACATCAAAATCGAGCATCTGGCGGAAGCCATTCAGTACCGGAGTCTGGATCGGGAGTCGTGGGGGTCGTAGGCAGATGACTGCTTTCGCCGCCGCCCCGCCCCTGCCGCCGGGCCTCACCTTCGACCCCGATTTTCTGGCACCCGCCGCCGCCGATGCCCTGCTGGCGGCGCTGCTGGCGCCGGGCGCGGTGGCGTGGGCGCAGCACCACATCCGGCTGTTCGGCCGGTTGGTACCCGAGCCCCGGCACACGGCGTGGGTCGGCGAGGCGGGCGCCACCTACGCCTATTCGGGGGTGCGGCGCGAACCGGCGCCGTGGCCGGTGGCCCTCTCGGCCGTGCGCGCCGCCCTGGAACTCGCCACCGGCGCGCGCTACAACAGTGCCCTGTTGAACCTCTACCGCGACGGCCGCGACTCGATGGGCTGGCACGCCGACGATGAGCCCGAACTGGGCCCGGCGCCCGTCATTGCGTCGGTGAGTTTGGGCGCCGCGCGGCGGTTTCGCTTCCGCCGCCGCCTCGCTCACGCCGACACCCGCTCGCTGCTGCTCACGCCCGGCTCGCTGCTGCTCATGCACGGCGACCTGCAAACGCACTGGCAGCACGCCATCCCGAAGACGGCCCGGCCGGTGGGCGCGCGCCTCAACCTCACGTTTCGATGGGTGGAGCCTCCGCCCGTGCCCGGCCGGTAAAGACCGGGCACGGGCGGAGGGCCGTTGTACCTTCGTTGGCCCCTTTTCCGCCGCTGATGCACCTCCCCGCCGACTCCATACCGCCCGCCGCGCGGCCTTCGCCGCTCCGTTTCGTTTTCTTGTTGCTCGGTTTGGGCGTGCTGCTGACCTTGCTTTGGCAAGCCGAAGGCCACGCACCGCTGACCGACCGCTTGTGGTGGGCGCGCTGGATCGGGCTGGCCGGGGTGGCGGTTTTCGTGGCCTCGCGGCGCTCGCTCACGCTCTGGATTTTGCTGGGGATGTTCGTGGGCATCGAAGCCGGTTACGATTTCCCGACGGCCGCGCAAAGCCTGAAAGTGCTGTCCGATATCTTCCTGCGGCTCGTCAAAACCATCGTGGCGCCGCTCGTGCTGGCCACGCTGGTGGTGGGCATTGCGGGGCATTCCGACCTGAAACAGGTCGGCCGAATGGGCATCAAGGCGCTGATTTATTTTGAAGTCGTGACCACGCTGGCGCTCTTTCTGGGCCTCGGCGCCATCAACCTCACCCGCGCCGGCGAGGGCATTAAACAGCCCGTGGAAGCGGCGGGCAAGGTGAGCGAGCTACCGACCGTCGGGCCGCAATCGGCGAGCGATATCATCCTGCACGCCTTCCCCGAAAACATCGCCAAAGCCATCGCCGAGGGCCAGGTGTTGCAGGTGGTGGTGTTTGCGGTGCTGCTCGCCATTGGGTTGGCGCAACTGAGCGAGGGCGCGCGCCGGCCGCTGCTGCTGGGTTTCGAGAGCCTGACGGCCGCGATGTTCAAGTTTACGGGCGTGGTGATGTATTTGGCGCCGCTGGGCGTGGGCGGCGCCATTGCTTACACGGTGGGCAAATTGGGGTTGGGACCGCTGCAAAATGCGCTTTACCTGCTCCTGACGCTGTATGGCGCGCTCATCGCGTTCATTTTGCTGGTGCTGCTGCCCATTGCGCTGGCGTGGCGGGTGCCACTGCGCAAGTTCATCGCGGCGGTGGCCGAGCCGTGCAGCATCGCCTTCGCGACCACGTCTTCGGAAGCCGCCCTGCCCCGCGCGATGGAGGCGATGGAAGCCATCGGCGTACCGCGCCGCGTGGTGGCGTTCGTGATGCCTACCGGCTACTCGTTCAACCTCGACGGCACCACGTTGTATCTCTCGCTGGCGGCCGTTTTCGTGGCGCAGGCGGCAGGCGTTTCCATGACGTTCGGGCAGCAACTCGTGATGGTATTTACGCTGATGCTCACGAGCAAGGGCGTGGCGGGGGTGCCGCGCGCATCGTTGGTGATTCTGCTGGGCACGGTGGCGTCGTTCAATCTGCCGGCGTGGCCGGTGTTCATCATTTTGGGCATCGATGCGTTGATGGATATGGCGCGCACCGCCGTGAACGTGCTGGGCAATTGCCTGGCGACGGTGGTGGTGGCGAAATGGGAGGGGGAATTTGAGGGAGATAGATGAGCAGATGAGTAGGTACTGTTGATGCGTGGATGCGTGGGTTTTTTGATTGATTTTCTGCCTGCGCGAACCCCTGCGGAAACATCTGCGTCCTCTGCGAGAAATTGAAGCAAATGAAGTCCTTCCTATCCCTTTTCAGCTTTTTCATTCTGCTGGGCTTCCTCAGTGGTTGCTGCGTGGCGGAAAGCTGCGAGTGCCCCGGCCAGGAAGCGGCCGACGATATTGCGCTGCGGTTCAACCGGGATACCATCGGCGTGGGCGCGCGCGGATTCACGCAATTCGAAACGTTCCGGCTGCTCCTCATCCGCACCCCCATCGACCGATCCGGCGGTGCCAGAGCCGATACATTATTACTCGATAAGAATCCGGTAGCCGCCCCCGGCGCCCCCGACCTGCTGATTCGGCGCGACCGCCCCTTCGCGCGTTCCGTCATTGGCATCGGTGGGTATCGGTACAGCATCTTGCTGCCCCGCAAGCCGGGCCTCCCCATTTTACACCGCTTCGAGCTGACGGATGTCGCCATTCAGTCGCGCTACACCACCGTTTCGTCGTGCTGCACCTGCTACGAAAACCTGCGCAAAGAAGCCCGCCTCGACGGTGGCGCCCTGCGCGACCTGCACACCGCCCCCACCGACCAACCGGTACTCGTGGAGCTGCGTAAACCCTGACGATACTGCCCACCGCGCCCGTGGTGGCGCCCACCGGCGCGTTGCCGCGCTCCTTTGCCTTTCAGCCCTCCTCCGTGGACGTTGCCGCTCCTCTTTCCGGTCAGCCGTTGCCTTTCCCGACGGCTCTATCGCTCGCGCCGCTGGTGGCGTGGTGGCAAGCCCGCGCCGTCGAAGAACCCACTACCGGGCTGGGGCGCCTCGCCCTCGACCTGCTGACGCGCCTCCAGGATGCGCCCGCGCTCCTGGCCGACAACCCCGGTCGGGCCGTGCTGACGGCCCACGCCGAACTCGTCGAATCGCTGTTTATGGCCCTCATTCCGCCCGCCGCGCGCACCACGGCGTTGAGCGGAGCGGTCGCGCCGTTCGACCGCGAGGTACTGTATGCCGCGCCCGCCTTCCGCGCGGTGATGGTGACGGCCGCCGGGCAACTCAAGCCGCCGCTCAACCTTACGGCCGCCGAAACGGCGCTGTACCTGACCCGCCACGCGTACCGCCACATTCTGGCCGCGTGCTACGCCGAACGCCCGGAGGCCGAGGAAACCATTCTGTTCACGGTACCCGATTACGAATCGGGACTGTACCGCCACTTCAAAGTAGAGTTGAACCAGCAGTTTTTGCGGGTTGATGTGGCCGGTGAACTGCCGCCGCTCACGCCCGCCGACCGGCAAACGCTACGCGAAAATCCGCTCGACCTCACGCCGTTCTTCGCGCTGCTGCCGCCGGAGCGCTTCACGTTGCGCGGGTTCGTGGGGCTGAACCTGACCGATGTTACGGAGACGCAAATCCTCTCAACCCTCAAAAACGACCTGCTGGCGCGCGACGTGCTGCTCGCCCCCGACCGCCTCGAACAGCTTCAGGAGCAACTACGCGCCCTTTTTCGGCAGCCCACGCTGCGCCTCGGCCTGACCGGCTACCGGCCGCGCCACGGCACGCTCGAAACCTTCGGCTTGCGGCTCGGCGAAGAAACGCTCTGCCAACGGCTGACGGAAGCCCTCGCCTTCGACCCGCGTGAGGTGCGGCGGTTGGTGCAACTGCTCGATGCCGCCACCGAGCCGTTGCTGCTCCCCGACGTGCGCGCCACCGCCGCCCACCTGCCCCCCGAACTCGTGGTGCCGCTGCAAACCCTCGACACCCGCACCCTCGTGCTGTGCCCGCTGCGGTACGGCTCCGATGTGCTGGGGGTGCTGGAATTGAGCGCGCCGGTGCCCAAGGCACTTTCAGCCGCTAGCTTAGGCGTAATCGAGCAGTTTTTGCCGCTCTTCGCCGTGGCCGTGCATCGGCACCAGAATGCCGAGTGGGCGCGCGTGCAAGCCCTTGTGAAGGAGCGCTTTACCGCCATTCACCCGGCGCTGGAATGGCGGTTCGTGGAAGCTGCCGAAGACTTTTTGGCCCAACAGCGCGCCGAAGTACCCGCGCCCACGCTGCGGCCCATCGTCTTCCCGGAAGTGTACCCGTTGTATGCGGCCATCGACGTGCGGGGGTCGTCGGCGGCGCGGGCCGAAGCCGTCCGCGCCGACCTTACCGAGCAGCTTCTGCTCGCCAATCGGGTACTCAACATTGCCGCCGAAGCCCAGCCGCTGCCTATCGTCGAGGAGCTCCGGTACTTCACCCGCCGCAACCTGGTGAGCCTACGCGACGGCGTACTGGCCGAAGACGAGGTGACGATTCTCGAAATTTTGCGCACCGAAGTCGAGCCGCTGCTGGAATATTTGCAGTCGAATACCCCTGAAGCACGCGCGCCGATTCAGCGCTATTGGGCCGCCATCGATGGGCGTCGGCGAATGGTGTACCGCCAACGCCGCGCGTTCGAGGAGGCCCAGACCCGCCTCAACGAACGCATCAGCGCCCTGCTCGACACGGCCGAAGCGGAGGCACAGCAGCTGTACCCGCACTATTTCCGCAAATCGGTGACGGATGGCGTCGATTTCGACATTTACGTCGGCGCCTCGCTGGTGCAGTCGCCACCTTTCGATGTAAGCGTGCTGCGCAAGCTGCGGCTGTGGCAGTTGCGTACGCTCATCAGCATCGCGCAAGCCACCAATGCGCTCAAAAGTGAGTTGCCCTTGCCACTCGCCACCACGCAATTATTGTTGGTGAACACGCAGCCGCTCGCCATCCGCTTCCGTGAAGACGAGCGCCAGTTCGACGTAGATGGGGCGTGGAATGCGCGCTACGAAATCGTCAAAAAGCGCATCGATAAAGCGACGTACCTCGATGAGCAACAGGTCAGCCAGCGCCTTACGCAGCCGGGCGCGCTCGCGCTCGTCTACCAACAACCTCGCGAAGCCGCCGAGTACGAGGAATACCTGGCGATTTTGCGCCACGAAGGGCTGATAACCGACCAAATCGACCATCTGGCCCTCGAAGAAGCCCAGGGCGTGCGTGGTTTGCACGCGCTGCGGGTGTGGCTGGTTTGAGTTTCGAGTTTCGAGTTTCGCGTTAAGTGTACTGGCGATGTGCGCGACGGTTGTGCTTGGCGTTCTCTGCCGGAACCTACCGTACTACGGTGCCGACCATCACACCAGGCCAACAAAAAAGCCCGACCATTGCGGGCCGGGCTTCCAGAGTGCGGTTGAAAAGATTCGAACTTTCACGCCTTGCGGCACTGCCGCCTGAAGACAGCGCGTCTACCAATTTCGCCACAACCGCAACTAGTCAGGCGAACCCGCTGCCCGTTTAGAGGCGGCGAGCGGTGCTGCAAAGGTACGGCGCCCGGTTCGGACGGCGCAAGCGCCGAGCGGCAAAAAATGTCTCCCGCCAATCAGGAGCATTATTCGTCGGAAGCCGGCGGCGCCAAGGGCTCTTCGGGCACCAACGCGCGGGCCGCCCGCCGCTCGAACCGCCCGATAACCGCCAGCGACAATCCCAGCCACGCCAGCCCGGCGGCGAACCCGGCCAGCACATCCGAAGCGTAATGCACGCCCAGGTACACCCGGCTGCCGCCCACCAGCAACGCCAGCACCGGCAACCCCCAGAGTGCGGCCGTGCGGCGTGCGCCCGGCGGTAAGTTCCGGCGTGCCAGCCACCACAGCAACCCCCAAAACGACGCCGCCACCATCGCGTGGCCGCTGGGGAAGCTCAGGCCGTGCGCCGCCACCAGGTGCGGTACCAGCGGCCGCGGCCGGTGATACGTTATTTTGAGCAACCCATTGAGCAACGTGGAGCCGAGCGCCACTACCGGCACCCGCCACGAATGCCACCGATGCCGCCGCCGCAGCGCAAACCACAACAACAACCCCACGCCGAGTGGCACCATTACGTACTGCGTCCCGATCCAGGTGAAGCCGACCATCACGGGCGTGAGCAGCGGTATAGCAGCGTTGGCCCGCGCCATCAGCGCAAACGCGGCCCCATCGAACCCGAATGTGCCGCGCGCCAGCCACCACTCGCCAAACGCCAGTACCAGCCCCACGCACGCCAGCCACGCGCCGAGCAGCAGTACCGTTTCCAACGTAAGCAGCGCCAAGGCCGCCCCCAGCCGCCGCCGAGCAGCACGAATCATAGATGCAAAACAGAAAGTAACGGAAGCAAACGTAACTCACCGCCACTGATGCATACGGGAAACTTCAATTGGGTGGCGCCTTTCTACGATGCCATGGCCGGCGGCGTGTTCGGCGGGGCGCTGCGGCGGGCGCAACAGTGGGCCGTGCGGCACGGGCTGCCCACCACCGTGCGGCGAGTGCTGTTCATTGGCGGGGGCACGGGGCGCGTACTGCCGGCGGTGCTGGCGCAAGCACCCGGCGCGCGGGTGGTGTATCTGGAGGCGTCAGGCGCGATGCTGGCCCGTGCCCGCGCCCACCTGGCCCGCACCGCTTCCCCAGCCGACTTGGCGCGGGTCGAGTTCCGCCTCGGCACCGAAACCGCGCTGCGGCCCCACGAGCAGTTCGATGCTATTCTGACCTTCTTTTTCCTCGATTTATTCAGTGCTGATGCGTTGGCAGCGGTTGTGCGGGAACTGATGACCGCGCTCACGCCCGGCACCGCGTGGCTCGTGGCCGACTTTGCGCCGCCCCGCACCGCGTGGCAACGTGGGCTCCTGGCCGTAATGTACCGCTTTTTCCGCCTGACAACGGGGATGCAAAACCAGACCTTGCCCGATTGGCCCGCCGCGCTTACCGCCGCTGGTTGGCACGCTACCACCGCAGCCAGCTTTGTGAGCGGCGCCGTTCAGGCAAGCATCTGGCAACGCCCCTAAGATTTCCCCGACGCGCTTTGCGCCCTTCGTGTCGCCTTCGCGGTCTTTGCGGGAACTTCGCCGCTCCTTTATACTGCCTATGCGCTCCGTTACGCTTTGCCTTTTGACTTACCTCGCGTCCTCCTCTTTGCTGCACGCGCAAGGACAACGGCCCGTCGAGTATGACATTTCGTTTCCAAACGCCGCCCACCACGAAGCGCGGGTCAGCGTAGTCTTCCCGGCCATCAGCCGCCCCGGCCCGCTCCGCATCGAGTTCGCGCGGGCGTCGCCGGGCCGCTACGCCCTCCACGAATTCAGCAAGAACGTGTATGCTGTAGCGGCCGAAGACGCGCAGGGCCGCCCGTTGCCCCTGCGCCACCCCGACCCCTATTCGTGGGAAGTGGTTGGGCCACGCCCGCCCCACTGCCGTTTCAGGTATACCGTTTTCGCCGACCGCGCCGACGGCACCTACGCCGCCATCGACGCCGAGCGCGCCCATCTCAATCTGCCCGCCGTACTGGCCTACTCGCGCGAGTACGCTGATTTTGCCCAGCAGGTGCGCGTCGCGCTGCTCGATACCGGATGGGATGTATCGACGCAGCTTCAAAAAATCGGCAGCAATTACCCGCTTCACGTAACGTACCAAGCGCCCAACCTCCAGTACCTGATGGATTCGCCGATGCTCGTCGGCAGGCTCAGGCGGCGCGTGTGGACGCAGAGCGGACAGACCATCGAAATCGGGCTCCTGCACCGGGGCTCCCCCATTGAAGGTGATTCGCTCGCCGCTCGCACCCAACGCATTACGCGCGCCGCTGAAGCCGTATGGGGCACGTTGCCGAAGTTCGATTACGGCAGCTACACCTTCCTCGCCGATTACCTCCCCACGGCCGTCGGCGACGGAATGGAGCACCGTAACTCGACGATGGTGCCGCAACCCAAACCGCTCAAAGGCGGCGATACCGACCACCTCGGCACCATCAGCCACGAGTTTTTCCATAGCTGGAATGTCGAGCGCCTCCGCCCCGCCGACCTCGAACCCTTCGATTTCCAGCGCGCCAATATGAGTTCGCTGCTGTGGCTCGCCGAGGGGTTCACGCAGTACTACGGCGACCTGATCATGCGGCGCGCCGGCCTGCTTTCCGACGATGCCTATTTCCGAGAAGCCGCCCAGCTCATCAACCAAAGCCGACTGCCGGGCGCCGGGCGCTTTTCGCCCATCGAAATGAGCCAACAGGCGCCATTCGTGGATGCCGCCCGCTCCATCGACCCCACCAACCGCCTCAACACCTACGTTTCGTACTACACCATCGGCGGCGCCACGGCCCTCGCGCTCGATTTGCAGCTCCGCGCCCGCAACCACTCCCTCGATGAGGTGATGCGGCGGCTGTGGGCCACCAACGGCCAGTTTCAAACCCCCGATTTCGCGCCGCAGAAACCCTATTCGCTGCCCGACGTGCAGCGCGCCATCGCCGACGTAACCGCCGATTCGGCCTTTGCCGGGCAGTTTGTGCGGCGCCACATCAGCGGCCATCAGCCGCACGATTGGGCGGCCCTGCTCGCGCCGATGGGCCTGACACTCGCCCCCGCCGACCCCGCCAAACTCTGGCTCGGCGCACCGGGCTTGGAGTTCGGCCCCACGGGCGCCACCCTAACCGGCGGCACCCGTCAGGATGGCCCGCTCCACGCCGCCGGCCTCGACCGCAACGACCGTATCGAAAGCTTCAACGGCCGCAAAATCCGCTCAGAAAAAGACTGGACGAAAGCCCTCAAAAACCGCAAACCCAGCGATGTAGTCACGCTCCAAGTCAGCCAGCGCGGACTGCCGACGCGCCCCGTTTCCGTCACGCTCGCCGCCGACCCCGCCGTGAAACTGGCGCCGCTCGCCACCGCTACGGATGCGCAAAAGGCACTACGGCGGCTGTGGCTGGTGGGGCGTTAGGCAAGAGAGTTTTTTAGTGAAAAGTAAACTAAGCAACTCCCTTAGTTTACTTTCCGCAGAATTTATCCCCCATGCCCACCCGCCGCACCTTCCTCCGTCGCCTCGGCCTGGCCACGGCCGCCGGTATGTTGGCCACGCGGCGCACCTTTGCGGCGGCACCCGTAACGGCCCCTCCTGAAGTGGAAACCTTTCTAAAAAACGATAATTTACCCGTCGTACTACCCGGCTGGCCCGGCAACCGCCTCCGGGGCCGCCAGTTCGTCAACGCCGACGGCACCGTGTTCGAATCGAAAATCGGCACCTTGCTGGCCTGGCAACTGCAGCGCAACCCGCAGCGCGAGGAGAAAAAGACTGACCAGTGGGCCCCCACCGTCCAGCCCCTCGCCCCCGAACTGCTCGCCGGTACCGCGCCCGCCGCGCAAGACGCGCTCGTGTGGCTTGGCCACGCCACGTGGCTCGTGCAGTGGGGCGGCAAACGCCTACTGACCGATCCGGTGTTCTTCAACGTCTCCGTGGTCAAGCGCCGCCATCCGCTGCCTTTCCCCGACCCGGCGCTGCTCCAAAACCTCGACGCCGTATTTCTCTCGCACGGCCACCGCGACCATCTCGACGACAAAAGCGTCAAAATCGTCCTCGCCGCCAACCCGCAAGCCGTCTGGCTTTGCCCCTTACGCATGGCGCCCCTGCTACTGGCGTGTGGCGTACCGGCCGCCCAGATTCAGGAAGCCGGCTGGTGGCAACCCTTCGACGCCCTTGGCCCCGCTTGCCCCCTTACCCTCACCTACCTGCCCGCGCAGCACTGGCACCGGCGCGGCCTCGCCGACATGAACCGCGTGCTGTGGGGGTCGCTGCTCGTCCAGCACAAAGCCAGCGCCCGCACGCTCTGGTTTGCCGGCGATACCGCCTGGGGCCCCCACTTCCAGCAGATCGTCGACCACTTCGGCCCCCTCGACTACGCCCTCCTCCCCATCGGCGCCTACAAACCGGGCTTTATGATGCGCGCGGCCCATATTTCGCCCCAGGAAGCCATCAAAGCATTCAATATCCTGCGCGCCGAAACCTTCCTCCCGATGCACCACGGCACCTTCGACCTCTCCGACGAACCCGCTTCTGAACCCCTGCGCCTCGTGCAGCAAATGGCCGAAAGCGGTGGTCTCAGCACCGGACAGCGCCTATTAGCGCCGGCAGTAGGAGAAAGCATGAATTTGATATAACTTTCCGCCCTCGAACCACCTCATCACGCGCTTCCCGCACCTCACGTATGCCCCGGCTCCTCTCTTCCCCCAGCATCATTGCCGCGGTCGGCACGAAACCGAAGCGCATCGAAGAATATGTCGGCCGCGTCAATTCCGGTCACGACGCCCTCAGCATCGCCCGCATGATTTCGCCCAGTGGCTGGGAGGAACCCGGCCAACGCCCCGAATTCGAGGAAATCACCATCGTCCTACGCGGCACCCTCCACGTCGAACACGACGGCGGCGTCATGCGCGTCGCCGCCAACCAGGCCGTCATCACGCACCCCCACGAGTGGGTGCGCTACTCCACCCCCGACCCCGACGGCGCCGAGTACGTCACCGTCTGCCTGCCCGCCTTCTCGCCCGAAACCGTGCGGCGCGATGTGTAACGGGTAGCCTGGGCGGACGGGCTGCGGCGGGCGGCCCGCTGACCGTAGCGGGCAACTCGCTGACCGTGGCGGGTGCCCGCTGACCGTGGCGGGCGGCCCGCTGACTGTGGCGAGCGACTCGCTGACCGTGGCGGGCGACTCGCTGACCGTGGCGGGCGAATGGCGGGCTGTAGCGGGCGAGGCGGTGACTATGTATGGGCTTGCATTATTAGCTTTGCTTGCGAAGCTGCTTGACGGCAGCTTCGTTTTTTTTATCTCTTACTTTTCGATAAAGCGATGACGACCAAGCAAGAAGATCGGGTGACGATGTATGAGACGGTAGTGCGTTTTCTGAACCCCGGTGGGGAAGGCGCGGCGCTGGGGGCGATCAAGCTGATCGGGAAGTGGCGCGACGAACTGGATGAGCAGGCAACGGCCATTCGGGCGGAAGCGCGGCGGCAGGCGACGCTGACCACCGTGACGACACGCCAGCGCGACGAGGTGGAGCGCGAAGCGGCCGAAAAGGCGGAGGTGCTGCGCAACCTGCTGCTGGTGCTGAGTACGGATGCGAAACTGCTGGCGACGCTGGAAGCCGGCTCGGCGCTGGAAATGATGAAGGGGGATGACGCGGAGTATCGCCAGTACCTGCGCGATATTCTGACGGGTATTGATGCCCTCGACGCGAATGAGTTGAAAGACGCGGGCTACGATGCGGCGGTGCGCACGACGCTGGCAACCGACCTGACGGGGCTGGATAACACGACGGGGGCGACGCGCGACATTCGGATTACCACGACGGCGGCCACGGACACGCTGCCGGGGCTGTTTGCGGAAGCGACGAAGATTCTGGACCAGAAGCTGGACCGGCTGGTGGCGGGGCAGCGCAAGAGCGAGACGCTGGGCGCGCTGGTGCCGGAGTACGAGAAGGCGCGGCGCATCGTGCATACGCCGGCCAAGCGGCGGGCGCGGACGCTGCGCGGCGCCACGCGCTACGGCGCGCCGAACTGGTGCTGGGCAACAAGAGCAGCAAAGGCGTCACGTTGCTCTATTACGTGGCCGACACCCCCGATACGCTGCCTGCGGCCGGGCAGGGCGTGGTGGTGAAGCGCAACGCGGAGGCCCACCTGGGGCCGGATACGGTGAGCAAGCTGGGCGAGGCGGGGGGGCGCTACCTGCTGGTGATTCAGCAGGTGATGGCGGCGGATGGGGAGTTTTGGGTGCGGGGGTAGGCAAATTAGAATCGCAATGGTAACACCAAGAAAATGCTGCCTAACTGGCTGGCCGTTTGATTCGTCGGTTAAGATTCGAGAGAATAACCACGACATCCTTGACTATGAGTTTGCCCCTGTTGGGCGAGCACGTATCACGTTTGAGGCACAGCGTCAGCTGATGGGAACGCGCTACGATGATCTTAAGCCGATAGTAGCCGGTATTTGCAAGCGGGCTTCCGAGCTTGGGCAAGAGCCGCCTTTAATTGGCACCGCCTTTCTAGATGGTGGCTATCAGCGTTACCCACATCCGCAGGACTCGCAGGAGAAGGTGCGTGCCTTTTTAGAATTGTTGTACGAGGTCGGCGACAAAGGAATCAGACCGTTTCGCCCTCTTCACCCTGATATTGACAAGGCGCTGCTGTATACTTCCTCTGATGATGAGGCAGAACAGCTTCTGGAACATTTGCAAAGCGAAGGCTTGGTCACGTACAAGCTTGGCGACAATGGAATGTACTTTGACCTTAAGCTTACCAAAAACGGCCGTGACCAAGTTGAGAGTGGGTTAAAGGTGCTGCCGCTGGCGGGGCTTCTCAGAGAGGATATTCTGACTGGCAGTGAAGCCACGGACACTAGAATCAGACACGCACGCGAATTATTTTTTCAGGAGCCGCAGACGATGGAATTGATGCGTTCAGCTTGCGTGGAGTTGGCGTCTGTACTGGAGTCGATGAGGAAAGGGTTGGCAACGTACTTTAGCAGCACGGATGAGGACACGTTTTTTGCTGTTGTGAACAAATTCGACATTCGTCACAATAATGAACGAACGAAGCAATTAGAGTACCCGGAGCAGTTAGAGTGGGTATTTTACACGCTCTTGAACACGATTAACACTTACGTGAAACTGCGCAACCGATTGGTCACTACGTGAGCGTATCAATTGAAATCGCCCTTAGTCGCTGCTTAGCGACAAGGGGCGTTTTCAATGCCAGTGGGCTGAAGCAGACGTTGATCTCCACTTCCACGCCGATCGGCAGTTCGAGCTTCATCAGCGCATCTACCGTCTTAAAGCAGATTGGGAGTCAGGGTACGGTCGCGCGTGGGAGCGCGGGTCTCTGGCCCGCCCGCTGTCACTGTCGCGCAGCCACCATCGCGGGCCGGAGACCCGCGTTCCCACCAGCTAGCGACCCCTAAATCCGCGCTAGACCAATCATACCCGCCCCACGGAACTCCCTCGTCACCCGTTACCTTCGGCAATGTATAACTACTACCCCCCCACCCCATGAACTTCGACCAGTACATCACCATCACGCCCGGCATCCGCAACGGCAAGCCGTGCCTGGCGGGTACGCGCATTACGGTGTACGATGTACTCGACTACCTGGCGGGCGGCATGACGGAGCCGGAGCTACTGGAAGAGTTTCCCACCCTGCGCGCCGAACATATCCGGGCCGTGTTCGCCTTCGCAGCCGCACGGGATCGGCGGCTCGCAGCGGCTTAAGCGCCTGTTTTTTGGCGGTGGGCTATTCGCGCGTGATGCGTCGCGTGGTGGTGGGGGCGTGGGGGGGGCGGCATTCGGGCGGATTTTTTGGGTTTTATTGGGGGCCTCACGCCCCCACCCCAACCCAGCCACCAAGTGAGCCTTCACCCCGGTTTAGACCACCGCCTGTTTTTTTAATAGACTTGTTGCGTCGGCTCCTCTCGTAGCAACGCGGGTTGCTGGTGATCCTGAACCCTGAAAGGGTTCCATACCACAGCTTGGGGTTGCTATCCCGAAGGAATTGCTACCCCAGGGACGCCAGCCGCCGCTTCCGACAACGCAGCTTTCTGCACGGCGCTCCCCCCAAAGTCATCGGCCTCGCCCTGGGCAACGCCCGCACCCGGCCCATCGCCGACCTGTTCCGCGCAAACCGCGAACGCATTGCCCAATTCGTAGCCGACGATGAGGAAAGCTTCCTGCTGTTCTCGACTACTGCGGCCGATTGAATACCCCACCCCCAGTGTCATCAGCAAAAAAGCCCCCGGCCTTTCGCAAGGCCGGGGGCTTTCGCATAAAGACAGGCCGAGATTCCTCAGACTTTGATTTCCACTTCCACGCCGCTCGGCAGTTCGAGCTTCATCAGCGCATCCACCGTCTTGGAAGAGGTAGAGTAGATATCGATCAAACGCTTGTAGGTACAGAGCTGAAATTGCTCACGTGCCTTCTTGTTCACGTGCGGCGAGCGCAACACCGTGATTTTTTCCTTTTCGGTCGGCAACGGAATCGGGCCGCTTACCACGGCACCGGTCGATTTCACGGCCTTCACGATTTTTTCCGAAGACTTGTCCACCAGGTTATGGTCGAACGACTTCAGTTTGATGCGGATTTTCTGATTCATCGCTGAAAAACAAAGCGCGGGCGGTTCCCACGCGGTAAAGGTACTACGGATATCAAAAAGAAAACGCAGACCGAGCAAGATTGCCCGGCCTGCGCTCTCAAAAAACGCTTACTTCTGGCCTTTCAGCTTCGCGATGATCGCGTCGGCCATCTGCTGCGGCACCTGCTCGTAGTGCGAGAACGTGAGCGACGCCGAAGCGCGGCCCGACGACAGCGTCCGCAGCGTCGTCACGTAACCGAACAACTCCGACAGCGGCACATCCGCCTTGATCACGTTGGCGCCCGCCTTCGTGTCCATCCCTTTCATCAGGCCCCGGCGGCGGTTCAAGTCGCCCGTCACCGAGCCCGTGTACTCATCCGGCGACACCACTTCTACGGCCATAATCGGCTCCAAAAGCTTCGGTCCGCATTTCACGGCGGCCTCGCGGTAGCCGATCTTCGCGGCCAATTCAAACGACAGGGCGTCCGAGTCCACGTCGTGGAAAGCCCCGTGGTAGATTTTCACCCGCATCGAGTCCATCGGGAAACCGGCGAGCACGCCCGCTTTCATCGCTTCCTCGAAACCCTTCTGAATCGGCGAGATGAATTCCTTCGGAATCACCCCCCCAACCACGCCGTTCACGAACTCCAGACCCGGCTTTTCCGGCTCGGTTTCTTTCGGCCCGATTTCAAACAGAATCTTCGCGAACTTGCCGCGGCCACCCGTCTGCTTCTTGTACACCTCCTCGTGATCCACCTTCTTGGTAATCATCTCCTTGTACGCCACTTGCGGGGCGCCCTGGTTGATTTCTACCTTGAATTCGCGGCGCATCCGGTCGATGATGATCTCCAGGTGAAGCTCGCCCATCCCGCGTAGCACCGTTTGGCCGGTTTCCGGGTCGGTATGCACTTTCAGGGTCGGATCTTCCTCCACGAGCTTGGCGATGGCCATGCCCATTTTGTCCATATCGGCCTGCGTCTTCGGCTCAATCGCGTAACCGATTACCGGTTCCGGGAACGACATCGACTCCAGCACGATGCGCGACCGCTCGTCGGTCAGCGTATCGCCGGTCTTGATGTCTTTGAAGCCCACCCCCGCCGCGATATCGCCGGCCTGAATGCGGTCAATCGGGTTTTGCTTGTTCGAGTGCATCTGCATCAGGCGCGAGATCCGCTCCTTCTTGCCGGTGCGGTTGTTCATAATATATGAACCCCCTTCGAGCTGACCGGAGTAGCAGCGGAAAAAGCACAAGCGGCCCACGAAGGGGTCAGTCGCGATTTTGAACGCCAGCGCCGTAAACGGCTCGTCATTGTCCGGGTGACGCTCGATCTCGGCGCCCGTATCCGGGTCGGTACCGATGATCGGCGGCATATCCAGCGGCGACGGCAGGTACGCCATCACGGCGTCGAGCATCGACTGCACGCCTTTGTTTTTGAAGGCCGAGCCGCACATCACCGGCGAGAACTTCATATCGATCACCGCCTGGCGGATCACGACCATCATTTCCTCCCGCGTGATCGAGTTCGGATCCTCGAAGAACTTCTCCAGCAACCGGTCATCGTACTCCGCCACCGATTCCACGAGTTTCTGGCGCCATTCCGCGACCGTCTCCACGAGGTCTTCCGGCACCGGAATTTCGTTGTACGACTTGCCTTCCGTGGCATCGTCCCACACGATAGCCTTACCCGTGAGCAAGTCTACCACGCCTTTGAACGTCTCTTCAGCACCAATCGGAATCTGCAACGGCACCGGGTTGGCCCCGAGCTTATCCTTGATCTCCTGCACGGCCTTGAAGAAGTCGGCGCCGGCGCGGTCCATCTTGTTCACGAAACAGATGCGCGGCACTTTGTACTTGTCGGCCTGACGCCACACCGTTTCCGACTGCGGCTCCACGCCCGACACGGCGCAGAACAACGCCACGGCACCGTCGAGCACCCGCAGCGAACGCTCCACTTCCACCGTAAAGTCTACGTGGCCGGGCGTATCGATCAGGTTGATCTTGTACTGTTTGGTATCGGCAATCGGATCGCCTTTGGTATCAGTCGGATAGTTCCAGAACGTGGTGGTAGCAGCCGACGTGATCGTGATGCCCCGCTCCTGCTCCTGCGCCATCCAGTCCATGGTGGCGGCACCATCGTGCACTTCCCCGATTTTATGCGTTTTGCCCGTGTAATACAGGATGCGCTCCGACGTCGTGGTTTTACCCGCGTCGATGTGCGCCATAATCCCAATGTTACGCAGGTATTTGAGTTGCTCGTTGACAGCCATTGTGGTGGTTGATACTACTCGATATTAAAAAGCAGCGATGAAAAGAAATCGGCCGTCGGACGGGCTGCGTTGCCCATTACCGGGCAAGAAACAGGGACTTGGCGAGGCCGGGCATCCTATCGAAACCCGCCCGCCAAGTCCCTTAGTTCCTAGCAATCCACCGTCGTACGGCCGGAAGTGCCTAGAAGCGGAAGTGCGAGAACGCCTTGTTGGCTTCCGCCATCCGGTGCGTATCCTCTTTCTTCTTGACGGCTGCGCCTTCGCCTTTGGCGGCGGCGATGATTTCGCCGGCGAGCTTGTCCTTCATCGTTTTCTCGCCCCGGCGGCGCGAATACTGGATCAACCACTTCATCCCGACGGAGATGCGGCGGTCGGCGCGCACTTCAATCGGCACCTGAAACGTGGCTCCACCCACGCGGCGGCTCTTCACCTCCACGGTCGGCATCACGTTGTTGAGCGCCTTGCGCCACAGCTCCAGGCCGTTCTCCTTGGTACGGGTCTCGGCTTGCTCGACGGCGTCGTAGAAGATGTTGTACGCGAGGCTTTTCTTGCCGTCGTACATCAGGTAGTTAACGAAACGCGTCACGAGCGTTTCCTTGAACTTTGGGTCCGGAAGCAGGAGGCGCTTCTTCGGTTTGGCTTTACGCATAGTTGGTTGATAGTTGATGGTTTTTGGTTGATAGTTGATGGCTGATGGTTCAAACGACCCAACAACCCTCAACTATCAACCATCAACTCATTACTTCTTTTTCTTAGCTGGTGCCGGAGCGCCTTTTTTGCCCGTTGCGGCTGGTTGGCCTGGCTTCGGACGCTTTGCGCCGTATTTCGAGCGGCGCTGCAAGCGGCCGCTGACACCGGCGGTGTCGAGGGCGCCACGGATGATGTGGTAACGCACGCCCGGCAGGTCTTTCACCCGGCCGCCGCGAATCAGCACGATGCTGTGCTCTTGCAGATTGTGGCCCTCGCCGGGGATGTAGGCGTTCACTTCCTTCTGATTCGTCAGACGGACGCGCGCCACTTTCCGCATAGCAGAGTTCGGCTTTTTAGGAGTGGTGGTGTACACGCGGGTGCACACGCCGCGCCGCTGCGGGCACGAGTCCAGCGCGGGAGATTTTGACTTGTCGGTCAGCTTCTCGCGGCCTTTCCGCACAAGCTGGTTTATCGTTGGCATTCGGAGGACTTCAGGGGTTCTGAAAAATAGGCTGCAAAAGTACGAAGCACCCCGCAGACTGCCAAACTTTTAGCAAAGTCTGTGGTGGGGGAGGGGGTTGGCGGGGCGTACGTCCGCCGCCTCATTTGGGCCGGCAGGCGGGGAAATAGCGCAACATGCGCTAGACCATTTTTGCGCATATCTTTCCCATAGAATGGGGCAGCCTCCCCAACGAGGCTTTCTTAAGTCCCCGCAACCCCAGGTAACCATTTGCTCCGTAACATTTTTTTTGTTACACCTCATCTTGTTACACCTGCGGGTTTAGGCGCCGATGAAACCCGTTGTCCACCGGCAACTCGCCTACCTCACCGCCGAAGCCCACCACTACCTGCGCCCCACCGCCGCCACCGCCCAGTTAGGGCCACACGGCGGGTCGGGCGCCGCCGAAACACCACCGAGGGCAACTTGCTAGCAGTAGCGGGTTGCTCTCGGTGGTGTTTCGGTTTTGATGGGGCCACTATCGTAACCCAGGGTAAGAACTGGTCAGCCATTCAGCGTCGAAAACAGGTCACTGAGGCCCGACATCCTCCAGTTGGTCGAATTCCGGGTGGTTGCCTTAGTCGCAAGGCTGCCTTCATAGGTAGTTTTGCATTTATTCCGGTTTTAAGGCAATTTTTCTTCCCGTCGGGATAAGCTCCCGTCTTCCCGCACCGAGAAGCCGCTGTTGATCCGGGCTACGGCCACCCCCAGTTCGTGCGTCACCTACGCCGTAACGGCCACCAACAACGGCACTCGCTTCCTGGCTGATCATCGGGCCAGATTTGCTGCTTACCTGTATTGTCGGGCTACCCGACAGCTCCCTTTCACCTTAACTACCTAGAGCTGATTTTATGATGCACGTGTACTTTCTAACCCCTCCTCGCCCTAGGGCGCTTCGGCGGGTCTTTACGGGCTTGATAGCCTTCCTACTCCTGGTTTTGGGCGTGGCAACCGCTACGGCGCAAACCCCGGGAGCTATTTTCAAGCGAGCGGGCACCGGCCGGTTGGTACTAGACCCGAACGCCGACAACTACACCTCGGCCACCACGTCGGGCTTCACTACCAGCGACGTAACGCAGAGTGAGCTGCTCTACACCTCGCTGCCGCAGCTCGTCATCGAGCCGACGAGCGACCTGGGCCCCGGCCCAGACTGCAAATTCACCGATTTCGTCGACTTGCCTACCGGCGAGAAAGCCGTCGGCTTCCGCACCGACGCGGCCGGTAACCTGATGTGGCGCTTCCGCCTCGGCGGCTCGGCACCCAACACGAAGGGCTACAGCGTAGCGATTGATACCGACGGTAAGTTTGGTTTCACCGGCACCGACCGCGACCTGAACGCCGTGGTGGGTAACCCCGGCTTCGAGATCGAGATCTCGCTCATCACGGGCCAGAACAATGGCGTCCGCCTCTACAACATTGATGGTCGCTCCACCGCCAACGGCAATCCGCCAAACGGCCCCGGCCCGGACGGCTCGCTTGTGCAACTCGCCTTCGACGATTACGCGCAGAAGTCGATCGCGCTGAGCACCAACTGCGGCGACCTCGATGTGTTCTACGACTTCTACATGCCTGCCTCGGTGGTGAATGCCAACGTGGCGTCGTTGCTGACGGGCGGCAACATCCTGAATACCCCGATCCGGATGACGGGCAACACGATGATTGCGCCGCACACGATGACCAAGTCGCAGAACATTTCGGATTTAGGCGGGGTGAACGATGCTGCCTACGGCGGCAACTACGACGCGGCCTTTATTGACCTGATCACGATTCAGACGCCCGTAACGCCAACCGGCGTCGGCACGACGGGCGGCGTGGTACCCAAGCGCTCGGTGCCACCAGTCGTTACCGGCCCGATCCAGACGGGTCAGGCGTTCGTGACGGGTACCTCCACGGAGCCCGTGGGCGCCACCATCGTCGTTTATCAGAACGGCGTGAACATCGGCACCACCACGGTGCAGGTGGGCGGCACTTGGACGTTGAGCGGCCTGGGGGCGGGCGTCCTCATCACGGGGCGCATCATCACTGCTACCTCGCAGGACATCGCCGGCGGCGAGAGTGTCTCGGCGCTGTCCAACGAAGTGCCGGTGGTAGGCCCGCAGGCCCCGGCACCGTGCGCCGCGCCGATTCCCTCAATCACCTGCGCCACCGAGAAAGGCATCAGCGGTACGTTGGTACCTTTTGCCATCATTCGGTTTTACAATCAAGCGGGCGTACTGGTAGATCCTACCGGAGTTTCGCCGATCGGTACCTACACCGCTACAGCTGCGGGCACCTTCCCGCGCTTCTGTAATGGCGGCAACGCCAACGACTGCGGCACCGGCAACCCGTGCCTGATCCAGGGCACCTACAACATCACGCAGCAGCCGACGGCCTCTTCGCCGGCCGGCTCGGCGCTTTGCGAGTCGCTGCCGGCCATCCAGTGCATCGCCTCGCAGAATAACACCGTCACGAATACCGCTGCGCCTACCATCGACCAGAACCCGGTGCTGAACACGATGATTAGCATTACGGGCACGACGGTATCAGGCGCCACCCTATTCCTGTACAGCGGCGGGCTGCGCATCGCGCAGACTACGGCGGTAGCTGCTACACCGCCTGCAACGGGCTTCGTGTACTCGTTCACGGGCCTGTCGCTGACGGCCGGGCAGGTGCTGACGGTACGTGCACAGGTTGGCTCGCAGTGTATCTCGGCTGTCTCGCCGGCCACCACGCGCACGGTCCAGCAGCGCGCGGCCATCGCACCGGTGGTTAACAGCCCGATTTACGCTGGCGCTACTTCGGTGAGCGGTACGTCGGTGGAAGCTCCCGGCTCGGTCATCACCGTCTTCATCAACGGCGTGGCGCAGCTCACCACTACCACGGTGCAAGCCAACGGCACCTGGACGCTGGCCGGCCTCACGGCCCTGACGGCCGGCCAGACGGTGAGCGCCACCGTGACGCCGTCGGGCGCGGCTGTCAGCCCGCTGTCCAACGTAGTGACGGTGCAGACCCGCACCACCACGATTCCCGTCATCACGGGTTCGTACGTGGAGGGCAACACCAGCGTGACGGGTACTTCCGCTTCGCCGAACGGGACGGTCATCAACCTCTACGAAGACGACTTCCTCATCGGTACCGGTACCGTAACGGGCGGCATCTGGACGGTGACGCTGACCGGCAGTACGCCCGCCACGCCAATCCTCTACGCCGGTGGTGTGCTGAATGCGACTGCGACCCAAGCGGGGCAGGCCGAGAGCGTCTATTCGAACTCAGTCATCGTCGGCTGCCCAACCCTGACGGCCAATAATGCCGTGACGGCCACGCCGAACCCGATCTGTGAAGGCGACGTGACGAACGTAACCATCGGTGCTTCAGAGGAGATCCTGTACACGCTGCAGAACGCATCGAACGGCACGAATCTGAGCAATTCGCAACTCGGCGGCACCAACCCGTTCACCATCACGTCGTTCGCCCTGACGGCCACGACGACCATTCGGGTGCAGAGCATCAAGATCGGCGCGGCCATCTGCACGCAGAACCTGACGACGCAGCCCGTCATCACGGTGAACCCGCAGCCGGTTAACACCCTGACGCTGGGCGCTACGGCCAACCCGATCTGCCAGGGCAGCTCGACCAACGTGACCGTGGCCAGCTCGGAAGTGGGCGTTCGCTACCAACTCAAGAACGGGGCGGCCGACGTCGGAACGTTCGTGACGGGTACCGGCGGCACCATCAACCTGCCTACAGGCGCCCTGAGCGGTACGACCACGTTTACGGTGCAGGCCACCGACGTGACGCGCCCCACGAACTGCTCGCGCGCCATCAGCGGCTCGATCACGATCACGGTGAACCCCGTGGTGCAGGCTGCGGCCGGTTCGAACCAAACTCTCAGCACCTGCTTGCCGACCACCAGCACCACGCTGACCGGTAATGCACCCGGCGTCGGCACCCCCGCCTGGACGCGCCTGTCGGGCAGCGGCACGGTGGTTTCGCCGAGCAGCCAATCAACCTCCGTCACGGGCCTGACCAAAGGCTTGAGCGTGTTTCAATACAGCATCACGCAGGGCACCTGCACCACCACCAGCACGGTGAGTGTCCGGGTGGATTGCCCAGCGGTGTACTCGTCGCCTAACTCGCGGAACATCGAAGGAGCACCCAACGGTACCGCCCTGGCGACCGTCACCGACGCCGACGCGGCCATTACCAGCGCCGTACTCAACTCCGGGACGCTACCAGCCGGCATAAGCTTCAATACCACGACCGGCCAATTCACGGTCACGAACCAAGCGGCACTGGTGCCCGGCACCACCGCGTTTAACGTGACAACCACCGACGCGCTCGGCGGCACCACCACGCAGAACGTCAGCATCACGCTGTTTGCCGACATCGAGTCGGTGTACGTGGTGGCGGCAGCGCAGAACGTCGACTCTTACACCAACGGTCAGAGCCTGGCGACGGTGACGGACGCGAACGGCGCGCTTACTTCGGCGGTGCTCGCTTCGGGCACGTTGCCCGCGGGCACTTCGCTCAACGCAGTGACCGGTCAGATCACGGTCAGCAACCCGGCCGCGTTGGCGGCGGGCAGCTACACCTTCCAGATCACGACGACGGATGTGACGGGCGGTACGACGACGCAGTCGGTGACGATCGTCATCAACCCGGACATCGAGGCGGTCTATTCTTCGCCGAACACGTTCAACCGCGATGTCCTGACCAACGGCTCGACCCTGGCAACGGTGACGGACGCCAACGGCGCGATCACCTCGGCCACGATCGCAACCGGCACCTTGCCGGCGGGGATGGGCTTCAACACGACGACGGGCCGGTTCACGGTCAACGCCGCCACACCACCCGTTGCCGGTACGTACACCTTCACGGTGAACACGGTGGACGCGCAAGGCGGTCGCTCGACGGCCGTACCGGTGTCGATCACCATCAACAACGACATCGAGTCGGTGTACTCCTCGCCGAACACCTACAGCCAGAATGCGCTCAACAACGGGCAGAGCCTGGCAACGGTGACCGATGCTGATGGCGCTCTGACCTCCGCGACGATCGCCAGCGGTACGCTGCCGGCCGGGATGGCTTTCAACTCAACCACCGGCGAGTTCACAGTGAGCAACGCCGCGACGCTGCCAGCTGGCACCTACTCGTTCACCGTAAATACGGTCGACGCCACGGGCGGTACCTCAACGGCGGTGCCCGTATCGATCACGATCAATGCCGCGCCAGCCGCGGTGTCGGATGTGGCCTTTACAACGCCAAACACGGCCGTGACCTTCGCGGTGACAGCTAACGACACCGACGCGGATGGAAGCATCGACGCGGCGACGATCGACCTTGACCCGGCTACGGCTGGTATCCAAACGAGCTTCACGGTGGCAGGTCAAGGTACCTTCACGACGGTGGGAGTCGGCATCACGGCCGGTTCCGTGCGGTTCACGCCCGATGCGGGCTACACGGGTTCGAGCACCATTCCGTACACCGTTCAGGACAACACGGCCGGTGTTTCCAACCAAGCGCTCTTAACGATACACGTTGGGCCACTGGCCACGAACGACATCGCGACGAGCACGTTCGGCCAAGCCGTGCGGCTGGCCGGTGGTACCAACGATACCGACGCGGAAGGTGTCGTGCTGTCGAGTGTCGACCTCAACCCGACGACCCCTGGCATCCAGACGTCGCTGACCGTCGTGGGCCAGGGCACCTTCGCGGTGGATGGCAACACGGGTGAAGTCGTTTTCTCGCCTTCACCGAGCTTTGCCGGCGGTGTGGTAACGATTCCGTACGTGGTGAGTGACGTGAACGGTGCGCTCTCTAATGCGGCCAACCTCAACGTCACGGTGGCGCCCTACGCCGATTTAGTGACCACGATCACGGGCACCACTTCAGCCACCCCAGGTCAAACGGTGACCTACACCGTGACGACGATAAACAACGGGCCGAGCGAGGCGCAGAACGTGATCGTGCGGGTGCAACTGCCGGTCGCGCTGCTCAACCCGGATGGGTCGGCCTTCAGCGTAGCGGGCGCGACGTACTCGCCTTCTACCGGCGAGCTGGTGTATGACCCGATCACGGCCCTCGCCGCGAACCAGACCACCGCCAATACCTTCTCCTTCCGCATGCCCCCGGGCGGCACCGCCAGCGGGCGAGCCAGCTCGACGGCCCTGACCGACGACCCCAACGCGGCGAACAACAACGGCTTGCAGACACCGGCCACGGTAAACACGAACGGGGGCGTCGTCCTGCCCGTCGAACTCATCCAGTTTGTCGCCAGCACTCACCGTCAGGACGCTGTACTGACGTGGGCTACGGCCTCCGAGAAGAACAGCGACTACTTTGGCGTAGAGCGCTCGTTCACGGGCCGCAACTTTACGGAGATTGCGCGCCTGAAGAGCGCGGGGAATTCGACCGTGCGCCGCGACTATTCGACGGTAGATGCGAACGTCGGGCGGGCTTATAGCGGCTTGGTGTACTACCGGCTGCGACAAGTCGATCAGGGAGGAGCCGTCGTGTATTCGAACGTGCAGACCGTGCGATTCGAAGGGGCAGAAACTGCCGCTACACTGGCACTGTACCCGAACCCCGTAACGGCCACTACTACCCTCGACCTGCAGCAAGTGCCGGCCGGTACGTACGAGACGGTGGTGTACGATGCACTGGGCCGCGCAGTGATGCGCCGGTCGGCAGTTCCGCTGGGAATCGAAATCCTCGACCTCCGTACGCTCGCCACGGGCCAGTACCACCTGGAAGTGCGCGGCACTACGGCCACGGGTGCGCCCCTGCGCTTGACCACACAACTGGTGAAAGAGTAGGCATGGCGCACCGCGCCTCACGGTGCTCCCAAAAGGCAGTGCCCCGGTTCGTGGAAACGAGCCGGGGCACTGCCTTTTTTAACGCGGCTGGCCGGAAAGCAGCGGTTTGGGTAGCAGATAGTAGCCGAAGGAGCGCGCGCCGGGGTGCCGGGTGGCCGCGCCGCTACGGGGCCGACGGCAGCACAGCAAGGCCGTCCCAAAACCCATGGACGGAATAGTATCGCCGCTGGCAAGGAATAAGCCGACCTTCTGGGGCGTACCAGAAGTTTTTTGGGGCCCTGCTCAACTATAGTCAAATACGGTTCGTACCAAACGCGGGCTTTGGCCTTTTGATAGGGCTGCCGGCGCGAGGAGGCCGGTGGCGGAGTACTTTTTTCAAGGCACTTTTTTGCTCACCGGGTTTAACCACTTTTTTTATGATAATCCCTAACCATCGCCGGCTGGCGGTGCTGGCCGCTACGGCGCTGGGGGCCATCGGCTTTTCCGTTTGGTCTTCGTCGAAGTACAGTACGCTGGAAGCCTCCTCGCACCGCGAGGCGCCGCTGATCGCCAACGACCCCTTGGCCGACAATACCGACGTGTACGCGTTCCGCTCGCCGGCCGACTCCACGCGCGTCGTTCTTATCGCCAACTATGTCCCGTTCGAGCTGCCGCAGGGTGGTCCGAACTACTACTCGTTCGGCGAGAACATCCGCTACGAAGTGCACGTGAAGAACAACCCGGCCACGCCGGGCGACGACATCACGTACCGCTTCACGTTCGCGCAGACCAACCAGGATCCGACGACGTTCTTCAACATTCGCCTCAATCAGCAGAATCTGAAGACGACCTACCTCTGCGAGAAAAAGGTGGGCACCGGGGCGTTTGCCACCATCGTGGCCAACGGCGTGGTGCCGCCCAACA